>CAZUIT010000018.1:37441-57266 GCA_964620355.1 uncultured Burkholderiales bacterium | reverse complement strand
TCCATATAGTTCAAAGAAATAAGCATTGGTTTCCGTGTATAAGACTGGCGAATTACATAAATTCCAACATCAGCATATTTCATCAAATCATTGGCATCCGCAACCAAGCCCATTGGCGGAGTATCCATGATAATATAATCATACTTCTCTTTTAGCTCTGCAATCAGCACTTCGAATCGCTTGCTCATCAACAACTCAGCAGGGTTTGGCGGTGTAATACCAGATGGAATCACAAATAGATTTGGATTCTTGGTCTTGTGTGTAACCGTATCCAAATCTGCCTGACCGATTAAATAATTAACCACCCCAAGTTCATTTTTTAATTCAAAATCGTCAAAGATCTTTGGTTTACGTAAATCTAAACCGAGCAAAACTGTTTTCTTTTCACCTAGCGCTAATATGGAAGCCAAATTCATGGAACAGAAGGTTTTTCCTTCCCCCGAGATACTTGAAGTTACCAAGATTATTTTATTGGCCTTGTCAACCGACAAATACTGCAAGTTTGTTCGTATCGCTCGGAACGATTCTGAGATACTCGTTTTCGGGTGATCCAATACCACTAGATTCGTTGATTTTAGGCTATGTCCGATTAAGCCCAGAATATTTGCTTTCGCTAATTTTTGAACTTCTTCAAGACTATGAACTCGGTTATCGAAGTATCCAAACATCATTACACCACCTATGGACATAAAAAGTCCAAGGAAAAGACCAATGGCGTAATTCAGGCCTTTTTTCGGCGAGATAACACCTAAATCTTTTGCGTAATCAATAATTTTATTCTGTGCGACAATTGAGGCTTTATTAATTTCACTTTCGGCCTTTTTCTCAAGTAATAGAGTAAATAAGGCGTCGTTTAGCAAATACTTTCTTTCAATTGTTAAGTATGTTCTTTCCGTTTCTGGTAACTTGGCAATTTCAATATCATAGGATTGAATTTGCCGTTCAACTTCCTCTAGTTGAATTTGAGTGCCTTGTTTTTGGTTTTTAACATTTTCCTTCAAGGTCTTTTTTAACAAATTTATCTGGGCATTGACCCCATTCAACATGGTGCCATCATGGATAATCCCTGATTGCATTTGTTGTCTCTTAGAATTGAGATTAATCAATTCATTTACCAATCCTATTAAAACAGGATCTTCAACACCCATTGCCGACGGAGCGATGATGTCGTCGATCAGTCGTTTTCCTTCAACATACTCATCTAAAAAATTCAAATACCTAATTTGTAATTCTATGAGCGATTTTTTGGTAATTAAGGCATCTAGTTTCTCAAAAATCCGAGAGCCCTCATCGCCAATATTTGTAATTCTGTTAGCTGAATGAAACTTCTCGCGTAAGTTTTCCGCAACGTTTAAGCTATCAGAAATAATCAGTAATTGTTCGTTAATAAAGGTGATGGTTTTTTCGGATTTCTCCTTTGACTCCGCTAAACCAGCGTCAATATATGTTTTAGCAAGCGCGTTCAGATAGGTTTGCATTTTCATCTGATTGCGACCCTTGAGCTTAATTGATATAGCCGACGACCCTTCTGCCAGAGGCTCAACCGTCAATGCTTCACCATATGCCTTTAGTAGTGTTTCTTTTGTATTAAATGAAATGGACAATTGCCGAGGCGCTTCCACATTTCGTAGCTTCAAGATTCGAAAATAAAAGCCATGGAAGCCAATATTCTGATCAAAAGCATAGTGTGATTGCAAGGTGGTGTCCCACAGCTCTTCAAGCATTTCCTTATTCTCCAAACTCCACTGGCCATCGTTTGCATATTCAATGTCCAATTGGACATCTTCCATAAAATTCGGGATACTGTCATAGACCAATTTTACTTCGACATCATCGCCATACACTTCAGTTCGAAGTACGCGACCTTGAACGAAATAGCTCGCGCCAAAATCCAATTCATTCAATGCCTTATTGGTCATTGTAGTCGATTTAATTTTGACTACTTCATTTTCAAAAGTAAGACGTGGGTTATAATACCCTAAGGCAGACATTAATTGTTCTGGACCCGCGGCACCTTTGCTACCATCGTCTACCAAAATCGTAATTTCGGCGTCATAAGTGGCCAAAGTATAGCGGTTAACCAAAAAGGCTGAGGCTAATCCTACAATTACCCCGGCAACTACTATTGGCCAAAAGGCAAGTACTTTATAAATAAGTGACTTTAAGTCTATACTGGCATCCTCTTCCTGAAAACTCCCTTGCTCAGATTCTTTGCGCATACCTTAGGTTTTGCTGATATAATAAACGATGATAATGGTCGATGATAGAATCGACAATACGGAAACTAAAGATTGAAAACCCGTTGTACCAGTTCCAAGTGCACGAATTGGTAGGGGTTCTACATAAATTATATCATTAGGCTGAATATAATAATAGGGAGAAGAAATCACCCTTTCATCCAATAAATTTAATTTATGGATGCGCGTACCGTCGGGATATTGGCGCATAATTGTAATCGCATCCCTTTTGGCTAATTCTGTAAGATCTCCTGCATTTGATAAGGCCTCAAAAATTGTCATTCGATTTTGGAGCACAAGAAATTTCCCAGGCCTTTTAACTTCTCCTAAAACAGAATACCTCATCCCACCAAACCGAACGACCACATACACATCGGTTAAGTATTCGTTGAAACTTGCCTGAACGGTATTATTTGCCTCGAAAATATTCTGTTCGTCAAGCTTAATTTTGCCGATAATTGGGAGGTTTACATAACCACTATCATCCAAAACAAAACCCGTCAAATAATAAAAATCACCAGCACTTTGAATCGAAGCATTTGCCCCAGAGTTTTGAACCGGTTGAAATAAATTCTGCAACAGCGGATTATCCGTTGCCAATTTAACATCGATACCAATTACATCTCCTTTTTGGAGGAGATAATTATTCGGTTGAACTGGATACAATGTATCTAGTGTCTCATTTACATCCTGCAAATAGATGATTTTCTTATTTGGCACACAAGAAGCGAGTGCCAATAGCAATCCCAGAATGAGTATGGGGAATATTTTCTTTTGATTCAAAAGTGAAAGCTTTTGCGCGAATCTAGTACAATTCTAAGAAAGGAGGAAGATTAGTTGAGCTGATTGAAGAAATAAGCCAAGATTCCAGCAAATCCAACTAAACTGAGTGCTATTAATCCGCTTATTACTACATTAAATCGTCTGTGGGGGTTGTCCATATGCCAGTTCATTCTTTGAGGAGTTTCCTATTTAGTGCAAATTTTTTACGAATATAGGAAAGTTTTTAAAGACAAAGAATGGAAAATAAATAGCTTCATGCGTTGTTCATAAAATAAAGGACTAGCATCACAAATCCCAGAAACAAGCCACCAATAAGAAGGGCGGTAATGAGGTTAAATAGTTTGGCCTTAAAGCGGCGGTGGCTTTTTCCGCGGAAGAAAATCTTGTAGATATCTAGTTCCATAATAGAAGTATTTAACAACAGATACGAAAAAAGGTTGCAGGTGGATTTAGAGACGCTAGGTTAATTGGGAATGCTGCTTCGGAGGGGCGAACCGGCGCAGGGCACAGAGCGGAGGGCGCAGGGCGAGGCAACCACTTACCCTGTACTCTGTGCTCCTTGTCTGAAGCAGGATTCCGCTGGGATGAAAAAAAGATTCCGCAAAGATGAGAGTGAGATTAAAAGGAATTCGCGGAGTATTGCTTTCGCCAGTTTAATTGTCAGAAGCAGGATTCCGCGGGGATGAAAAAAAGATTCCGCAAAGATGAGAGACGGATAGAAGGTTAAAATGGGCTGATTAATTTTTTGGAGTGCATAAGCCAGTTGAACTCCTTTTCCTTTAATCTTTTTATCCTTGCGGAATCCTCTATATCCTTGTGGAATCCTGCTTCAGACAGAGGGGAGGCACGCTGTTCCGTGCAATATTGCTTTCGCCTGTTTAATTGTCAGAAGCAGGATTCCGCTGGGATGAAAAAAGATTCCGCAAAGATGAGAGTGAGATTAAAAGGAATTCGCGGAGTATTGCTTTCGCCTGTTTAATTGTCTGAAGCAGGATTCCGCTGGGATCAAAAAAGATTCCGCAAAGATGAGAGGGAGGTGAATCTCTTCTGTGCCCTGAGCCCTGAGCATGGTAACGCTAGATTGCCTTGTCCCTCCGCTCGCGTGAAGTTTATTGTTGAAGACGCCCAGTGTTTTGCTCGGTCGGGATGACGGCAAGGAAGAAAGCCCTATGCTTTTTTAGCGCGAGTAGTTAGGCGCCTCTTTAGTAATCGTAATATCGTGTGGGTGACTCTCTCTCACGCCAGCTCCTGAGATACGTACGAATTGTGCCTTTTGAAGTTCCTCGATGGTGCGTGCTCCGCAATAGCCCATACCGGCTTTGATGCCGCCTACGTGTTGATAGACGATTTCTTTGAGGCTGCCTTTGAACGGCACGATGCCTACAATTCCTTCTGGTACGAGCTTGGCGATTTCCTCTTCGGCATCTTGAAAGTAACGGTCTTTGGAACCTTGTTTCATGGCTTCGATGGAACCCATTCCTCGGTAGGATTTAACTTTTCGTCCTTCGTAGATAATGGTTTCGCCTGGTGATTCTTGCACTCCTGCGAACATGGAACCGGCCATGATCGTGCTAGCTCCTGCTACGAGGGCTTTGACGATGTCTCCACTGTAGCGGATTCCTCCGTCTGCGATGATTGGGACTCCGGTGCCATTTAATGCTTGTGCGGCATCCATAATAGCAGTAAGCTGAGGAACACCAATACCGGCAATGATGCGGGTGGTACAGATAGAACCTGGTCCAACTCCCACTTTCACGGCATCGGCTCCTGCATCTACCAAATGTTTGGCAGCGGCTCCGGTGGCGACGTTTCCTACGATGATTTGTAGGTCGGGGAATTGTTGCTTAACTCGTTTTAATTCTTGGGCCACATACATGCTATGTCCGTGGGCTGTATCAATTGTGATTACATCCACACCTGCCGCCACTAATGCTTCAACGCGGTCGAGGGTTTCGGCCTTGATGCCTACTGCGGCTCCAACCATAAGTCGGCCGAGGCTGTCTTTGTTGGCGAGTGGGTTATCGCTGTGTTTGAGAATGTCTTTGTAGGTGATGAGTCCGGTGATCACTCCATAGTCATCTACTACTGGTAATTTCTCAATCTTATATTGTTTTAGAATTTCTTCAGCTTCTTGCAGTGAGGTGCCTTCTGGGGCAGTCACGATATTTTCTGAAGTCATAACATCTTTCACCAATCTCCCGCGGTCATGCTCGAAACGCAAATCGCGGTTGGTTAGGATTCCCACCAACTTTTTTCCCGCTGTTACTACAGGTATTCCACCAATCTTGTTTTCCTTCATGATTTCCAAGGCAGTGCCAATAGTATCATTTGGACTTAAAGTTATCGGGTCGACAATCATTCCGCTTTCCGAACGTTTTACACGGCGCACTTCCAAGGCTTGCTTTTCGATGCTCATGTTTTTATGCAGGATGCCAATTCCTCCTACCTGGGCAAGCACAATGGCTAGTCCGGATTCGGTAACGGTATCCATGGCTGCAGAAACAATCGGGATATTAATGCTAAGGTCACGTGTAAGTTTAGTGGTGGTGCTTACTTCGCGGGGGAGAATTTCAGAATATGCGGGAACAACTAAGACATCGTCAAAGGTGAGGGAGTCGCCGATAATTTTGTTGGTGAAATCGATCATATTTCGGGTTTTGGAGCAGCCCTATAATCGAGTCGTTGCGATGGCAAACTTACAATTTAGAGGCATTGCTGTTTGCGGTGCAAAGATAAACTATTATTTGTGATTTATGAATAGAGGTTTCGAGAATTCGAGATTGCGAGGTTTCGAGACAGCCAGATTATCAGATTACCAGATGTCAGACAACCAGATTTCGAGACAACCAGACTAGGTTTATGGCAAGTACCCGTAAGGACGCAAAACTTTGCGTCTCTTGGCGATGGTCATAGATCCCATTCAAACAGCATGGGGTGCTCGCAGGAAGCTAAAAGCATCCTGCCAAAAATAGAAAACTAGACACAATCAATGCAAAAGCACCTTTTCACTGCGTATCCCCAAAGTGGCGTCTTTCGCGCGAATTATATAAGTACCACGTGGAAGAGTGCTTATATCAACGCGTTCTTTCGCTTCAAACTCTACAAGTTCTTTGCCTTGCAGCGAGTATAAAATGAAGCGTGCTGTGTTGGATGGATGATTTGTTTCTAGAATAAAATAATTCGTGGCGGGCATTGGATAGATGCGAACGGAAACCTTTTCTTCCACTTTCGTGATGGAGGTTGTTCCTACCGTGGTATCACCGCCAGTGGTGGAGGTGTCTTGGGGACCATTATCTTGAGGACCAATGATATCATGAGGCCCTTTTTCGGTATGGAGGACTAAGATCGATTCTTGAGCTTGAACGGGATTGCACCAGTAGGCCATTGCGCCGAGGGCAATCAGGACGAAAATTTTGTTGTGATTTATCATGGCTTTTCTTTTTTGTACCTAGTCAAGCAGGGGGAATGCCAATGAGCTAATTAATTGTATCACTGATGGTTAAGTAAAGTCTCCTTGAATTAAAAGTGTGCGATAACGGACAGTAGTTGTTCAGGGGCGAGATTGAGAGGGTGCGAGATTTCGAGATTGAGAGGGTGTATTAGCGCAGACCGCGTGCGCCGTAGCGTATGCGAAGGTGTACCGCGTGCGCAGTAGCGTATGCGAAGGTGTGAGCTTTTTCAGCCTAGGTGGAGCTCCTCTCTTCGAATGACCGTAGCGCCATTCCTGAATCTAAAGTTCCTGTTAGCCGCCACTCATTCGCTTCCTTCTTCAGCTACGGCGCACGCAGTCAGTGACCCATCTATAAAAAGCCCCACGCCCCTTACTCGATGCCAAACCTGTCCGTTTTCATCTACCGAAGTGTTCGAATACGGACATAGCCACCCGCAAACAAAACTATATTATATTGATAATGTGATGTTTACATTTTTGGCACCTCCTTCTCTAAGAAACGGGCATGGATAGGCAAATTGAGCGTTCAGAGAGGCGGTCGACCAAGCGTTGGTTTTGGTTGGCGGGGGTACTTATGCTTCTTGCTGTTGCTTATCTATTGACTCAATCTTTTCGACAGTCGAGCTTTAGAATTGATGAAAACAAGGTGGAAGTCACAGAAGTCATAGCAGGAAATTTCGAGGAATATATTACCCTCACAGGAAGTGTGGAACCTCTAAAAACGGTACAAGTGGTTGCTTTGACCTCCGGCATTGTTCAAGAGAAGTTGGTAGAAGATGGAAAAGTGGTGACGACCGGTGATATGCTATTTAAGCTGAATAATCAAGATTTACAGCTTGACTTCATGCAGCGCGAAACGGCCCTTTTGGACCAACTTAATAACTTGAGAAACACGGAGATTACTGTAGAGAATACATCCTTCAACTATTTGCAACAACTCGCTAGTCTGGAGAACGAATACGAACAGTCGCGAATCACCTGGGTGGCGAATCAGTCCTTAATTAAAGACTCCTTGATTTCACGGCAAGAATTTGAAAATAGTCGAAGTTCCTTTGTGAGTCTCGAAAAACGTAAAACATTACTAGAACAAACCATTAGCAATCACCAAGCAGTGCAAAAAATTCAGGCTTCGCACTATCAGTTTTCTTCGTCCCTGATTCGAAAGAGCCTGGAAACCTTGAGAAGTAGTCTGGATATGCTGGAACTTAGAGCGCCAGCATCCGGACTTCTCACGGGCTTGGACATCGAAATCGGACAATCCATCAATAAAGGCCAAAAGGTGGCAGAGGTGGATTTACAAAAAGGATATCGCTTGAATGCCTTGGTGGATGAGTTGTATATCAGTCGGGTTCAGGCCGGATTGAAAGCCGAAATTCAGTTTGGTGGCAAAGCTTATACCCTTCATACAGAAAAAATATACCCGCAGGTGACCAATGGACAGTTCCGAGTGGATTTGCTATTTGACAGCATTCCTCCCGCGGCATTGAAATACGGTCAGAGCCTGCAAATACGACTTAGTCTGGGGGATCCTGCCCCGTCGCTCCTGCTCAAGAGAGGCGGTTTTTATCAAAAAACCGGTGGCAGTTGGGTGTACGTGCTTGAAGGAAACAAGGCGCTGAAACGGAGTACTTCATTTGGCAGGCAGAACCCAGACTTTTTAGAAATTTTAGACGGTCTTCATCCCGGAGATCAGGTAATTATCTCATCCTATGCTATTTTCGGAAACGCAGACATTATCGTACTCGAATCAAACGACCATGATTAAAATCTCAGAACTCAGTAAAGTTTATCGCACAGAAGACGTAGAAACACTGGCCCTCAATGCCCTTTCCCTAGAAGTAAAAAAAGGAGAGTTTATCTCGGTAATGGGTCCTTCGGGTTGCGGAAAATCTACTTTACTAAACATTTTAGGTTTATTGGATAATCCAAGTGCTGGCTCGTATCTCTTTGCCGGAGAAGAAACTGCCCAACTGAATGAGAAAGAGCGAGCGCGATTAAGAAAATCAGCCATTGGATTTGTTTTTCAAAGCTTTAATCTAATTGATGAATTGAGCGTTTTTGAGAATATCGAACTTCCACTTATCTATCAAAAAATGAGTACTAGTGAACGCAAACATCGTGTGGAAGAAGTGATGCAACGTTTGAACATTGCACATCGTGCCAAACATTTCCCGCAACAATTATCGGGCGGACAACAGCAGCGCGTGGCCGTTTGTCGTGCAATTGTTATTGAGCCCAAGCTAATTCTTGCCGATGAGCCAACTGGAAATCTTGACTCTAAAAATGGTGAGGAAGTGATGGCATTGCTCGAACAATTGCATGATGAAGGCGCCACCGTGTTGATGGTAACCCACAGTCCAGAGCACGCCTTGCGCGCTGAAAGGGTCATTCACATGCTAGATGGACAGGTAATATCCGAAGAGTTTACTTCGAATTACCGTTCAAAAGAAATGGAGGCCTAAAATGTGGAAGAACTACCTCCTAAGCAGCTGGCGTATTTTGATACGGCAGCGCCTTGTTTCTCTCATCCATATACTTGGCTTGGCCGCAGGGTTATCAGCCGCTACTCTCATTTACCTCTATGTAAACAGTGAGCTTCAATATGATATTCACCATCCAGATGCCGAACGAATCTATCGTCTAAATTCGGTATTAATCCTGGATGGACAAACCGACCGTGTAGCGATGAATTCGCTCCGAGCCGCTTCAGAGCTTGCGGATCAATATCCCGAAATCGAAGCTTTTTGTCGAATAATAGACATTGGAAAACAGAGCGTATGGTATGGCGAGAAAATGTTTTCGGAGGATGGGGTGAGCTTTGCCGACTCTACTTATTTCAACTTTTTCAGTTATCGGTTTGTGGCAGGCGATTCGAAACATTGTTTGGATCAACCCATGCAAATGGCTATTTCTAAAGAGGTAGCCATCAAATACTTTGGCTCAGCTGAAGAAGCCATTGGCAAGTCGCTCAAGTTTGCTAGAAAGTCATATCAGATTAGTGCTGTTTTTATTGATGGTGAAAAGGAAACACAGCTTCCCTATTCCATGATTATCAGTTTATCGAGCTTAGACCGCCGTTTTTATGCGAGCGTGATGGGCGATTATTTCCGAATGATGGCCTTCAATTACCTGAAGCTGATTCCTGGTGCACAAGCGGGTATACTTTCTAAAAAATTCGAAAATTTCTATACCAATTCCATCAACCCTTGGATTGAACAAAATGAAGTGAACGGTAGCATGACTTATGCTCTGCAACCACTCATGGATGTCCATCTATCCAATGAGTTTAGCTATGATTTTCCAGGAAATTCCAATCGTCGTTACCTGCAAATTTTTGGTATCGTTGGTCTGTTTTTGCTCGTTGTTGCGGCCATTAATTACATGAACTTGTCTACTGCGCGCTCTGGAAAAAGAGCGAAGGAAGTAGGTATACGTATGGTTGCTGGGGCAAAACGCAGTCAGCTCATTTTTCAGTTTTTATCCGAAGCGTTTCTTCATACATTCATCGCACTCATCTTTGCATTGGCCACGGTAGAAATTCTCTTCCCCTACTTCAATGCCCTCACCGACAAGCATTTTACCCATGGCGATATCCTTCAGCCAAACACTTTGGGTGCCTTGCTTCTGATCTGTGTTCTTCTTGCCTTGATTGCCGGCTCCTACCCCGCATTCTTTCTAAGCGCGGTAGAACCCTCCGAGGTAATAGGCATGAAAAGTAATGGGAAAAGTCATTTGCAAGGATGGAAACGCTATCTCGGTCCGGTTGCATTGCGCCGTGTATTGGTGGTTATGCAATTCGCCATATCCATTGCTCTGATTCTGAGCACGATAGTTGTAATGAGTCAGCTTGACTTTATGAAAAACAAAGACCTCGGCTTCGATAAAGAAGGGGTATTGGTTATTCCCGTCCCTGGGGATTCTGTCGTACAAGCAAGTCTGCCAAAGATTAAGAACGAATTTCTTCAACGTGCAGAGGTAGACCAAGTGGCCTCTGCCTCCAGGGTGCCTGGCGGAATTTTCGGGAAGCTCTACTTTATCGTAGATCATGCTACCAATCGTTCGAATAAAATTTTGGGCTTCATGTTTATAGATGATGCTTTTATTCCGATGATGGGTCTGAAACTAGATGGCCGAAATTTCGACCCAAATAATGCCGCAGATGCTGGTACTTCCTTTATCATCAACCAAGCTTGTGCAGATTTCCTAGGCTGGGAAGACCCGATAGGAAAGGAGATGGAAAATGGACTGGGAATACGTGGACATGTGATTGGGGTCGTACAGGATTTCAATTATGCTTCTCTCCATGCTCCGATCGAACCCATGGTAATGATGTATCAACCAAAGAACACCTCCAATTTATTGATTAAGGTGAAGTCGCAAGATGGCTTTGACAGCTATGCTTCCATACTTGATCAATGGAAATCCATGGTGCCGAATCATCCTTTGGAGGCCTATTTCTTGGATGATTTTATGAACCGTAATTATATCAAAGAGGGAAAGATGTTACGAGTATTCAGCTATTTCACCATCCTCGCAGTTTTTATTTCCTGTCTAGGGCTCTTTGGATTGGCCTCCTTTAGTACTGAATTGCGCACCAAAGAAATTGGTATCCGTAAGGTACTCGGAGCCTCAGCAGGGAATATTATGTTGCACCTTACGAAGGAGTTCATCTTCTTGGTGCTCATTTCTAACCTTATCGCTTGGCCTGCTGCCTGGTATTTTTTGCAGCGTTGGCTTGAATCCTTCGCCTTCTCAAATCCGCTCAGTTTTGGACCATTTTTATGGAGTTCGCTTATTGCCTTGCTTGTTGCTACTTTGACGGTGATGGGGTTGTCTTTGAAAGCTGCGACTGCGAATCCAGTTCGGGCGTTGAGGTATGAGTGAGGCGCAGAGCTCAAGGCGCAGAGCGCAGAGTACGGAACACAGAGTACGGAGCACGGAGCGCAGAGTACGGAACACAGAGTACGGAGCATTTATAAAGGATAACTTTTAATCCTGAGCCCTGCGTCCTGAGCCCTGAGCCTTTCGTCCGGAGCCCATTGCCCTGTGCCCTGAGCCCTTTGCCCTGAGCCTTTCGCCCTGTGGTCCTGGGGAGCTTGCTTTGTCATGATCCTGTCAAAAAAAATAATGACTAGGAATACTATGAGGAAACTTAAGGGAATTAGTGGGATGAATGATTTTAGATTTGAAGAATTGACCGTTTGGAAAGAAGGTATAAAAATTACAATTCCTCTTCTCGACCTAGCGGAAGGAGCGCATGAAAAGCATTTTTACAAATTCGCCGAGCAACTCCGAGGAGCTACAATGAGCATTACTAACAATATTGCTGAGGGCAGCGGTTCCGACTCAGATAAAGATTTCGCTTGGTTTATAAATATGAGTCGAAGGTCTGTATTTGAATGTGTGAATATCCTTTTCATTTTGGAGGCCAATAACATTATTGAATCGAAAGAAAGATCTGCACTATACCCAGCCCTGCTTTCTTTAAGCAAACAACTGAATTCCTTTCGAAAGACTTTACTCTGTTAGCGCAGGGCGCGGAGCGTTTATAAACGACAACTTTTAACCCTGAGCCCTGAGCCTTTTGCCCTGAGCCCTTTGCCCTTCGCACTGAGCCCTTCGCACTGCTAAAACCTTACAATAGCCCCTGTACCCTCACCTTCTTTAGACTCAAGTCGCAAACTCCCTCCCATTTGACGAATGAGCTGACGGGAGATGCTGAGTCCGACTCCGCTGCCGGAGGCTTTTGTTGTGAAAAAGGGCACGAAGATTTTATCGAGGTCGTCTGAAGAAATCCCTGTGCCTTGATCTTCGATGCGTAATTCAATTTTGTTGCCTTTTTGTAGAGCCGATATGCGAATGGTATCCCCTTCTTTGCTGGCTTGCATGGCATTGAGGAGCAGGTTTAAGATAACCTGTTCGAGCAGACTATGATCTGCCTCAATATGAAGGTCTTTTGAAACTTCGAGTTTGAGCGTCAAGCCCAGCTTTTCTGCTTCAGGAGATTGAAGATGGATGATTCCTTCAAGCAGTGGACCTAGCGCTACTTTTTCCCAATTCACCTCAGTGGTTTTGGCAACGCTGCGGTAGGCACGGGTGAAGTTTAAAAGTCCTTCTCCTCTGCGATGGATGGTTTGAAGGGCCCGGGTAATATCTGGCTTATTTTCCACTGCATCTTGCTCGAGTAAAACTTCGGCCGTTTCCGCAAGAGAAGTGAGTGGGGTAATGGAGTTCATAATTTCATGTGTGAGCACCCGCATGAGTTTTTGCCAGCTTTCTTGCTCGCGGGTTTCGAGTTCACTGCTGATATTCTGGATGCTTATCAAAGTTAAGACCTTCCCAAAAATAGCGAATCGGGTTGAGCGTAAACTTCTATTTTCTAGTCCAGAGGCACGGTGTAGTTTAATGTTTTTAGCATCATCATGACCTAATGCAATGAGCGCTTTGGCCAATTCAGGTTCTCCCTCTTCCAACTCGTCCATGTGATGAATCGGTCGATTTCCTATCATCTGTTTAAATGCTCGGTTTTGAAATTCAATATGTCCGACTTTGTCAAGCACTAACATGCTTACAGGCGCATGATCCATCAATGCTTGAAGAAAATGTAGCGCTTCCTCCCTTTGACGGCGAATGGCTCCAAAACGCTGAATCACTCCATTCATGGCATTGACTAAGTCACGGAAACTGTCTCCCTTGATGTCTTCATAAAACTGGGTTGAGAAGTCTTCGTTCTCAATAGCATCGATCAAGCGCTGTACTCTTCGGTTTGTACGTTCTACAAATCGAAGTAAATCATAGGTCTGAACGATGAGGAGAAAGAACAGGATGAATGCGGTGAAATAGTATGCTTTGACAAAAAACACCCAAATCATGAGGAGCATGGTGAGTAGCAGTCCAGCAATGCGGATATAACCCATCAGTCGGAAGTTCTTCCAAGGCATATTACAAGTTATATTTACTCAAGCGTCTATACAAGGCAGCTCGTGAGAGTCCAAGTTCATTGGCCACTGCGGAAATATTTCCACGGTGTTTTTGCAAGGCTTTTTCGATGCTTGTCTTCTCCATCTCTTCCAAAGTTCCAGCATGTACTGCTGCACTGTCTTGCGAAAGAATTGTCGTTTCTACCTCAATATCATAAGCAGTGATTTCATCCTTTTCCGAAAGAATTACCGCCCGCTCCAGCACATGTTGTAGCTCACGAATATTGCCAGGCCATTGATGTTTCATGAGCTTATTCGTGGCTTCCTTGCTCAGAGTTTTTCCCGGCTTCTGGTAACGGTCAATATATTGCGATAGAAAATGATTGGCTAGAAGTGGTAGATCTTCCATCCGCTCTCTCAATGGGGCTAGGCGCAAGGTGACCGTATTTAGGCGGTAGAGAAAATCTTGTCTGAATTTTTGCTCAGCCACCAAACGATCAATGGGTGCATTGGTAGCACTAATCAGACGAATATCTACTTGCTGAATTTTGGAATCACCCAATGCTTGAACCGCTCTGTTTTGAAGTGCAACTAATAATTTGGCTTGTAAGTGCAAAGGAATATTCCCTAGCTCATCCATAAAAAGGGTGCCTTTGTCCGCTTGAACAAAACGACCAGAAAAGTCCGCTTTGGCATCGGTAAATGCTCCTTTCTTATGACCGAAGAAGTTGCTTTCGAATAGGCCGTCTGGTATAGCCCCCAAATCGACTGCTACAAATTCTCCCTTATTCCTTTTGCTCAGTTCATGGATTGCCCGAGCCACCAGATCTTTTCCTGTTCCATTCTCTCCCATA
This sequence comes from uncultured Burkholderiales bacterium, assembly GCA_964620355.1. GTDB lineage: Bacteria > Bacteroidota > Bacteroidia > UBA8524 > UBA8524 > UBA8524. The sequence goes on along the minus strand of CAZUIT010000018.1, from coordinate 43,021 downwards.
ATTAAAACGGAGGCATCGGTCGGTGCAATTTTTCGGATGGTTTGCTTTAGCGTTTCCATACTCTCCGAGGCACCAATCAAGGCATTAATACCTTCAGAATTAGGAAAGCCAGACGAAACAGCATTCTTCTTCCTAGTCAAGGCGTTCGCGATAGTTTCATGCAAGACATTGTTCTCCCAAGGTTTGGTGAGGAAGTCGCTGGCCCCATGTTTCATGGCCTGAACGGCTAACTCTATTTCCCCATAGGCTGTGAGCATAACGACAGGAATATTCAAACTCTTTTTAAGCTGTCTTAGCCAATACATTCCTTCATTGCCATTTTGAATGGAGCTACGAAAGTTCATATCGAGAAGAACGAGGTCGGGTTTGGTCTTTTTGATGGAAGAAATGAGCTGTTCGGGATCTTGGAGCGTGCTTACTTTATACCCAGCTTGGCGTAAGGCGAGTGCGCCTGAGAACAGAATGTCTGCATCGTCATCGGCAAAGAGGATATGGGCGCTGGGCATATCACTAATTTCAGCATGCGGAGTAAGATTTTTAAATTTATTCTATTAAGGGAGATAAGTAGACGATGAGACTCTGGTGGGCGAGGTTTCGAGACAGCCGGACAGCCAGACAGCCAGATGGCAGGAAAACCAGACAAGTTCAAGCGGGTTGGCGTCCTCGCCGACCTGCACTCATTAAAGAGGCTGATCGTCCATCTCTTTGCTTGGATTTGGTGTTTGACACCGCATAGTTTTCCCCGCAGACCGCCGACTTCGGTACGCTTGGCACGGCACGCTACCTACCTACCTACCTACTTACCCACCTACTTACCTCCTCTTAAACTTTTCTAGAATCGCTAATAGAAAGCCAATAATCATAATAATCGTACCTCCCCAAAGGAAGTTGATGTATGGAAAAACAATGGCCTTTAAGATGATATAATCTTTCACTGGTGGCTTCTCAGCTGTTTCAATAACGAAGCGTGTTTGCGAGAAATCTTCTGGGTTAGTGATGATGTCGGTAAGTTTGAAACGAAGTCCTTGATCATGTAATTCATCAGGAATGCTGACAGACTGCTCGCCATGGAGAGCAAAAACAGGATGAGCATAAACCGTATCAAACGGCGTGATGACTTTCAATTCCGCCATCAAAACGTGGTCGGCATCTTGAAGGTTAAGTCCTGTGCGGTCGGCATTTGGAGTAACAAGTTCCAAAATCGCTTCTCCGTTCTGCACATGAAGCGTATCATTAATCCGCAATTCGTGGGTCAGAAAATGTTCGAAAGGCGCCTTTCTTGCAGACTCCTTATCTGGCACTTGACTGACATGTGTAAAGACATCATGACTCAAATAATGACGTGTATCCGGATTACTTACCAAGCCCATTTTCGGGTTGACTTGAGCATTCGGTTGAAGGGAGAAATCGTCACCCGTGTACGTTTGGGTCATGCGGTCGAATCCGCGATAATTTACTTTGTAATACGTATTTGGAGCGATGGTGGTATCGCCAACATAGGTAGCTTCATAGTCGCCCATCATGGTGGGCACATTCTTAATAAGCAGAATATGTTCTCGATTTGCATCCTCATCGAAGTTCTCGCTATACACCATTCCCGATTGGTTAATTGAAATCACCTTTTTGCCCGAACCAGAGCTTAAAATTCCGATTAACATTAAACCAAATCCGATGTGGGCCACCGAGCCGCCAGCAACTTTATACTTGCCTTTTAGAACTTGTACCCAATAAATAATATTTCCTACCACCGCAAAAACCGAAGAAATCAAGAATATGATCATCACTGGGTTTTTTAAGTCGAAGAGCAATGCCAAGAGGATACTTGTTCCTAGTGAGGAAAGTATGATGGTAAATAATTGTAGCCTGAATTTCTTCCAATCCGTTTTTTTGTATTTGAAAAACTGTCCGAAGCCAATCAATAGGCCTACTATTATCGCAATTGGCATCTGCCACTTGTTGTAATAGCCAACCACATCCACAGGGGGTGCTTTATCAATGCCAAAGAGATTATTCCACACGGGCATTGATGTATTCAATATAACTTGAAAACAAGATATGACAAAAACCAGCGCACCTATAAACATCCAGAACTCCCTAGAGCTCAACTCTTCGTCAGCTTGGCTGGCCTTTGGCACACGATTGTATACCGAATAGAAAACAGCAGCAAGCGTAACGACAATCAAAGGAATATGAACATAAGCTACATAGCCGTTGGTCATACCTAATACTGAACCCGCTACTAGAAGTCCAACAAAGGATATTTTCTGTATGTTATTTGGAAGTGCGAAAACACTAGGCAAGGCGACGAAAAGGAAGAAGAAAAGCAGAAGTTGCCCGCTCATTCCTAAGTCGGTAAAAGCATGGACAGAAGTGTTTCCTAAAATTCCACTCCGCGTGAGGAAGGTCGCATAAAGGACCAACAGAAAGGAAAATATGGCCAAGATAAAGGTGATATAAAGCGCTTTCCCCGTTTTCTTGAATATGATGAGTGTATGACTCAAGGCAATGAGTAGTAACCACGGTATCAAGGAGGCATTCTCCACTGGATCCCATGCCCAATATCCGCCAAAGCTTAAAGACTCATAGGCCCAAAAGGCACCCATAATTATTCCAGTTCCGAGGATCATCACTCCGAACAAGGTCCAAGATATGGCTGGTTTTACCCATTCACTCAGCTTGCCAGTCATTAGACCTGCCATCGCATAGGCAAAAGGTACGATGCACGCCGCGAAGCCTAAGAATAAGGTGGGAGGATGAATTACCATCCAATAGTTCTGAAGTAGCGGATTCAGCCCGTTTCCGTCCTGAATTCCAGATAGGTAATTTTCTGCTCCACGGATTTGAATAAAGGGAAGGTTAAAGATTTGCGGTTGTACATCACGGAGCAAAACAAATGGGTTGCTCCCGATTTTCGTTCCGGCAATTTCAACTCCGAGAAGCATGGTTGAGAGCATTACCTGCGCAATCGCCATGACCATCATCACAGGAGATTCCCACTCTTTCGCACGGTACATCAAAATCCATCCAAGCACCACATGCCAAGTCATCCATAGCAAGAAACTTCCTTCCTGTCCTTCCCAGAAACAGCTGACCATATAGCGAACAGGCAGCTCTACAGATGAATGTTGATACGCGTATTGGTATTCGAAAAAATGTTGTTGAATGATGACAAAAAGCGTTGCAAAAATGCTAATTACAGAGAGGCCGTGAATCCAAAATCCAATGCGACCTATCTTGCGCCATAATTCATTGTCTTCTTTGTTGAAGGTTGCCCATCCATAGGCAAAAACGGTAAATAGGGAAGCGGCAAAAGACAGGTAGATACTGATTTTACCAATATTACCGATGAGCAAATGCTCGCCAGCGAATGCGCTGATATCCATCATGAGCCTACCGCGTTATATTCACTTTCTTCGAGCGTTCCATCATTATATTTCGATGGGCATTTCAGCAAGATGCTGGACGCTTCAAAATTTTCCCCATTCATTTTTCCAATGATAACCACCTTTTCCGAACGTTCAAGATCGGCCGGTTTTGGGCTGTGGAAGATGACCTTTTTCACTTCATGTGTGCTGTCTGCCAAGAAGAATTCCAAATGGTTAGGATCTGTTTCTGGATCATAATGCATGGATGAATCTTTCATGAGTTCACCAATAACATGAAACTCTTTACCTGGGGTGGCCGAAGCGGTTTCAAAGGTCACGTATTGCGACGCATTTCCATACAAACTTACAATGGCTGCAATCCCTACAGCAATCAATACTATGGCAATGATATAACGCGGTTTCATCCTTTTTCTTCTTTCTCTAAACGTTTGATTCTTCGATCGAGGCTCACCAAATACACCACGATACCCGTAAAAATGGTAGCCAAAACAGCCACCACCACATAAATTTTTCCGCTGGCACGTAATCCTGTAGCCATCTCTACCTCTTGAGCTCTAGCCGCTACACTCAGTAGCATCATAACAAAAAGGCTTCTGTGTTTTTTAGACATCCAAGTCATCTTGATTTTCTAATTTTCTTAAACGAGTTCTCAGGTTGGCAATCCATGCACCAACCAATATCCATCCTACTACAGCAGGGTAGAAGACAGCGCGCATTCCGCTATCCAAATCATAGCTAACAAACCCTGGGTTCCCCCCATTTCCTGGGTGTAGGGAGTCATTAATCCGTGGCAGGACAAAAATTAAAACGACAAATATTGGGAAGGCGAAAATATTAAACACAGCACCAACACGGGCCTTCTTTTCTGGGTCTTCAATTGCTTGGCGAAGAATATAGTATCCCATATAGATGAGCATGCCTATTGCGACACCATTAAGTTTCGGGTCATTCGTCCAGAAATACCCCCAAGTGAATTGTGCCCAAAGCATGCCAGTTAATATGCCTAATGTGCCAAGAAGCAGTGCAGTATAGGTTAGTTCCGTGGCCAATATATCATGCGACGCTTTGCCCGACCCGAGGTAACGAATGCTAATGATAAAGGATACCAATAGCAAGACAATCATAGAGAACCACATGGGCACATGAAAGTATAAATTCCGGATACTTTCATTGAGTATTACGAGCTCAGGAACAGGATTAAGGAGCCCGGCAATGATGGTATAAAACACCAAAGCGGCACCCAAATATTTCCACCAATATTTTTTCATCGTTTTCTGGCCGCAAAGATAGGCAAAATGGTTGGGGAAGTATCTGTCGTGGTGCGGGTTTATTTGTTGGCGGTGTCGTGTTTGACGACGCCTATTTTGCTCGGCCTAATTTTGACGCGGAAGGCGCAAAGGCTCCTCCTTCGCATACGCTACGGCGGACGCAGACGGAGGGTGTTGCTGTCGCCTGAGTAATGGCGCAGTTTGTTTGCTCGGCTTAGGTGTTTGACTTGGCTTAAAAAGGAAACGATGCCCCAAAGCTGTCTAGTTGTCTGACCATCTAGAAATATTTAACTATCGGAACCTCAATCCTCACAACTGTCGTTACTCTCAATCTCGAAACCTCTCAATCTCGAATTAAAACTTATTCTTCCACATCATACTCTCCACCGGCTTTACTGTGCGCGTATTGTATTTCGCGCCTTTTTTGGATGAGTAGTTATTTTCGATTTCACCTTCAACGACAAAATAAATAAGTTGCCCGATTGGCATGCCAGCATAGATGCGGACGGGTTGAGATACGGAAATTTCGAGGGTCCAGGTATTGCAAAAGCCTACATCACCTTTACCGGCAGTAGCATGGATATCGATACCTAAGCGGCCGGTGCTTGATTTTCCTTCCAGAAACGGAATATGTTCATGGGTTTCCGTGTATTCTTCCGTGACTCCAAGGTAGAGGGTTCCTGGATGAAGGACAAACCCTTCAGATGGAATTTCAAAGATTTCAATTTTATTATGCTCACGAGCATCTAACTCACGATTCACGTAAGTTCCTAGGTAACGACCAAGGTGTACATCATAGGAATTTGTCCCCAAACATTCTTTGCGAAAGGGCTCAATGAGGATGCTTCCTTTATCAATTTCTTCTTGGATACGTTTATCGGATAAAATCATGGCGCGAAGATATTTATGATTTTTGAATTAAGACG
>CAZUIT010000018.1:0-37341 GCA_964620355.1 uncultured Burkholderiales bacterium | reverse complement strand
GGAGATTTAAGACATGAGATGTAAGACGGGAGATTTAAGACATGAGATGTAAGACGGGAGATTTAAGACATGAGATGTAAGACATGAGATGTAAGACATGAGATGTAAGACGTAAGACATGAGATGTAAGACGTAAGACATGAGATGTAAGACATGGGGCTTTCGTCTTAGGTCTTAAATCTTAGCTCTTGGGGTTGAGAACTATTTGGTGGAGGTTTTCTTGGATAGCAGTTTTCGGATTAAGGCGCGAATCATGGCGTTGATTTCTTCGGTTTCTTTAATCCATTCTTCTAGTGGGAGTTCTTCGTACTTTTTGGCTAGAAGAACGATGTTTAATTGGGTTTCCAATTCTGCAGCAGATCCGCTAGAAAAGGTCAAGTAGCGAATAAATTCTTTTTCACTTAGTCTCTGAGAACCTTCTGCAATATTACTTGGGATGGACACACAAGAAGCCGCAATTTGTTCTCCAAGTCGGTAGGGGCGAATTGTATCAATCCGCTCAATGATTTTAGCCGCATGCTCTAGGCCTCTTGAATAAATGGATAGTTTTTTGTAATTGTGATTCGTATTCATGGTTCGAAATATTTGGTTACCCAAATTTCCTTCATCCCGAGAAAACTTACACTATTGATTTGTCACGTTTGTGTCAAAAAACACAAGCCTTACCTCTCAAAATCTCACACTCTTATATCTAATATCTTGAGCCAGAATCTCTTTTGTCTTACGTCTCACATCTCACCCTCTTATATCTAATATCTTGAGCCTTGAGCCAGAATCTCTTTTGTCTTACGTCTCACATCTCACCCTCTTATATCTCAGACACTTCCCACAAATAAATACACCGATCGTCACTACAAGACAAGAACTCAGTATCGCTGAGCCATACTATTTTATTAACCGAACTCGTATGGGCGCCGTAACGTTCCCGATCAATAACCTTCAGCAATTCGAAGGTTTTGGCATCCCATATTTTGATACTTTTATCCATACTGCCAGAGGCGAGGTAGCGGCCATCCGGACTGAGACTTAAAGCATGAACGGTATACCAATGAGCAGAAATTTCATTCAATTTCTCCATGCGTTTCCATACATGAAGGTGGGCGTCTCGGCCTGTGGTTACTAGCTGATCAGCGATGCGGGCAATAGCAAAAACAGAATTATCACTAACCTTCTGGATTTCGCACACCGTATCATCACCATCGTTCAATCGCCAAATTTTACCTTCCGAACCACCTATCCATAGAGATCCCTTGTTTTCATGTAGACATCGTAGGCTTTTGTTTGAAAGAAGAATATCCAACAAAGGCTCGGCTATTTCACCTCCCCACTTTTTTAGATGCCCATCATGACCCGCACTAAAAAGATAATCATTCTCATAATGTAGGTCGAAAATAGCCTCTTGGTGAGCGGTCCATTGACGAAGGAGACGGGTATTGGCAATTTCAATTTCGTATATAGTTCCGCCCCGGGTGCCTATTGCAGCCACCCCTCTTTCTTGATGATAGGCAATGGAATAGATCGGTTCTGGAATACGGGAAATTAAATGTCCATCTTTTTCCAATTTATTCCACTTAACGAGCATTCCTCCTCCACCCACACTCAAAAAATCTCCATGGCCCATGTTCGTGATGGAATAGATACTTTGCTGATGGCCCTTAAATTCGCCTATTTTTGAAATTTGTATGCCCAAGGTCTGGCACAAATATATTAAAAGTGATAGTCTTAGCGGTCTTTGGAAAATTTCAGAGAGCCGAGAGGAACTAGTACGCCTTCTACATTTTACCGAAGCCACTCAAATAACTAATGATACCAGGGCCCGCCAGTGGTTGGCCTCCCGGGTACTTTTGCAAGAACTTTTACAAGAATTGGGCTATTCAGACAATTACCAGCTGCACCGCCTAGCCAGTGGAAGACCAGTTTTATCGATTCCTCATCTCCATATCTCTATATCGCATGCTGGCGACTATGCAGCCGTCGTGCTATCGAAAACACCAATTGGCATTGACATAGAAAAAATAAGCCCGCGCATTGAGCGAATCCAACATAAATTCATGAATGAACATGAAAAAGAGCAATTGAAGGGTGAAAAAGATATTATATGGATGCATACTGTGTGGTCGGCCAAAGAAGCTTTATTCAAATACCACCCCGAAGGCGAACTCGATTTTCGTGAACATTTGCATGTTAAAATTGAAGGACTTGGGATGCTCCGTGGAGAAATCCGCAAAGACTTAGAAACCCACCGATTGCAAGTCACCTACGAGTTTTTTGAAGAATATATCCTTGCTTGGGCAATTCCTGATTAAAATCATGTACGACGACAAATCCTTGTATACCAACGATTCGCCGCTATTGCATGGGGGCCAAGGCGTGCGGCGTTTTTTGTATTGCTAAAATTAGGTTATCTTGCGCCTTTATTTTACTATGGCATTTAACAAACCAAAGTTTTCGCACGAATTAAACGCGGAATTTTTCTCGACGCTGAAAAAACGAGTTAATGAGTATTTTCAGCAAAACAAAATGACACCAACTGGTGATAAAAAGATGATTTTCAAAACCATCTTCATGTTCACGCTTTATTTCACACCTTACTTTTTCATCCTATTTGGTAATGTAGAAACCAATTGGGCCATGATGAGTTTATGGATGTTAATGGGTCTCGGCATGGCTGGAATTGGATTAAGCGTAATGCACGATGCAAACCATGGTGCCTTTTCAAAAAGCAAAAAAGTAAATGATTGGATGGGCTATTCTATGAATCTTATTGGAAGTAACGCTTTCGTTTGGAAGATTCAACATAACGTTCTCCATCATAGTTTTACCAATATTGAAGGGGCTGATGAAGATATCGCCATGCCTTTTGTATTGCGCTTTTCGCCACATCAAAAACTACGTTGGTTCCATCGTTTCCAGCATTTGTATGCTTGGTTTTTATATGGATTGATGACTTTATTGCGTCTATTCGTTTCTGACTTTGTTCGTTTGAAACATTACAAAGACCTTAAACTTACGGGTAGCCCTAAAAATTTCCGCAAAGAGTTAATGATTTCTATTTCTTGGAAGGCTTTCTATATCGGATATATCCTTGTATTACCGATTGTCTTGAACCCTGGGTTTGCAGGAATAATCATTCTCAGCTTCTTTATCATGCAATTTATTTGCGGATTCATTCTAGCATTGATTTTCCAAACGGCACACGTAATGCCAAGCTGCGAATACCCACTTCCTAACGACGAGGGTAAAATTGAAAATAGCTGGGCTGTGCATGAGTTGATCACCACAACAAACTATTCTCCAACGAGCCGCTGGTTTAGCTGGTTAATTGGAGGCCTGAATTACCAGGTAGAACATCATTTGTTCTCGAATGTTTCGCATGTACACTACCGCGAGATTTCTAAGATTGTACGCCAAACTGCGGAAGAATTTAACCTTCCTTATAATTCTGAAAAGAGTTTCGGTTCTGCCGTTGTAAACCATGCTAAAATGCTTCGCGCACTAGGCACCGGTAAAATGGACCTAGCCATGGCGAAGGTGAAATAATTCGTTTAATATTATTCATAGAAAAGCAACCTGAAAGGGTTGCTTTTTTTTGTGGTCCTGCGTGCATTTCTGCCTCGATTCCGGTTCAGATACATCGGATATAGAGGCTATCCATAAAACCACCCTTCATCAAAACGCCAACCGTAGATACGCCAGATTTTACGTCTTTAAATGAGGACGAACAATACCATCATTACCATTATTACGACCCGAAAAATACTCAACGGGAGACGATTTTTCATCTGAAGGGCTCAACCTTCCCCTTCTCGACAGGCTACTCCTTCGCATTCGCTGCGGCGCACATGGTCGAAGTGACTGAGATATGTCCTTGACCCTGACATTAACCTCAAGATTCTGCTTCTCTACTGGCTGATGTTGCGGAAATATTCGCGGATTTTTTCCTTGTAATAAGGGCGTAATTCGGGTGGGAGGGTTTTTAATAATTCATTCTCCCTTTCCTTTTGTCTGAGGTACTCTTCCAATTCTGGAGGTAAAGGCCTTTCAATCTGGGTTCCTTCTTTGGACTCACGTTTATTATCCTGCTCTCTTTGCTTCTCCGCCCTTTCATGTTCGAGCATTCTTGTCTCAATTTCTTGCTGACGACGCATCGTTTCTAGGTTTAGCTTTTTATTCACCAAATCTTTCTCGAGCTTTTCCATCTCGTCAATGGTTTTCTGCAATTCACCGGCTTCTTTTCCGTTTCCTTCCTCCTGCATTTGCTTCTTCATAGCCTGAAGCATACGGCGAATCATCTCCTGCTTGGCTGCCATTTGCGCCCATTCTTTGCTGCCTGGTTCTGAACCACCCTCTTGCTCACCCTTCATCTTTTGTAATTCTTTGCCCAGCTGTTCTTGCATCTCCTTCATCTTTTTGGTGTCGCCTTTCTTTGGCTTGGATTTCTTTGAGCTAGAACCACCGCTACCGGACATGCTCATCATGTCGTCCTGCATGTTTTTGAGTATCTCAGAAAGCATGACCGCCAAATTGTTCATGCTGGTCATGGTATACTGCTGGGTAACTGTGGCATTGCGTACCTCTCTGGCCGCAAGGAGTCGCAATGATTTATTTAAGTTATCATTGATTTTGCCCATCTCTTTATTGATATAAGATTTGAGGACGAGGGCCCGTTTGCTGAGGGCTAAGAGACTATCCTCTACTATCCTGGCATCATCACGTACCTTTTTCTGACGTTGAACCAACTCTACATACTGAGGATTATATCCACTTGTTTTCGCAAGGTCATCCATCAATGCTTCCTGATCGAAAGAAAGCTGAATCAAGTTTTCAAGAATTCCACGAAGGGTTTCATAGTCTTCCATGGTTTGCTCCATTTCCATCCCCTTCATTTCTTGGCTCATTTTTTTTGCCAATTCCTTCATCTTCTTCGCTGCCTCTTTCTGCTTTTTCGCTGCCTCCTTTTTCTCTTTCTTCTCAAGCTGCTCAGAACCTTCCTCCATCTCCTTCTCAATGTCTTCCATCTCTTCTTCAGGCTGGTCAAAGTCCATGGGCTCCTCTAGTTCTTTGTTCAGGCTATCCAGTTTCTCCATGTCTTTCTGGAGTTCTTCAAATTCCTTATTGAGCGAGTCTTGCTTTTCTTTGAGTTCCTTAGGCGTCTCATTGCCTTCTTCAGTTTTCTCAGCTAGTTTCTCCTGCTCCTCAGCTAGTTTTTCCAATTTTTCAAGGCCCTGGTCCATTCGCTTCTCTACTTCAAAGCGCTTGTACATTTCGAGCATGCGATCGAGCTGTTTGTCGAGTTCTTTCTCGCTCAATTCCATTTTCTCCAACTCCTCTTTCAGCATGTCTTTATTTTCTTGCTGCAGAAGCTTTTGCATCTCCTCCATCATTTGTTGAAGCTCTTCAGAGAAAAGCTCATCAAATAATTTTTCTAATTCCTGTTGTTTTTGAAGAAGCTGTTCTTGCAACGGGTTGAACTCATTCTCCATTTTATTGGTGCGTTCATTTTCCTTCTTCAATTTTTCAAGCTCTTTGCGCAATTCTTCCTGCCTTTTTAGGAGTTCCTCTAACTCTTTTTGATCTTCCCATGTCAAGGTTTTCTTCTCAAGCATTTTACGCTGGAGCTTTTGTATGTCTTTAGCGAGTTTCTTGGTTTCTTTCAGGGCATCTTCTAACTCCTTCTTAATGGACTCGGTTTTCTTCTCAACTTGTTCCTCGATTTCTTTGGCAGAAGCTATTTCATAAATTTTCGTTTGGGAGATTGCTCGCTTTGGACCGTGCAGCCCGTCATTATCATATACTTCAAAATAGTATTCGAGCTTATCGCCAGGGGCAAGACCCAATTCTGCTAAATTCCACACATGAAAGAACTGTTGGGCATTTTTTCCTTTGCTCAATGGTAGCGCCAGTTCCTCCCCTTTTCCTACTTTTTTGCTGTCTTCTGATTTTACAAAACGGTACACAAAACGCAAGGCACTAAATCCATAATCATCATTAATTTCTCCAACAAAATAGTTCACGCGATTCAGCATGCTATCTTCTTTCTCTTCAGCCTGAATAATTGGAAAGGCATCTGGATTGGTTGTTATATGATACGGGATCGAATCATTACTGCTTGCTTCCTCTCGTCCGAGCCCAACATAATAGGTAGCGCTTTTAAACAAGTTCTTATGGGCCACAAACTTACCTTTCGCCTTTTCTTCCAATGGCATATGGCCCTCCTCGGCAAAACTCAACCAGACCTGATCGGTATTTCGGGCCGTAATTATCCAGTTGACTTTCGTTCCTTCAGGAATATTGAGGTCACCAGTGTTTGTGAGGGTTTCGCTTGATTTTCCAGTATAATTTGGGTAATCCAAGCGGATGCTGATTCCAGCCATGAGTGGTTTTGCAACCACCTTAAAATCGTATTCCTTTGATTTGAACCCGTCTGCATCAAAAGCAAATTGGAAATCTTTTTGAACATTTTTAATGGTAAAAACCTGCTTCCCGGCAGCATTCTTCACCATCTTATAGCGTTTGCCATCTGCAGTAAGAAATACTTCTTGGGGAATTTCGTCTCCAGTTAAACCTAGTACCACCTCTATGCTTTCGTTTTGCGTCGCTTCAAGCTTGTCATTCTCTAAGACAAACTCAAAGGGTGCTTCCGGGACAAACTCCTTATTGTATTGCACCAAGCGCATGGTTCCTTCCTGCATGATGCGCGCATTGATGAAAAAGAGCGCAACACCAATTAACACAGGTATTAAAAGGTATTTTAGGTATTTATTGTTTGTGCTAAAATCGACCGCCTGAACAAAGGGCACTGGCTTAAGTTCTTCACTACGTTGGTCAATACTTGCCTCAATCAAAGCCGACCGCGACGGATCCAAACTTGCCTGATGGCGCAGTTGTAAGGTATTAAGAAGCTTATCCTTTACTTCGCCAAAATGCTCTCCAATAATCCGACTCGCTTGCTCATGATTAATATGTTTGCCAATACGAAAAAGTGAGGCCAAAGGAATCGCCACATAGCGGACAAAGACCAAAATCATCAAGACCAAGGAAAAGAAAAACAGAAAAGCACGAGTTGGGGTATTGAATCGACCGTAATATTCCAGCACAGTTACCGCCAAATAATCCATCAAAGCAATGCCTAAAAAATAGATAGCACCCTTAATAATCAGGTTCTTATAATATTTCCTGATAAAGGCGTCGAGCTTCTGTAAAAGGATGTCGTAGTTGTTGGCGGACATGGATGCGCTAAATTATTCAAATATTAGTCCGAATTAGGTATGAAACGATGAATGTTTCGAGGAAATTGTTAATCTACCGGTAGACCGCTCGATTAGTAGACAGTGAGACATTTAGATAGGGTGGGTAGTTTTCATTAAGCTACCAGTGAAAGTTGGTTTTAGTCGCTCCATCAAACACCAGGCATGTCATTCACCATATTGTCTTTCTACGAAGCGAAGAGCTTGATCTTCAGGATAATGGCATTTAATTTAACACCTTCTCACCTCTCAACCACTTATGTCTTACTTGATTCCAGCTTCGCCAAGCATCTTGTCGAGTGTTTCTGCAAATTGTGCTGGGGCTTCGTAGCCTGGGTTAATGAAAAGCTTGTTGTTTTGAGGAAGAATAAAATAGGTGGTCGGATAGCCTGTTCTGTATTCCTTGGAAAGCATTGCATGGAGTTCTCGACCGGTATAAGAAGTACTATCAATAAAATATGTTTTATCCAGCTCGGGATTGAACTTAATTGCTACAAAATCCTTGTTAATCTTCTTGATGATAGCAGGATCTGCATAGGTATCCTTATCCATTTTTTTGCACCAGCCGCACCACTCAGTATAGGCATCGACCAAGATGATTTTATTCTCTGCAATGCCTCGTTTATATCCGGCATTCCATTCCTCCCACTTCAGAGTAGCTTCTTGGGCCATCTCAAAACTTTGAGTAGTAAATACCAAAAAGAGGCTCAATCCTATGTAAAGCAGTTTTTTCATACGTGCAACCTCATTGTTTCAAAAAGTTTTCCAAGAGACTTCCCTTTCATTTCACACCTTAATCTTTGCCAAAGACTTCATCCAAGGTAAGCACCTTTACTTTTCCGAGTTTCTTCAAGTCACGATGGCTAATACGCTCTTTCGATCCCAATACACAGTAATAGTAAGCTTGAGAACCAAAATAGGTTTGTTGAAACTCAGCCACCATTGCCATATTCACGGAGTCTAGTTGCTCATAAATCTTTTGATTGATATCGTAGTCGCGGCCCATTCGCTTATTGCTAAGGTAGCTGAAGAAAATATCTTCCTCCAAGACTCTTCGCGTTTCAAGATTCTGCTTCAAGGAGTTTTTTGCTTTTCGAATCGCCGTTTCATCTGTAGGCGGTGTATTAAACAAGTTAACCATCGCTGGCACCGCATCCATCATCTTATCACTTTGGGTGCCGATATAGGCCATGATATAGTTCGGATCCCCTGGTTTGCTGGCTAAGTTATAGTGAGCATAGGTGCTATAGGCTAAGGCTTTTGATTCACGTAACTCTTGAAAAACAACAGTTCCCATTCCTCCATCAAAGTATTCATTGAACACTTGTGCCACCGGCTGTTGTTCTTCTTTATACTCTCCACTATTCCGGAGCCATAAAACTTCGGCTTGTACCATTTCATAGTCGATAAAATAAACCAGGTCTTTACGTGGCGCTTTATTGAAAGTAAATGTTTTTTCTGCTGGATAAGCTTTCCGCTCTGCAATCACTGAATGTTTGGTGTCAATGGCTGGAGTGATTTCTTCCAAAGTTTTCGGACCGAAGTAGAATACATAATGTTCAAAATCCAACAATCCATGAATGAGTCCAGACAATTCTTCCGCTTTGAGTTGAAGCAATTCATCCTTCTTGAGTCGGTAGGTATATGGATTATCTTCTCCATACATGGCGTAATTCATCATGGCACTAAAAAGAATACTGCGCTTGTTCTTCTTTGCATCTTCCCGTCCTTTCAGTGTTCGTGCGACCAGGGCATCTAAGGCTACTTGGTTGGGCTTGGCATTATGCAGCAAATGCTCAAATAGTTCCAATGAAGCATCGAAATTTTTCTGCAAACCATTTAGGTATACATAAATACGGTCTGATCCACTCACTACTCCAAAATCAGCAGCTAGTTCATAGAAACGTCTATTAATTTCCTCAACCCCATATTTGTCGGTACCTAGATAAGGAAGTAACTCAATTGCAAAAGCCGTTTTCAGGTCGTTGAGACGCCCCATTTCTAAAACATAATAGAGACTGAACAACTCATTGTCCTGATTTTCCACATAGAATAAATCAAGTCCAGAGGATGTTGTAGTTTTCTTTAGATCTTCTTTGAAATTCACAAACTGCGGCTCAATGGCTTCTACATTTTGGTAGACATGTTCCTTTAGCCAGGTCGATTCTTTTCCCTTATTGAGTTCTATCGGTTTAATTTTCGGTTTTGGGATTTTCTGGATGGTGGTATCCTCGCCTTCTCGCTTAAAGACGGTAATTTCATTTTTGTACCAAGCGTTTGCAAAGGCGACTATTTCCTCCTTTTTTATGGATTTATAGGCATTGATGATTTCCTGATACTTTTCCCAGCTCATGTCACGAATAAAGGCTTCAGCCAAAATATTGCACCGTGAATAGTTACTTTGGTACGAGCGCATCAATTCCAGCTCCTTATTATCGATGATTGCTTGAAGTAGCTTTTCATCAAATTCTCCATTTTTAATTTTCTCGATTTCTGCAAACATCAATTGCTGCACTTCTTCAGGCGTTTGATTTTCACGTGGTACGCCAATAAAAATATGCGAACCAGCATCATTCAGCGCATAGGTAAAACTCGATGCTCCCTGCACCTTCTGCGACAAATTAAGATTCACATCCATCAGACCCGCTTTTCCATTGTACAGGAGACTATTGATTACCTCAGCATAAGCCGATGCTTTTTCTTTCCCAGAAGGCATGGTGTAACCAAACATCACATAAGCCGGGTTCGGACCATATACTTCAACGGATTCAAGAGGCTTTCTTTCGAGTGTCGGCCAAACAATTTCCTTCGGGCGAGGTAGATTAAGCAAACGGCTAAATTGGGCATCGATAACTTGAATAACTGAATCTGGATCAAAATCACCACTCATGACTAAGGCCATATTTGCTGGCACATAATAGGTGCGGTAATATTGTTCAATGGCTTTCAACGATGGGTTTTTTAGATGCTCCACCGTTCCAATGGTCGATTGCAAACCGTATGGATGACCGAAGAATAATCCAAAGAATAATTTTTCAAAAGCCTTACTGTCATCGCTATCCAAACTGCGATTCTTTTCTTCATATACGGCTTCTAACTCCGTATGAAAAAGTCGAAAAACAGGGTCACGGAATCGTTCTGCCTCGATCTCTATCCACTTATATATCTGATTCGTAGGAATATTGTTGATGTAAACCGTTTCGTCATTGGAGGTGTATGCATTCACCCCGTTGACACCCATCACTTGCATCATCTTATCATATTCATTCGCAATGGCTGTTTGCGATGCTAAGTAAGATATCGAGTCAATACGATAGTATAACAAGGCACGTTGTGCCGAATCCGTTAGCTTCTTGCGCAACTCATACAGGTTCTCAATCTGATCGAGGTAAGGTTTTTCAAACTTGTAGTTTTTCGTTCCAAAACTCTGCGTGCCCTTGAACAGCATGTGTTCCAAGTAGTGAGCTAGTCCTGTATTGTCTGCTGGATCGTTTCTACTGCCCGTCCGCACCACAACCATCGCCTGAACGCGCGGTGTTCTTTTTTGAGGTGATAGATAAACAGTAAAACCATTGCGCAGGGTATACTTTCGTGTATTTAATGGATCACTTTCGAATGATTCATACTTGTATTGTATGGAATCAGTGGTGAGCTGAATTGGTTGGCTGTGCGTTTGAAATTTGTTTTGAGCACTGGTGTAAATCGGAAGCAAAGATACTCCCAAGAACAAAGTAAATAGCCGTAGTAACATGACGGCAATATACAAAGAAAGACGAAGAGAAAAGAGATGGTTAGACAGTGAGACAGGAGATGGTTAGATAAATGAGGGTCTATTCCATTTGGTAGTTGAATGTGAATTAGCGGCAGAGCCTCGGTACTAGGTTAGAGGTCACAGGTTAAGGCTGAACTTGATGAGGAATGAGGAGATTAGGAGAGAATTCATCGGGAAATACTAGCCTGACGAAATCCTAAGCCAAGACAAACTCCTAAGTCAAGACGAACAAATTGCGCCTCTTAAGCCGGCGACAGCAAATGTTTTGCGCCTCCGCGCCTCCGCGTCAAAATGGCTGAGCAAGGGCAGGAAACGATATTTGTACTAGAAAAGTCACATCACAAAGTACAACAGAGCCTCTATGGTCAATTTAAAGATGAACTAGCGTACCAACTCGCTCGCCATCAATGAGGTCTTTGAAATTGCCTTTTTTGTTCATATCGAAAACAACGATTGGTAACTTATTCTCCTGGCAAAGAGTTATGGCAGTAAGATCCATCACGCTGAGTCCTTGCTCGTATACCTGAGAGTAAGAGATTGATTCGAAGCGAGTAGCGTTCGGGTCTTTCTCCGGATCTGCTGTATATATTCCGTCTACACGGGTTCCTTTTAAAACTACGTCGGCTTCAATTTCGACGGCGCGCAATGATGCAGCCGTATCGGTAGTGAAGAATGGATTACCCGTTCCTGCTCCGAAGATGACTACACGTCCCTTTTCGAGGTGACGAATTGCTCTGCGACGAATAAAGGGCTCGCAGATTTGCTCCATCTTAATTGCAGAAAGCAAACGGGTTTTCATGCCGTATTTCTCTAATGCACCTTGCAAGGCCATCGCATTAATTACAGTGGCCAGCATGCCCATATAATCTCCTTGGGCCCGGTCTACCAACCCACCTGAAACACCCTGAACACCGCGGAAAATATTCCCTCCACCAATGACGATGGCAACTTGAACCCCCTGATCAACAACCGCTTGAATCTCTCTTGCATACTGCTCAAGAATGGAAGGGTCAATTCCGTAACTCTGATCACCCATGAGGGCTTCACCACTTAATTTTAGGAGGACGCGTTGGTATTTCATTGCCGCAATATTAATGAAAAATAGCCATCAAGAGGGGGCATGATGCGCATGAAATTTAAAAAACTCACGTTTCACAACAAAAAACCATGTCACTTTTCGCTGATTTTACGTTATACAGAAAAAGCCCATGAAACGCATTCTTTTCTTCACCCTCCTCTTCGGACTGCTTTCTAGCTTCACCAACGGGCAAGAAGTAAGTCGTGAAAAATTGCTCAAAAGAAAACCGAGCACCACTACAAAATACGATTCATCCACGCATCAGGCAAATCAGTATTTCTTGACTATGGATTTTGCCGCGGCCAAAATTCTAAACTCCAAAGAACATTTAGCTTTTATGGATAAGCAGGTTGAACGAGTTGAACTCTATTATACTGATTTCCGTCTAAGCGACTCTTTTCAGCAAAGCAAGCTAAACGGAAAAAGGCTCGAAGAACTCGAGCGTCTCATTCCCAATATTTATACGCAAAGTGGAATCCATTGGCGCTTTGTAGTTCAAACTGGAGCAAAGAATGAGGAAGTAGCCAAAACCTATTTCCACGGATTTGTTATCACCTACCGCGATTTAACCTTTGTCGATCGAGAGACAGAACTAGTACGAATGGATTCAGTGAGCATCGCTCTATCCGCTATAAAAGACACCATTTATTCAATAGAGTGTCAGAACATGACTAAAACCCGTAAAAAATGGACCGGCTACTACATTCCCAATAATACAGAAAAAGCCGAAAAAGGCATACGCTACCGCCGCAAAGGAATCTGGAAAAGAAAAAGGGAATACCTAACTATAGCCAAAACAAAATCCATTTGCGACACCCTTTGGGGCGTAACCGGAACCTTTGGAGGTGGAGGCTTGATTGTGGATAGCACGGTAATGCAAGTTCTGGAACGCAATATGGCAAAATGGAAAAAAGCCGCAATTATCACCGATGTTACTGGTTCCATGTATCCTTACGTTTTGCAACTACAAGTATGGATGCGTTTGAATTATTATAAAACAGATTGTCGTCATTTTGTATTCTTCAATGATGGAGATATGAAGGTGGATCGATTGAAACGTGTTGGAAAGGTTGGAGGGATCTACCCGGTTTACGCGGCGAATTTTACGGCCATGGAACTCACATGTAAAGAAGCCATGAAGAATGGTGGTGGAAGCGATGCACAAGAAAATGACTTGGAAGCGATCCTAGAAGCGCAGAAAGAATATCCAGATAGGAACTCGTTTATCCTTATTGCAGACAATTATGCTCCAGTACGTGATATGGCCTTATTGAGAAAGATTAAACGACCTGTTCATGTCATTCTTTGCGGAACCCAGGCAGGCTATATCAATGTTGAATATTTAGAAATTGCTCATCGTACAGGAGGTTCGGTTCATACAATAGAGCAAGACATTGATAATCTTGCGGAGATGAGCGAAGGCGCTAAAATAGAAATTGGCGGAATCACCTATCAAATTCAGCGGGGCAAATTTGTTATTGTCCGCGGTAGTTGATTGAGATTTTGAGACAACCAGATTAAGAGATTGTCAGACTACGAGACAAAAACTGGAGTAGCTTTTTTAGCAGGCCGGTTGGTGTCCCGGCGACCTGCTCCAACTCAACAATGATAATTTGAGGGTCGAGATTGCGAGACAGCCAGACTAACAGATTGTCAGACAGCCAGATAAAAAGAATTTGGGTTCCGAAGAACCTTAATTAACGGTATGCAAAACCGATGTCGGAAGGGCTACAAGGCCTTGTGGCCCTTCCTCCTGAGCTTTGGTGACGTTCGACTTCCATTTCAGCTGGCCAGTAGAAATGAACTAACTCAAAGTCAAAAGAAAGCCAGATTGCCAGACAAAATAATTCAGAGTTCAATAGCCTTAGTTCTTTAATCTGGAAACTCAATATCAAACCGACCCATGTTTCTTCTTCTCGAATTCGAAGTGACTGAGGTTTTCGCTAAACCTCAGCCTCAACCTTCTGAGTCCGCCGACCGCGTAAGCCGAAGCTGACGTAGGAAGCGTAGGATTGAGCTTTTTCAGCGAAGGCGGAAATAAAAAACCCCGACTCTTTTCAGAACCGGGGTTTCACTATAGTTAGTTAATACTCCTTATCCCACTTGTGTGCGGGTGAAAGCTTTAACAGTTAGGCCGCTTTCTACGCTGTCCAACATTTTTGCAATGGTCATTGATCCGTCTTTCACGAAATCTTGATTTAGCAAGGTATTGTCTTTATAGAATTTATTCAACTTACCCATGGCAATTTTTTCAAGCATTGCCTCTGGTTTTCCTTCTGAACGGGCTTGTTCTTTTCCGATTTCGATTTCACGTCTTACCGTGTCAACATCTACATCGTCTTTATCAACTGCTACTGGGGACAAAGCTGCAATTTGCATTGCCACATCTTTTCCAGCTGCTTCGATAGATTCATTAAGCGCTTTGTTTAAGGATACCAAAACAGCAATTTTCTTGTTGCTATGGATATAGGATACGACTCCTTCTGATTTAGTAAGGATGTATTTTGATAGTTCGATTTTCTCACCAATCTTACCAATCATATCGGTAATATGGTCAGAGATGCTGCGTCCGTCAAGTGCTAATGCTTTCAAAGCATCTATATCGGCAGGCTGTTGAGCCAATGCCAACTCAGCAATTTTGTGAGCGAATCCACCAAACTCGTCGTTTTTCGCAACGAAGTCAGTTTCACAATTCAACTCTACAGTTACACCAGCAGTACCATCAGCAGAAGTAAGGGCGATGGCCACTCCTTCAGCTGCGTCACGTCCGGCACGATTTGCAGATACTTTTTGACCTTTTTTTCTAAGGATGTCTACTGCCGCATCAAAATCTCCGTTTGCTTCGACCAAGGCTTTTTTACAATCCATGATACCCACGCCGGTCATTTGGCGAAGTTTGTTTACGTCCTGTGCAGTGATATTAACGCTCATTCTATAAAAATTCCGTTTCTAAAAAAATCAAAAATTATGCTTCAGCAGATTTTTCAGCTGCTGCTGCTTCTTCTTTCGCCGCTGCTACTTCTTTAGCTGCTGCTTCTTCGCCCTGTTTTTGGGCTTCCATCTCGTCTTTCTCTTTCTTTCTCTCGTTCAAGCCTTCGATGATAGCATCGGTAAGCAAGCGAGTTACTACTGAGATTGATTTCGCCGCATCGTCATTTGCAGGGATTGGGAAATCGATCGGAGTTGGATCTGAATTGGTATCACAAATTGCGAAAACTGGGATGTTTAATTTCATCGCTTCTTTCACTGCAATATGCTCACGCTTCACGTCTACGATAAAAAGAGCTGCAGGTAGACGGTTAAGGTCAGCGATACCACCCAATACGCGTTGAAGTTTAATTCTTTCACGCTCGAATTGAAGGCGCTCACGTTTTGAGATATTTGCGAAAGTCCCGTCCGTATTCATCTTGTCGATGGTTTGCATCTTCTTGATAGATTTGCGAACGGTAGCGAAGTTAGTAAGCATACCACCCAACCATCTTTCGGTAACGTAAGGCATTTTAACACGTTCTGCTTCCGTTGCAACAAGCTCTTTTGCTTGTTTCTTGGTCGCTACGAACATAACCTTACGTCCAGATTTTACGATATTTTTAATCGCAGACTGGGCGTCTTCTAATTTTGCTTTTGTTTTGTTCAGATCAATGATGTGAATCCCATTTTGCTCCATAAAAATGAATGGAGCCATTTTAGGATGCCACTTTTGGGTGAGATGTCCAAAATGAACGCCTGCATCCAACAATTCCTGAATATTGATGTTTGATGACATGTTTTTCCGTGGTAAAAATTAACGTTTGCTGAATTGGAATCTTTTTCTGGCCTTCTTTTGTCCAGGTTTCTTTCTCTCCACCATGCGCGAGTCACGTGTAAGAAGTCCGTCTGGTTTCAATGCTACGCGATGCTCAGGATTAATCTCCACGAGCGCTTTCGCGATGGCCAGGCGAATTGCCTGCGCTTGTCCGGTAAAACCGCCACCATCAACATTCACTTTAACATCATATTTTCCGAGGTTTTCAGTTTTGTTGAAAGGAAGGGTTACCTCGTACTGTAGCAGTGGCGAAGGGAAATAGTTCGACATTTCTTTGCCGTTTATTTCAATCTTGCCTTCACCGGGAGTTAAATAAACCCGGGCAACAGCTGTTTTTCTTCTGCCTGATGTGTTGGTCACTTCCATTATAATCGATTATAATTTAATTTCTTTTGGTTGTTGTGCTGCGTGCGGATGCTCGCTGCCCTCATAAACAAAAAGGTTCCCAAAAATCTGACGGCCAAGACGGTTCTTCGGCAACATGCCTCTAACTGCCATCTCAACCAAAGAGATTGGTTTTCTTTTCAATTGATCTTTTGCCATAGTTACCTTACGTCCACCAGGGTGACCTGAGTAAGTTTGGTATTCTTTGGAATTCATCTTGTCTCCGGTAAGTTTTACCTTCTCTGCATTGATTACAATAATGTAATCTCCACAGTCCACATGTGGTGTGAAATCAGGTTTGTTTTTACCACGAATGATCTTTGCCAGTTCAGAAGAAAGCCTTCCTAAGGTCTTGTCTTCTGCGTCTACTACATACCAGTTCTTCTGAACGGTTTGAGCGTTGGCCGAAATTGTCTTATAACTAAGGGTATTCACAGCTCTTTGTTAATAATTGTTCTTAAAAGGACGGCAAAGGTAAGACGATTGTTATTAATATACAAGCGTCTTTTAATGCTTTCCAATTGATTGTTTAACGAAAAAAAGGCCCCGGCTTCCCGGGACCCCCTTTCAATCGTAAATTATTAAATACTTATTGAATAATTAAACGTTTCGTGATTGATCCTTTGTCAGTTAGGATATTCACCATATATACGCCTGCTGCAAACTGAGCAGTAGAAAAAGATTCATGAATTTGCTTAGCATTTACCGCTTTTGCCACCATGGTTTTTCCATTCATATTAATAATAGCGTAATTCAGAACGGTTCCTTCATTCATGTCTACATTAATAGTCACTGCGCTTCTTGCTGGGTTTGGATATACCTCAAATGAACTTACAGCACTTAGTGTTCTAACTGAAGTACCTGGTCCTTTACTGAAGAATACGTTATCTAAATAAATAACACTGGTTCCAGTTGGCTCAGATACCATAATAATTTGAGCAATGTTTGATTTTCCAGTTAGTCCGGTAAAGTCAGATAAAGGCAAATGGTAGTTCACCCATTCTTCTTTGGCTGGTGCCGTAAAAGAAAGTTCATGTTCTGTATCATCTCCACCACCAAATGCGGCGTCTGCGCCAAAATCAACCAATTTAATTTTGAAAAGGGTCGAGTTAGGAGACCAAACATCAAAATTGATATGGTCCATTGCAGAAGCGTCAATAAGGTTAGCGCCAGTTGTTTCAACACCAAAGAAATCCATAGCTGCGTATTTTTTCACGTCGTTTCCGGCTACTTGAATGTCGGTAAGAACGGCTGACGACCAAGGTGTTCTCCACGAGTCAACAGTAACATCGGTATATTTCCCACTGAAGAGAGAGATTACATTGGCCGCATCAAAATTTGGATCAGCTGCTGCTGTGGTTGGTTCTGCCAATGGACTTGCTTTACTGAAATAAATATTATCCAGATAAACAATGCTGGTTCCGCTCGGAACAGATGCTATAATAATTTGTCCGATATGTGCACTTGCAGTGAGGCCTGTGAACGCCGTCATAGGAATATTAACATGTACCCATTCTTGCTGCTTCACATTATTGGTTGGCACTTCAAACTCTGAATCATCTCCACCTCCCAAAACGCCATCAGCGCCTAAATCAACAAGTTTAATTTTAAAGATGGTTGCATTT
This sequence comes from uncultured Burkholderiales bacterium, assembly GCA_964620355.1. Lineage (GTDB taxonomy): Bacteria > Bacteroidota > Bacteroidia > UBA8524 > UBA8524 > UBA8524. The sequence goes on along the minus strand of CAZUIT010000018.1, from coordinate 19,430 downwards.
GGCGTCCAAAGGTCAAAGTTAAGATTCGTCATTGCTGAAACATCAATGGGATTTACAAGCGCTTCAATTCCTACAAAATCCAATGAAGAATATTTTTTAACATCGTTCCCTACAATTTGAATGTCTTGTAATACACCATTCGACCAAGGAGTTCTCCAGGTATCCATGGTTTGATTTGTATACACATTACTAAAAAGAGAGATTACATCCGCTTGAGGCATGGTAGGGTCGTCAGCAGCCACAGTTGGCACTGGAGTAGCGATGGCTGGGCCAAAAGTTATATTGTCAAAATAAGAAACCGTCTCAGCAGACCGTGATTGCATGTCTGGAAAGACTACTATTTGATCAAAAGCAATGCCCGTTCTTGAAGAAAAATCGAAGGTCAATTCTTCCCACTCATTGATTTTGGTATTAGCTACCTTAATTTCAGGTAAAGCCGCGCCTGAATTTTCCACTAGTTTGATACCCACATCGCTGATTTCAGTTTTGTAAACCATTATTTTAATGGTCGAATTAGAAGCATCTAATGTGAAGGTGCCTATGTCAGCTCCATGCATTGACTCGCATCCAGCCCATGGCTGACCTGTAACTCTTGCCGTGAACTTAGCAACAGTGGCGCTGCTATTCGGAGCAGATTGATCCGGATTTACAACAATTTCCAATGCGGGATTGTCGTCATTTTCAAACGTGTTCCATGTCCATGAAGCACCATTACCTCCCGCCTCAAAATCAACAGGAGCGTTTTGCGCTATACCCACCTTCGCAACAAGTGACAGCATGCAGAATAGTAGAAAGTTTCTCATATTAAGTATTTGTTAAATTCTCTCAAATATAACAGAAAAAAACTTAAAGTACAAAACACTATAAGTATCTTGGGGAAAATTTCTCCCGAGTAGATTTTATTATATTTGAGACCCATGAATAATCCCAACGCATACTTCTTAACTGAGAAAAACAACTCCCTCGACGAGTTCTTTACCTTCGGACTATCAGTTGATTGTGTGGTGTTCGGGTATCATGAAGGAGAAATGAAGGTGTTGCTGGTAGAAAGAAATGAAGAGCCCTTTACCGGCGCATGGGCTTTAGTTGGAGATTTGGTTCACCCCAAATCAGACTTAGCCTCATCGGCCGATCGAATTCTAGAAAATCTAACCGGACTAAAAGGGATTTTTATGGAGCAGTTTTACATTTTTGACGCCATTGATCGCCACCCTTTAGGTCGAGTAGTTACTGTGGGCTACTATTCACTTGTTGAAACAGCACATTATCACCCAGTAGCTTCTTCCTGGGCGAAGTCTACCCAATGGTTCAGCATCAAAGATCTTCCTGATTTAGCATTTGATCATCAGCTAATTTTAGAAAAAAGCATTCAAACCTTAAAAAGGCGGGTTCGTTACCGGCCAGTTGGATTTGAATTGCTTCCTCCTAAATTTACCCTTGCCGATTTACAGGCCCTTTACGAAGCCCTATTAGATCGCATCTTCGACAAGCCCAATTTTAGGAAGAAGATTATGCGCATGAATTTTCTTACCCCTTTGAACGAATTTGAAGAGAACGTTTCACATCGTCCGGCGAAACTTTATTCATTCGACGAGGCACGCTACAATGCCCTGAGAAAAGAAGGATTTGCCTTCGAACTTTAAGTGACACTTCTTCCGTATTTAGTAAAATCCGACTAACACCCTATTAATCAAAGCAAGGTGCAGTAAACACTTTATAGATCCGCTATCAGAATCGCTTCAAGCCTTAGACCTTAATGCAAAAGGTAACTTATGGTTTTTTTTACCAAAAGTTTATATATTCGTAATATACCAAACCAGTTTTACGCAATGTTCCGTCACATTTTATTCATTATTGTCTCGCTGAGTTTACCCTTATTAGCTCTGGGCGCAAAAATACCCGGACCGGAAAACACATTCCTCCACACTCCTTTTACAATGGGGTGGAATAATTCATCGCAAACGGTCACCTCAGCCGCACAAGGCCAAGTTGAAGTTGTTCAAACTTCTACAGGATTTCAATTGAAAGTGGATGGCAATCCCTTTTTTATTAATGGGATGAATTGGGACTATTTTCCAATCGGGACCAATTTCAACTATAGCTTGTGGACACAGCCGGATGAGCTTATCATGTCTGCCCTGGATGCCGAGATGTCGCTGCTGAAAAATATGGGAGTAAATGCAGTCCGTCTATACACCGGTGTTCCTGCAAAATGGATTCAATATATCTATGAAAATCATGGCATCTATACCATGTTGAACCATTCCTTTGGTAGGTATGGATTAACACTGGATGGCAATTGGTTTCCAAATACCGATTATTCAAACCCGAAAGTCCGCGCCCAGTTATTGGAACAAACAACGGCCATGGTAAAAGAGTACCAGAATACACCAGGTGTTCTTTTATTCCTTCTCGGAAATGAAAATAATTACGGTCTTTTCTGGCGTGGGGCTGAAACGGAGGATATTCCATTGGTAGACAGGCAATCCACCAAAGATGCCATCCATCTCTATAAATTATTTAATGATGCTAGCCTTGCCATGAAGCAGATTAGTACCACTCACCCCGTGGCTATCTGTAATGGTGATTTGCTATTCCTAAACATCATAGCTGAACAATGCAAAGACATCGACATTTTGGGCATCAATGCTTACCGCGGTGTAACCTTTACAGACCTTTTTGACCGCGTAAAAAAAGAATTCAATAAACCGATTGTCTTAACTGAATTTGGGTCAGATGCCTTTAATGCTATTGAAAACCAAGAAGACCAGACCTATCAAGCCGAAGTACTGATCAGCAATTGGAAACACATTTACTCCAATGCGGATGGAATCGGGAATAACAATAATGTACTGGGTGGCTTTACTTTTCAATTTAGCGATGGATGGTGGAAGACAGGACAAACTAAAGAATTAGACATTCATAATAACCAAGCATCTTGGTCGAATGGAGGCTACCGGAACGATTTTAAAGAAGGGGAGAATAATATGAATGAAGAGTGGTTTGGGATATGCGCCAAAGGCCAGACGAATGAAAATGGCACCTATGAACTCTATCCCAGAGCCGCGTATTACGCCTTGCAACAAATACATTCCATTAACCCCTACTCTGCTAAGGGACCAATGGTTATCAAACAATTTGAATCGATATCCGCGATTGATGCCACGCTGAAAGCAAGAGGAGACAAGGCCGCACTTCAATCCACAGATAAGGGGAAATTATACCTCAGCAATCTACAAGCTAACTTCAATACCTATAATACCGGAGGTTCATTGATCTCTACGCCAGAGGTGGCAGATCCAAGCTCCACATCCTACCCTTCGAATCTGGGTTTTGATCATATGCAGTCCTTTAATGTAGGAGTAACAGCCAAACCAGCTCCGAATATGATTGCGAATGTTCAATTCAATATTTTAGGAAATGTAGCTATCAATCCGATTGACGAAATTTTTTATGAAAACCGAGGAAGACCACTCATTGTGCAGACCGCCAACGGACTCGAGAAAGTCAATTCAAATAATAGAATTCAACTGTATAAAGCAGACTATACCTGGGATGCCAAGGACTTCAAAATGCACGGTTTCTACAGAACAGGCCATTACCATTGGGGATATGAAGGCGACTTCTTCGGCCTGTATCCGGAAGCCAACTATGGTCCGAACATCGATATATACAATGGAAATGCTCCATTCGGGGTTGAATTTGAAGGGAAAAAGGGAATCAAAGGATTAAAAGTCGCATTTGGCCCCGAATTATGGTGGGGAGCAAACCCTGCCATCTTGGTGAAATACGGAAAAAAAGTAGCTGGCCTAGATGTTACTGGAATATTCCACGAAGACATCACACAGCGTAGTAACCTACAAAGTTCATTTGCCGTTCCGGTGCCAAAAACAAGGAGAGCAACACTCACCATAGGCAAGAAGATGGAAAAACTCACCTTTGATGTTGGGGGTATTTGGGGAGGACAGCCGCTAAACGGAAGAACTTTCCAATTGATTAGTGATGAGGTGGTGTATGAAGATAAAATTCAGAGCAGCGACAATTGGGGTGGAAAAGCCAAAATAACCTATTCTAGCGGAGCCATCAGATGGTACGGACTGGCCTCTTACATGGGCTTGGTAGCAAACGGGGGCTATGATCAAACTCAGACCTTTACCGGCTGGCGATTGAAAGATGTGGGTAGCGGTAACATGTACAATGCGTTAACCGGGTTTACCTATAATGTGGGCAAATTTCAAATTGCTCCGAATTTCTTATACCAAAAACCACTCGCTGGACCTATTTCGTCCGCTTATAATGCTCCTGCCCGTCCTAGAAATATTATTGACGATCCATTCTCCGTTAGAGGAAATCGTGAGACTATGGCGGGAGAACTTCTAATAACCTATGACCCTACACCAGCTACGTGGATGTATGACTGGGACAATGACAGAATGGAGGACGCCCAGTTTGCCATGAGCCTTGGGTTTGTGTACCGCCATTTACCAACTACTCAAGACGCAGCAATCGGTATACTTGGAAATGGCCGTACCACTTTTGTCTTTCCAGGTGCAGCGCCGGCCCAAGATTTATGGGAATCCAATCTTCGCATGATTTCTAAAATCAACCCTGAATTCGGCATTATCGCAAATATCTTAGTCGGAAATGGCCAAGCAAATGGGGATGATATTAGAACCATACAGCGTTACGGCATTGATATTCGAGCCATTTATAAACACATGAAAATTGCCACTATTGCAAAATTCAATGATTGGGGGCCATTTGACTACCACCGCGATTTTAACCAAACATTTCCGGTACAATTAATTGGAGACCTCTCCTATTCAATCAGTAAACCTGATTGGTACCTCCTTCCAGGAACTAAAATTGGCTTAAGAGCGACGTATAGAACCTTGAATCAATACTCAAACCGCTATGCACCCGCCTATCAATTAAACCTTTCAGGCGATTTGGTTCCTGACCCAACTGCTCCAGGCTTTTCAAATGGAAATGAATGGGAAATTAGAACCTATATCCAGATCAATATCAACGGTTAACTATTGTTCATAGTTTAAAAGAAATTAGAATGAAGACTATTAAAATACAAATACGCACGATCAGCCTGATCCTCTTCGCGATGGGTGTATTTGCAAGTTGTGAAAGAACCCTTTCGGAGGATGCTGTTCTCCCTACTTTTTCAACCGAAGCAGAAATCTTTACAGATAATTTTGTTGGCCTAGGAACGAATTTTTACCTGCCTTTTGCCGATGCAAAACCGGATGTATTCTCTGTAGACAATACGACAGGTTATAAAAGCAATTCCTCCATCCGAATAGATGTCCCTAATGTGAATGACCCTTCGGGGAATTACGCTGGCGCTATTTTTCGCGTTGATGGGGCGGGTAGAAATTTAACCGCTTACGATGCCTTGACATTTTATGTAAAAGCATCTCAAGGTATTACCCTTGGTGATGTTGGCTTTGGAATTGACTACGAAGGCGACAAATTCCAGGTCACGCTAAACAATGTGAATGTTGGAACCAATTGGTCGAAAATAATTGTGCCCATTCCTGACGCCTCCAAGCTCGTGGAAGCAAGAGGTCTTTTTTGGTTTGCGGCGGGCACTCAAGGCACGAATGGCGCTGGTTATACCCTCTGGTTTGACGAAATCAAATATGAGAAAGTCCCAAGCATGCGTCGGGTAAGATCAGAAATTCAGAACGGCAATTCGACTTCAGTAAAGACGTTTATTGGCTCTACACTAACGCTTACAGGCTTAAGCGAAACCTTCAACTTAGAGAATGGTACAGACGTGACTGTAACATCAGCTCCCAGCTACTTTTCTTTTGAATCCACTAATCCTGTAGTGGCTGTTGTAAATGACTTAGGCGCAATTGAAGTTACAGGTGCTGGAACTGCTGAGATTACTGCCTCCATGGCGGGTATCCTATCTGATGGGAAATTAAAAATTGAGTCTCTCGGGAATTTACCTGCATCCCCCACTCCAACAAAACCTCAAGCTGATGTCAAATCCATATTTAGTGATGTTTATTCCAACGATACGGAAAGCAATTTCACCCCTGGATTTGGCGGTTCTACCACAGAAACTTCAGTAGTAACGACCAGTAACGGAAAGGTTTTGCAATACACGGGAAACAACTTTACAGGAATTCTCTTCGATAACACGGTAAATGCATCATCATTGGGATTTCTTCATATTGACGTTTATGTTCAAAGTGCAGCTGCCACAATTGGGTTACAAATCCGGGATATCGGTGCCAATCAAACAATAGAAACAAACGTTTTCACTGGGTTTCCTGAAGGGGATGACAAAGATTATAGAACCACCCTAAATGGTTTCCAAGCTGGAGTCTGGAAATCCTTTGATATTCCGCTAGCAGGTAACATTACCAATCAAAAAAACAATCTTGGAGCGCTCATAATAACAGATGGGCCAGACTTCATCCTCGATAATATTTACTTCTATAAGTAACCTCAAGCACATTTTAGCATGAAACATTCAATCACCACAAGAATATCCATAACCTTCCTTTTTGTTTTGTCTCTTGCAGGTATATCAAGCTGCACGAATGATGCGGATCAAGTAGACCTAGGCAGACAATATGAACTGGTTTGGAGCGACGAATTCACCGGAGATTCAGGCAGTTTAGTGGATCCTTCCAAATGGAAGTATGATATAGGAACAGGCAGCAATGGATGGGGAAACAACGAGCTTCAAACCTATACTCAATCGGCTAAAAATGTGTCGCTTGATGGAAAAGGGAATTTAAAAATAACCGCCTTAAAAGTGGGTAGCCAGTATACCTCCGGACGCATCAAGACGGAAGGTTTATTTACCCAAGAGTACGGGAGAATTGAGGCGAGAATCAAAACACCGCGCGGACAAGGCATTTGGCCGGCCTTCTGGGCTCTTGGAGAAAATATTGGAACAGTGGGTTGGCCTAAATGTGGCGAGATTGACATCATGGAACAAAAAGGGCAGTATCCCTTCATCACGTACGGAAGTTTGCATGGTCCAGGTTATTCAGGAGGCAATGCAGTCACCAATTCATTGCGGCTTGAACAAGGGAATTTTACAGATGACTTCAATGTATATGCCGTAGAATGGGGGGTAGACTATATCGATTTTTATGTGAATGAGAAACTCTATTCCAGTGTAAAATCATCTGAAGTAAATGGCGAGTGGGTGTATAACCATTCCTTTTTCCTCTTGCTCAATGTGGCTGTTGGAGGAAGTTTTGCTGGCTCGCCCAATGACAATACTCCTTTTCCCGGATCCATGTACATAGATTATGTTCGGGTTTTCAAAGAAAAGGGATAATCCAACCCACAGGTAATTGGGGAAACGCTGTAAAAGCAAGAGATTTACATGACGTTTCAACTATTGAAATACATACCCTAAATAAACGCCTTAATGTCAGGTTTAACAGCAGAAACACAAGAAGATCAGATAGCGATCAAAAGAATCATCATTGGAGATGAAAAGTTTTTTAAAATCTCCAATAATGATCGGATGCGCCCATTTTTCATGAGCATCGTTAGTGATTCCAATCATTGGATGTTTATTTCAAGTAATGGGGGCTTAACAGCAGGGAGAAAGAACGCGGATTATGCCCTGTTTCCTTACTATACGGATGACAAAGTAACTGAGACCTTCGAGACGACTGGTTCAAAAACAATATTCCGTGTGAAAGATGGTAAGAAAGCACATGTCTGGGAGCCCTTTTCCATTCGTTCTGATGGCTTTTATTCGACCACCAGAAACCTGTTTAAAAATGTACACGGCAATAAGATTCTCTTCGAAGAAATCAATCATGACTTAGGCCTTAGCTTCCGCTATCAGTGGTCCTTCAGTAATAAATATGGCTTTGTTAGGGAGTCGTGGATCGAAAATATTTCTGAGGAAGCAAAAGACATTTCCTTTATCGATGGTATTCAGAATATATTACCCGCCTCAATTGGCGCCGAGACTCAAAACAGTGTCAGTAACCTTGTTGACGCCTACAAGAGAAGTGAATTGGCTGAAAATGCCGGTCTTGGCCTTTATGCCCTGAGTGCTATCATTGTTGATAAAGCAGAACCAAGTGAGGCACTATTTGCCAATACAGTTTGGTCGTATGGCCTTGAGAAACCTGTTCATCTCCTATCGACCTTACAGCTCAATGATTTCAGGTTGGGTAGAACAGTTAGCGAAGAGGTCGACGTGAAGGCCGAAAAGGGTGCCTATTTCCTTCAATCGGAACTAATTCTTGCTCCTCGTGAAAAGAAAGACTGGACCATTTTAGCTGATGTAAACAAGGACCATCCAGCCATAGCCAAACTCATAGATAGCATCACGAATAATCCAAACTTAAAGGACATTGTGAGGGAAAACATCGACCTTGGAACACGCAGGCTGATTGAATATAATGGCTCATCAGATGGATTACAGCTTACAGCAGACAAGCTCAGAGATGCACGCCATTATTCCAATACCCTATTTAATATCATGCGCGGCGGCGTATTTGATAACAACTATGTCATCGAAAAATGGGACTTCAAAAAGTACCTAAAGAATGCCAACAAAGATGTGTATAGCAAACAACAAGCGGCACTCGATGCATTAACCGATACCTTCTCTTTATTTGACTTAAAAGAGTGCGCCAACTCCTCACACGACAGCGACTTTAAAAGGCTTTGTCTGGAGTATATGCCCCTAAAATTCAGCAGAAGGCATGGCGACCCAAGCAGACCTTGGAATAAATTCTCCATCAATACCAGAAGTGAAATAGACGGTTCTAAGGTCCTGGATTATGAAGGAAACTGGAGAGATATCTTTCAGAACTGGGAAGCATTGGCACAGTCGTTTCCAGCTTTTTCCGAGAGCATGATCCATAAGTTTTTGAATGCCTCCACATTTGAGGGATACAATCCATATAGAATAACCAAAGACGGTTTTGACTGGGAAACGATAGAGCCAGACAATCCTTGGTCGTATATCGGGTATTGGGGCGACCATCAGGTAATCTATCTGTTGAAACTTTTTGAACTTGCCGAAAAGCATTACCCAGGAACATTAAGCAACTATTTTAATGAGCAATGCTTCGTTTATGCCAATGTTCCTTACGAAATAAAAAACTATTCGGAAATTCTTGACAACCCGAAAGACACCATAAAATTCAATAGCAAGTTGGATCATTCCATTCGCGAAAGAAAAAAAGTTCTAGGTGCTGATGCGGCGTTAATACACGATGAAAACGGCACGATTTACAAGGTCACACTGATTGAAAAAGTGCTGGCCATTGTATTATCTAAGCTTTCCAACTTTATTCCGGAAGGGGGTATTTGGATGAATACCCAGCGACCTGAGTGGAATGATGCCAATAATGCGCTCGTGGGGAATGGAATGTCGATGGTTACCCTCAACTACCTCCGCAGATTCTTGGTCTTCTTTCAAAAGCAAATAGCCGATAAAACAACAGAACGTGTTACGCTTTCGAATGAGCTCATCATCTTTTATAAAAAGATCCGGGAGACCTTCCAAGAAAATATTGGGTTGTTAGATGCTGCACTAAGTGATGAAGATAGAAGAACAATTTTGGATGCTGTTGGTGAGGCTGGCAATAACTATAGAGAGCATATCTATAAGCAAGGTTTCTGGGGGGAAAAACGCACCGTTTCATATAATGGATTGAACCGTTTTGTGGCGCTCAGCCTCCAATTTATCGACCATAGCATTCAGGCCAATCAACGTGAAGACGGCTTATACCATGCGTATAACCTCCTGACCATCGAAAATAAAAAGGAAATCTCTATTTCACATTTGAGCGAAATGCTTGAAGGTCAAGTAGCCGTGCTCAGTTCCGGATTTCTAGCTCCTGCTGCAGCACTTAAAGTACTAGACGCGTTGAAAGCAAGTGCCTTGTTCCGAGAAGATCAATACAGTTATTTATTGTATCCGCAAAAAGAGCTAGCTGGATTTATGAAACGCAATACCATCCCGGCATCCGCGGTTCAAAGCTCCCCTTTTCTTCAAGATCTTATCACAGCAAATAACGACCAATTAATCATCCAAGATATAAATGGTGAGTATCATTTTAACGGTCATTTTAAAAATGCTGAAGATGTAAAGGTTGCATTGACTCAATTGGAAGAATCAGTCGTATTTACAAAAGCGGACCGTAAACACGTTTTGGATACCTTCGAAAAAGTATTCAATCATAAGTCATTTACTGGGCGCTCTGGAACTTTTTATGGTTATGAAGGCCTGGGTTCTATCTATTGGCATATGGTTTCCAAGCTTTCCCTTGCAGTGCAGGAAGTCTGCCTTCAAGCAATTGAAAATCAAGAATCGGCAGAAACCATTGGAAGACTGCTCGAACATTATTATGAAATTAATGCCGGATTAGGTGTTCATAAATCACCCAAACTCTATGGCGCATTCCCTACCGACCCCTACTCGCATACCCCGGCAGGAAAAGGCGCCCAGCAGCCGGGCATGACTGGTCAGGTGAAGGAAGATATACTATGTCGTTTTGGCGAATTAGGGACCTTTGTGGAAGAAGGCAGAATACACTTCAATCCATGCCTCTTGCAAAAAAGCGAATTCACCCTTAAGCCGCGGGTATTTGAATATGTTGACCTTCATAAGAACCAAAAATCCATCGAATTAAACACAGGTTCTATTGCCTTCACCTATTGCCAGGTGCTAGTTGTTTATCATATAGCCTCCGAAAATCACCTACGAATTGAGCGTGTTGATGGAAGCATTTATGAAAGCAGCTCACTGACTCTAGACACAGAAACCAGTGCCCAGATTTTTAATCGAAGTGGGGAAATTTCTAAGATTACGGTTCAACTTGATCAAGCCATTTTGAAATAATGAAATGCTCAACCGAACGCAATCATACGGCCTCTTATTTCTGTTTAGCAGCCTCTTTCTTGCCTGTGATAGGTCAAGCAGCACAAAGGATTCAGCACCCATGAGCAAGACCAAAACAGCCGCTCAAATTTTGGGCAACCCTGAATATCTGGCCATGTCATACGGAGGTTACCGGGATACCAGCCGCAATATTCAGCCCACCCTCGATCAGATAAAAGAGGACTTAAAAATCATGTCGGCAATGGGGGTGAAAATTCTACGTACCTATAATCTCCAATTTGATCAAGCAGGTAATGTTGTAAAAGCTATAAAAGAACTTCGAACAGATAACCCTCAGTTCGAAATGTATGTGATGTTAGGTGCTTGGATAGATTGTGAAAATGCCTGGACCGACCTTCCAGTCAATCATGAAGCAGAAAACAAAGAAGCTAATACAGCCGAAATAAGCCGGGCAGTGGACCTCGCCAATGCCTATCCAGAAATCGTAAAAATTATCGCCATAGGCAATGAGGCCATGGTAAAATGGGCGACGAGCTATTATGTGCAGCCTCGCGTGATACTTAAGTGGGTGAATCACCTGCAATCCCTGAAGAAAGAAGGTAAACTGGATAAGGATTTATGGATAACTAGCTCAGACAATTTTGCCTCTTGGGGAGGTGGCGACACGAGCTACCATTGTGAAGACTTGGAGAAGCTAATTCGAGCTGTAGATTATGTATCCCTGCATACTTACCCCATGCATGATACCCATTATAACCCTGTTTTTTGGGGCGTATTAGAACCAGAGCTCCACTTGCCCAAAGACAAAATGATTAAGCATGCCATGAAGCGTGCCTTCCTCTATGCCAAAAAGCAATATTACACAACAGCGAAATATGTACACAGCATCGACAGCAGCAAACCCGTGCACATTGGTGAAACCGGCTGGGCCAGTGAATCCAATGAACAATACGGCATAGATGGCTCAATGGCCTGTGATGAGTACAAAGAAGGCTTGTATTATAAACTCATGCGCAAATGGACCAAAAAAGAACATATTGCCTGTTTCTACTTTGAAGCCTTTAATGAGCGATGGAAGGATGCACACAATCCACAAGGGTCTGAAAACCATTTCGGATTATTCAAACTGAACGGCGAGGCCAAGTTTGCCTTATGGAAATTAGTGGATGAAGACCGTTTCAAAGGATTAACCAGAGATGGCTATAGTATACGAAAAACCTATGGAGGCAACCTCGACTCCTTGCTCAAGGATGTTGCTTCACCACCCATCAAGCAAATGAGATAGAACTGTGAAAAAGCCACTCTTAATAACCGGAATATCCTTAGCGCTAATGGCATGTGATACTAAAACCACCCTAGACCTGACTGTTTACCAAACCTCAGCTGAGGGAGATAAACTAAGCATAAAATTAGAATTTCCAGAAAGCAATTCGACATCAATCATCAAGCTTGATCCCGAGCAAAAATTCCAAACTATTGTAGGCTTCGGGGGTTCATTCACCGAATCTTCAGCCCACTTACTAAAACGACTGAGTACTGAAAAGCGCAAAGAGGTGATCGACGCCTATTTTGGAGATGAAGGAGCCAGGTATTCCCTCACTCGCACCCACATGAACTCCTGTGATTTTTCGCTAGGTCAGTACAGTTATACCCCCATTGAAGGAGATACGGCGTTGCAGCATTTCTCTATAAAAGAGGATATGGACGATATCATCCCTATAATCAAGCAAGCCCAAGCGACAAGCAGCGATGGCTTCAAAATCGTCAGCTCGCCTTGGACTGCCCCACCCTGGATGAAAGACAATAAAAACTATGTAGGAGGGAAACTGCTGCCCGAACACTATGATTCTTGGGCTTTATTCTTTTCCAAATATTTGGATGCTTACAAGAAGGAAGGCATTGATATCTGGGGGTTCACCGTAGAAAATGAGCCCCATGGAAATGGGAATAACTGGGAAAGCATGCTCTATAGTCCGAAGGAAATGACCGACTTTGTGAACAAGCATTTGGGGCCACGCCTCGAACAAGACGGCTATGGAGATAAAATCATACTCGGCTACGACCAGAACCGCGCGGGGCTAAAGGAATGGGTGGATGTGATGTTCAAAGATGATACTTCTTCAAAGTACTTTAGCGGCACTGCAGTGCATTGGTATGAAAGCACCTTTGAAGTATTCCCGGAAGCCTTACAGTATGCCCACCAGAAAGCGCCGAACAAATACCTCCTACAAACAGAAGCCTGTGTCGACTCGGAAGTTCCAAAATGGAAAGACGATATCTGGTATTGGAGCAAGGAAGCAACAGACTGGGGCTGGGATTGGGCGCGAGAGGAAGAAAAATACCTCCACCCCAAATATGCACCGGTACACCGCTATGCACGCGATATCATTGGCTGCCTGAATAATTGGGTTGATGGATGGATTGATTGGAATATGGTTCTAGACAAACAAGGCGGTCCGAACTGGTTCAAAAACTGGTGTGTGGCGCCTGTACTCGTGGACCTTGAAAGCGATGAGGTTTACTTTACCCCGCTCTATTATACCATGGCGCATTTTAGCAAATTTATTCGTCCTGATGCAGTGCGCATTGGTCTGGAAGCGGAGGACAAAACATTGCAGGCAACTGCCGCTCAAAACATGGATGGAAGCCTTGTGGTCATCGTATTTAATGAAAGTGGTGAGGAGAAAACCTTTAAGATTGAGTTGAAGGGCCAGGGAGAGCAAACCATCCGTATTGACCCGCAGGCCATACAAACGATACATATCCATCCTTTGAAAAAATGAGAACATGAGTAATACATCGGAAAATAAGGTGGAAAATAAAGTGCCCTTGACCCAGAAAGTGGCCTTCGGGGTCGGGATGCTCGCCAACCAGATGTTCCCTGCTGTAATGGGTATCTTTATGGTGGTATTGGTGCAAGACCTAGGCTTCCCCGGTTGGATGTGGGGTGTCATCTTTTTTCTTCCACGGGTATTCGATTCTTTCACCGACCCGATTATGGGTTTTATTTCCGATAATACCCGGTCCAAATGGGGCCGTAGGAGACAATATGTGTTCATTGGAGCTGTAATCATGGGGATTACCTTCAGCATTTTATGGCAGTTGTCTAAGACAAATAGCATTGAATATAGCTTTGTCTATTTTCTAATCTGGTCCTTTGTATTCTACCTCGGACTGACCATTTTTAGTGTCCCCTTCGTCGCAATGGGTTATGAAATGAGTGATGATTTTCATGAGCGCACAAGTATTATGGCCGTTTCTCAATGGGTAGGACAATGGGCTTGGGTGATTGCCCCTTGGTTCTGGGTGATTATGTATGACCCCAATTGGTTTCCTTCGGCAGAGGTAGCTACCCGAACTCTCGCTGTTTGGGTTGGTGTGATCTTTATGCTCTGTGCCATGGTTCCGGCCATATTTATTAAGAGTAAATCAACCTTAAATGAAGACTATGCTGAAATGAATGTAAGAACTGTTGGCGGCAGCTTGTACAAGATTTTCCACGGTTTTGTGGAAGCCTTTCAAATCCAGCCCTTCAGAAAACTGTGTATCGCAACATTTCTCATCTTTAACGCATTCAATACCGTTGCCACCTTCACCTTCTTCATTATTGTTTACCACCTCTTTGGTGGAGATGCTGGTGCTGCGGGAATTTGGCCTACACTCTTCGGGTGTATTGGCGCATTAATGACCACCTTTTTGGTGATACCAGTTGTCGCCAAAATGTCAAAAAAACTAGGGAAAAAGCGAGCATTTTTGGTGTCTCAAGGAATTTCCATCATCGGGTATATATTGCTTTGGTTTTTACTCGTACCCGGGAAACCTTTCTTATTCATCTTCGCTTTACCCTTTTTCTCCTTTGGAATAGGCAGTCTATTTACCTTGATGATGTCCATGACAGCCGATGTGATTGACTTGGACGAACTCAATACCGGCAAGAGACGAGAAGGTATTTTTGGTGCCATTTACTGGTGGATGGTCAAATTTGGTTTTGCCATTGCCGGCTTAGCCAGTGGCGCCATCTTATCTTTTATCGGGTTCGACTCTGCCTTGGCCGTTCAACCTGAAGGAGCCATTACCGATCTTCGCCTTTTCTTCTCCGGACTACCTATAGCTGGAACTGCCATTGCCTTAGCGGTGATGTGGAATTATGATGTGACCGAAGACCGTGCAGCTGAAATTAGCGGACAACTCAAGGCACGTAAGCTGAAAAAATTGACTCCCTCCTCCTATACAGGAAATAAACTGCGCGCATTGAAATCCATGCTCGGAACCTCTATACTCAGTACAGATATTGATTTTAATGGAATACCCGAGAAGGTTGGGAAACAACACTTTAAAGAAGTACTATATGGAAAAGTCCATGGCCTTTGTTTAGGTGCTTACCGCGAAGGGCAAGACATTGGTGACAAACTGAGTAAGGAACAAATTGATCAACGCATGAATATCATTGCGCCTTATACTCGCTGGGTGCGTTCCTTCTCTTGCACAGATGGCAACGAATATATTGCGGAAGCTGCTCATACGAGAGGATTGAAAACTCTGGTTGGAGCTTGGATCAGTGGAGATAAGCAGAAGAATGAATTGGAGATTGAATCGCTCATTAAACTGGGCAAAGCAGGCCAAGTAGATATTGCAGCGGTGGGAAATGAAGTCTTGCTCCGCGAGGACTTGACAGAAGACGAATTGATTGCTTACATCACACGGATAAAAGAGGCTTTACCCGGTATTCAAGTTGGCTATGTGGATGCATATTATCACTATCTAGAACATCCAAAATTGGTTGACGTCTGTGATGTTCTGCTTATAAACTGTTATCCTTTCTGGGAAGGCTACGCTGCCGACCAAGCTACCTTGCAATTGAATCAAATGTATCAGCTTACGAAAGAAATTGCCCAAGGTAAAGAGGTGATTATTACAGAAACAGGATGGCCGAATGCCGGTGAGCATGTAGACGAGGCGGTGCCATCAGCACATAATGGCATGCAGTATTTTGTCAATGCTCAAAACTGGGCGAAAACCGAGCATGTAAATCTGTTTTATTTCTCTTCATTCGATGAGTCTTGGAAAATGAGAGAAGAAGGAACAATTGGCGGAAAATGGGGACTCTGGGATAAAAATGAGAAGTTAAAATTCTAAGCCTCTAACCCAAAACCCCGTTATCCTGAGCTTGCCGAAGGGCCCCTTCCTTAGTTGCTTATATACAAGGTATTGCCATTGCGGTTTACAAAATACTGCTTCATCGCCTGCTTGGCTGGTCCTTCAACCGGAAACCCGCTTGGTATTTCAAATCGGCTATCGCAGCATTTAGTGAAAATACCATCTTCATACGAACCACAATTCATGTGTACACGCGTTGTGCTGTCCATCCATAATTGAGAACAGTCTTTAAAAGGCTCATAACTGCAGGCTCGATCAAAAGCATAATACTCGCCATCGAAGGAATGATAAAGGATTAATCCATCATAGCCATCAGGAAAATATACCCAATTGCCAAAAATGGTTAAATCAAAATAGGCAGGCAAATCAAGGTTTACCTGCACACTGACCGGGGTATTCGGTATCTGCTCACCTTGCTGCTCGCCTTTTTTACATGCGGCTAAACCGAGGACAATACTTATCCCCAAAACGATACTTATATACCTAATCATCCTTTTCATTTTCTTATTCAACGCCAAAACGTTCTTGCTCGTATTTTTGCCGTCTAAAATTCTAGTCGCTATTTCTGACCGCTATCATAACGGTAAAAACCCCTTCCTGATTTCCTTCCATGGTGACCTGCATCTACCTTTTGCTGTTGAATTCGGCTCGGACGGAATTTGCTGTCTTGATGAAATAGGGCAAACATGCTGGAGGTGACAGAAAAGTTGGTATCGACACCAATTAGGTCCATCAAACGGAATGGTCCCATCTTGAAGCCAATGTTTTCCATCAATATGTCAATCTGTTCATGATCAGCCACACCCTCTTCTAACGTCTTTAAGCCTTCTACATAGAAATGACGCGCTACACGATTTACAATAAAGCCTGGGGCATCCTTGGCCATAACCGGTGTTTTGCCAATTTGTTTAATTAAGGCATGGCAGGTATTTGCAACCTCATCAGAGGTCTGAGCTCCGGAGATAATCTCAACCAGTTTCATGATATGGGCTGGATTGAAAAAGTGCACCCCAACGACACGTTCCGGATTTGGAACGCCTGCCGCAATCTGTGTAATTGGTATGGATGAAGTATTCGTAGCAAAAATGCACGAATCAGTATTCTGTGCGGCCAAGCGCGTGAACAGGTCAATTTTAAGGTCAAGCTTCTCTAAAATAGCCTCGATAATAAAATCAGCTTTCAGGTCAGAAAACTCGGTGGTATAGGTCAATCGTTGTTGTGCTGCAGCTTTTCCAGACTCGTCGAGTTTTCCGATTTGCACGGCTTTGGATAGGTTCTTTTCGATGGCTGCTTCGGCTCGCTCTATGGCTGCCGTCTGCAAATCATAGACAATGGTTTCAAATCCTGCCATGGCAAATACTTGGGCAATGCCACTCCCCATCGTTCCAGCTCCTATTACCGCGACTTTCTTCATGCGGCGAAGATAGTAAATAGACTATCAGATTGCCAGACTGCAAGATTGCAAGACAAAATACCTTGACATTAACCTCATCCAAATCCTAATCCTTAATGAAAAAACCCCGACTCTTTTCAGAACCGGGGTTTCGTATATCTCGTGTTTTCGACTCTTATCCTAATACGTCTTCAACAGGCGTATAAGCCAAGTTGAATGCTTCAGACACGCCTTTGTAAACGACTTTACCGCCTACTACGTTCAATCCGAGTTTTAGTTCGTTATTTTCTTTGCACGCTTTTTTCCATCCTTTAGAAGCAAGTTGTAAAGCATATGGAAGGGTTGCGTTGGTCAATGCCAAGGTAGAAGTATAAGGCACCGCTCCTGGCATGTTGGCTACGCAATAATGAATGACATCATCAATCACATAAATCGGTTCAGCGTGTGTGGTTGGACGAGAAGTTTCGAAACATCCACCTTGGTCGATGGCTACGTCGCAGATTACCGCTCCTTTTTTCATGGTTGGCAACATGTCTTTGGTGATCAATTTCGGCGCTTTCGCTCCAGGAATCAATACCCCTCCAATAACCAAATCAGCCGTTTTGATGGCTTCACGGATATTGTATTCGTTGCTATATTCTGTTCTGATATTCGCTGGCATGATATCATCTAATACCCGCAAACGTGGTAGAGATACATCCATGATGGTTACGTCAGCACCCAAACCTGCAGCCATTTTAGCCGCTTGAGTTCCTACAATTCCTCCACCTAGTACAATCACTTCAGCAGGTTTTACCCCTGGTACGCCACCAAGAAGAATTCCACGGCCACCCATAGGTTTCTCAAGGTATTTCGCTCCTTGTTGGATTGACATTCTTCCTGCCACTTCACTCATCGGAACAAGCAAAGGCAACGAACGGTCAGGTTTTTCTACTGTTTCATAAGCCAAACATACCGCACCCGTTTTAATCATGGCATGGGTTAATGGCTCATACGAGGCAAAATGGAAATAAGTAAAAAGCAATTGATCCTTTTTAATCAAAGCATATTCGGGCTCAATTGGCTCCTTTACTTTGATAATCATTTCCGCAATCTCATAGGTATCTTCTATGGTAGGAAGAATTTCTGCTCCGGCAAGCGTATAATCTTCATCAGAAAATCCGCTTCCTAATCCTGCAGTTGATTGCACATAAACAGTATGTCCGTACTTAACAAACTCCTGTACTCCAGCAGGCGTCAACGCCACGCGGTTTTCATTATTTTTGATCTCTTTTGGAACTCCTATGATCATGACTTCAATTTTAAAAAGTCCGCAAATATAATGGGAATTAGAAGTTTTCAGCGATTCGTATACAGATTTCCGCAATTGGCCAGAATTAGCAAGACTCCCCGCTGTTTTTTAGCATATAAACCCATTGGCGAATTCCTCTATTTTACAGCGATGACACTAATCTCAACATTGACGCTTTTGGGAAGTGTTTTTACAGCAACCGTTTCTCTTGCTGGAAAATCAGAACTGAAATAGGTGGCGTAGACTTCGTTTACTTCGGTAAATAATGCCATATCAGACAAAAAGATACTGGATTTAACAATATGACCAAAATCCATATTTGCCTCCATTAAAACAGCCTGAATATTAGCCATTACTTGCTTGGTTTCTGCCTGAATACTTTCTTGAACTAGCTCACCCGTGGCAGGGTTAATGGCAATTTGACCACTGCAATAAAGGGTGCCATTTGCTAAAACAGCCTGACTATATGGACCAATCGGCGCTGGTGCATTTGACGTCATAATGATTCTTTTTTCCATGGGGGTATGCTCGGGTTGTGTATTTTTGCGCTCCTCAACTGATTCGTTTCCGCATGAACATAGCATTAACAGGCCCATCAAACAGAAAAGAAGAATGGAAGTCGAAAGTCGCATCTGGCTGCAATATAATTGAATTTGATTTCGGTCAAGAAATACCAGAATGTGATGTGATTGTCGATCTCGAATTCGACGATCATCCGGAGCGTATCA
>CAZUIT010000017.1:0-57594 GCA_964620355.1 uncultured Burkholderiales bacterium | reverse complement strand
CATCTAGAACTACCCCTTTCCTACTTCCTTCAACACTTCTTTTAAGCTTCTATTATCTCGGTCATAGATAAGAGTTAGTTTTGTCTCGAATGTGGGTAAGGCTATCGCATTCTCCCAAAAAGTGTCAATTGACGTGAGTGCTGCTTTCGACTCATTTAAAAACCTATACCAGCCTGATGTTTCTTCATTAATTTGAAAGCTAAAATCATTCTCGCAAATCACATCCAAGCATATAGAATCAATAGTAAGCAAATCTTCCTTATAGCCAATCATCGACCGAACCTCTGACCATTCAACTTCCTTTATACTCCCTGCTGCTTCAACTGTAAAACCGGAATCCGTAAACGTAAAAATTCCTTCTTCATCATAGATCTCCTCAAATTCCTGAGCGGAAGTCTGCTTCGGACCGATTCTCAGCGCATTGACTATCAATACTGCAGCGATAACAATAAAAATACTCGATTCAAAACCCATTTGATTTGCCCCTCCTTTGACAAGTGACTTGTTTGTCTGGTTTTCTCATGGAATAAGGTCTACTCCGGTAGATAAGGTATTTCTGCCTGTTTAAATTCATAACGTTCTGCAATGATTTGGCATTGTTGTTCAGTCAATAAAAACACATGCAAATCATTTCCCCCATAGAGTAAATAAAACCTCTCCTCGGTTTCTTTTGACTTAAGTAGAAGATTCACCTTCGTGAAAAAGTTTCGTGCCGCAGCATCCCAAAAACTATTGGTTTTCAATTCGTCATGTGTATACAACTGTACCTCCTGTCCATTCAGACTTATTGCTAGTGAGGCATCGTAATTCTCAGCCATAGTAACCTGAACTTCCATATTTCTAGAAGATAAGACATGATTTAATTCGGGCAAAAAGAAATCAAAATTGAATTCAGCCAACTCTTCAGCATCGACAAATACGAGTCTGTTAATTCCTTCGTTATAGATATTAAAATCCAGCACAATATCAGTGCTTAAGGAATCTATTTGCAAGGTGTCTGCATGGCTTAAGAAACCAGCTTCTATAAGTTTTTCACCGTAAATTTTATTGAGTTCAGCTGCATTCTTTTTCTTCTCATGGTTCGAACAAGCTGCTAATAAAAATATGCCTAATAGGATGATAGAGCAATTTGGTATTCTGTATCGAAACATAATTTCAAATTCAGGTATGGCTATCCAAGTCAATCAATAAGCTAGTATAACGAAATCAACCATCAACTTAAAAGCTAACAATGCCGCTGCTTGGAAGCTGAAGCATCCAGCCAACAATGATGATGAGTAATGAGAATTTGTAAGGTTCACATTGTACGCCATGAATCGTGTCCCTTCCAATGCTAAGCACGATTCAACTCCTGAGCACCTTGCATGGCGTCTATCCCTTCAAAAACCATGTTCTGTTCAAATTCTGATTTCCATCCCATTTTTGCCAATTCGTTGCGCACTTCCTTTTCATTTTTTCCCTTTATAAAGTGATATAATGCAAATTCTGTGACTTCAAAAGGAACCCTTTCAAGACTATAGCTAATTAAATAACCAAACGCTTTTACATGAGTTATAAAGTAAATTGCCACTAGCTGGAAAATCCACACCCCAATATATCCCAAGGCACCAAGATTCATGCTATTAAGCCTAAAGCCTTGTTTAAGTTTAATCGCAATAAAGTCAATGAAACCTATATTCTCTATATCTGCTTTCGATAGTATCATTTGATATTGAAATAATTCATTAAAAACACAAATCAATACCGCCCCAAGTCCTATGCAGTATCTAATTTTAGTCCAATCGGTGAAATTGCTAAAGCGTATTAATGACCCCAGCACATAGGCAAATGCTAAACTTGCTAGAACTTCGTATATGACTATAATCCGTTTCAACTCTACATTCAAAAATGCGAAGGCATATCCAATAATTAAAGCCAGTAAAATGGTCCCTATGATTGGAATCGCAAATTGGGGTTCCTTAAATTTACTAGGAGCAGGAAGCGATTCGGGAATAATATACTCGTCCCAATTATCCTTTTTAACAATTTCCTTTTCAAGCTCTTGTAGCCTTTCTGCATCGTAGGTTTTAAGCTCTTCATTGAAGGCAAAAATGAACAGTTTTACGCGCAATGAGTTTTTTCCAATATCCCACATCTCATTACCAATAGAAACACTCTTTACCTCAACCAACCCTCTATCATTAATATTTGCTAAAATATTAAAAGCCCTTACGCCAATGCCTGTCAAATACGTAGCCTCCACCGTATTTTCATCAGAATAAACCACTTCCCATTTTAGCTTCTCAAATACATGCAGACCAATTTCCACAAAGGTGCGTGGCTTCAATTGTACCGAAAACTGTTCTTTGTATTGAGGGGTAAAACGAAAAGAATGTTCTCTCTTTATAGATTTCTCAAAATCCCGATATTTCTGTTCCATAAGTATGTATGGCCTTCGTTAGGATGCTTTTTGAAGATCAGTAATTTGGCGGTAAACGGTCCGTACATCAGGAATCATCTCCAACGCAGGCGCCATCTTGCTTCCGGCTCCTGGCCAACCTGTTCCTCTAAAAATACCGGAGAATGCCATTTCTGGACCTAAAACTATCGTTCCGCTGCCGTCAGCTTTTTCGGTTAGCGTAATATTGCTAAGTGTCTTAATATTCAGTGATTGTATGGATGAAGAAAAAATGCCAGACTTAATTAATATTCTGTTTTCCGTCATACCATAGTTTGTTTTCTTTCTTCTATGCGCGTCAAAGAAGAATCGTCCTACAATAAAATACAACCCAATAAATACAAAAGGGACCCCGAATAATTTGAAAAAGAAAGGAGCGTTCATATTGACAACACTCAACTCCCAAAAAACGGCGAAACCTCCCCACAATAGACTAAAGGGAATTAAAAGTGCATCACTACCTCTTAAGGTTAGGCCTTGCTTTGGTACCCCTACCCATATTAATTTTTCATTCGAATCAAGATGTCCTCTTAATTCATCTTCTGCATTTCTTGCGTCTCTATACATTGGTCTATAATTCTTAGTTACTTTAAGGGCATACCACTAAAACCGACAGGATATCCATATGCAATTTATCAATTTATAATTAATGAATATTCGTGAGAACTCGTCTTATTTTACCTCAATCTCAGCCTTTACCTCAGCCTTAATCTCAGCCTCAGCCTCAGCCTCAATCTCAGCCTCAATCTCAGCCTCAATCTCAGCCTCAACCTCAGCCTCAACCTCAACCTCAGCCTTTACCTCAACACGTTTGATGAAAATATGCGTATTCTTTTCCATTCCAATAAAACAATCCGCCGCCAACATCCGATTTTTCTAAGCGTATGGAAGGTAATTTGAGAAGGAGTTCGCCCTTTTTGCCGGTTCCTGTATTTTCTTCAAGTCCCGGAGAATTTACCTTTTCCGTATTCACCTGCCAGAGATCGTAATAATCCATCGCATCGGATAGTCCGTTCTTCACCTGAGTACCAGCGCCGATGATAAATGCTTCATTGCTTTTTCCATGCAAAACAGCAAAACCCTGCTTATCAGTGCCAAGCTGCTGAATGGCGAATACAATATCCTGGTGGCCATCGCCATTAAAATCTGCAATCAGGTAACGCGACTTCATTCGATCGTCGAGGCGATAGTTCTTCTCGTTTTCTAGTTCCTCATAAAACGGAGACTTCACCACCCAACCTGGAAGTTTCCCGCCAAGGGTATCCTGTTCGATTGGCAACTCATCCTCCACCTGAACACTATTAAAGGTATCCGTTATGATACCCGATGTATCCACGTGCATCACGCTATCTTCTTGAGATGGGACGACTCCCTCGGTCGATTCCTCTTTTGGAACACCACAGGAAAATACAACGGATACCACAATGAGGATGATCAGTTTGTTCATGGATAGAAATATTCAACTATGACGGGCTAAGTTATCATTCTTTGGAAGAATGTGGAAAGTGATGTGTGAGGAATAAAATTATTCTTTTCTGTTGCAGGATTAATCTGAAGTTTTCTAATTGCACGGCCTGAACATCAAATAATAAATAGACCGAATCGCATACAAGGTGCCATTCATCATTTTTTTTCTGGTTAAGCCAAGCCAGAATTAAAACTCATTTGGTCGCTTTTCTTTGGCTAGGCCTTTTTCGACCTATTGATCCACCGAAATAGTAAAAACAAAGGAATCAAAGCAAAAAACCCAATATTGTTTTTCGCCACTCCATAAATGATTACGCCAAATACAATTCCAATTAAAAGGGCATTTAGTACAGTATTCGCTTTCTTCTTTTTGACTTCAGCTAGTTGAGCTTCTTGAGTTAATTCGGGTCGTTCTTCTTCAGACATGTATGCTGATTTGTTCAATTCAAATCCAAACTAAATAATTTTATTCTAAAACCCACACCCGATACTTCATATTCTAGTTCCCTTCATTCATATTCCAGATTTTCTCTTGCGCGTTGATCTTGTCAATTGCTCTTTGAAAAGTTCTATTTTCCGATAATCGGATTGTATTCTGCTGGGATGTGAACTCCTTGAAAACCATTCGTGAATCCATAGACAATACATAGCGACACGAGCAGGCCTAAAACCACTATAATTTGAGATTGCTGCTTTACTTGGATACCGAACAATGTAGATTTCATTTTCCGAAAATGAATGGCAGCTAGATGTCCAAAAAAAGCCATTATTGCCAAGACATAATAAGGAATAAAAAACAGGTTTACTGGAAAAGTGTTCAATCCTGCTGCTCCGAAATAAAAGTTGGTGTCTAACTGAAAATAGACCCTCCCTGCTAAAATCGCAGCTACATGTATGAATAAGAAAAAAGCCATATACAGTCCCGTGGCCACCTGCAGTTTCTCAAAACCTTTGCGCTGCTGTTTTCGCTGCCTAAAGAAAATATTTAATCCCGAGAATACTTGAATGAGTACCGCGAGAAGCAAGACCGTTTCACCAATTGGGTTTCGATATAGCACGCGCAGTTGATCCATACATGCGATATGCCTTTCCGCTCCATACAAACTCAATAAATGATTGAAAAGATGTAAGCCAATAAAAAGACTCAAAATCAATCCTGAAATGCCATGTATCCGTTTCATATTCTATACAAAAGTCAAGCTTAGGATTCAGGCTTCATTTGATTTATGTCAAATTCGTTTTCGGGGATTTCGAATTCGGCTCAACGTCTCTAAGGTCACTCCCAAATACGAGGCGATATGCGTGAGTGGAATGCGCTGGGTGATCGCCGGAAAAGTGGCCAAAATATTCGCATACCTCTCTTCTGCTTTTTGAAATTGTATGGATACAATACGCTGTTGCTGACTCAGCATCGTTTTGGTAATGACCATTCGGATCAAACGTTCAAAGTCATGGTATTTATCCGCTAAATAATCAATGGACTCCCTGGATAATTCTAACAATATACAGTCTTCTAGGAGTTCGATATAATGCGGACTAGCCTCCTTGGTGAAAAAGCTAATAATGGAACTGATAAATTCATTTTCAAATGCAAACCAATCGGATATATCCTTTCCATCCTTCAAGTAATACGCTCTGGCACACCCTTCTACGATAAAAAAGGATTTATCGGAATACTGTCCTTCATGCACCAAGATGGACCCTTTTTTAAGAACGCGAATAATTACGGCTTCCTCCAACTCCTTCTGGCATTCTATCGACAAAGGCGAATAACTCCGATTAAGCGTGTTTATCCAGGTTTCTTTATCCATATCAAATGTTCTGAGCGCAAATCATGATTCTCTTGTAAAACCCTTATTAGTCGATCTCTCCTTACTGCTCATTCCCTTTCTCCATACATACTCCAGCGGACCAATTTGCTTGTACGCTAAATAGAAATAGCTGAAAATTACATTAAAACTAAAAAGTAGGACCGCGATAAGTACTAAGTCACTTGGCACTAATTTAGCGTAATAGCCCAAGCCATAACCATAAAACAAAATGACACAGACGAAAGATTGAATGAAATAATTGGTTAAAGCAAGACGTCCTGTTCGAGCTAATATCTTACATAAAAGCTTGCTCTTTTGAAAAGCCAGACTAAAAGCAATGATATAGCCAATGCCCAAGCATGTTTCAAAAAATACGTTGATACCAATTAATACAGGTCTCCAATGTGGTGCGGCCTCTAAATCGAACCTGCTAAAAAAATCTGCTTTATAAAGATTCCATGCTATACTACCAAAAATTAACCCAATGGAAATAGTAAGGTAAGCAGGACTATTCTTTCGAAGCAACGCAAAAAACGATTTCCGAGCAGCATACATGCCAATGAAAAACAAACCGAATGTCTTTGGCAGATACCAGACTAAATTTTCAGGCATAAAAGATAAAAACTCACTCATTCTCACCTTAAAAATTTCGACATAGTTTCCATCTTGGTAAATGCCAATAAAATCATTCAACTCAAAAGGCCTCTCCATATTTACCATTGGCCAGTTGAAAACCTCAACCCCACTATAATAAAGCGGACGAAATAGAAGGAAGCCACTTCCCAGGATAAGGATATTTCTATTTGATAATTTACGGAAAGGGATGAGCAATAAACCTAAGAATGCATACGAAGTTAGGATATCTCCAAACCAGAATAACAGAATATGAAGAACACCAAAAACAAGGAGCATAAGCATCCTTTTAGTAAAAAATGGAGCGAAAGAATTTGGATGAGCATGTTCCTGTAAAACGATGCCATAGCCAAATAAAAAAGCGAAAATGAACAGAAATTTACCCCCAGCAAAGTTTGCCACTAGCGCAACTACCATCTCTTGTACTCCTTCGAATTCACCATAAAACTCACTGAAATAAGCGAGTGGGGCATGAAATACAAAAAGGTTCACCAACAGAATACCCAATAAGGCGATTCCTCTTAATGCATCCATTTCTTCAATTCTACTGTGCGCTGGATGGCTGTTTTTCATTGAGCGTTAAAAGCTGTAGGTTTTGTGCTATGTTGGATGAGCGATCAAGGTAATGATTTTATTAAGACGACTGAATTCCTATAATATGGAACAAAATTATACAGAGAATTTAAAGCTTCAATAAAGCCGGCCTTATCATACTGTTTAGAGGTAGCCCATTCGCATTAGCGTTTAACCACTTTCTTTGTTTGCTTCTGACCTTCAGATGTAAAGGAGATAAAATATACACCATTTGCGAAATTTGAAAGGTCGATTTTGGTCAGCTCAGTATTGGAGATGATTGTTTTCACCTTGACACCACTTGCAGAATATACTTCTATAAGCATATCAGCGCCACCAGAATACTCAATCGAAAGCATGTTTTGCGTTGGGTTTGGATAGATGCTAATTTCTGAATTCCAATTGGACTGTTTGCCGAAACCCAGCGGCTCCCCTCCAGTATTGGTATAAAAAATCCGATTCTCGCTGATGGCAATTCCATTCTCCTTGTCATAAAAAGAGATGGAGTAAATTGGATCCTCAGTAGGTGTGCGATGTTCAGTCCAGGTTAGTCCGTTATTTGTTGATGAGTAGATTTTCCCATAGAGACTACTGGCATACATGATACCCTTTTTGAAGTCCAGGTCAAATACCGGTAAAACGCCAAAACCATCTAGGTCAATCGGATAATAGAAATCACCTTTACTCCAAGTTCGCGTAGGATGCGACTCACTTCTCCTGCTCCCATAATGGTAGCCAAATTCAAGGTCTTTGTAGTCAAATTCTTTCTGTAGCACCATATCTCCATTGCGAATAAAAAGGGTGTCGATAGATGAAAACCCATTGGTGGTCTTGTACACCCGGTCCACTTCTTTGGGATTGATGAAGAAAGCATTCATTCCATCTACCACGGAAAAGAGATAGGGCTGGCTCTTCGTTTCATATTTTTCAAATAGCGTCGTCCAGGTATCCCCCAAGTCAACCGATTTTTGGATTGTAACGGTATCATTACTTAGTTTGGACGCATACAACGTATCCTGAACCGCTTTAACGCGATAGAATGACCCATAATAATCCCAGTTCACTCCACCATCTATAGTCCGGTATTGCGTGCCATAAATATTGACAAACCCGGTATCGGCGTTGATAAAAAACATATCCTCTGGTTGGGTAAACACCCCAAAATCGTATATATCAGTCCAAGTCGCTCCTTGGTCTGTGCTTTTATAGAGCTTTCCAACAGCGCCGGCGATATACGCAGCATTTTCACTCGGAAAAGCAACAGTGTTTATATAGCTAGTAGACTCGAAGGTTGACAGTTTCCACTGCGCAAAGCCGACCTGTGTGGAAAGCATTAATAGTATAAGCAGTACTTTTTTCATAATTGTAGTTTTTAGTGACTAAGGGTAGTCTTGGTTTTCAAATAAAGGTCCACAGTCGACAAAGAGACCATGGTCCATAGACCATAGACCATAGCAAAAAAAGCCAAGCCTTCTGCCCTGCGCCCTTTGCTCTGTGCTCTGTGCCCTATGCCCTGTGCTTCGGATTGTCTTACAAAGTTGCACCATTTCCCAAGCGGAGAAAATGGCCAAAATTCGGGAATACATGTAAATTATTTACCTGCTTCCTGCCGATAGGCCATCGGACTAAACCCTGAGGCGGATTTGAAGTATTTAGAAAAGTTCGCTGGGTCCTCAAAACCCAATGCGTAGGCGATTTCTTTAATTGGAGTTTGGGTATGAAAGAGCTGGCGTTTGGCCTCTGATATGAGCGTTTCTTGTAAATGCTTCAATGGGGTTTTGCCTGTTTGTTCTTTGCAGCTTTCTATCAAATGCTTGACTGAGATATGGAGCATATCGGCATATTGACCCACCGTATAATGTTGGGAATAGTGGGCTTTAACCAGCTTTTTAAAACCATCAACATGATGGGATTGATGAGCAACAGATTGCAAAGTATTAGACCTGCTGGCATTGCGAATCAGCAGGTTCAAAACCACTTCAAAATACGAACGAATCAAGCTGTCGGACATAGGTTGCCTATTTTCCAATTCCAAACGGATTTGATCGATGAGATAGTTTACTGTTTTAAACGCTTCTCGGGAAAGGGTGAGAGTTGGCTTAGTCGTATTGAAAGGCAGTTTCGTTAATAAGTCATCCGAAAAATGATGGTTGGTAAACTGAATACTAAATCCTTGTGAATTTTTCCCTCGGAGCAGCAGGTGGACATTATCCGGTGCCACAAAGTGTACCTCTCCACCCTTTGCAGTATAAGAGTCGAAGTCGATATCGTGTTTTGCTTGGCCTTTCTGAAAGAACAGCACCTCATAAAAGTTATGCCGATGTGCTTTGAGGTAATCGTAGCTAAACGCGTTCATATCGCCCCACTCTTCAATGAGGAAATCAGCTGGATTGCCATTTTCATCAAGCAAGGGATGTTGCGCTATTTTATTTGTTCGATTCATATTCTATTCACTCCATTGATTCGCTTTTTCAATCAATACTCAAGCGAATCAATATGCGGTACTTAAGAGGGAAAAAGCTAAAAATAACATTAATGCC
The DNA here is from genome assembly GCA_964620355.1 of uncultured Burkholderiales bacterium. Lineage (GTDB taxonomy): Bacteria > Bacteroidota > Bacteroidia > UBA8524 > UBA8524 > UBA8524. Next base: position 48,133 of record CAZUIT010000017.1, on the reverse strand, counting down.
TAAAGAACAAGTATCCTTTGCTTTAATCCTACTGAGGATTGATTTTTTTGGCTTTCATGTAAAACTACGACTGTCCTTTTTTTTAAACGTTTCTAAAATCTAAAACCTGCTGTGTTTTTAACCCTTGTGAACAATTCAGGTGGAAGAAACATAGCGCTAAAAATATATCGTCAATCGCTGTAAAACAAATAATTTTATTGCAAATAATGGAATATATTGCCATTATTATTCAAAGAATTTTCAGTTCAATTGTTAGTACTAATCCAACATGAATGTCCGTAAACTTACCACTTAGTCCAAAAATTCCAAGCGCCAATTCAGAAAGCTATCGGAATTAAATCTACAAAGTGGTATTTAAACGAAGAGTCATGTAATCCAATGAACAATGCGCAAATTTGATCAGCCTAAATAAAAAAGGTGGGAGTGATCAAATTCAAATTATGCTCTATATATGTCAAATAATTATAGTGTTATCCCTATCCACATCCGTGGAATGTATTTGAAAAATCCAAAAATGGTTTCTTCACCATTGGCTGACTTCACTAAGCTCCCTTATACGGATGGCCATAAGGATTTTAATTTTCAGCAGCCTTTTGTAGGTGATGGCATTATTCACCATCCCTTTTCTGATGAAAACTTAATGCTTCAAGAAGGGTTTCACTTACACTTCATCCTTCCCCACCTTCTAGGACAGCAAACTCCTGCGAATGCATTATCCCAATTTAGCAATCAACTCCCTCCTGCTCCAAATCGCTGGCTGGTGCACAATGGTGAACATACTTGGTTAATAGAAAGCGATTATGTGTATGACGAAAATACGATTCCCCAAATGCCCAGTGCCGTCATTCCATATAACAACCCTGCTGCTCCTTTCAGTTTACCTTATCGGTATATGGGTAGAACCAGCTTATTGGGAGAAAGGCGAACTGAGGGGGATACCTTCAAATCCATGAACCCCAGCAATAAAGCGTTAACAAGCTATGGATTTGGCGACCCTAATTTTTCTTCGTTTTACCCCAATTGCCTTGGAGTGTTTGGGTTTGTCGATTCAAGCCCCACGCTTGGCGCAAGCTACCAGATTTTAGGATGGAATGCAGACGCTGAAGATGATGTTTTACTCAGCAGCATGCAAGGATTTTTAAACCAACCATCCATTCAAAATACTTCCATCCAACAATTTCTAAAAGACAATTTTAAGCTGGATATGGGAGAAACCAATCCATCCGCTGATTTTCGAACTTTATACTACGGGGAAATCATTTTTGATTCAACTACATCGCCTTCAGCTAAGTCAATTCCTGATGTTCATATTGCCATAGGAAATACCGGTACAGAAGCCATTTCGGCGATAATTGCCAGTTTAAATGGTACGGATGACGCTTCCAAAAAAAAGATGGAAGAACAACTGGAGTCAATTATCCTGAAGCATAAATTAAGCGCCCATAAAATGGATATTGGTGCTAAGTTCGTAGAAGCCCGACATGATAAAGGCTTTAAAGCATCACATTCCGGGCATATCTGGAAAATCTCCCATCAAAAGCAACAGGCAAACACAGCAGCTACATCACAAAATCTAGAGAACAATGCTGATTCTGGAAATTCTGACCTACCCATTTTACCCGACGAATTAGCCAAAGCCTTGAACAATTTAAACCTTGCCCAATATGCTTTAGACCAAGCTACGCATCATCTCATCACCTTAAAACAGCAAGCGTATCACGATTGGTTTAAATATATGCTGGCTGCCTATCCTCCTTTAGAAGGCCGCGGACAATACCCCGACCCAGATCATCTAAGGTATTTTATTGAGAACTTTTCGCTCAAAGAAATCGATGACCAGGAAACAAGCATAGGCAGCTATACGCTTGATGAAATAAATGGAACCGCCACTCCATCTCTCCCAAATGCTACGGACTTATCCAATGCCTTTTGCAAACACTATGAAGCGGTACAAAAAATCCTAAAAACTGAAAATGACAGCAGAAATTCGAAGCAAGCACATCTCTACTTATCCATGATTGCTGGTCCTCGTTTTTGGGAACCCACTCAACCCGTCGTACTCATTTCTGGTCTAAATCTTTCTGAAGCTGATAAGGACATCTCATTGAATTCAGACCCTAACTATTTAACAACAAAACAAATAAGTTCTACTTTCAACCTATTAAGCACAGAAACAAGTGCGGGAATTGGGGATGTATTTCAGCGCTGTTCTGGAATTAGCCAGCAGGTGTATAGCCAACAAACCTGGGATCCTTTCATTCTCGACTGGCAAGCAAGTTTATTGGATGCCAATTTACTCACTCAGCAAGGCGCATTCGACCCACTCGCTATTGAGAACAATTTTTCTCTCCATCAATTCTCTCCTGATTTTAAGAAGAATGATTTTAAGTACGGCAATGTTTCCGTGTTTTCAGGTAGCGCCTTAATGAGCACTTCTGCACGCCAAGCCATGCTCGTTCAATTAAGGAAATTCATTGCTGACTATATGAACAAATGGGGCATCAGCTTCCAATTAAACCCTCAAAAGGACAATGAACCCTATGCACTGGATGACTTTTTAGAGGCAACCGATTCAGATCAAGCCTTAGATAAAATTGTGGCTCCCAAAGAAATAGATACCGGTTCTGATTCTCCCCTTTTTACAGCTAGAAATGCCTATTTATGGCTCTTAAACAATAAGGTCATTACTCAGGCTTTAGGCGGTTTTAATAGTGCAAGTATCATGTTACGGAAATCTGCACAACTACCGATAAATGAACCATTAGGATTTGAAGATGCCAGAGCTTTCACACAAAAAGTAGCTGGAATGGTGCAACATAATCAAGATACGTCGCCAATTATGGCATTTGACTTTAACCCCATTCGCAGCGGAAAGATGGCTATTGAGCGTTTGAGCTTAATCGATAATTTTGGTGTAGCTACTGAATTAAGTCTACCAAATACACCCGTTGTTGCCGAAACAATGAAAGACAATTCCGGAGATTTATTTCTCCAACCTCGGATTGTGCAGGCTTCCCGATTAAATTTCAGGTGGCTTTCCGCCGACCCCATCAGTTCCGATGAAAACAGATATGAAGACGAGGTAAATGTAACTGAAACGAACGACCATCTCAAAACTTCACCTGTCTGTGGCTGGCTTATGGCCAATTATTTTAATGATGGAACCGGAAATTCGAATACCCTCGCGGGCGAAGCCAATATTTTGGGCGTGTATGATAAAGATGGACTTGCGTTAGGATATTTAGATGGGGAGGCCACTTGGAATTTGATGCCTTGGATTAGCGGGCCCTGCGATGTGGATGCGAATATTGAAAATGCCTATTTGCGTAATTTGATAAAATGGCTGACCCAAAACTTTACAGCTAATTTTTCCGATTTTATTAAAACGACACAAGTTGCCTTGAACACGATAGCACCGGCACATTCATCCACATTTGATGTAAAATCAATCATGATGGGAAGGCCAATGGCGGTGGTGCGTTCAAGAGTTTCATTGCAGCTAAAAGGAAAAGCCGCAATTGATCAAGGCTGGTCTTCGATATTAATGGACCTTAACAATTGTGATTCTTCTCAAACGCCGTACACGTATGAAAGCCGAAATAAGAATGGCTGGACGCAGGTGAAATTTCCTATACGAATTGGTGAACATCATCAACTCAATGATGGTGTGGTCGTTTATTGGACAGAAAATGATGCCGGTGAATTTATAAAACTATATGCGCCAGAAACATCTACCAACGATGTAAATGATGCGCAGATAGACGCCTTTGATGGAAGCAATCAAATTCTCTGGCAAAAATTAAATGATACTCCCGTGAACATGACCATGCTCATGGACCCAAGAGGACTAGTGCATGCCAATTGTGGATTCCTGCCGACAAAGGCGATTTCTATACCCCCAGCGTATTGTATAAAAGCCATGCAAAACATTTCAATGTGGTTTGCCGTTTCGCCCATTTTGCAACCCGTTAATAACAAAAACGAACTCTTTATGAACCTCCCATCAGTCCCCGGTTATGAATGGAAATGGTGGGATAACTTCAATGGAACCTTAACCGTGGCAGATGATGCCGCAACAAAAAACATGCATCAAGAAAACCAACTCATTGAAGGTTGGCTCGTACTTAACCCATTAACCGAAAGCTAAAAAAGAATATGTCAGCAATTCAAACTTATAATACCGCCTTTCCTTTTGATGTGAAGATTCAAAATCTGTATCAAGGCGAACTATTACCGGTACTTTATATTGTCGATGAAAATAGATCCGCTGCCAACCTGATGAATTTGCAAATTGTTATCACACCAAATTCGCAGCAGCAATATCAATTCGTTGGGTATGAATTTTCGACCCCACAAGGCAATGCCGTTCCTGTTTCCTCTGTGCCAGCGCTCGCTCCTTCAAATGCTACATTTAAACCTGATGCAAATCAATATAATCTCTCCTTTGCATTTCGTCCGGGTGTATTGAGCGATGAGGTGATACCCAATTTTAGTAGCATTCTTCAAAACGCATTGACCCTAGCTGTTTCCGCTAATATAAACTGTGTAAGTGGTCCATATATTCGAGCTACAGATGGAGCATTTCTTTGGTACTGCGCATTCCAGAACACCTTAGATATTCCCAATGGATTAAGTTTTCAGTTAAAAGGGATACGCGCTAGCCCAGGTGCAGGTTCGCGAAGTACTCAGGCCGAGGTTTGTTTAAACAACCTGAACTTAAATGCAAATCTGGCCCCTCTCAATTTTACGAGATCTATCCATTTAGATATTGTCAACCATCAAGGAAGCTCTTTTGCCCCGGTGTATTTTGGGGTTTTAGGCGAGAACGCATTGGCCAATAATGCCTCAAATAATTTGCAGGTTTATTTTGAGACTCTAGGTAGAGTTCCGATACAATTCGGACCTCAAACGACCTTCTCTTTCCGATTTTCCTACGATACACCTTCCTCCAACTTAATGCATTTTGGATCGCAAAGCCAAGTAAATGGCATTCTTTGGGGGGATACTACCGGACAAAATGCCGTGGTTCCTTTCAATAGCGCCAATAAGCTGAATTCCGCCTCCAATGTGAACTTCGATGGACAATACAAAAATATTCCAACTAAGGCTACGGATGATGGAAGTGGAAACGTAATGCTAGCTCAAACCTTTGACTACAGGGATGAAATCACCAACCCCGAATATACCAGCGTTCAGGCACAAATTACGGCCTTCCAAAACGACATAAGCTCTAGTAATGCTTTTTATACCGCAGCAGAAGGTCCCTTAAGGGTCATTCAAAAGCTAATCGATGCGTATACCTCCACCCTCGATTGGACGAAAGAATCCACAAACGCTGATTTTTTATCCCAGCTAACCGGGTTGAGTAATGCGTATCAAAATGACCTATTTAATAATAGTACTGGAAGTCAAGACATTCTATCAAATATTCGCTCAAGTGCGGAAAATAAAAACGGCGACCCATTAGGGAATATTGACAGCCTGCTTCCTTATTTTTATATGGATAACAATACCCCTTTTTCAACAGAGCTATTTGATTCAAATTACCAAAGACTCTTTTATGTAGTGTCATCAGAGTATAGTATTCAAAAAGCTAATGGCACTTATATTTATGGTGTTCCAAACCGTGCGCTAAGTTTTTTTGGTCTCGATGCGATAAGAAATGCAGGCCCTAATCATGATTATAATTCAAACAAATTTTATGATCCTCAATATATCCTCAACCACCCAAATAGGTGGACAGATACGGCTTTTGTGAATTTTCTTACTTTAAATTATAAAAGTATTATCGACAACCTAGCAGCGAGCTATGCGCATGTTGGCGATTTCTTTGTGGGGACCAAAAGCGGTGTTGCGGCATCTCGTTTTCTATATGATTATTTGACCGATGTTTTTAACGCCTTTAAGAAATACAAACAAAACATCTATCTATCAAATATTCTAATCAATCACACAACTGGTTTCTCCAAAAACCAATGGTCCTCCTCTCTTGTAAATACTAAAAACTTTTTTGCAACAAATAAGCAAGACCCAACGATTCTAAGCGCAGATTCTTCAACGGTGAATTCCCAATTTACTTCGGCTAGCCCTTGGATGGATGATGACTTTTATAAGTATGTCCAGACGAATTTACCTCAAATTAGCAATGGACTTACTGTCAATTCCACTTACTTGGTTCCCTCCGCTTCACTTTTTGATCTTTTCTATTTCCACTACCAGCTATCCGTTTACCGTTCACTACTAGCTACTATTCCACCGACATTAAAATTTTATATAAATCCTGTTACCTGCATTTTTAACTTTAACTCCCTTCAACTTTCAGGACAAGATGGAACGGTAATTCTTCATGCGCGCGTAGAAAATATTCCTGGCTACTGGGACACGGAGTTTCAAATACCCATTATTAAGAAATCTGAAATGGTTTCACCTGCTGCCAGTATGCTTGCCTACGCAGGAAAATCAACTCCTCCAGGCTGGTTAAAATGCGATGGAAGTGCAATTAATGAACAATATGCCAATTTGATTGCACTTGTAGGGGCTAACACCCCGAACATGACCAACTACAATACGACTACTTATTTCTGGATTATAAAATGCTAAGCTACCATGCCTAAAGTTCTAACTGTATATTGTATTGGCTCGGCACATAATTACAAAGAGAATTACAATACACTTGTTTCTCTTTGTGATAGTACAAATGCCGGGGCCAAAATTCTTATCACACACGCCGGTAATAGAACAAACTATATTGGCGTTCAAACTATTGACAGGGAAGAACCATTAAATCCGGGCTGGGAAAATCAGAATCAAATTTGTGTTTTGATAGATGGGCCGAACTTTGATAAGGGCATGCCGGCTACTGAAAAATCCGGCGAATACATTAATAATCAGACGGACAAACTATGTGTAATAGCCTCTAAATATAGCCCTGATATCGTAAACTTAGTTGGACACAGTAGAGGGGCCATTATGTGTAATGTTTTTGCATGGAAACTAAGCGATTCGATGGATTATAAATATCATGACAAGAACTATTTTGGACTCAGTTATACAGGTACCACAAATCCAATTGTTAATGTTTTTTTAATTGATCCTGTTAACCATACCGATATCTCAATAAAATTCGCACTTGGTCTATCACCCGTAACAAATGGCTATAAAAGAATAATCATGGAAGATGCTGGAGGAGTTACAGGTGCTGTATCTACAAACTCCACCGACAATTATGCATTTCCTTTAGAAAAAATCACCGATGAATCTTCGCATTATAAAATCCAAACTTTGGATAATATACGTATTCCGGGAACACATGGAACGGCAAGTCAATTAACTCCAGTTGCCAATAATGGAGAAAAGTTACCCAACCCAGCGCCTGTTACGATAAATACACCTTCAAAATCTAAAGACTTCTTTCCCATTGCCAGAATAGCTTTTTGTACAGTGATGAACCAACTGAGCATTTGGGAGACGAATTATGATACCTTGGAGCTAATTTTTAGTTCTGATACAAGAAATATAATCAATGAATATGCACGGGTTTTTAATATCAACAAGTTTCTCTTAAACCGAAACTCTCACAACCGTCTGGTCAACAATGCACCTCGATCTGAACCAAATCAAACAATTTCATATAGTTGGGTTAAACCATCAAGAGATAAAAATCAACTTAATTTAATTTGTCCCAACCCATATCGATGGGGAATATTTTTTATAAATCAGCAACATGCTGCTCTTTTTAAGGATAAATATAAAAGTTTTTATGACGTATTGCCCGAAGACTTGTCTGGCTCATATGAGAAAGTATTAAACAAACCATTGACTCAAGGTATTAATACAACAAAGCTTCAAGCAATAAGGATAGCCTTTATTCGAAGGGTCAGTAATTTGGCAACAGGAGACCTAGGCGACTTTTTGAATGACCTGAGAAACATGGAACTATTTAGTCCACAGATGTATGAACAAATTTGCCTGACTTTAAAGATAGATAAAACCACTATTGATCAATGGAAACAACGTAAAAATAGTTAGAGGAAAAAAAATAGAACTAAAAATGGGTAATCTTCTCCAAAAAATCATCTCTCTTTTCCCAGCGAATAGTATTTCTATCAGCAGTGATGGCACAAGTTTGTCCCTTCCACAAGGAGGCATTAACCTTTCTCAATTAGGTAACGATGCTTTGCAAATACTACCGGATGGACTCGCTGCGCCTATCAACAATGCTTTCAATAATTTGGGTGGTTCTGTTTTAAAATTGCAGCATGCCTTTTTGATGGAGGCCAGCATCAGCAATCAGACGATTCCGGCTGCGACAAATGGAACAGAAGGCGGAAATTCGGTTAACACTTCAGTTGAAACATTCTCCATCCATATTCAATGGAACAGTGCTTCTTGGGAGCTTATTCATAATTTTCTGAGTCTCGAAAATCCAGAGCTCAAAGCATACCTCACCACTACTACTGTTGGTAGCACAGTGACAACCAATACGGCGATTTACCTTTCTGGCACCCTTCAAATTGGCGGCATTCCTTTGCCGGTTTCTGTTACTTTACCAGATATGCTTGTTTCAGGATCCCTGCCTGCAGCGAATAATTCCTCGGGAACCGCCGAATCATCCAAAACTTATCCTGTCTCAAACCTGTTCAGTGCATTTGGCTTTAATGAGCCAGTTTTTCAGAATATAGCCTTGAACCAATTCACATTTTCGGCATCCCTAATAAGCCGGATTTTCAATATTGAAATTGGCATAAGCTCTGATTTAACCTTTATCATTAATAACAGCAACCATATTACCATTACCCAATGTGGGGCAAAACTCATCCATATAGGTGGTACACCAAGCTCCAATAGCATTTCAGTTTGGGGACAATGTGAAATTAACGCACAAGTCTATTCGATTTGGATAAGTTATGATTCGGAAACGGGTTGGAGTTTTTCTGGTGAAGGGAACTTTAATCCAGGTCTTCCCTTATTGGATACCGCTAATTCTATTATAAAACACTTCGGACTTACGGGCGATATTACATTGCCTGAAAGCTTTTCTAATACGCTCAATATCCATGAACTCTCATTTACCTACACGAGCGCCACGAATGGATTTGACTTTAAAGTGGTTTTCGATCAACCACTAAGCGTCGCAGCGCTTACCGGAAATGAAATAAATCCCAAAACTTCGAATACCGGAAATTCTACGGACTCAGTTAACGCCACCTGCACTTTTGCAGAAATAAAAACCGCACGAATCAATAATGCCAGATCCACTTTTCTAGAATTTAAGCTGGAAGCGGGAATGCCCTTGATAGATTTTCTGGATTTACAAGAGGACCTATCCACCGGGTTTAATCCTGTACTAGACGAAGTCGATTTTAAAATGGACCTCAGTAGTCAGGCATCACGCTATAGTTTCAGTACTTCTTTTAGCAATAGTCCAACTCCGAATGATATGGTGGTATTTGACGGAGAATTTTCGAGCATTACCCATACAGATAATTCCATATCCAAATGGTTTGGCGGGAGTATGTATTCACCCAGCGGCAATGCCATCAACCTAAACGACCCTTCTTTCCCAATTGACATGGCAATACATGATTTGTTCATTGCCAAAATTTCGGAGACAGATGCGCAAAAGAAGGAGACCACCTTTACCCTATTCGGTGTTGATATGAGTGCTCATGCAGGTGTTAATTTAAGTGCAATCCCTGTAGTTGGTGATTTTTTCACTGAAGCCCACTTTAGCTTCGATGCTATTCGATTGGTGTATGCAAAATGCTCCGACAGGAATAGGTCAAGCATAGAATCTGAATTGCTAAAAACCATCAACAGCTACCTGGATATCTTACATATTGCTCCGCTGCAGATTGCACAAAACACCGCAACAAATAATAGCAGTTCGGATGCTCCGTTTCCTTTAGGTTTTAGTCTACAAGGCAACCTTATTGTTGGAGATAAAGGAACGTCTATTCCGCTGTATTCGCTTATTCAGCAAAACGGACAAACAACCGGGCCTTCTACCACGCAAATTACCCCAGCTGCTCCTTCAAATTCAGAAAATACACAAACAGCCCCAAGAGCGATAACTTCCTCCAATGCTACTCCCTCACCCGTGCAGAAAAAATACGGTCCACTTTCTATTCAGGCGGTGAGTTTAGGCATGTCGGCTGGTGAATTGTGTTTAACCTTTACTGGAGGATTACAGTTGGGGATATTATTTGTTGATTTTATTGGACTCGAATTCAGCACCCCACTTTCTTCCTTTTCCCCTTCAGTTTCTTTAAATGGATTGGGCTTTGACCTTTCGAAACCTCCTTTGCTTGTTGAAGGCATGTTCCTAAAAGGCCAAGTTGAGGTACCCATAGGCATGGCTAATGGAGTGATGCAAACTACCAGCATCAGTAGTTATAGTGGTGAATTGTCCGTGGTATTTGGCGAATACGGATTGGTTGCAATGGGCTCCTATGCAAAACTACCAAGTGGCGACCCATCTATATTTATTTATGGCTTTTTAGGTGCCCCGCTCGGCGGTTTGCCCGTAATATTGATGATTACAGGTGTTGCTGCTGGATTTGGCTATAACAGAAAATTCAGCCTTCCAGAAATCACATCTATCTCATCATACCCACTAATACAGCCCGTTATCCCTGGAAATAGCGGCCCTACCGATTTCAACGCGCTCAACCTTAATTTCATGCCAACCAAAGGCGCTTTTTGGGGAGCAATTGGCATCCGGGTTGAGTCCTTCAAAATGGTTGAAACCTTTCTCTTATTGAGCGTAAAGTTCAATACAGAGTTGGAAATTGACGTGATTGGACTTGCGAACATGAAGTTTCCAGGTCCACTAGATATCGACCCAGCAACAACGCCACAGATGGCGAATATCATTGTTGGTGTCGAAGCACGTATCATTCCATCTCGGGGAATTATTGCCGTAAACGGAGCCTTTCAAGATGGCTCTTATGTGTATTGTCCGGAAGCTCATATTACTGGAGGGTTTGCGATGTTAAGTGTTCTAAAAGAGCAAAGATCCGGAGAATGGCAAGGTGCAAACGAAGGTGATTTTGTATTTACCCTTGGCGGGTATGCTCCAGACTTTCACACACCCGATTATTATCCATCTATCTCTCGTTTGGAGCTTAATTGGCAAGTAAGTAGTGCCTTGCGTGTAAACGCCCAATTTTATTTCGCAACAACTCCAATTGCGATGATGGCTGGGGGTTCCATTCATGGCTTATTTAAAGAAGGAGGCGACTTTTCAATTGCCATTTCCTTTCTGCTGGGTGCGGACTTTATCATGTATTGGCACCCCTATCATTATACCGCACATTTTTATGCGGATTTACATGTAACAGCCAGTGTGAATCTCGATTTATGGCTTTTCACCATTCATTTCAGTGTCGATATGGATCTGAATGCCGACTTGCATATTTGGGGACCCGAGTTCTCTGGGTATGGAACGGTTTCCGTTCATGTACTCATCACTTTCTCGGCTAGCGTATCTTTTGGAGCGAATCAAAATACGCCGCCTCTTCTTTCTTGGGGCGACTTTTTAAACAATTGCCTACCAGCACCCGATAAAATTTTAACGATTAATCTTTCTTCTGGATTAATCGCGAGTCAAAGCACGGCTGAAGACAAAGCAAATGATATCTCGGCTGTATATGTGGTGAATCCGAAAGATTTGGCTTTGGTATGTGGAACGGCATTTCCGGTTATGAAATTCGCGAATTCCTCAGTGAATACCCCAGAAAATGGGGCCCCTACATTTTCCTTCGGAATCCAACCTATGGGGAAGGCGAGTCATGCAATAGAACAATCGGATTTTACCCTCCGCATTCATCATGTAACTCCAGGGATTAATGGAAATCCAGATGTTAAAGTGGATAAAACAAATGATTTCATTCTTACTGCCATCACCAAGAATATGCCTTCTGCCCTGTGGAATCCAATTGGCAATAGCGGCGAATTAAATTTGAATGGAGACAGTACCGTGAAAAATTTAGTCGCGGGTATTTCAATCGTTCCTCAGACACCAATTTCTGGAAATTCCTGCACAATTTCTTTGCCTAAGTATGATGTGGCGGCAACTTTTGCGGCTTCGTTTGCAGACTCAACCTTTACCTATACAAGCATTAAGAATTAAAAAATGGCTGACACTCCAAACTATACCTACCTCGACTATCATAAACCCACTCTTGAAGATGGGAAATACACGGTAGAAGTTTCCCAAGCTGTAAAAATTACAGATGAAACGGTGGCTGCTTCCGACATTTCACCTCAAGAATTTACTTTTCATGTAGAAGGGCCTCGTTTTGATCTAGATCCTTCACTTATTCATTCAAGCTACCCGCCAAAGGGAGGAAAAGGAGATTACCAAGCGGTTTTGCCAAATTTAGTATTGGAACGAAGCACTTTACCATGGGAAAGGTTGCCCTTTGACCGCCAGGCAGATGATTGCAGCGCCTCTTGGTTGTACCTTTTGCTAATCGACGAGACGGAGGAAATGAAAGTTGAGGAAAAAAACAATTCCCCATTAGCCAGTATCAGCTCCTATTTTTCCTTTGATATGGTGGGGAACCCTCCTAAACCTGATTTATCGAGATCTCCATCAACAATCAATTACCTTCTTGTAGACGCCGCATTGGCCCAAGGTATTATTCCCGCCAATTTAACTGAATTAGAATACCTAAGTTATGCAAGCTTAAACGATGCTCGGGAAGAAATGGCGGTCGTGCTAAGCAACAGATTACCGCGCCCAGGAAGGAATAGCACCCTGTATCTAATTTCCCTCGAAAATAATTTTTCCGATACGCAAACTTTCACTGGTATTTCCGATGGCAAGGGGAATCTTGTATTTCCATACTTGTACAAGTGGAAATTCCATTCCGTCGACGATGAACTTTTTTGCATTAAAGAATCCATCAAAACCAATGGAAATTATCCTTCCTGGCCAGATATAATGTCACTCATCAATGAGGATCTGGTGTATACCACCAAAGAGTCTTTTACAAGCACATTGAACAGTATTGCTGGCATGACTCCCAAAGCCTTGCAACAAATCACTGCAGCAAGCAAATTACCAGGAACCACCTTTCACGAAGTTCTTTCAAACTTAGCTGGTGGTTTTGCCCCTTTATGTATGGATCAAAATAATGGCGGAATTGAATCCAGCGGATCCGTTAAACTCGACTACCACCAAGTAGAGAAATCGGCAAATAGACAATTTCCGCTCTATACCAAAGCTTGGTATCGAGGGCCATTGATAGGCACGAACTTATTGCCTGCATTTTTTTCTACTCCACCCTCGAACGCATTCAACACCATTCCAGAAAATTCATCCTCCTTGTTTTTAGGGATAGATAATATCGATGATGCGAGCTATGCCTCGGCATTTGAACTAGGTAAGCTTACCGCTTTGGGCGATTCTGATTTTTGCAAGGAGTTTTATCAATGGAAGAACAAAGCCGCGACTACCTTAAGACTCAAACAACTAGCAAAGCAAGGTTCATATAAAAACATCCTGCATTTGCCTTTGACAGAGACCCAAGAAGCACCAAATATTCCAAATTTTATTCAACAAAAATTCGACGCTTGGAAGCGACTTATCGGAATTCCTTATCGCTACTTAATCTCAGATGATGCGCTACTGCCTAACGAAAGTATTCGTTTTTTCAAACTTGATAAAATTTGGGTAAATGCATTCATTTATGGCGCATTTTCTATCGGAAAAACGGTTGATGCTGATTTATCTAGCTATATAAATGGCGATCCTGAGAATCAAATCCCTTCGCTTTTGCTAGAAAATGATCATTATGGCTTTTTAATCAATTCCATTGCTGTAAGCGCTTGGCCCGACTTTGAAGTTGATTCAAACCATGCAAATAAAGTGTCGAAACAAAAATTGGACGTAAATATTCAGCTTTATTTATATGATGGAAGGTTTACTTCTTTGGCCTTTCATTTACACACGGCCAAAACCCATAGCGGCTTTTTATTGGAAAACAATAAGTATCAAAAATTAAACGGAACCGTTACCGCCTCCATAAATCCAGACAATACGATAGATATCGGACCATTATGCGCCGATTTATTAACCCAATTTAATCTGGGCAATTTATCGGATCCGCCCAGCGTTCCTGCAACTCAACTAACTTCAATGAAGGTATGCGATTTCGCTAACTTGATAAAAGAACCTACTCCTGAAGTAATTTTCAATATCCATTAGAATTATGAAGCATTTAATCTATTCACTCGGTTTACTCTGGTTAGTGGTCTTTCAAACGTCTTGCTGCGACTGCGAAGAAAATGTTAAAAATAGTGAAGCAACATTTCTAGATATTGGTGATCAACAGAAACCTGCCGATTCTGCCAAAGTGGCTCCAGACAAGCGATTGGTAAATATTGATATCGATAACAATACGGACCAAGTTCATTATGGAATCGACATTTCTCACTACCAGGGAAAAATCATGGAAGAGTTCGACCCACGAGATAGCTTGAAGTTTATCATTTGTAAAGCCACACAAGGCGTTTCTTATATTGATCCTGAATTCAGAATGAATTGGAATACCATCCAAGAAAAAGGCTTTATCCGCGGAGCCTATCATTTTTATATCTGCGATGAAGAACCAAGGCGACAAGCTGAACATTTTGCCGCAGTCATTGAGGATATTGGAAATCATGACATCGCTCCTATCCTCGATATAGAACAAGGAAGTATGAGTACAAAGGTGAGTGAAAAACAGATGGAAGCAGACATTTTAGTGTTTTTGGAACGCGTTTATGAACTAACTAAGCGAACGCCAATTCTTTATACCGATTATGCCTTTGCTCAAGAATTTCTTAAAAATGAGGCCTTGAATAAATACCCGCTTTGGCTGGCTGAATATTCAAAAAGACCGATGCCTTTAGTCCCCACCTTATGGGAAAAGACCGGCTTCAAAATTTGGCAGAAAAGCGATAACTACAATGCTTTTTCTAAAAGTATTGACTTTGACGTGTACTACGGCCATCTAAAAACATTAGTCAAATAAGAATATGAAGACTATAAATAAGTATACGTTTCAAATAATAGCGGCAGTTTTCATTTCCATTGCCATGTATAATGCACTTCACGAAAGTGCCTTCTCATTTATCAAAAGCATCACAGAAAAAAACATCCTGTTTTTGGGTTTGGTAACAGATATCAAACTAATTCTATACGGTGTCAAAGATGTTCATATACCTTTTTTTAGCGGCACATCTGAGGGACTAAGCGATTCATTAAATAAGGTTGAACTCTCTTTGATGTTTGTGAACGTCATCTCCTTGGTGCAATTAATGCTTCTCGCAATCAGTAAAAGTATTGCCATTAAAATTCTTCTACTTATCTTATTACTCCTATCCTTTTTTAAACAAAGCAAAGTGCTTGCCTCCAAAATATTGATACTTGCTTTGGCTTTAAACCCTGGACTTACCCTTTTTGCCATTGGTATGAATTACATGTCGCAAGAAGCCCATTTTGATTTTGGTGCCAGCTACTCCCAAGAACTTCAGTCCCAAGTGCATTCAATGAAAAAGGAACAATCCCAATTGATGCAAGAACATACCAAACGGCTAACACAAATAGAAAATGGACAAAATAAGACCCTCTTTTTTCAAAAATTGAAAGAAGACATGTCGTATGATTTGAAAGACCTAAAACTTCATATGAAAGGCGAATATGTTCATTTGAGAACATTATTTCAAGGAACTGGAAATACGATGGTCCACAAGCTTATAAACTTCTGTACGATGATTCTATTCTGTCTCCTATTAATGCCTTTGCTGTATTCCCTTCTCATTGGAATTCTTTATAAACACCTCTTTCCAACGAGCCAGCTTACACTTTCAAACATTCGAGATATTGGAAAAGAAATTAACAAAAACATACCGAATGTTTCGAACCAGCCGACCATTAGCCGTAGCGACATCAGAGCATCCGACACCCAAAGTCAGGTGAAAGAAGAACCTAAAAAAACAGTCCATGATAACGCTAAGGTAGAACTCACTGGTGATTCAAAGCTTAAGGATGAGTTACCTCAAACTTCAATGGAATTAAAAAATGAGCTTACCCAAAGTGAACGTTTTGGTGAAGAAAAATCAGGTTCCATCATGAAAATCTGACCGATTCTTTTGAGCTCAACCTTCTTGCTAAAAAAAGAAGAACCAAGTCGCATGGCTTTTTTTCCGAATAGTAGATTTATGAACATTTTAGCATCAGAAGTCCATGGTATAGAGGAATAAGCTGTCTTGAATTGTGGCAAAATATGAATGCCGGCACTCCATCTATACTAACCTCATCTACTAAACCCGGTACTTTCATTTCAGCAAATCCGACTCTTATAAGGATGACGTACGCACGTAAAAGAGAAAAAATCAGGAATTACTCAATAACCTTTTTCATCGCCTCCATCAGGGCTTCCCAATTCCCTTCAGAATGTTTGGCGCGTTCTTCATCGTAATTGCTTTGAGAGATCGTCAGCGCACATTGATTTCCAACAGCTTCTAATTCATAGGCTACCCGAAGGTAATTTTCAGGTTTATCTTCCATGCCACTCCAGCTGCTGAGATAAGAATACGCTAACTTATTATTCGGCTCATACTCTAGCACTGTTCCATGGTCTTTGTATTTTTGGCCCTCCCATTCGCCCTGAAATACGATCGCATTTCCGACCGCCCAATCGCAAATAAGTTGGGTTCCAAAAAAGTACTGTTTGATTATTTCCGGATCCGTTAAAGCCGCCCATACCTTTTCAACTGGGGCATTCACCGTGGTTTTATATTGAATTTGATGCTGTGTTTGCATGGGTCTATTTTTTTGAGGAACGCATGGCCTTTACTTTTGTCACACTCGGATTATTCAAAAAGGCTGCATATTCTTCCGTTTCCTTTCCAAATATGGCAATTTTCCCTTCACTATTTGCATGGACTCCAAAGCCATAACGTTTTGTTAATGGTGACGCGCGAAAACAAGCTTGTCCCTTGCAGAAAAACTCCTGTTTGGCCGCTTCGTATTCGCTTGCCGTTAGATCCTTACGCTCTGCAAATACATCAAACAAAACATCGTCGGAAGTGAATGTGTAGGGATGCGATTGGATCCGCTCGTACTGCATTTCCGCTATGGATTTTTTATCGCTTTTGCTAGGCGGAATTTGTCCATTTTCAGTGGGACAGTCCTCGGCGACTTCAATAAAGGTCTCAAAGTAATTGGTGGTATGAATCTTCATTATTCAGTGGTTAAACCTCAAATATTCTTTTGCTCTGCAACTGCCGACAAAAAGCTGAGTGACATGATGAGTCGGAGGAAGAGTTTTATGAAATTTGCATTCATGATCCATTTCAGGTAGTTTTTAGCGATGGATTTGAAGGGTTACAAGACTACTAAAAAACGTGTATTTATCCCCATAAATGGAAAGTTTATTCTTCAATTATATTTCGCTTAAACCTTTCGATAAGCCATGCTGAGAATGCGGATTGCTTTGCTATTTCTTCCAAGTAATCGTTTGGTTTCAGTTGAATGAATTGGGAACCACCTTGCGATGGGTATTTTTTGTGCTTCATTTCAAAACAGGAACTCGCACTTTTAACAGCCTCGGCCAATTCGCTCAATGTTGGCTGTTGATTAAAGACAGGAACAAATACACTGTCATTTTCTATAAAGAGCTCTCCGCTGCTGCCATTGATGATTTCATATTTCCCTCCTGATTGAGTAAGAAAAAGCACCAATTTCTGACCTATTTCTGGCTTTTTCACGCGGATATCGCAAATCCATTCTTTGTAACGCTCAACCCGTATTCCCTCATCCGCTTGTCCTTTTAACGTTTGATTTACCTGAAATTGATACGAGCCAGCGTTTAAACTTTCAATTTCACCGACGACAATTAAATCCGCCATTCCAATGACAACCTCAATGGGATATATCATCTTTTTAGCAAATATGCTGCTTGAACAAAGCAGGATAAAAAGGAATGGGAATAGGTGTTTCATTGCTATTATTTTTGCCGTTCTCATCAATTCAACTGAGCCTTTATTTTTACTTTGATATTAGAAAAACAAAACCCTCAAAACGTATCAATTTGTTCATCATAACACGATAAAGTTAAAGATAAATTCTTAATCCTCCTGATCCATTTTAAGCTGCTCCTCGTGCACCTTTTCCCAAAGTTCTTGGTTGGATGGGTCGGCTGTTGCGTTCTTCAAGGCCTCGCGGTATGCTGGATGATTTCTATACTTGAAGTCAATCCAAACCTCAGAAGGAAGAATAAAAAGCACCAATGCCAATCCTCCATATACTACAATCCGCTTGAATAGTCTAATATAAAAAGCATCCTTCGACTTTGAATAGCGGGTGATGCCAACGATAAGGGCAATAAATACAGCGACCAATCCCATTCCAAGATTATTATTTGCCCCCGGCCAAGACATCATCTTAAAAAGTATCCCAATGGCGCAAACCGAAAGCGCAATACCTGTTAATGCCGCACCTATCAAACGAATTCGAGGGATTCCAAAATACGACTCTTTCTTAAAAATTGCCCGACCAGAAACTCCATTAAATAGGGCAAAGCTGGCATACATATAAAAAACGGAGAGCACTCCAAAGCCCAAAACCATGGCCATATTCGCGCCTGGAACTAGAAACAAACTAAGAAGCAGAGCTAGTATCGATAATATACCGAAGATGAATTCGAGCTTTTTCATAACATGGGAAATTATGGAAAATTGGGAGGAATGCTGCAGTCGTGCTAAAGGAATGAGCATGAGATAGCCATCCGCCATAAAATCTACCCAAGCACCAAAGTCCGAATATGAATCCTAGCCCCAATAAATTTCACGATATTCGTCCCATGACCCAAAAAATTCTTCGAATAGCGCTAATCCTACTAAGCTATGGTCTCCCGATGGCTATTGGGGGGGCTATGGTTTATGGTCAAGCAACAGATAGCTCCCAGCAGGCAGACACCTCAATCATCCCCGCTCCACATAGCCAACCCTTCATAGAAATAGCAGCAGTTGGCGACATCATGCTTGGCACCAATTACCCCGATGCCCATTACCTTCCTCCTTATGATGGCAAATATTTGCTCGACTCCGTTAAAGGTTATCTGCAATATGCTACCCTCACTTTTGGGAATATGGAAGGCACCTACCTCAATGGCAATGGTCCCACCAGCAAACGCTGCAAGGACCCCAAAAAATGCTATGCTTTTCGTTCTCCAGAACATTACCTGGGCTATGTTGCCGATGCAGGATTCGACCTCATTAGCCTAGCGAATAACCATAGTGGCGACTTCGGACAAGAAGGCCGAACTCGAACGATGGAATTGGCCGATAGTCTCGGACTCGCCTATGCAGGGCTGCTTTCTTGTCCGTTTACCGTCCTAGAAAAAGAAGGAATACGTTATGGATTTGCCGCTTTTGCTCCAAACAGTGGCTGCATGCAGCTCAATGACTTAGAAACTGCCATTGGCATTGTAGACCACCTTGATTCCGTTTGTGATATCATCATCATCTCCTTTCACGGAGGGGCGGAAGGAAGCAAGTACCAGCATGTTGCGCAAGGAACGGAGAAATACTTGGGGGAGAACCGAGGCAACCTGCGCTTGTTCACGCATACCTTGATCGACCATGGAGCGGATGTTATTTTGGGACACGGTCCGCATGTTACCCGCGGGATGGAAATCTATAAAAACAGACTCATCGCCTATAGTCTCGGAAACTTCGCCACCTATGAGCGTTTTAACCTCTCCGGTCCGAATGGCGTTTGTCCGCTCTTAACCTTTCAGATTGATTCTAGCGGACAGTTTTTGCAAGGTCAAATCATTCCAATTAAACAAATTGGCGAGGGCATTCCCATGGTGGATTCAAGCAAGCGCGTGATTGGGATTCTGCAAAGTCTGAGTAAGGCTGATTTTCCGGATACAGCACCGAAGATTACGGATGATGGCATGGTACTACCTAATAGATAACTCGCCGAGCCGTTAAATAGCGGGCTTTATAATACGCGGAACTCTCCAACTCTTCGAAACAAATGCCGCGATTTACAGAAGCATGGATGAAGATGATGCCGAAACCATCATTCTGAACCACCATGCCCACATGACCGACATGTTTGCTTTTCGTGCTTCTCCCTTTAAAGAATATGAGGTCTCCCGGCCTGAGATCTTTTTTGTGTTTGACCAGTTTCCCTTGCTTGGCCATGGCAGCGGAAGAATGGGGAAGCTCGTAACCAAAAGCAGCAAAAACCTTCTGAATAAAGCCCGAGCAATCGAAACAATTACGGTTTACCCCTCCTCGACAATACCCCACTCCCAAATAGCTGGATGCCTTCTGCAACATGGAGTCGACGCGCATTTCCTTATTCACGCGCGCAACAGAATCAGGCTCTGCTTGAACCAAGGCCGCCGACAGCAAAAGAAGGAAAAAAAGGAGCAGTCTTTTCATTAAATCATGAGCAAGTTACAAAAGCATTTTAAAGCACTGAAGTTTATGACTAAGTTTGTCATGTCAGCAAATGTCATGCTAGCTTCTCTACTTAAAGAACAACGAATAGAAAAAGAACTCAGTATTGCTGAAGTTGCTGTGCGTACCCGACTTGATCCGAGCCTACTTTCTCGCTTCGAAAGTGGCAATCGCATACCCACTCGCGACCATATTCAACGCCTGGCTCATGCATTATTGATGGATGAGGAAGCATTGTTGGTATCCTGGTTGGTGGAAAAGCTCAACAAGGTACTGCAAGAAGAAATGCAGGAAACAGTGAAACAACAAGCCCTTCAACTCCTTAATGGTAGCATGAACTACGAAAATCTGTTTCAACAAAAAGGCTCCAAAATCGCGCTCAGTCAAGAACGTATCATCACAAAATCTTTGGCCGCCATCCAACATCTGTGTGAGCATGAGCCCGAAAACTGGAAGCGACTCCAGATACGCGGTCGCATCCGACTTACGAGCGACCTTTGCAAACTGGCCGGCAATGCCTGGGAAGAGTCCGCCATTCATTCGGTTATCATTGAAGGGAAAACACATCCTGATAAAGACTTCCAATCTCACCTTCAGCTCCATGGCATCCATGAATTATTGAGTAGTATGGAAAAGCTGGGAAAATCAGCCTCAGCCGCGGATATTCATGCCCTTATTCAACGCCACTATCCCGTATGGAAGGAAAGCAGCTGGGTGCAAGAAGATTTTTCACTGCTTGAATTGGCCAAAGTATGGAAAGAGGTACAGTCCAATTATCCCAAAGAAGCTTCCCTCCCATGGCTGGTGTTAAGCATACACCTCACTCAACTGGGCTTTCCATATTTCTCTCTTTCTAAAAAACCGATTACGGATTATGACGACCTGATCTATTTTTCGGAATACCTTGGCGATTGGTTACTCACGGAAATTCGTCGTGTTGTTTAGTTAAACATTCACCCAAAAGCCATCTTCCCGACCGCACACGCCAGAGAATTAAGCAAAGTAGCAGCGCAGCCGAAGTGTGGATTAAGTCCACCTCTACGTCTTCCTGAGCGTAGCTGAAGGACTCGTGCACTTAAAAACGAAGCCCACGACGGAGCGTAGCCGAAGTGAGGTTTAGTAAAAACCTTATATGGAAAACGCGTCTTGATGAACGGATTACCTGAATGAACATCCAAAATAGAAACATTGTTCTAAAATAGCTTCGGCTACGCTCAGGGTGACGGGAATTATGGGCGTAAAATCGAAGTATCGTATAGTCGTGAGGTCGACTACTCTAGTCCAAGTGATTTGATGATATGCTCTACCTGATACAACTCTACTGGATCAAAAGTAGTTTTTAGCGTGGCCCCGTACATCTTGGCCATGCCTTGATAGAAAATGCTGGTAAAGGGATTGGTATACTCGTCTAGAATCTCATAAGAGGTTCTGCCGGTTTCGCGGTGGATGAGTTTGATAAGCAACTTACCTTGGTCAACAGTAAGATTTTTTAAATCATCCATAAACTGCTCTTTTACTGCTTTCTCTGTTTTGCGCGTATAACGTCGACGATCACGCTCATTTTCAATCATGCGCAAGTTATCATCCATTACCTGGAGACGGAAGGCAGCGAGCTTGGCATAGGGCAAGGTTTTTTTGATATCCCTAACTAATTTGAAATAACGTTTCTCTGCTTCGGGGTCTTTGAGTTCCTTTAAAATGACCTCATCAAAAACATGCACCGGAAAAGTATCCCCATCGATAACTTCGAAACGAACAACCTCTTGCGCTGCTGCTTGATGCAGACTGAAACCCAATACCAGAAAAAAGAATAACTTTTTCATACGCTTAGCTCCATAAAGATAAGCCAAATATTATGCCTTTTTTAAAGGGTTTTTGCGGAAGTACCAAATTCCGATAACGCCAATGAGGATGAGCGCGAAAGAAATAATCTCTGCTTGGGTTAACTCCATGCCCAGAAAATCCATCTTATTATTCACACGGATTTTTTCAATCATAAAGCGTTCAAAACCATTTAAGATCAAGTATATGGCGAAAAGCATTCCCGGAATCTTAACTCGTTTACGTAATTTCCATAGGAGGAAAAACAAGCCAACACAAACAAAAGCTTCATACAAGGGCGTAGGATAAACAGCTTCTGCCAATTGATTGCAATATTCCCCAACACAGCCTTCAATCGGCACACCATCGCGCAATACATTATTTGGATAGGTATAGCTCCATAACCAATCTGGGGCCCAACTTAACCAACCTGGCTTGGCCGCCGTATTCACAATTCCCCAGTCGCCATCGCCTGAAATCTGACAGCCCAAGCGCCCTACACCATAGGCCAACATCATTGCTGGAGCACCGATATCTAGCATATGGCGCCAGTGGATATTCTTCTTCTTCGCGAGGTATAGCACAGTGCCCCCACCAACGATTAGTCCGCCATAGAAGGTTAGACCGCTGAAAGCAACCAGATTGCCAATTGGGTCAGAAATAAACTCATCCCAATTTTCCAGGTTATGAAAAACCTTTGCACCTATCAGTCCAGTAATCGCTGCGGCTACGGTAAGGTTTCCCATTATTTCATAAGGATGGACCAGTCCTTCTTGGTCTTCGGTAGGTAAAGCTTCACTTTTTTGCCTCCAAAACCGATAACCTGCAGATCCTGCTGCGAATAAAATACCCGCGAGGAAATTGCCTTCTCCGGAGAACAAGAATTCTTGCAAGCTAAGTTCTCCTGTTCCTTCAGTAAATAGAGGAACGAGCTTAAAACCAATTACATAACCAACAATCAAAGCACCAATCAAATCAGAACGCCGTTGTTTCTTCAACTCAGTCAAGGTTACTTTCACCTTTACAGGTTTCAGAATTCCTTCGCGTTCTTTGCGCTTCATCTCTAAGGTCATGGTATAGTTAGCCAAGAGAAAAGATATGGCAACCAAAAATCCGAAACTTTGGAGGTAGGCCAAGAACGGAATATTTAAACCAAAAAGATCTTGAAACAGGTATTGAAGATTTGGATACATCTAGTCGTGTTTTAGCGATTCTTGAGCAATGGTAACATGAACATCCCCTTTTGAATCGATGTTATCAAGGTGAACTTGCACAATTTCATTCACCAGCAATGGGTCGTATTCTGCACTCACTTTGATATAGTTTTCAGTGAACCCAAACATACGTCCTTTATTTTCTTCTGCCTCAAATAAAACTTGGGCGGTTTTCCCCAAATGCTGTTCATAAAAATGACGGCGTTTTTTATCGGAGAGGCTACGGAGTTGCGTTGTTCTGTCTGAACGCACTGCTCCTGGCACTACACCTTCCATCAATACTGCTTTGGTATTTGGTCGTTCGCTGTAAGGAAATACATGCAAATAGGCTATTTCCAGCTCATTGAGGAAATGGTACGTTTCTAAAAAGTCTTCATCGGTCTCTCCGGGAAAACCGACAATAACATCGACCCCAATACAGGCATGTGGCATCACTTCACGGATATACGACACGCGCTCAGCATACAATTCCCGTTGATAACGGCGACGCATGAGTTTCAGAATTTTGTTACTTCCCGACTGAAGAGGAATATGAAAATGGGGTAAGAATGATTTCGACTCTGCTACAAAAGCGATAATCTCATTATTCAACAAATTGGGCTCAATGCTCGAAATACGGTAACGTTCAATCCCATCAATATTGTCGAGTTCTTTGATAAGGTCAACAAAACGTTCCTTTTGAAGCTTACCGAAATCACCGAGGTTTACTCCTGTGAGCACCACCTCTTTCGCATCGGTTGCAGCCACCTCTTTGGCTTGTTCAACGGTTTCTGCTATACTGGCACTGCGGCTAAATCCTCGGGCAAGAGGAATGGTACAGAAGGTGCAGAAATAATTGCATCCATCTTGAACTTTTAAAAATGTACGTGTACGATCGCCAAAAGAATAGCCAGGTACAAAGTTGCGGGTTTCCTTAATATCGGCATTCATCACTACAGGCTCAGTGGCATTTCTCAATGTTTGGAGATGCTCGATCAGGTTAAATTTCTCCGCTGCTCCCAAGACCATATTCACTCCAGGGATTTCAGAAATCTCCTTTGGCTTCAATTGCGCATAACAGCCTACAATCACCACTTTGGCTTCGGGATTATACTTCTTAGCCTCCTTCACCACCTTCCGGCATTTCTTGTCGGCATGATCGGTAACAGAACAGGTATTCACCACGTAGACATCCGCTCCATCTTGGAAGCCAGCTTTTTCGAAACCGGCATCCATCATCTGACGCGATATAGTCGAGGTTTCCGAGAAATTGAGTTTACACCCCAGGGTATAGAATGCGACGGTATTTTTCACTGCCGCAAAGATAGGAATCTTTCGTTCAATCACATTCAAGCAAGGACTCAAGATCGTCTTGAACGATTTCAATCAAAACATTGTCTTTTCTCCCATTTCCAACTGCACCTAGTACACGGTAATCTGAGCCATATACCAAGATTTTATTCCAGAAGATATATTTCTCTCCCAATGCTGAGTTGCTCAAGGTTTCGAACTTCCCAGGATAAACTAAGATCATGGCAAGTGTGTCTTTACTTTCCTCAAGAACACTGTTGATCTGACCTGTCGTCAAAAGACTGTGCTCGTATTTCCTGAGAGATCTTCTAATCGCTTTTGAGTCCACCGATTTGGAGAGATACGCTTGGTCAATCACAATATTTGGTTTTTTAGCCTTGAGTGTCTTGCAGTATTTAGCAGCCTCTACATAGAAATACTCCATTGGAGTTATCGCTTTTCCATTCTTTTGAACATGCTTCATATGCTCTTGCATCACACTCATGGTAAACTGTACATCAAAGAAAGTAAACTCTTGAACGGCGCGTTTCGACAGGTCTGGTAGATAAATTTGGTAATCGGTTTTTCCCTCTTTATAGCGATCGCCTCTTGAATAGTTTAAAATCCAAATCTCACTTCCTCTCTTTGATTCGGGGTGTTTGGTTAAGAAAAGGTAAATATTGCGTGCCTCTCCTCTATCCAAATTACGTTTCATGTCGCTTTGGGTTTCAAACTCCATCTTACCATTCAGCTTCCATAGGTCCTCAGCGGCTGCCTTAATCAGATACCCAAGGTTCTTTTGCGGGTAACGTTGAATTTCGCCTCTGCCTACATCGTTGGTGTCTGCAAACTCAATACGGATGGGCATTTTAAACATCTTTGCCAATTCGTCTGGCGAAGCATTCATGTCTTGAGCATTGGATTGAAGGCTCATAGAAGCCCCAAGAGTGATGAGTAGTAGCAGTTTTTTCATAATTGGCGAATTTAATAAAATCTTTCTCCTTCCCTGATTACAAGGAAAGAATTCTGTATTCTGTTCTTCTGTTTTTTCGGCGACCCTCCTCGCTTTCATTGCTTTCAAGGGGTTGCGAGGCTCCGTACCCCTTTGACTTAAGCCGTTTTGGATCGATGCCTTTCGACACCAAATAGGCTTGTACTGATTTGGAACGGTTTTCCGATAATAGTTGATTTGCGGTTGCATTGCCGGTATTATCGGTATGTCCGCCAATTTCAATCTTAAGGGAACTTTGTTCATTCATGAATTCCACCAACTTGTCTAATTCTACTTTAGACTCTGGTTTCAAATCATAGGAGTCGACATCAAAAAACACATTGTTCAATACCACCTTCTGGTTAACATTCAGTTTCTTCAGTCGCACTTCAATAACAAAAGGATCCGATTGTCCGCTTTGAGCCAAGGAAAAATTCTCGGAATGGAAGAGGTATCCTTCTTTGTTTACATTCAAAGCATAATTGGAATTCCCTTTCAATACGATCAAGAAAGAACCCGTTTTTGCGTTGGTTGTTGTGGTAATCACCGTTCCACCATTCGGCAGTGCAAGTAACTCTGCCTTGGCTGTTAGTGGCTCTCCTGTAACGTCATCCACCACGATGGCTTTCACATAGCTAAGTGGCTGCGGACGGGCCTCTGGGTATAGATTAAATTGATAGATATCAACACCTCCCAATCCTTCAGAGCGGTCTTTACTCGAGAAATAAGCGACCGTTCCATCTCTATTTACCAATAGTCCTTTCTCATCTCCATTGGTATTGATTGGGTAGCCCAGATTTACTGCTTCTTGCCAATGACCGGAATCATCGGTGCGAGAAAAATAAAAGTCAAAACCACCCATTCCAGGTCGGCCGTTGGAAGAAAAATAGAGCGTCTGGTTATCGGGATGGATAAAAGGAGTCTGTTCATTTCCAGCTGTATTGATGGTCGGTCCCAAGTTAATCGGTGCGCTAAATCCATTCGGAGTCCAGTAACTTTTCCAAATATCGCTACCTCCATAGCCTCCAGGTCTGGTGCTCGAGAAATAGATGGTCATGCCATCAAAAGACAAGCTCGGTGTTGATTCCCATTCTCGTGAATTAATTACCTCGCCGAGATGTCTTGGAATGCTCCATTTATCGCCTTCTAAGCGAGAGAAATATAAATCGCAGCCTGGATATACTTCTCGTGGGGAGGCGAGTCCTTCTTGTCCTTGTAAGGTATGACGCTTGGATCGATTGCAGGCCGCAAAAAAGATAAACTGCCCATCGGTCGAGATCGATACAGAGCCTTCATTCTCTTCGGTATTCACTGGAGGACCTAGGTTGTATGACTGTCCCCAAGAACCATCTGGTTGAAGTCTACTGATATAAAAATCTTCGTGAGGTATCTGTGTTTCAATCTTTCGGGTATAGATGAAGTATTCCCCGTCAGCAGTAATTCCGGGAAAATATTCGGAATTGGCCGAGTTTATTTTGGGGCCCATATTGATTGGTGTAAACGGTACCGGATGCTTGATGGCATCCGAAGCAAATACGGCATTGGCCAAAAGTCCTTCGGCAATGTTTTTCTTTGTTTCGCTCGGTTTGCTTTCAAGATATGTTTTTAGGCTGACGACACTTTCATCGTATTTGGCTGCCACAAACTGCATCTCCCCCATATAGAGATACACTTCTGTTAGCTTGGGTTCAATTTCTAGCACCCGTTCAAAAGTTTGTTGCGCCTCATCGAATCGTTTGAGACTTTTCAAAATATCTCCCTTGAGCATGAGAGCATCGAGATAAT
The DNA here is from genome assembly GCA_964620355.1 of uncultured Burkholderiales bacterium. GTDB lineage: Bacteria > Bacteroidota > Bacteroidia > UBA8524 > UBA8524 > UBA8524. Next base: position 20,581 of record CAZUIT010000017.1, on the reverse strand, counting down.
CATCGTCCTTTTTCAGCGCCGACTCAATGACTTCCAAGGCTTTTTCAGGTTCTTGAAAGCTATAATAGTTTAGGGCTTGCATAAAATACGCACGCGCCTTTTTGCTCTTCGTATCGGTATTAATCCGAGGCTGAGCGACCGCACAAGAGGAAATTAAAAGAAACAGGAACATCAACCAGGTTCCAGGAAGTCTTAGAAAATGCATCGTCACAAGTATAGCGAAGATTTTGCCAAAAAATTGCAGACGACGAGGTTGAGTTCTCCTTACCACTACCCCGTAACCCCTTACCCAAAACCTCTGCCTTAAGGTATTTGCATAAACTTATGCGTTTGCAAAGAAATCCGCCATTGGGGATTGAGCTTCACATATTCGATGATAAGTGGAAGCATGGCTTCGCTTTTATCCCATTCTGGCTGCAAATAAAGTTGGCACATATTGGAGACTTTTTCAGCATATTCCTCTGCCCATGCAAAATCTGATTTATTGAAAACAATTATTTTTAATTCATGAGCATGTATACAAATTTCGGGAAGCGGCTGTTTGAATTTCTTTGGCGAAAGGGTAATCCAGTCAAAATCTCCTGTTAAGGGGTGCGCTCCTGAGGTTTCGATATTGACTTTCAGTCCCGCACTCCGAAGTGCCTCAGTTAGGGGATGAAGATCATACATTAAAGGCTCTCCACCAGTGATTACCACCAAGTTAGCATTCGCTTTTTTCGGCCAACTTACAATCTCATCAATAGCAAATTTCTGATGTGCATCGGCATCCCAGCTATCCTTCACATCGCACCATACGCAGCCGACATCACAGCCACCTAAACGAATGAAATAGGCTGCTACTCCACTGTACGCTCCTTCGCCTTGGACCGTATAGAAATGTTCCATCACTGGCAATTCAATCATGCCGCAAAAGTACGATAATACGGCGTTACGACATTATTACGGTGAGAGGTGGCGAAACAAATTGACTCAGCCAGTTCGACGGTGAGCGCCGACTGGGTAGGCCATAGCTGATCTTGATGGCAATGCGGTAGAAGCAAAGAGCGAGGTGGTCATAAACTATTGAAATTTGAATCTTTACCATTGGAATTTAAAGCGGCACTTGTAGAGGTCTTTTTTCAAAATACTTTTGCTGCTTTTCAACCATTGCAGGCTATTCTTCGTTGGGGTCGGTAATTAGAATTTTAGTAGCTTCGGCCCCTTATTGGTATGAAAAGAATTATCCTGCTGGTCATTGTTGGCCTTATTGGTCTGAGTACAATGGCTCAAACTGGCGAAGTACGTGGTGTGGTGCATGAAAAAGGAACCGGTGTTCCAATCGATTTTGCAAATGTTTACCTGAAAGAAAACTTCCAAGGTTCAGTAACGGATGAGAATGGTTTTTTCACCATCACCGGAATCAAACCTGGTAAATACACGCTTTTCTGTTCATTCGTTGGATACGACTCAGCACAAGCATCCATCATAATCGAAGCCGGCAGAGTTACCACGCAAAATCTCTATCTCCCGGTAAACGACCGTGTATTGGTAGAGGTTACGGTCAATGCGGAAGCTTCTGACAAAAAAGAAAATACTCAAATTGGAAAAACTAAAATCACGTCCAAGGAGATGTCGAAATTAGTGACATTAGGAGGTGAGCCCGATTTGATACAAAGTTTACAGATTCTACCTGGGGTATATTCTTCAGGGGATCAAGGAGGACAGCTCTATGTACGAGGAGGCTCGCCTGTAATGAATAAGGTGCTCTTAGACGGAATGACCATTTTTCAGCCTTTTCACTCCATTGGATTGTTTTCCGTATTCGATGCGGATGTGATTAAAAGTGCCGATGTATATTCAGCTGGCTTTGGTGCACAATACGGCGGTCGAATTTCTGCTGTCGTTGATGTGAGTACACGTGAAGGAAATAAAGTGCGGACAAGTGGGAAAATTGCGGTCAATCCCTTCACTTCCAAAATCCTCCTCGAAGGCCCCTTGAAAAAATACGAAGAAGGTGAAGGAAGTATTTCTTATATCCTTTCCTATAAAAACTCCTACCTCAAAAATACCTCGAAAATTTTCTATCCTTATTTAGAAGATGACCGTTTGCCATATACCTTCAATGACCTTTATGGAAAAGTCAGTTTTGTGGGCGGTAATGGAAGTAAAATCGATTTTTTTGGTTTTCATTTTGACGACGCAGTTGATTTCCCAGGTGCTACTGCATTCAATTGGAAATCTTCTGGCTTCGGATCTAAATTTGTTGTGCTTCCGGATGAGTCACATATCAAAATTGATGGCTTTTTCTCGTATACCGGTTACCTGATGGAGCAGGTTGAAGCAGGGAGCAGACCAGACAGTTCTGGTATTCAAAATTTCAGTGTCGGCATGAATTTCGACTACCTAAAAGGCAAGGACCAATTTGTTTATGGAGTGGAAATCAATGTTTTCCGTACCGCATTCAATTTCACCAATCCGAATGGCCGCACCGTGGACCAAGCCGAAAACATGACCGAATTATCGGCCTATGCCAGCTATAAAAAGGTACTGACCCGTTGGGTAATTGAGCCAGGCTTTCGCATGCAATACTATGCTACCTTCTCCGAATTTTTCCCTGAACCACGTTTTGCCATCAAGTATAATGTGAACAGCAAATTCCGATTAAAAGCGGCAGGTGGATTATACTCTCAAAACTTAATCAGCGCAGTTTCTGATCGCGACGTAGTTAATCTCTTTTATGGATTTTTGGCGGGTCCAGATAATCTTCCTAATGAATTTAACGGCAAAGAAGTAAATAGCCGACTTCAAAAGGCTTGGCATGCCGTAACCGGATTCGAATGGGATATTACCAAGAACCTCGACCTTTTGGCAGAAGGCTATTGGATAGATTTCTACCAGCTATCAAACATCAACCGCGACAAGATTTTTGAAAACACGCCAGAAAATGCGAGCCGTCCGGAATACCAGCGCCTCGATTATATTGTTGAAAGTGGGTTAGCTTACGGTTTAGATACCCGGATAAAATACGATAACGGCTCACTTTATGTTTGGGGCGTCTATTCGCTCACCTACGTTACCCGTAACGATGGCATTCGAACCTATAATCCCCATTTCGACCGCAGGCATAATGCCAATATTGTGGTTTCCTATGGTTGGGGCAAGAAAAAAGCTTGGTCGGCCAATGCTCGATGGAATTTTGGCTCTGGGTTTCCATTTACCCAAACCCAATCATACTATGAACTGCTCGATTTCAAACAAGGCATCTCAACCAATTATTCTCAGTCGAACGGAGATGTAGGTATTGTTTACGGATCCATTGGTGCAGGTCGCTTGCCCTATTTCCATCGTTTGGATTTGAGTATTCAAAGAACGATCGAACTCTCTAAAACTTCGAAACTTGAAGTGGTGGCTGGCTTAATCAACGCGTATAACCGTGCGAATATTTTTTACTTCGACCGCGTAAAATACACACGCGTTGATCAATTGCCTATTCTCCCTAGCCTAGGCGTGAACTGGAGCTTCTAATAAAGAGGTAAAAGCTAAGGGTTACAGGTAAAGGGTTAGGCATTAAATTTTAGCGTATTATCCATGTCAATTTCTTGCTCCGTGGCGTTGGAAGCTGTTTCTTTGCATTGCAATTAATTCAAGCGAAAATATGATTACTGACCGTTTAAGAGGAGAAACCCGGCCACAGCACGAGGCTATGGAAAAAGTTGGGTTTAGCGATAAAATTATGAGTGGCCAATTGAGCCTAGAGGAATATAAAATTCTTATTCGCAACAACTATATCATGAATCAAATCGTGGAAAAAGGAGTTGAAGAAGTTGATGGATTTACTGCAATTCCTGGCCTAAATTATGAAAACCGCAAAAAAGGCGCACTTTTAGAAAAAGATTTAGAAGTTCTTGGTTTGGATAAGGCCGAAATTGATGCGCATAATTATGCCTTTAATTTTTCCAGCCTTCATGAGGCACTTGGAGCGTTTTACGTGATGGAAGGTTCTACGCTAGGCGGGTCCGTTATTTCCCGTCAATTGGCAAAAACAGAAAGCCTTTCTTCCGTTTCCGAATTCAATTTCTATGGCTGCTATGGCGACATGGTTGGACCAAACTGGAAGGCTTTCCAAGCGGTATTACTTGAACAAGGAAGCGATACCGAAAAAGAAGACCAGATGGTTGCTGGTGCCGCCAAAGCATTCGATTATTTCCGTGTGATTTTCGAAGAAAGTCGCGGCCTCGCATAGTGACGTAAAGTTTTACGTCTCCCCTATTAATAATTTGATATTTCCCGCCAATAAAAAAGACGCAAAATTTGCGTCTTTACGGGTTCTCTTCCTTTTTTCTATTGCGAGCCGTGGTGCTGCCCATACCTTCTAATTTCAACTCCTCATACAGGACATACTCATATTCTGGAAAGATGCGCTGACCAATGGGTTGAAGCAATTCTAGTCCCTCGGCTCTTGGATTTTTGATCGCATTGGAAATTGGATAGGCATTCATTTCTTCTCCTGGAAATGGGTCGAGCATAGCAGTTATTTCAGCAAGTGGTGTACGCTCATCCAGCCACAAGCGCTCTTGTTCTGGCTTTAGGATAACGGGTGAACGGTGATGACCAATTTTTTGGGTAACTGCATTTGGAACAGTCGTAATAATGGCAAAGCTGGGTACTACTTCACCGCTTTCCTTATCGACCCATTCTTCATAGATGCCGGCAAAAGCGAAGGGTCGGTTTCCTTCTTTCAAATACACCAAATACGGCTTGCTTAGTTTTTCTTTCTCCGGACCTTCCAAAAAAGCATCCGCAATAACCAAACAACGCTTGGTACGAATCGAAGAACGGAAAGCTGGTTTTTGAATGATGCCTCGAGCTCCTCGGTACAAAGGATCATTTTCCTTATTATGATCACCCTCTGCCCTAGCATTAAAGAGATACATCCGCTTTTTAGACCAGGAAGGAGTCAATCCAAAAGTGAAAAACTGCAATGCCGCAGGATCTTTTTGCGTGATTACAGGAGCCAAGCTTCCCGGACCTACATTCACATGTATGCGGTACATCTCTGGATTATCTGTCTGAACCTGAAAGCGTTTTTCTACCGCTTGGAGTTTACTTATGTTGACATAGCGACCGCACATGAAGGGGTTTCGGGTTAGTTGGTTAGAAAATTTAGAACTGTTCAAGCAAGCATACCAAAACTACGAAAAAAGAAAAAGCAAAGATCATCTGGATCCAGGCTTTGTATTCCCTAATCTGTAACCCAGAACCTAAAACCGTTTCCTTATCAAAACTTCTCCCCAACCTTCTCCAATGACAGGCCAATATCCAATACGCCAGGCAAGGTATTCACGCGCATGTTTTGCTCAATGGTAAATAGCCAGGTGCCACTTTTGGTGAAGTCCATTTGAGGAATAGCGGGGATATGGTATTCCCAAACTGTTCCTCGCTCCAAGCCTAATGGAGCGCCTTCGGGGCTGAACAATGGCAGCTCTACTCGCGCAGTGCTGGTATCTCCTGCAGGGGATATACCTTCTACCAAGACCCACATATTGCTATATGGGTAGTCGCCCGTGATGCGGGTATTAACGTAGAGTGAATACCACTGAGTACTGTCCGCTATTTCCACCTGAAAATGGGCCTTCTCTTTCCAATGCCATTCTCGCTCGGGAAGAGGCAGGTTTTGGTCGAAGATGAGTTCATCCTGACAAGCGACTAGGCTGAGTACCGCACAGACAAGTAAAGCTTTATTCTTTAGGGCCTTCATCCGTTTTAGGCTTGTTATTCCTAGGTTTTCTATTTCCACTTCTGGCTTTCTTTGGCCGATCGCCTGCGTCGCCTTTTGGACCATCCGAGCCTACTGGCCGGGATTTTCCTTCAGGTCGCTCTTTGCGTTCTGGCCGTGGCTTGCGTTCCTGACGAGGTTTTGGATCAGACTTCTCTCCGTTCGGACGCTCTTCCTTCTTAGGTTGGCGACGTGCTTCTGGCCTGTCACCCTCCTTACGGTCGCGTCTTGGCTTATTGCCCTTGTTTTTGCGTCGACGGTTTCCTTCTTTGGATTCCTTCTCCACCATACGGGTTAAGCTATTATCGGAAATAATATCTTCTGCATCCAAAGCTTTCTGCATTGCGCGTGAACCTTCAGCTGTTTCTTGCAAACGCGGACCTTTTTTACCCTCCTTATTGAGTGCAATAATCTCATTTACACGATCGAGGCCCAAAGCAATCCAATTGCTATCGCCTTCATAGGCAAACCACATCTGGCGCTTAAGAATGTCTACCTTTTGAGAATAGGCATGTCCGCTTTCCGTATCCAACCGAACTCTATCACCTGATGGGAATTCCTCCAAGGCTTCGAGGTAGGTATCCAGCTCATAGTTCAAGCAGCATTTCAAACGACCACATTGGCCAGAAAGTTTCAGCATATTGATACTGAGGTTCTGGTAGCGGGCCGCCGACATATTTACCACTTTGAAATCGGTGAGCCAGGTAGAGCAGCATAATTCGCGACCACATGAGCCAATCCCACCTAGGCGGGCAGCTTCTTGGCGGTAACCAATTTGCTTCATCTCTATCCGCATGCGGAATTCTTCAGCGAAGGCTTTAATCAGCTCTCGGAAGTCAACGCGCTCCTCAGCGGTATAGAAGAAAACGACTTTTTTTCCATCTGCCTGAATTTCGATATCCGATAGTTTCATCTTCAATCCTAGACTCATGGCAAGGGTTCGGGCCCGCTCTAAATGAGGGACCTCCTTCGCCTTTAACTCATCATAACGCTCTGAATCGCGCTCTGAGGCCTTACGAAGTATTTTAAAAACCTGCGGACCATCGGGGTCCACATTGTATTTCTTAAGTTGGAGGCGCACGAGTTCCCCTTTGAGAGAAACAAAGCCAATATCACTTCCCATTTCACGCTGCACTACCACCGGATCTCCAGTAAATAGCTCGAAGTTGTCTTCGTTGCGGTAAAATTCTTTTCGACTTCCTTTAAACCGTACTTCAATAATATTGAAGGGTTTGTACGAAGAGGGAAGTTCCATATCACTGAGCCAGTCGTAAACGTTTAATTTGTTACAACCGCCAGAGCTACAATTTCCATTGCTTTTACATCCTTTGGGTGCGCATCCTCCACTTGTTCCACATGAACTGCATCCCATATTTGTTGTATTACTTCTTGTATTACTTGGCTCTCGAAGATGCCAATATATTTTTAAATAGCAAAGATATTTGAAAGAGTGCAATCTTAGCGTTTGCATTTCTTTCAATGTAATAGGCATATTCACTGAGCGTTGCAGTCATTTTCTCCAATGCAGAATCATCCACTAATTGAGAAAATTTTTCTGCAAAATCGCGTTCTGCCCCGCGAATCTTCAATAATTCCACTGCACCATTTCGTACAAGAATCACCTCCCGCAATAATTTGATGCCGTATTCAAGCAATTGCTTCTGGTTTTCTCGTCCTAATTGTGCCGTAGTTTCCGACCATTTCAACATTTCGGCCATCTTCACATAATAGCAAGCCAAGAGCCACGAACGAAATGAAGTGAAAAATGAAGTGTCCTCTGCCGCGCTGAGTTCAATCGCTCTATTCAAACTCCCTTCACTCAAAAAGGCAATAACATCCGCTTGTTCACCTGTCGCTAGATGCTGAGATTCCAAATATAGCTTACTCGCTTCGTCACTAAAACGGGGGATCTTAACCAGCTGAACCCGTGAACGAATCGTACCAATAATCTCCTCCTGATCTTCAGCTACGAGGATAAAGATGGTCTTCTCCGGCGGCTCTTCAATCAGCTTCAATAAGGTATTCCCCTCCTTCCCCAAATATTCAGGCATCCATAAAATCAGAAACTTGTATTCCGATTCAAAACTCTTCAGACTTAGTTTACGAATAATATCGCGGCATTCATCTACCGTAATATTTCCTTGCTTGTTCTCATTATCAAGCACCTTCAGCCAATCGAACACATTTAAATATGGATTGGCCTCAATTGTCGGTCGCCACCTGTCCATAAACATGGAAGAAAGCGCCTTGGCCCCAATGGTTGGGTAGCTAAAATGTAAATCGGGGTGAATTAGCTTCCCTATTTTATGGCAAGAACTGCAGATTCCGCAAGAATCTTCATCGTTCCTATTCTCGCAAGAAAGGTATTGAGCATAAGCCCATGCAAGAGCGAGTTTCCCCGAGCCTTCCGGACCTAAGAACATTTGTGCATGAGGAATTCTTCCGCTCTGAGCATTTTGCTTAAGCCGCGTTTTTGTTTCCTCTAATCCTGGAATATCCCTGAATTGCATGGCGCAAATATAGAAGCTATGAAGCTATGCTGCAGGAGACTTTAAAAGTATTTACACACAAAACATATGACCTAATATATGGAAAAGGTTGATTGTGTCTACTGTATCGTAATATCGAATGGCAAGCGCATTTGAACCCCCTTCATACTCATTGCTTTTTTGTACTGCAAGAAAAGCGTGTATTCCGCTCCTAGCTCCTCCTTCATGAGCTGTTGCGCAAGGCTGTTCTTTTTGGCATTCATGATGAAGTCGAACGGACCGCTCAGTGTCGGATAATTGACTACACGGTATTCTTCCAAGCCACTTCGTTCTTGAGCTAATTCCATCGCCAATTCAATTCCTCCGAGCAAGTCAACCAATCCTATATTCTTGGCATCAACTCCAGTCCACACTCGGCCTTCAGCAATAGTATCCATAGCACTTAAGGCAATATGACGGTGCTGCGACACGATACCTGTAAAGTCGCTATACGTTTCTTCAATAAAAGTTTGTATGATTTCTCTTTCGGCTGGCGTCATCGGACGGTCAATACGACCTAAGTCTGAGAATTGTCCGGTTTTTACACCATCTGAATAAATCCCCAATTTGTCGTTCATCAATCCCTGCATATTCGGAATCAAACCAAAAACGCCAATCGAACCCGTAATGGTATTTGGATGCGCAATGATGGTATCAGCCATTGCGGCAATATAATACCCACCTGAGGCCGCTACATCACCCATTGATACAATGATTGGCATCTTTTCCTTCACCAATAATAGTTCTCTATAGATTAAGTCAGAAGCCAAGGCGCTTCCCCCCGGCGAATTGATACGAAGAACGAGTGCCTTAATTTTATCATCCTTGCGGATGGCGCGTAGGGCTTTGAGCATTTGATCAGAGCTTAAGGCATCTTCGCCGTCTTCTCCTTCTTGGATCACTCCATTGGCGTACAAGACAGCAATTTTGTCTTTACCAATATTCTTCTTTGCTGGGTTAGCTCCCAAATATTCGCCCATTGTTAGGAAAGGTAATTCGGCATCTTCTTCCAATTCGAGACGTTTTCTCAAGCTAGCAAATACTTGGTCTTCATACGATAATTCATCGACCATTCCCATGGCTTTAGCGTCTGCTACAGTGCGCACCAACATGCCATCAGAGATTTCACGCAAACGCGTTTTTTCCATCCCTCTACTTTTTGCAATATCACTTAAATAGGTGTCAAAAAGTGAAGTCACATAACGTTCTACTTGCAGTCGATTGGGAGCACTCATCTTGTCGAGCAAATAAGGCTCAACGGCTGATTTAAAGGTTCCGTGCTTGAATACCTGAAACTCAATACCCAATTTATCTAAGGCTTGTTTATAAAACCAAACATCAGCATAAAGCCCGTTAAAAATCAGGTTCCCGGATGGGTTAAGATGCACCTCGTCGGCAGTAGAAGCCAAATAATAGCCCCATTCTGCAATCATGGTGGAATAGGCTACGATGAATTTTCCTGAATCATGGAAAGACTCAAGTGCATCATGAATTTCTTTAATGGTCGAATACCCTGCCATGAAGCTTGGATCCAAATCAAGGTAAAGTCCTTTAACTCGGTCATCGCTCGATGCTTGTTTGAGCGTGCTTAGAATCTCAGCCAAACCTTGCTGCGACTTCATCTCAAAGGTATTGAAGTTAAAATTACTAAGATCTTGAACCGAACGTTCTTTGATACCCATTCCAGGCTTAAAATGCAGGATGGTAGCGGCTTCAATTTTCACCTTCTCATCGTCTTCCAAGCCACTGGCAAGAGATGCGATGATGCCGATTCCAATCAGGACGACCAAGAAAGAACCAAAAATGAATCCGAGAGAGGACGCAAAGAAAATTTTGAAAAATTGTTTCATGAGGGTTTACGCTTAACGGACCACCAAGTGGCGCTGAAGCACTCGGTGACCTTGAGTTATGCGTACAAAATAAAGCCCACTGCAGGAATTGGCTAGTGATATTTCGTTTAACGGCTGATTTAGCACGGCAGACATCACAATTACTCCCTGTGCATTAAATACCTCAAGCGAAATGGATTCGTCGTTTTGATTCGCGATATGGAAGTTTCCGTTGCAGGGGTTGGGATAAAGAAGTATTCCTGACTCATCTTCTTCATTCAACCCCACACTAAAATAATCAATATTTACCGCTATGGCTTTTTGGTAGCCTGTAATTGCACTGCTTTTGATAATTAGACTGTCCTGTTCAGCACTTGCGGCATTCCGCACAACCGACATCATTATCTGAACACTTTCCTCGGCTGGAACATTAAATAGAGAACTCGAGAAATTCACCGCGCTGCCATTTTTCATCGATAGACTAATCGGCAAAACTGTATTACCCGTATTCGTGATACAAAGTTGGTAATAACTGGTGTCGCCACTTGTTCCTGTAAAATGTATGAAGGTTTGCTTCGTGGTATTCGTTTCGAAGCTGCGCTGAACGGGTGCCGTGGAGTTTTGTCCTAGGAAATGAATGCGCTCCAAAAACTCGGGATGATCGATAAATGGGTTTCTGTTTTTCTGCAGTATATAGATGTCTTCATTTCTCAAACTATCCTTTGCGTTTGGTGGAAATTGAGCCGCCCAATTGCGCATCAAAGTTTCTTGAGTTACCAAATCCCCATTCGCATCGAAAACCTGGGCATTCATGAAATTTCCCGCATTATTGTACCGCGCTAAGAAGTATAAAAGTGCTCGGGCAGATTGTCCCTTTTGCTCATCGCGTGGTTCGAATAAACCATTCCCGTATTTCGCGCCTCCGTCAGTCCAACTAGGTGAAGTAACCATCGAAAAAGGGTTATTGCTTCGGCGAGAATTCACTCCTGCATCTACTACAAAAAGATGAAACATATCAGAACGCATGGGCTCTGCACTTCCAAACATGCTTTGTGGATAGCTATGCTCTGTATTGACATTATCATTGGTTTGGGCAGCTGATCGGCTAACATACCCTTCAACCTTTCTACCAATATAGGCTGTATATAAGGTATTGACCGTGGCTCCTCCGCCATTGGTTTTTTCATTGTCGATACTCATATATATCCAGTCGCGGGCGGTATTGTATCCTAGCGAGGTATAATTTTGTCCCAAACGTGTTTTTAAAGCCGTCTTCAAGGCTTCTTCAGAAAGGTTAAATGTTGTACTATAATAGGTTCCAGGATAGGTTCCTGTTGCATAGAGGTTTACATTCCATGCACCCAAATCTTTCAGTACAATAACGGCCTGTCCATGATATTCCATATTATGTCGCGGAATAAACGACAACCAAACCTGTGCACTGTCTTTCGCATTTATAGAAAAGGAAGAATCGCCCATCAGCTTTAAGTCCCAGCCATAAACATTGACATCTTCCACTGAAACGGCGTGATTTCTATCATTAAGCACCCAAAATGAAGTACTGTCTTTTTCCCATTTAGTATGACTACCAAACTGCAAGCTATCACTGCTTAAACGTATATTCTGCCCTTCGGAAAAAACAGAAAAACTAAGACATAGAAGCACAAAAAAACTACGGAATTGAATTTTCATCGGCACAAAAATACTGCGCTTCGAGCGAAGAAATGTTAATTTTGCCTCAAATTTCATTGATGCAACTAACAGCCCTTACTGCCGTATCTCCAATCGACGGACGTTACCGTCGTGTAGCCGCTTCCTTGGCGCCTTATTATTCAGAATTTGGTTTGATCCGTTACCGCGTTCATGTGGAAATCGAATACCTCATTTGGTTGAGCGAAATTCCGCTACCTCAATTGGATGGAAAAATCAGCGCTGAAAATAAAGTGGCATTAAGAGCTTTAATAACCGGATTTTCTGAAGCAGATGCACAGGAAATTAAAGACACCGAAAAAGTCACCAACCACGATGTAAAAGCGGTGGAGTATTTTGTAAAGAACAGACTTGAAGCTTTAGGACTTTCTGATATCCAGGAGTTTGTTCATTTCGGATTGACCTCCCAAGATATCAATAATACCAGTGTGCCGCTCTCATTAAAGGAAGGACTTGATAAAGAAGTAGTTCCTGCGATAGAAGCCATAATCAGTCAGATTAAAAAATTTGCTGAAGCTTGGAAAGAAATCCCAATGTTGGCAAAAACGCACGGACAGCCGGCCTCTCCTACCCGATTAGGAAAAGAGATGATGGTATTTGTGGAGCGTTTAGAAATCCAAGTAGCTCAGTTAAAAGCGGTTCCATTTTCCGCAAAGTTCGGAGGAGCCACCGGAAACTTCAATGCACACCATGTGGCGTATCCATCGTATGATTGGGTGAAACTCGCCAATGAATTCGTGAATGAGCGCTTGGGATTAAGCCGTTCGCAGTACACCACACAAATTGAACATTACGATAACCTCGGCGCCCTTTTTCATGCCCTAGAGCGTATCAATACGATATTGATTGATTTTGCCCGCGATTTCTGGACCTATATCTCCATGGATTATTTCAAGCAAAAGCTCAAAGAAGGAGAAGTAGGTTCATCGGCCATGCCGCATAAAGTAAACCCTATCGACTTCGAAAATGCCGAAGGAAACATGGGAATTGCCAATGCGCTTTATAGCTATTTAGCTGCCAAACTCCCTATTTCTCGCCTTCAACGTGACCTAACGGACTCGACGGTATTGAGAAATGTAGGCGTTCCTTTGGGCCATAGCATGATAGCATTCGCCTCCCTTCAAAAAGGTATGGGCAAACTTATCTTGAACGAATCTTCTTTGAAAAAAGACCTCGATGCCAACTGGGCGGTGGTAGCTGAAGCCATACAAACCATCCTTCGCCGCGAAGGCTATGAAAAACCGTATGAAGCATTGAAAGCCTTGACTAGAACAAATGATGGCATCAACGAACAATCCATCCATGCCTTTATTCAGACATTGAATGTGAATGATTCCGTTAAATCTGAGTTGATGGCGATTAGTCCGTATTCATATACCGGAGTAATGTTTTGATCAGACCATGGACCATAGTCCATAGACCATAGACCATAGACCATAGTCCATAGACCATAGTCCATAGTGGCTCTGTAGTACTTTATGGTTGCTAAAAATGAGGCCTGATTTTAGATTAACCTATGAGGAGATGAAGAGTGAGGAGATGAGGAGAAAGGGCACACTTAACCTTTTGTCTGGAAATCTGGCAGTCTGACTATCTGCTAGTCTGAACCCCGTCGCAAGCTCGAAACATCGCATCCTCGTCCTTTCGATTCTAGGAACTTCAAAATAAATTACTTACCTTGTACATGCCCTCAGGCTGAAAATTGCTAACCCTCAAAACTCTGGCCTATGCAAATTGTACATTCCGGATCGGTGTTATTTTATAATGGCAACGATTCACTTGGTAAAAAGACGCGTGCTTATGCGTCGATGATGGGAGCGAAGGTAAACTATCAAGATTTAACTAAATCCAGCCTTTCTTCCACTACCCTGAAAGTTATTTTAGACGCATTAAAAATGAGTCCGAAAGACCTCATGAATAAAGCAGACCCATTCTATCAATCAAGCTTTAAAGGAAAAGAATTTGATGATGATGGATGGCTAAATGTCTTAAAGAAAAACCCATTTCTTATAAAATGGCCTATTATTTTTAATCAAGGTCGTGTATATTTGTGTCAAACACCAAATGACGTTTTCAAGTAGAAGAGCGCCTATGTAAAAAATCTACCAAACCAATACTCCGTGTTAAGTGAAGGGAAGCATTCGTCTTCCCTTCTTTATTTTCAAGCGGTTACACTTTCCCCTCTCCAATTCAAACCTTAAATACCTTGCAATTGTTAGTTCATAGAAACGATGCTTGCTTAGATTGATTTTAAATTAGAAACTTTCTCCAATTCATGGGGGATAAACTGAAGCAAAAATTAAATTTGCACGGCATTTAGACTAAACTAATCGTATGAATTGGCTGATAAAAACCTTTTCCTCCTCGATCGGACAAAAGATCTTGATGGCTCTAACGGGTCTCTTCCTTTGCACCTTCTTGGTTGTACATCTTACTGGTAACTTGCAACTTTTGCTAGACGACGGCGGCTATAAGTTTAATGCCTACGCAAAGTTCATGACTAGCAACCCCATTATCAAGGTTGCCAGTTATATTACCTATCTCAGTATTTTATTCCATGCCTTTAAAGGATTATGGCTTGCTTCGAAAAATCGTGCAGCGCGTCCGAAAGGCTATAAGAAATATGCGGGACAAGCTACGAGCACATGGATGTCGCGCTCTATGGGGGTCTTAGGAACCATCATCTTGGTTTTTATTGCGACTCACATGTGGCAGTTCTGGTACCAATACCATAATAGCGATGCATCTGATGAAACAGCGGCGGTACTCTACCAAGAATATACCGTAGTGGAATCTGAAGACGGCGAGACCATGGTGTTTACTCAGGCATTTATTGAAGCCATGGATAGCAATATCAAAGCAATTGTTCCTAAATACCAGGCAACAGGCGATCAAGAAGGCTTTTATGCTGACCCTGTTTATGTGGAATACAAACCTATTATCGATGCCATGCAATACGCGCAGAACAACGGGAAATTGAAAATTGAAAAACTCAAAGACCTTTATACTCTGGTGGCTACATCTTATGAAAATCCATGGATTGTCCTACTCTACGTAGTTTCTATGGGCGCTGTTGGTTTCCATTTGTTGCACGGGTTTAGTTCTGCATTCCAAACCATGGGATGGAAACACCCAAAATTAAATCCGCTGATCAATGGATTGACCTGGTTCTTCGGAATCATCATTCCGGCTGGTTTTGCGGCCATTCCTTTAATCATGTATTTCAGCTAAGCTAAGAAGAAGAAGATCATGACATTGAATTCTAAAATTCCAAATGGACCACTCGATAAAAAGTGGACCGACTATAAAGACCACGTTCGCCTTGTAAATCCTGCGAACAAAAGAAATATTGATGTAATCATTGTTGGAACCGGACTAGCTGGAGCATCTGCTGCCGCCTCACTTGCTGAGATGGGGTATAATGTAAAAGCATTTTGTTTCCAAGATTCTCCACGTCGTGCGCATTCGATTGCAGCACAGGGTGGTATCAATGCCGCAAAAAATTACAAGAATGATGGAGATTCAACCTTCCGTCTTTTCTACGATACCATTAAAGGAGGAGATTACCGTGCTCGTGAAGCCAATGTGTATCGCCTAGCTGAGGTTTCCGCTAATATTATTGACCAATGCGTTGCACAAGGAGTTCCTTTTGCTCGTGAATACGGTGGCTTGCTCGATAACCGCTCTTTTGGTGGGGTTCAGGTTCAACGTACATTTTATGCGGCAGGACAAACCGGACAGCAATTGCTACTTGGTGCTTATTCCGCGTTAAACCGTCAGATTGGATTGGGTAAAGTACAAATGTACAGCCGCCATGAAATGCTCGACGTAGTGATGGTTGATGGAAAAGCCCGTGGAATTATTGCAAAAAACTTAGTGACTGGAGAGCTCGAAAGACATTCTGGTCATGCGGTACTTCTTGCATCAGGCGGATATGGAAACGTATTTTTCCTTTCAACCAATGCCATGGGAAGTAACGTAACCGCTGCTTGGAAAGCGCATAAACAAGGTGCTTATTTTGGTAACCCTTGCTTTACTCAAATCCACCCAACCTGTATTCCTGTTTCCGGTGATCACCAGTCGAAACTGACTTTGATGTCTGAATCATTGCGAAATGATGGACGAATCTGGGTACCAAAAAATCAAGAAGACGTAGCCGCTATTCAAGCTGGCACCAAAAAAGGAGTAGATATAGCGGAAGAAGACCGCGACTACTACCTCGAAAGAAGATACCCATCCTTCGGTAATCTCGTACCACGTGACGTAGCCTCTCGTGCTGCCAAAGAACGTTGCGATGCAGGATACGGCGTGAACAAAACCGGACAAGCTGTTTACCTCGATTTTGCTGCGGCTATAGAACGTTATGGAAAGCAAAAGGCCAATGTGATGAATTTGCATGATGCCGACACTTCTAAAATCATCGAATTAGGAAAAGAAGTAGTTTCAGAAAAATACGGTAACCTCTTTGATATGTATATGCAAATCACTGGAGAGAACCCTTATGAAACCCCAATGAAAATTTATCCAGCGGTACATTATACCATGGGTGGACTTTGGGTTGACTATAATTTGATGACCACACTTCCCGGCTGCTATGCTTTGGGAGAGGCTAATTTCTCTGATCATGGCGCGAACCGTTTAGGAGCATCTGCCTTGATGCAAGGACTAGCCGATGGCTACTTTGTTATTCCATATACCTTGGGTGAATACTTGGCGGATGATATTCGTACAGGCACCATCCCTACAGATAGCGAGTCCTTTGATCAGGCTGAAGCAGCAGTAAAAGAACGCATCGAATTCCTCATCAATAACCCAGGAAATAAGTCGGTTGACTCTTTCCATAGAAGATTGGGTAAAATCATGTGGGATAAATGTGGAATGGCTCGTAATGCAGATGGATTGAAAGAAGCCATCGAAGAAATTCGTGCACTTCGAGAAGAGTTCTGGAAAGATGTAAAAGTTCCAGGAACAGCCGATTCATATAACCCAGAATTAGACAAAGCTGGTCGTGTGGCCGACTTCCTAGAACTGGGAGAATTGATGTGCCGTGATGCTTTGTATAGAAACGAATCATGTGGTGGTCACTTCCGTGAAGAATACCAAACGGAAGAAGGTGAAGCCTTAAGAAATGACAACGAGTTCGCGCACGTTGCAGCTTGGGAATACCAAGGAGATAGCGCGCCAATCCTTCATAAAGAGGAGTTGGTATTCGAAAATGTACAACTGACTCAAAGGAGTTACAAATAATTCAAAAGGAGAAAGCGCATGAACTTGACATTAAAAGTGTGGAGACAGCCGAATAATAATAGCGAAGGAAACTTCGAAGCATATCAGGCAAAAGACATTAGCGAAGACATGTCATTCCTCGAAATGCTGGACGTGGTAAACGAACAGCTAATCGATGATGGTATCGACCCAGTAGCTTTTGACCATGATTGCCGTGAAGGGATTTGCGGAATGTGTTCATTGTTCATCAACGGACGAGCACATGGACCATTGCACGGAGTTACGACCTGCCAATTGCATATGCGTAGCTTCACTGATGGCGACGAAATCGTGATCGAACCTTGGAGAGCTGGATCATTCCCAGTGGTTAGAGACTTGGTTGTGGACCGTTCAGCCTTCGATAGGATTCAACATAGTGGAGGATATGTTTCTGTTAATACAGGAGCGGCACAAGATGCTAACGCTATTCTTGTTTCGAAGCCAAATGCAGATGAAGCATTCGAAGCAGCGACTTGCATTGGCTGTGGAGCTTGCGTGGCTGCGTGTAAAAATTCATCGGCCATGTTATTTGTTGGAGCAAAGGTTTCTCAATATGCTTTGCTACCTCAAGGAGAACCGGAAAGAGAAAAACGTGTATTGGCCATGGTCAACCAAATGGATGATGAAGGCTTTGGAGCATGTACCAATACCGGTGCTTGTGCTGCAGAATGCCCAAAAGAAATCCCATTGTCAGTCATAGCAAGACTTAACCGTGAATATTTGCGGGCATCATTGATTACAAAAGACTAAGACTGTTTAAGAAATAAAAAAAAGCCCATCGATTCTTCGGTGGGCTTTTTGCTTTGAGCTAGGCCTATTACCTTTGCACCCCGTGAAAAACATCCTCTGTTTAGGTCTTCTTTTCTGCTTGACATTTCTTCATGTCAATGGCCAAGCCATTCCTGAACTAGAAACTGACTCACTGAAGTTCCGTTCCATCCACATTCCGTTGGAAATTAGCATTTCCTGTGAACAGCAGAAATACCAGCTGAGTTGGTTCACAGAGCAGCTTGACAGTGCTGATCTACCAAAACAATTACTTTTCAAAGGATACCGCTACGATGAAGGAGACACGAATAAAATTGCCTATAGAACCGTACGAATTGACTCCGCTCAGCTCTATGGTTCTCCCTATATCTGGATTGGCTCACCCGGTTTCTATTATTTAGAGTTTATAGATAGCAGTAAACGTATCATCTATTCCAGTGATCAAGTATTAATCGAGCTCTGCGCACGTTTTCAGCTACCTGACAAATATACTATTCATACAGGAAAATACTTAAAGCCTCTATACTCACAAAATATTGAACGCATCGATTTGGTTATTTTTGATGCCCAAGGTGATGAGGTATTTTCTACCAAAGACCCTAATTTTAAATGGGATGGGCGGCATCAAGAGACCGGAGAACCTTGTCTACCGGGCAGCTATTTCTATCATTGTGATATTGTGGAAAGGAAAGCCGGAATGCCTGTTAAAAAGAATATTACTGGAATCATCGAATTAAGTCATTAGACATGTTCACAGGAATTATTGAAGACTTAGGAAACATTGTTGAGGTGAAACATGAAGGCGGAAATATCCATTATACCGTTGCATCTGCACTCAGTAATGAATTGAAGATTGATCAAAGTATCGCTCATGATGGTGTCTGTTTAACCGTTGTAGCACTTGATTCTACCAATTCAACACATACGGTTACCGCCATACACGAGACCTTAGAGAAGACCAACCTCAAATCGTGGCAGATTGGGCGTAAAGTGAATTTAGAGCGCTGCATGATCATGAATGGTCGTCTTGATGGCCATATTGTACAAGGTCATGTCGATCAAATTGCCACCTGCATTGGAAAGGTAGACCAAGATGGAAGTTGGCTCTTCACTTTTCAGCACGGAGATTCCGGACATGTAACGGTCGATAAAGGAAGTATTTGCATCAATGGAGTAAGCCTAACGGTAGTCAACTCACAATACGACCGCTTTTCAGTAGCCATCATTCCCTATACTTACGAGCATACGGTATTCCATCAAATAAACGTAGACGACGTAGTCAATCTGGAGTTCGATATCATCGGCAAATACGTAGAGAAGATGATGCGCCGATAAAGGGTTGGAAGGGGTTTTGGGTTACAGGTTAGGGCAAATTTGGATGTCTAGTGATAAGTACTGAGCACTTATAAACGCGGACGAACCTGAATCCATCCTTTTTCGATAGCCAGGTTAATCAGCTGAGTTGCATTGCGTGTATTGGTTTTACTCAACAAATTTCTTCGGTGGGTTTCAACAGTATAAGGCGAAATGAATAGTTTCTCGGCCATCTCAGCACTGGGGAGGCCTTCATAAATAAGATTCAATATTTCTTTTTCGCGACGGGTTAGCACCACCTCAGAACTCTTTTCGGCTTTTTTCTGATTGATAATTCGTATGATGTCTGAACTAAAGTACCCCTCACCTGCCTTCACTTTTGCTATGGCAATTTTAAGTTCCGATTTTCCAGAATTTTTTAACATGAAACCATGAACCCCAATATCCACCAAGGGCAAAACGATGTCTGCAGTATGATGCATGGTCAGCACAATAATTTTTACCGAAGGAAAACGTCTCAGAATTTCAATGCTGGCCTCCTCTCCATTCATAGTAGGCATGCTCAGGTCCATCAAAATAACATCGGGTAATTTTTGTTCGAGTAAATCGATCAATTCTTTCCCATTTTTTGCAATGCCACTGATTTGAACATCACGGTCATGCTGAAAAATTGAAATTAATCCATCTGAAAACATCTGGTGATCGTCGGCGATCATTATTTGGGTTGCGCTGCTCATAAGGGTATTTCTATGATAAAGGTAAATCCATGTCCGGGGGTGCTATCGAGCGTACTTCGTCCATTAATTTTTTGCACCCGATTCTCTATGCTCAGTAGGCCCAATCCTCCTTTTACTTTCGAGGATATTTTATCCATTCCAAGGCCATTATCTTCGTATGAAAAACTTATAAATCCATCCGAATGGGTTAATTGAATGTGTACTTCACTGGCTTCGGCATGCTTTAGCGTATTGCTAAGCAGCTCTTGTATGATGCGGTATAACTCCACCTCAAAAGGGGCGAATACATCGGCATCAATTTGATTATCCATAAAATGAATCTCTAATCCATTCTTGGCACTTAATGCGTCGATGAGCTCTTGTACTGCTCGCTTTAAGCCAAATTTACTGATCGCTCCGGAGTGCAAATCATGGGATATTTTCCGCACCTCATCCACCGCCTCATCTAACATCTGGGTGGCCAATTCATAGGAATTCTTTTGCTTTTCTTGTAGCTTTCGAATCTCCTCCTCCATGGTTGAAAAATGGAGTTTTACGGTAGAGAGAATACTGCCCAAACGATCATGCAGGTCACGCGCAATACGCTGCCTTTCATCGTCCTGTCCTTTTAACATGGCATCAATACTTTTCAACTCTTGCTCTTGCATCAGCTCTTTGATGCGACCGTCCTTAAGC
>CAZUIT010000016.1:0-58594 GCA_964620355.1 uncultured Burkholderiales bacterium | reverse complement strand
CTTTTTAGACTAGCTAAATTATATGCATAGCCCACAACTTTTTGACTTGATCCCGAATTTGCGGTACTTTTGGTAGTGTTTATAGCCTGGATACATGGTATCGTCCCAAGTATCTTCATAATTACGGAGCGCGACAGGTATTCGATTATATCGATTGCTATAATTTGTTACTCCAGCCCCCGCACGAAAGCGCCAAGAATTTCGCCAATACCCTTGATAAAGCAATTCAGCACCGACACCCGTTTTAAAAGCAAAACGTTCCCACCGGGAACTTGGTTCTACAACATTAATCTTCAACGCCAATTGCGCTGAAGTGAACTGAACTGCAAATAAGAGACAACCCACAAGCAGCAGGTGATAGAATTGTTTCATTTGGATGGGTTCTGCTTCTTAAACTCCTATATCAGTAATTTATTGTATGTGTCGTCGACTAGTCGATAGGTCGACTAATCGACTAGTCGACTTCTATATAATTCAAATCTTTCGAGAAGCTTTCTTTCAGGCAAAGGATGCTCACTAATGCAAGGGCCATGACAATCAACCCTACAAAGGCTGCAGAATTAACATTGCCGAAATTAAGCACAAGCAATTGAAAGGAAATAGTAATGATGGGTACAGAACCTCGGACAAAATTCGGAACTGTATTGGTTACCGTTGAGCGGATATTCGTTCCGAACTGTTCAGAAGCAATCGTTACGAATAGCGCCCAGTAACCGGTTGCCATACCGATACCGAAACAGAGCCAATAATACGCATCAGCCGTGATGCCATGGGCAAAATAAAGGAAATACGTGGTAAGTACCGTTGATAAGGCTAAATAGACAATAACGACCTTCTTGCGGCTCTTCCACCATTGAGAAAGTAATCCGCTTACAAAATCACCAGCTGATAAACCGAGGTAGCAATACATCAACGCCTTGCCATTGACTACCTTGCCAATGATGCCTAACTCTTTGGCAAAGATGTCTTCCGATAAGGAAACCAGGAGTCCTATCATATACCAAATAGGCACCCCCACCAAAATGCAGGCGAGGTATTTTTTAAAATTCGATTTTGAACGGAAGAGCATGAGAATATCGCCCCGCTTCACATGCACAGCTGACTTCACTTCGGTAAACATGCCTGATTCGAAAACACCTAAGCGCAGGATCAAAAGCACCAAACCAAGCGCTCCTCCCATGATATAGGCCACGCGCCAATTGGGGAATGGATAGTTGAATATTCCTTCCAAGAAAGCACCAATGGCCTCCCCTTGTACGCCAATCATACCTGCAAAGACAGCACCTAAGGCTCCGAAGGTTACAACGATCATGGTCCCGATGCCGCGCTTCTCCTTGCTCATGGTTTCAGAGATTAAGGTAATCCCAGCCCCAAGCTCACCTGCCAAACCGATGCCTGCGATAATCCGCACAGTAGCATACATGGGAATAGAGGTCACAAAAGCATTGATGATATTCGCCACTGAGTAAAGCATGATCGAACCAAAGAGCACTTCTACCCTGCCTCGTTTATCACCCAAAATTCCCCAGAGCAAGCCACCGAGTAGCATGCCGGTCATTTGCATATTGAAGAGGAAAATGCCTGTATCGGTTACAAACTGCTGTCCAGCTTCTGGAAACAGATAAAACAGGCTTTCACGTTTTACCACGTTAAAAAGCACGAGGTCGTAAATATCGACAAAGTAGCCAAGAGCAGCTACTACGATAAGCATGATGGTTTTACGGTTCATTGGTAGAGCTAAGAAACTACATTTTAAGCAAAGGGACAAAGCAAGCCGCAATTCCCAGCTCTCGAGAATATTTTTTCATCTCCAAAAAATTTAAGTTAGATTTGGTAACAAGCTGATTCTAAATCCGAAACCTACCAAACCATGCAAAATTTACCAAGCATTTACCAAGCACGTTGTCAACCATTAAAAGTCGCCACTTTCCCGAATCACATTTTTTACATCATTTTGATTGATTTACCCATGCATCAAACAGACATAGGAATGTCCTTTCCTGAAAATCCGGCAGGTGCAAGCTTAAGTATAGATTTTGATGGCGATTTTGAAGAAAATGTAGAAGGAAATTCAAACACCATTTGCCTTACCATCAGTACCCTTCAAGGCCCTAATAATATCAATGCGATTGAATTAAAAGATAAAAAAGGAAATATCAAACAGGGAACGGTTAATACGCCAAAAGGTCAACCTCATACTCAACCCCAGAATTTTGCTCTGTTTCAATGTTGGCCGCATGCCGTAAAAAGTATCACTTATGTGAGTCGAATATTTTCCGGCGTTATTGTTAATGCGCCTAAAAATGCACTTTTTAATCCGCCACTAATTCAGGAACAAACAAGAACCATGGTCCTCAATCCTGCACCGGTCAGTGGGCAAGTGAATGAACCCCAGCTTCTACTTTATAGCGGAGAAGCTTTATTGCAGCAAAATGTATCAGAAGAGTTTGTAAAAGCTTATGTATCTGGCTTTAATACACCTGGCTTAGCGGCGGAATTTATCAAGACAAATCCGGACTATAATTACTATAATACCACCGATTGTTTCACGCTTTAAACATCATGCACATTTCAACTTAGGTTTGAGCAATCAATCACAAAATGAATTTTAGAGGATTTTTTCTTTTCTGCATATCGATGATGAGTGGATTATTCCATTCAATTGATGCCCAACAAATTGAAAAGGGCCAAATCGACGTCATGTTAGAAATGAGTTATGATCTATCGAAACTGCATCCAGATTCAGCCTATAAATTGGCACAAACCGGACTCAATGAATCGAAAAAACTCAAGTATAGAAAAGGACAAGCCGACGCTCATATGCGCCTTGGGTATATTCAATATGTACGTGGCCAGAATGATGCAGCCTTAGTTAACCTGAAATCCTGTTACCGCCTTCGAATGGAGGATAAAAACTACGCTGGAGCTACTGGTGCGGCAACGATGATTTCCTATGTTTTTGAGAACAAGGCCCAGAAAGATTCAGCATTTGCCATTTTATTCGATTGCATTGACATCGTCGAAAAAAACGATTCTTCTAGTCTTGCTGAAGTGTATCTCTCATTAGGTAATTTGAGTGTTGATTATGGGGATTTTAAAAATGCGTTAAAATTTAACTTAAAGGCCGAAAGCATCTACGAAACAATCAAAGACACATCATCCTTAAACATGGTCTGGGGTGGACTGGGCAATCTGTATTTCCAAGTAAGAGAATATGATAGCGCACTCTTTTACTTTGAAAAATCCGATAAAGCCAATCGAAAGGCATCCGATCAATTTGCAATTTCTCGTAATCTCAACAATATAGCATTGTGTTACGATGGTTTGGAACGTTACGGTTTGGCTATTGCCTATTTTTCAGAAGCGATTGCCATGCATAGAGAATTAGACATGCAAAATGATCTTGCATTGGCTCTAAGTAACCTTGGCTTAACATTTTATCATGATAAACAATTAGATAGCGCAATATTTTATTATCAAAAAAGTCTGGACCTCGCCCGGCAATTAGGGTATATGAGTATTGTTCTTACCGATTTGGAGTTCCTAGCCATGGCCTATTCATCAGCGGGTGATTATAGGCAGGCTTATGATTACCAAATAATGCTTGCGGCCCTGAATGATTCTCTTTTGAATGAAGAGAAAATCAAACAAATCTCTGAAATGCAAGTTAAATATGAGTCAGAGAAAAAAGAACAGCAAATTCAGCTTCTCGATACCAAAAATAAATCCAGCTCCGCACAACGCAATCTCTTTATCGTTGCTACAATTTTAGGTCTATTACTTGCCCTAACCCTGCTATTCGCTTGGAAGCGCACCAGCAAGGAGAAAAATCGATCAGATGAACTACTACTGAATATTTTACCAAGTGAAGTAGCCAATGAATTGATGACTACGGGTAAAAATGAAGCAAAGCTATACCAGCATGTTACTGTACTCTTCACCGATTTCGTTGGATTTACTCGCATTAGTCAAAATATGAGTCCTCAGGAACTCGTTCAAGAAATCCATAAACACTTTACCGCCTTTGATCAAATTATGGAAAGGCATGGCCTAGAAAAAATCAAAACCATCGGCGATGCTTACTTGGCAGTTTGCGGACTCCCCACCGAAACTCCCTATCATGCCCAGCGAGTTATTTTGGCTGCTTTAGACATTATTCACTACCTCAAGTCGCATGAGAATAGTTTTGAAATCCGAATTGGCGTCAATAGTGGTCCGGTGGTCGCCGGAATTGTTGGTATTAAGAAGTTTGCCTATGATATTTGGGGCGACACGGTGAATACAGCCGCTCGGATGGAACAACATTCTGAGCCGAATCGCATCAATATAAGTCAGTCGACTTTTGCTCTTGTATCTGCCGATTTCGAATGCACTTACCGCGGACAAATCAATGCCAAAAATAAGGGGGAAATCTCCATGTATTTTGTAGAAGGCAAAAAAGACGGTCCGATTCTAGGCTTTTAGGAGCTTTACGAGCTTTTCCATTCCCGCCAAGTCTACCTCATCAAAATGGGCTAGATACTCGCTATCGATATCCAATACACCCCAAACCTCACCTGCTTCATTGAACAAGGGCAATACCAATTCAGAGCGTGAAGCACCACTGCAGGCAATATGTCCTGGGAATTGATCGACATCCTGCACCAATTGATTGGTTTTTTCTTTCCAGGCAGTCCCGCAAACCCCTTTACCATAAGCGATTCGGGTACAGGCGACAGGTCCTTGAAACGGGCCGAGCACCAATTGTTGCCCATCAACGAGGTAGAAACCAACCCACCACCAATTAAAAACTTCCTTCAGTACCGCGGCCGTATTGGCCAAATTGGCAATCAAGGAAGTTTCCCCTTCCAATAGCCCAGCGAGCATTGGAAGCAAGGAGGTATACTTCTCCTCTTTAGATAGCGAAGAATCAACAAAAATTTCTTCGGCCATTATTCAGCAACTGCAGTCGTATCCGCTGCTGGTGCTTCTTCAGCTGGTGCTGTACCGTTCATTTTCGCGGCAGCATCGTCAGGCAAAGCAGTAGCAGCTTCTTTTTCAGCACGTTTTCCTTTGTATTCGTTATTGGTCTCTACACTTTCTTTCGCTCCTTCCTCTCCATAGTGGCAAGCAGTGAATGACAAAGACATAACAAGACTGAGTAGGGTGATGATTTTAATTTTCATGGTTGCAAATTCTACGGGCAAAGATAAGATTGTACTGCATATTTGGAAACGTAGTTTTACTCGAGATTGAGAGGTTTCGAGGTTGCGAAGTTTCGAGCGTATTCTAGATGCTCCAAGCATAGCTTTATACTACTAGATGGCCAGACAACAGACTGCCAGACAAAATAGCTCCTGGTACCTCCCTAGTCGAAGGAGTCACACTCAACCGCAACCTTCTGCGTCCGCCATAGCTGACGAAGGAAGCGACGGCGGAAACCTCAGCCTAAAAATATTTTTCTCTCTCCTCTTTGCTAATTTCAAAAAATGGCTACATTTGCATCCGCATTGCGAGAGTAGCTCAGCTGGTAGAGCGCAACCTTGCCAAGGTTGAGGTCGCGAGTTCGAACCTCGTCTCTCGCTCAAGAGCCACTTCGGTGGCTTTTTTTTATAGGACCTGAAGGGCAACCTTCAAAACCCGGGCTCGGGTGGCGGAATAGGTAGACGCGCTGGACTTAAAATCCAGTTATCAGTGATGGTAGTACGGGTTCGATTCCCGTCCCGAGCACAATGAAGCAGCTGTAATGGCTGCTTTTTTTGTTTTACGGCGGGTTTAAAGATGTGACGATTTTTCCAGCCGAACGTTTTTTTAACGCAGAGGCGCGGAGCCGCAAAGAGTATTGCTTTCGCCAGAATAAATGCGCAATGTGTTCGTCGTAGCTAAAGTGTTTGTCGCAGAGTAAAAGGACGCGGACGCGGAGCCGCAATAATGTTGCTTTCGCCGGAGTAGAGGCGTAAATAGCGCAGATCAAATTTTCTCGTGACTCAATCACCCCACTCAAGCAACTCTTTAATATCCGGATGATCGCCGTAATGTTTTCCATAATGCGCCAACTGTATGATGCCTTTTGTATCTATCAAAAAGCTGGCTGGCAGGAGTTTTGGATCTTTATCGACTTCAATTTTTTTACGAATATTGCGCATCGCTTGGTACATGATACTCGGATGAAACAAGAGTTTCACAGCTCCAACCAGGGAAGATTCGCTTACTCCATAGTCGGAATAACTTCTTTTAGATGCATCGGATACCATGGGAAATGGCGTCTGTTCTTGCCCAGCAAATCGGAGTAAGTTTTTCTTTTCTGAAGGCCAAATAGAGATGATTTCTATGTTCTTCTCTTTAAAACGTGGGTAGTTGCGGATCAATTCGTTGGTTCGCAAATTGCAAAACGGACAAGCGGCAAATCGGTGAAAGGAAACATAAAGCCATTTATCGTTTTTAGGCACACTAATTTCAGTCCCCCAGATATCCTTGGCATGGATGCGTGGCGCAAAGTCACCTTTTTTAAGTGCGTTTTTCATTTGTACATTTTATGGGTCAGAATTTTCAGAATCACGGTCTGGCTTACGATTAGCAGTGGCACATAAACCGACACGGTAAAATAATTGGCGCCAAGCGGCAATTCATATACTTTCTCCTTCATGGCCAAGGTCAACACCACCACCATATCAAGAATACTTACAACAGAAAAAAGCCAGGTATATGCAATAGCGGACCTCTTCTTGGATTTCAGCAAAAGCAACGCAATCAGGGCCAGAATGCCGGCAAGAAAATCTCCATAAGCAATGGTCTCCTTTAAATAATCCGGAAACTCAGCAGCTACCTGGCCCGGCAAAAAGAGGGATAGTGGTAGGTAACGAAATACGTTTACAAGAAGCAATAAGGCCAAAACATCATATTTGGTTTCCTTGGTGATTTTTGGAATCAGGTACCATTTGAAGATGAGGAAAAATACCAAAAGGCTAAAGGTGCATTGCACGGCTAATACGAGAAAAGTATCCATATCCTTTGTTTTAAGATGATTATCTAGAACAAAAGTATGACCCATCAATTCCTTGAATCTAGGAGGATACGTCCATAAAACAGGACTTCTGGCTCAATTGGTTTGTTTGAATTATTTTTGATTGGCTTTGCGGTATTCAGAAGGCAACACATGGAATTTCTGCGAAAAAAGGCGCGAGAAATACGAACTGTCATCATAGCCAATTTGAAAACTAATCTCGCTGATGCTTAATGAAGAATGAAGCAACAAATCCGCCGCTTTTTTCATCCGTTTGCTACGGATATAGTTTGCAGGAGTATCATTAAAGTGCTTTTTGAATTCGCGCTTAAACGTAGAGAGGCTCTGCCCTGCAAGAAATGCGATTTGGTCGAGACTTAAATTTGAATACAAATGAGATTCTACCACATCGGCAATATTGGCCTTTTGTGGGGTGAAGAGATAACTATAAAGTTCAAGTATCGTTTCAGCTGCCTCGGTATGAAGCAAGAGCAAAACAAGCTCTTTAATCTTGAGGTAGAGAATTTCTTCATTGGCCATCTCCGGATTGTCGAAGTAAAAATTCAGACTTGCTATAAAATGGTCAATGACATTCTTCTGGGAAAGTCCATAAGTATAGGTACTCGCCTTTTGGTGTTTGATAAAAAATGGAACTTCTTCCTTAAAAATCCGCTCAAGAATATCAGGGAACAAATGGATGACACATACTTCACAAATGCCTGAAGTTCTGTTTTGGAATAAATCAGCGAAATAGGTGCCGCATTTAAGTAAAATACTCTCATTCTCTTTGATGGTAACCCTTTCCGTTGGCGCTGTAATAAGCGAACCGCCCTCGCTGAAATATAGAAAGCAGGCCTCATCCTGAAATACTGGACGCTGTCGCAATGGAGGTTTTACATTCAGCTTCTCAATGATGGTCCTCCCATTTAAGTCGATATGCTGCCGGTCTTGAATCATCTAACGCATTGCAATACTAAGATTTATATGGATAACGCTAATGTCAATCGATCGTATTCTTTCTATTAATCGTATACAACCAATCAATAGCCATTTTTAATGCATCATCTGCCTCGCATTCTATATCTGGGTGAATGCTCTGTCCGTATTTATTTTTATTTCTATCGACAAAAATTGACTCTGCTAAATTAAGCCTCGACCCGTCTGATAATTGATGGGTAACACAACCTGTGGAAACTCCATAGGTCGCTTGTCCGAAAGATTTTGCATTTGCACGTCCTTTTAAAGCCACGGCAATCGCTTCACCAGAACTAGCTGTTTTGTTATCCGTCAATACGGCTAAAAATTGTCGGCTTAAGTCTAAATTTTGATATTGGAGATTTTCAAGAACCTGTTCGTTTTCTAGGTAGATCTTTCCCTTATTCATTGTCCAGGCTTGAAATTCTTCGTCTGAATTGACAAAATAGCCTACGGTTCCATTCCCTATCAATGGTTCAATCGAAAGAAGCATCGGCCACATGTTTCCTCCAAAATTGCCGCGTAGGTCGAGTATCCATCCTTTTAGTTCTTGTTTTGATTGTTCCTTAATCTTAGCGGAAATGGCAGCGATATAGTCGTTTATTACTTCTTCCGACCCGATGCAAAACGGAATTCTTATATACCCAATATCTTCTGGTGTGACCTCATCTTCAAGTACGGGCAAAGGTTTATTTCCCCCTTCTATCTCCGATTCAATTACCGGTTTGAAATAGCTATGATTGTCGTTAAGTTCAGCAACTGCAAATGTGATGGCAGGATACGTGTCAGCAATACTGTTTGCATGCTCGGCCTTTTTAAAAACAGCGGTTCGTAAGGCCGTCCAATTCACCTTTTTTCGATTCACGGATTTTTCCTCCAATAGAGCCAAAACTTCACTAAGGTAATCCGTTGCCGCTTGGGGAATAGTGTTTTTAGACCCACAACTCACAAGACCAGAAATCAAAAGTATATGGAGTAGAATTCTTTTCATGATGTATGAAACAAAATATTACGAGCATTTAGTGCATTGCCATCGCGCTTGCCAATCTAGAATTTTCTCTTTAAATGGGCAGTTGCTCCAGCATTCAAATTCACCAAAACACGGACTAAACTCATTTTAATACTCCGGCTCCGACCCCATTTTTTGGAAGCCAACAGACTATTTGTAAGGCACCATTATAGACCAAGTTCAATAAAACCTGCTGTCTTGCTTTTATTTGATCCGATCCAAATACAAAGAGAATACCGCGTGAAAAGAAAACAAGAGTAACAAATAGGCTGGCTAGAATTAGGATGAATTGACCCATTTCATAGCCTATCGTTGGTAGAAATTTTATGATCAGATAGTTTAAAAAGAAGCCTTCGGGAAGTATGAGAAGGTTAATCAAAAAGTTCTTCAATTTCATCAGTTGACCGTTTTAAAGCAGCGTTGCTTTCGCAAATTCAAAGTAAATGTTTTATTGAATAAGCTGGCCAAAATGAGTTTACTCCTTTTTCTCTTTATAAAATAAGGCCCTGTCCCTTTTTCGCTTCTAACTCTTGTCCTTGTCCCTCCGTTGATTAATGGTTGCCCCGATACCTGTGCCAATCGCTATGCCGAGACTAATCCATAGACCCAAATTATCAGTCAGAACGCCTAGTACACTTCCGGCGACCACGCCAAATGCGGCGCCTAGTCCTATTATCTTATCGTTTTTCATGTTGGTTTATTTAAACGGTTATCGTGTTTTTCCAATTCCAGGCAATCCAGCAGATATATCCTGTTGTGGCTATTTCTATCATACTAAAAAAGAGGTAATGCAGGGTGAAGTCCCCACTGAGTAATGTGCTCGCCTGAATGAGGGTGAAAAGAATTCCTCCACTAATATTCAGTCTCCGGTTTAAGGAATAATTTAAAACTCTCGAAAGCAGGATCATCAACATGGCCAATTCCATGATAATCGCAAACGTAAGCAAGAAGCCTTGCGTGAGTTCCATTCCCCCAGCAAATCCTGTTAAAAACTGCTGGAGATTCGGTGCATAAAACAAGGTGAACACATCACAAAAGATGTAGTTTACGGTGAGAAAGATCCACAAGGTGGAGAGCAGTATGGGTGTAGTTAGTTTTTTCATTTTTATTTATTTGATATACCAGCGAATCGCCTTTTAAACCATGTTATGATGGATTATTACAAACCATCAACGAACCTTTTAAAGTTTTGTGCGAATAGCTCTTGTTCCTCCAAATGGGCCAGATGCGCGCTGTTTTCAAGAATGACCATTTCCTTATCGGTGAACCCAGGGCCTCCAATACTATGGAAGGCATCAAATCCCATTTCAATTGTGTTGACTCCATCGTGTCTGCCCCAAATAACCATTGAAGGAATTTTAATTTTAGCCATTTGGGGACTCAAGTTTAATTTCAAGATGTTAAAGTGTTTGGATAAATACTTTCCATTGAAAAATAGGGCAAGCGATAGATACGAATTCATCGTTCCCTTTGCACCTACTTCTGGTCCATTCAAGACTTGGTTGGGATCATATTGGTAGGCATTGGTATTGCTCAGGTAGGCGTCGTATTTGAAATAATTTTCCTTGATGGTCATTTCAGGAACTGTTGCGCACCAATCGCGTGCTTCCGTCCAATAAGTGACGTCTTTCCCCATGTCGATTTGGCTTTGCGCATAGTCCTTGACAAACACAACCGAATTTGGGATTCCTTCAAGGAGATTATGACCACTGTTCATGCAGATGAATCCGCCCACTTTATCTTGAAAGTTGCCGGTACTTAAATAGGCACTCCCTAAGGCACCTCCCCAGCTTACGCCATAAAGAATAATTTTAGGATTATTATGGCGCAAATTGATGGCATCTATAACCATATCAAGGTCTTCCACGAATTGATCTACTGTAAATGTGCTGGGATCAGGGTTTCCTTGAGAAAGTCCCGAAGCACGCTGATCCCAGTAAATAAATGCGTATTCCTTTTCCAACTCTTTGGCCACTGGTAGAAAGGATACCAGCGATGCATTGCTCCCAGGACCTCCATGAACAAATAGGATAAACACCTTGGATGCAAGATTTCCTTTGACTGTGACGGGCATGATGGCTCCTTTATTTTCGATAAAGAAATGATCGCCTTGATAGCAACTTTCCTTTTCGCAGGAA
Source organism: uncultured Burkholderiales bacterium (assembly GCA_964620355.1). GTDB lineage: Bacteria > Bacteroidota > Bacteroidia > UBA8524 > UBA8524 > UBA8524. Next base: position 47,490 of record CAZUIT010000016.1, on the reverse strand, counting down.
CTCAGTGTGAATGCCGCTACGAATAACACGGCTATATTTAAAAATTTCATATTCGTTATTTTTTGAATTTATAGGTAAGTCCAACCTTGGCCGCAGCATGGGGAAGGAATATATGATTGAAGGAAGATTGTAAATAGGCTTCTACTCCTAAGTGCAGAGTAATGGGTAGATTCCTTTTTCTTGTTCCATCCCAGCCAATTAAAAACGAGGAGTTCGGCATAAAATGAGCTGTCCCCCAGTTTGTTGCTTTTTCTAGTCCACCGTCTGATGATTTTTGATAGATGGTGCCTGCAGGAAAGGAATGCATATAGCCAGCTCCTACATTTAGGTCGACAAAGAATGATTGGATTGGAAACCGCGCGCCAATACTTGATTTGAGAAAGAGCGACGAATTATTCCATCTATGCCAAAAACCTCCCAACTCGGTATCCCAGTGAAGCGTAACCCAGTTTTTCTTTGTTAGGGTATAGTCTGTTCCTAAACTCAGTCCAGGGTGCATTCCCAATTCACCGAAATAGTCAAGCTTAAAGGCGACCTTTTCGTTATAGACAAATCGGGAGATTACCCCTTGCTTTTCAGCTGTTTCTGTACCCATTTGACCGTAACTGGTGAATACTCCCAAACAGGTAAATAGGACGGTGAGTAATAGGATTTTTGTTTTCATTGTATGTCGTTTCATTTTAATCCTTTGATTGAATAACACTACAAAGGTGAAACGAAGCCGTATGGTAAAGGTTCTGGATTATTGGGAAGTGGTTCGGAATTACATTTCCGAACTTGATACGCGGAAGCGAGAAAATATAGCTGAGACCTTTTCGCTGTTTAAAATCTATACCCGATAATAAACTGAAAGGCCAAATCAAACCCAAACTCCTTAAAAAGCTCCTTTGGCGCATTGGTGTCGTAGGGGTTTTTTGAGTCTTTCTTGTAGGTGAATGTGCCAGCACTAACATTCGTTCCCAGATAGGCTTTCTTAAAAAGCTTGATTTCTAGTCCATATCCTCCATTTAAAAAGAGATAAGAATACGAGGTTGGGTAATAGGTGTTTTTCTTATTATGGACATAAGACAATTGCGTGATAAAATAAAGAGTGAATTTCGTGCTCGTACTGTTCGGATAGTACTTATAGTTCAGCTCTACGCTTTTAATTTTTTGATCCTTTCGAATAAAGGGGTGTATGCCAAGTCCTAATTCGAATTGACTTTTTCCTTTTAAGTAGGTGATGCTTGGTACAATACGTATTGGGTAAATTTCGCCATTCACACTAGAATTTATCTTGAATCCAAATCTTCCGGTGGAGTCACTGTTTTGAGCGTAGCTAAAAAACGGGATGAGACTAATCAGCATTATATTGAGGAACTGTTTCATTCTTTTTTTATCAATGTCTTAGTATTGTTTTTCGAGAATACGCACTACCCTGTGATATACCCGTTCTAATTCAAGCCAGAACATCCCATTACTGCTTGTATTTACAAACTGAATAACTACTGCATCAATATCGCTGTGATAGCGTGCGATACTCGTGTAGCCAGGCAACCAACCTGTATGCTCATATTCATACACAGAGGAATAGATCGCCTGTTCTTCGGCATTGAATAAGCTGCCATCAATGAGTGCCCTTAAAAATATACCAACATCCTCAGCTGTGGCAATCATAGATCCTCCAGGCCAAGTATAGCGTGTTGATTTTAAGTCGGGGTCGTATCCAATAACATAGCCACTCATCACCGCATTGGAATCCACTTCACTGTACAAACTGAAGGTATTATTTAAGCCAAGTGGCATTAGAATAGCACTTTTGATGTATTCATGATGCGAATAGCCTAAGGTTCTGTCTAGTATTTCTCCAATCAATAAATAGTTGGTATTGGAATAGCAGTACTTTTTATTGGGCGGAAAATCAGCGGACTCATCGAAAATGATCGCAGCCGCCGCCAAATAATCATCGCCAGGCGTAATATGCTCTAATTTTGGAGAGTCAATATAATCGGGAATGCCACTTCGATGCTGCAACATCATCCTGAGGGTAATCGTCTCTGCATTTTCAATTCTTCCTTGCACCTCGGGAATAAGTTCTAGGAGCGTATTATCCAATGATAATTTTTGATCCGCAACTAATTTGGTAGTGGCTGCAGCTATGTAGAGTTTGCTAATACTAGCTATCTTAAATAAGGCATGCGGGTCAGCTGGAATCTGTTTTTCTCTATTCTTCCACCCAGCACTATAAAACGAAGATTTACCCGCTTGATTGACATAAACAAGAATGCCATCGAAACCACGGTCGATGGACCTCTTTAGTTCAATGTCAATTTCATCTGCCAGTGGCTGGAGGTCTATTTCACAACTAGTCATCAAGATAAGTGAGCAAATAATCACTTTCGCCCTACTCGATAAATTACTTAGCGCTCCTATTTTAAATCGATTTTTCATTTGCGTTTCTTTGTGAGTACAAAGGTGCTAACGCAAAGTCTCGTAGAAGTTCGCATTCTTAAAAGCTGGTTCGGATTTATAAATCGGAACCGAAATAAATTTTGGAATTCATGAGCCTAGTCTCCCTTTAGAAACTGCCGCGGCGTAAGTCCAGTTTCTTTCTTGAAATATGCATTGAAAACGGTTTTCGAATTAAAACCGCTATCGTAAGCCAATCCAATTACGGTGATATTGGCGTTGTCGGGATTTTTCGCCAGGTTTTTAAAGGTTTCAACGCGGTACTGATTGATGAATTCGTTGAAATTTTTCCCAAAACTATTGTTCAATAACCAGGAAAGTTGGTTTGGATGTATCTCTATTTCCGATGCAAGGCTGCGCAAGGACAAATCTGGATTTAAATAAGGTTTGGCCTCTGAAATATATGCCAACAGTTTAGCCGAATATTCAGAAGCTTTATCGGCATCTAGCAGCGCGGTCTTTTGCTCAGTAGTTGCTTCAAATTCTTCGGTTTGGTAGATGCTCTTCATAAACCCATCATACCTCGAATCTCTTTTTAAAGCATTTGCTAAAGGATCAGTATACCTCAGCAATAGCAAGGAAGATCGTTTTTCAATAGCTTGGGCTACCCAATCAAAGGCTTTGTCTGTTTCACCGCTAACGGCATAAAGCAGAAAAAGGTACGAGTCTGCAGTAAATCCATTTGCCCTTTTTGCTTGAGCACTTAGTATTTCTAAATATTTCTTGGCATTGACGGTATCCCCTTTTAAAGAATAGGCGAGTGCAATAGCGCCGGTTTTTTCTCCTTCAATAACAAGCTCTGCAGGAATGGTCGCGTAATAATTAATCACCTCATCATAGTGGCCTAGCATGAGAAGACATATGGCTTTAATAGAATGTGCGGGAATATTTTTAGGATTCGCCTCCAAGCAATTATTGAGCATTTCCAGGGATTTCTCAAAATTCTTGAGCATATAATGATAGTAGGCTCTAAAAAAGTGAGTCTCTTCAGAAAGTGGGTTTATGCTCAGCGCGGCCTCCAGATGTTCTTGTGCTTTTTTTCTTTTGTTTGCTATAATGTATAAAAAGGAAATGAATTGCTGCGCTTCGGCATTATTGGGATTTATTTCAATCGCCAATTTCATTTCCTTCAACGATTTATTATAGTCACATTCAATAAAAAAAGCCAGGTTGGATTGTTGATAATGAAGACTGGATGAATTGTCTCTTCTTTCAACTGCTTGATTTATGTAATGAATGGTTTTGCCCCAGGCTTCTTCAAATGGCATAAAGCCTGTTGTGCCAATAAAACTGTAGCATTCAGCAAGACCTAAAAATGCCGTACTATAGTTTGGGTCCAATTCCAAAGCTTTTTCATAAAGTAAGAGCGCAGCTTTGGCGTCTTCGGCATTCCATTTATTTCTAAGATATTTGGCTTTTAACCCATATTCATAGGCGCTAATATTATCAGTCTGCTTTACAACGAGATGTTCTTGAATTTCGAAATGGCCAAACTGCTCTCTTAATTTTTCAGCGATAATCAAACTTATTTCATCCTGTATTTCAAAGATATTCTCCAGCTTCCTGTCCCAAGTTTCTGACCAGAAGTGAAAGTCTTTTTCCGCTTGAATAAGCTGTGCCGTAATCCGTATTGCTTTCCCCGACACTCGAACACTTCCTTCTAAAATCGTGGAGACGTTTAGTTGCTTACCAATTTCGGTAATCGGTTGGTTTCTTCCTTTAAAGTAGAATGAAGAGGTGCGTGAGGTTACCTTGATGCCCTCAATTTTTGCCAATGCATTGATAATTTCCTCCGTGATTCCATCGCTGAAATATTCATTCTCAACATCAGAACTCATGTTAACAAAGGGAAGTACAGCTATGGTTTTTTCCTTCAAGTTAGGTTGTGCTTAGATTCGCTTTAAAGATGATTCCTAATCGCCGGACAATTTAAACATTTCGGCTAAGTTTGGGAAACCCTTCTGCTTCCTTGTACAATTGGCGAGCATGCTTTCATTTTAAAAAAACTCTTCATCCGTAAAAGTTGCCGATGACAGGAGTACAAATACTAAAAGAAATAGAACCGATATTTTATAAAGCTTTTATATCATATAATGCCAAGGTTTCCTCCTTAACGCAATGCGCTAAAGCATGGCCAGTTTGAAAACGAAATATTATGGAGATACAAAGTTGCTCTTTATGATCTAAACCGTCTTAATCTGGCTATCAAGGACTTCACGAACAACCTTTATCCTATATAACAGCTCATTGCTATCAAGCTCGAGTTCTGGCCGAACAAAATTTTCGAATCTGTCTTTGTCATTAAATCTTGGCCAAAAGATGAAATCATAGAAATATTCCCAGGCAAATTTGAGAAGTTCATCCTCCCAGTAGATTTCAAGATATTCATTCCTCGAGTCTTGCTGCACAACATCACCAAACAAGTTGATAAAGTTCGCCAAGCCTTCAAGGGTGGGAACGTCAAGATTTGATTGTTGAACCCCTGCTTGTATTGCATTAGTATCATAGGTATAATATTCCTCCGTTTCGGAATTATTAAACCCCGCTAACCAAGCTACTAAGTTTTCAGAATATATTAAATCTTCCAAAGACTTAAGAATTGATTCCCTGAGCCCACTGAGAGAGTTGGCGGCATATATTTTACCGTTTTTATAGGTCAAAAGTCTATCCGTACTATTTTCGTCTGTATCCGTATACCAGACTAGATATAAGGGGCTCTCAAAAGATACCGAGCAGTATTTTATCACCCAAGTCTCCTGTTTCTGGCATAATTCATCAAATGCATTCATTGGGTATTTTTATACTAAATAAGGTTATTCCTAAAACACAAGCAACATGAGAAGAACATGGCCTCCCTTCTTATTTTATATGAAACTCAAGATTAAATAGATGCTTATCTGGGAGAGTGCCTTTGTGGTTGTCCATATTGCTTAAGACCACTTTAAACTTAGCTGCGTTCGATTTACTTATTAACGCTAAATCTGTTCTATAATCAGCTTTAAAAATATGCTGTCGTGTTTCGGATGTTTTTGTCAATGTCGCTATAAGCTGCCCGTTGGTATCCATAATATTTAACGTCGCATGATTAAGTCCGCCCCAGTCTGTACTAGCAAAAAAACTTAATGTATCTGTCAAATTTGCATTGACTTCGAGGTTGACTGCTTGACTAGATTCTGTCCATTTTCCAATTTTTTCCTTGTTAAGAAAAACCGTTACCCTATCAAGTTGGTCTAGATATGTGGCAGATGTCAAAGAAGCGGCCAATGAAAATAGAATAAGATAAGTTAAAGTCTTCATGCCTTTATAAATTATGCCAAACCTTCCCCACACTGGCCAAGTGCGATACATTTAGCAGCTACGTCAGTTTGAAAAAGTCCGGATAATAATCGAGAGTAATTTAAGTAATTCACTTCAGTTTGGAAACACGTCCTATTTATATGGGCAAGGTCTTTCAAATGAATAACCTTCATAATGCCAAACGAGAAAATGAGGTGTATTCCCCCACAAGTAGGTCGGTGTCCCGCCGACCTGCACAAGTTCCTAAAGACAAAAAGCCCCGTACAACCCGAACCATTCTAGATGAGTGAGCTAAGGCCGTTTGGCAGGGACGCCAAAGGGCTTGGTGAATACGAGTTTATGACCACTGACCTTGCAGAAAGGCCACAAAGCGTTGTGGCCTTTCCACCTTAATAACACAAACCCAGCAAGCAGATCGGTGTCTCGCCGACCTGCACAAGTTCCTAAAGACAAAAAGCCCCGTACAACCCGAACCATTCTAGATGAGTGAGCTAAAGCCGTTTGGCAGGGACGCCAACCGGCATGGTGAGAGCCGGTCAGTTTCAATCGCAATAAGCTCCAAGCCCCACCCTCTGCCCCACGCCCCAAGCAAGCGTGAGTTCGAGTGAGAAGTGCTAGAATTTAGGAGAAAGACCCGAGCCCCACGTCCTCTGCCTTCTCCTTAGTTCCACTCAACAATTATTTCGCAACTTCTTCGTTCTGATTGCATGAAAACCCTGCTTAAACCCTTCTATGCTAGCGTGATACTTTGTTTGAGTATTAACTATAGTGCTGCCCAAGATTGGCAATTAGTACATGCCAAAGACACGGTGTATTTTACCAGTTTGAATGACAGCATTAGTGAAGTCATTTACCAAATGGCTTCAATTGATTCCACCTCTTCTTCTCATATATGGTATATGCGACCCTCCCTCATGCCTGCTTATGAAGTAAAGGGGAACCAACTCGATAGCACAAAAAAACATTATATAGATAGCAGCTATCATTGGCTGGGCGAACAATTGGTTGAGCTGTATCCTGGAAGCTGGGAACGCCATGTAAATGGAACGGTCTATACCATGCATAGCCAGCTGCCGCTCAATCAAAAATGGGCCTATGACGCTAATGGGTCAGACTCCGCTTTTATTACTTGGCGCGGATGGATGAACGTGATGGGCAGCTCCGATTCTGTTGTCATCATCCGATCCTTGCAAGGTGATTCAGTCGTATGGAGTAAATCATATGGGTTGATAAGCTATCAATCTATGCTCTCAGGTGAAAATCGTCTCTTCCGTCTTATTGGGTCGGAACTTCACCATTTTGGAATGAACATGCCTAGCTTCGAAGAGCTCTATGCTTACCAAGAAGGTGACATTTTTTGCGGTGCCTTTCATTACGATTTGGGCAGCACTTCGTCGAGGTCCAAAGAAGCTTTGACACGAAATGAAATAATTCAAGTTGATCATTACCTGGATTCCATTGTTCTAATTTGCCAACGCTATTTAAAGCTCCGCCTGAATGAGGACTTCAATGGTGAAACGATTTCTTATTCAATGGATCCTTCGCTACGAATTACTATCACTAAAGCAAGTAGCTTTTCGAGCCAGCCGCTTCATATTCTCTATAATGGTGAGCATTTCTCAGGAAAGGATGAATTAATCCAGTTTCCGCTTCGCGCTAAAACAGGAAAACCAAATTTCAATCGCTTGCGTTTAAAAGATGGTATCACGCAAATTTATTCTGGCCAAGGCTGGTTTACTCCATTTGAATCCACCAACTATACCACAACAAAATCACAAGCTGGATACCCAATTTTGGAAGAGTCTGACATGCAAGACGAAAACGCTAGCCTCACAGCACAAGTCGGTATGGGTGAAACCTTCATGAAATGGAAAATACTGTATTATACGGAATACTATATGCTATTAAGCTATGTGAGCCAAGGAGACACCTTCATCGATCGTCCGTTCGAAACTTGGGAACTCACGGGTATTGCTCCACCACAAGTTAAGTCTACCTTCACCATTTGGCCAAACCCCGGGAATGGGATCATCCATATTCAAGGCGAAGGAAAACAAGCCAAGCAGGTAGAGGTATACAATGCATTCGGCGTATTAATTCATTCCCAAAAAGTTCAAGAAGAGGAAAACACTTTGTACCTAGAAGGCATTTCTTCAGGAATCTATACGCTCGTATTTTCTAATACAAATGAACGTTGGTCGGTCAAGTATGTAAAGCAATAAGCCGAATCAGAGCGTAGAAACAGTGTGAGAGCGAAGTGGAAAAAGCTCCATGCCCAAAGCCATGACACAAGGCCACAAAGCGCTGCGGTCCTTCTGCCCAAATAATACAAACCCCGCAAACAAGTCGGTGTCTCGCCGACTTGCACTAGTTTCTAAAGACAAAAAGCCCCATACAACCTGATCCATTCTAGCAGAGTAATCTAGAGCCGTTTGGCGGGTAAGCCAACCGGCCTGGTGAATTTGGGTCTAGGACTGTGGACCTGGCGGAAAGTTCTATTGTCCTATTTGCTACAAACCAAAAAATAAAACAGCCAATGGCTTTTCTCACCTAAAAACATACACTGCGATAATCACGATGGCTAGTCCCGTTAGAAGGGCCAGTTTTCCCAAGGGTTCGGCTTTTTTGAGCTGTATTTCAGCATCTCCCTTTTTGGCTTTTTTGACAATGGAGCCAATAATTCCAATTAATGAAGCGAGCATCAATACCAAAACCAATTTTGAAATGAGTAAGGGGTTTGCGCCCAAGCTGGACCAGTAAGGTGTCATCAAGTAGAGACCAGAAAGAATTAAAAGGGTCAATCCGATATGTCCCATTTTGGCGAGAGCAAAAGTATTGAGCCTAAACTTCATGGCTTCTTTATCCTTCATCTTGGCACTAGCAATGCCAAGAAACATAAATGCGAAACTTGTCCCGATTCCCATCGCCAAGCCTATAAAATGAACAATCAACATAATCTCTCTCATGATTCTATTTATTAGTTAAACATGTTTCAACGTGCACTTATTCACACCATATATCCGACACTATCATGAAGCGTATTTACTTATAAAATATTGAATTCCAAAAACATAGAGCGAATAACTAGGTTAGAACTCTATTTTTTAAGTCAGCCCATATTGGGTTGATGGTATCAATCGTTAATCTAAATTATGTTCAAGCCGGATAGGTAATAAAAGAAGACCCAATACTTACTTTATATAATTCTCTTACATGACTCACTGCATTTATACCACTAATCCTATTTTGATTTTTGTATCCCGATAATTTACGACAAATCCGCCGCCTCATTAGGTTCTGGCTTCCTGTGCTTGTCATTTATTTAACACGGTTATTTGCTAGCATTTGTGGACTTCCTAGCGATTCGAATTCATCACTAACCTTTCTTGTTCTTTTTTGCTTGTCCAAATACGAAGTATTCAGTGAATGCCATCGAAAAACAGACCTAGACATGAGCAATAAAAGACACCACGAAAACCAAATTTACTCACATGTATTTGCATTTATAGGTCTTCGAGAACTCCAATAAGTATTTCACTCTTTTCGTGGACTCCCCACCGCACAGTGCATCGCGAGATAAGTATCATTCCAAATTTGGCCATAAATTAATTTAGGGGCAAGAAAGCGGTGAGTCATGTTCGCTTAATAAGTCAATTAATAAGGAAAACCTTCATTCACATATCAACCTGCTCCATTCACATAATTGCAAGTCATTCACATCGAATATAAACAATTATAAACCCAATACTTAGTAACTTTGTGCAACGGTGTCTAACAACCTTTCGTATGGAAACAACAGAAAGGCCCATTCTGAGGAGTTGGCAAAAATCTTATCTTTTAAGATTCGCTACCTAAACTATAGAATGTGGCTCATTAGCATCAAGCTTGAGAACCCAAATCTTTATTTGTCGGATCGTGAGTACTACTGGCAGATACATCAAGTAGAATATGAATCACCGACCATTGAAATTGAACACGTAACAAGCAATGTCAGCGCTGTCGATGGAGAAAAAGGCTACCATAGAGCCCTTGCCAAAGAATGCTTAATTGCCAACAAGATTGAACCTACACTGGTTGATTTAAAGGAATTGCCTGATTCGAAATAGCAAGTTGTTTTGGATTTAGAATTCTCAACCCATCATCTCGTCTTCTCCTTCCTCGTCTGCCATAGCTGATGTGGGAAGAAACCACGGAGGTATTTGTTATTCATAATCATACTCTACTTTAATAGATGGAACCCAATAGGGTTGAAGGTGCCATTGAACGGTATAGGTATTATCCGGCCAAATTATTTTCCCACGAATGAGGGTATGCTCTATTGTTTGGCTGTGTCGTGGTTCTCTACCGTATAATTGAATTGATAAAGTATGATTGTTCATATAGGCATAGGGCTCAATAAGTAAATAATAGCTCGCACTATCTGAACTCGATCTAATATTCAGGTCAGTCAAATCAAGATTGTTACCTCTTAGTACGAACTGTTTTCCATGCTGTAGGTGCTGCTGATAATCAAATTCCTGAATTAGGCTTATCCGGAAAAGTACAGAATCATAAGTGCCCGCGGCCGATAATTGAATGCAATTTATTTTGATATGCTTTCCTTTTAAGTTTAGTTTTAATGCCAGCACGTCTCCCGGATCAAATGACATGCTTGATTTGTTCGCCTTTCGAATAGTAAAGCTGGATGAATTTTTCAATACCCTTGTTTCAACCTCTGAAAAAGCGCTTGATGCCAATTGAAAAAACAACACGCCAGTATCCTTGGAATATTCAACCTTGTAAAACGCTAACGCATAGCCAATATGACTAATCCTTAAGGTATCTCCTTGCTGAGCGAAGCTTGAATTCAGTAAAAGATTTCCAAGGCTATCAGCAATAAGCAAACGGCCGCTTCGGAGATTTTCAGCATGGGAATACGAAAGAGGCACCGCATCGCTCCCCTTTAATGATAGTAGCATAGGCTGACTTCTGACTAGAATGCTAAACAAGGAAAAAAACAAAACACATGTGAATTTTTGAATCATAAGCTGAAAGCCATTCAATAGAATAAAAATTGGAAAAAAGGAGATGCCCCTACCGACACCTCCTTAATTGAACCTATCCCCACTTCAATGAGCTAGGGACTTATTTGAATCGTTTGACTCAAACTTCCGGTCACGGTATAGACCACGACTGAATAAATACCCTCAGCTTCACCTTCGATATTCACGCCTTCTATGGCTGAAAAACCGCTCGTTTTGGAATAAACTACACCAGAGCCACTCAAACTGATTACCTCAATTTTGGTCACATTGGTATAAATACCCGTCAAATCGATACTAAAATTACCCGAAGATGGATTGGGGTAAATCGTTAAAACGCAGCTATTTGCATAAGTATAAGCTTGTGCTACGACAACGGTCAAAGTTGGTGTTGGAACAGGGCATGGATCATCAACTAGATTTTCCCAGTTGGATTGATATTCATAGCCAGCAAGTTCAAGTCGGTATTCAACTGCTTCTTGAAATTCGGCAGGATAATCCTCCAAAAACTCAGCATCTCCCCAATCTGACTTAATCTCCGTATGACCTGCCGCTCGCAAATCCGCCATACTATTTGCAACCTGAGAATAACTTGGGCCTTGAGGCAGAGGCGGTCTGCTGGATAGCGGTAATTCACAAGAACCTACCCATTCATAGGTTTCGGTACCGCAATCACCCCAAAGCCAACTGTGGCCAGACATGGATTGTGTAAATTTACATTGCCCATTAACCGTAGGCGTCACACTTGGGTTTCCAATCCATGACCAGGTACAGCCGAAAATTTCGGTAAACCAATTCGGTAAGGCTTGGGTTTCTGTTGTTACTGCGCTTGTAACAAACAAGCCCAGAATTAAAACTGCTTTTTTCATAGTGTATTAAATAATTGATTGCGTGTTTAGAATTGGCCTTCAGTCCTATGATTCTGAAAATCAGGACAGCAAAGCCATGAATGGCTTTTGCCTATCAGACAACAAGCACTTCAAATGCATTGGGCAAACAGGAATAAAGTGCTGGGTCTTCCTTCACTTCTTCAAAGTGCTCATTAGGACTAATCAGTCGGTGGATGTATTCCCCTGAGAGTAAATGAATCTTACTCAAAACATTGAGCGCATCATCAATACTAGCTGGTGTACTTGGAACAATTTCTTTCATCCCACGCACTTGGATCATTTCTAAGTATTCATCTTCTAATCCATAGGTTCGGAAAATGAGACTCCTGTCCTTATCAATAATGCACAAACTCTGATGGCATTTTCCACCGATTTGCTCTATTCGCTTTGTAATTTTCATAGCTTCCGACTTTAATTGGTTCTTTTTATTGTTCAAAACATGTCCTCTTCACATGTTTGAATGTCCAATATAGCACTTTTATGTTCATTTATGCATAGTTTTGTTCGTTGTTTGAACATTAATTGTCCATACTATTGTCCATAAGTGACCCGTACTTCGTATTCATGGATTCGAAACACCATGGAGCGATTTTAAATACAGCAATGAATTCCGTAGGGGTTGGCGTGGCTGAATTGGCCCGTCGAATGAAAATGAGTCGCACAACCCTGTACAAAAAGCTCGACCAAGAAGTGTTAGATTTTTATGAGCTGCTCCGTTTTGGAAAGGCCTTGAATTATGATTTCGCCAAAGAGATTCCTGAAATCCATATGTACAAAGACCATTTGCAAACTATAGCAGATGGCGAGGAGGAATATTCTGCTAAAGGCAAAACGGAACTCGAAGAATGCCGAAAATCCCTCGGCCATTATAAGGATGAGGCCTATAAGCTGGCCAAGGAACTGAATATTTGGAAGGACAAGTATATTCAGGTGGTGGAGGAATTGAATGAGCTAAGGAATAAGAAGTAGTTGTAGGATGAGGTTGAGGAAAAATTAAAATTGAGCGTATTTAATGCACCACACGTCTAGCTAAAGGGTGATGGTAGCCTACCTTTTCCCTCGGCTCCGCTAGCGCTTCACTCGGGATGACGGATATTTTAACTCACCATCACTCATCATCATGGCAACTACCCACTTGCCCCATCAATCCCAACGTGCCCTACTAGAAACCTACTCTCCCAGCATCAACTTCACTTCATTGAGCTTCATTAACGCCTCTATAGGCGTTAACGTATTCACATCCACTGCCTGAAGATGTTGAATGACTTCTTTGAGTTTTGGATCTTCCATCTGGAACATAGAGAGTTGAATGGTATCGGCCACCTTTTTGAGAGTCTTGCGGCCACTTATTTCTGAACGATCGGCTTCTAGACGGGTAAGTATCGATTCGGCGCGAGCGAGGACCTTAGCCGGTACGCCAGCCATGCGGGCAACATGGATACCAAAGCTATGTTCGCTGCCGCCTGGCTTCATCTTTCTTAAAAAGAGAATATTGCCATCTGTTTCTTTGACGCTCACATGATAATTCGCCACGCCTTCCATCTTGGCTTCCAGCTCATTTAATTCATGATAATGGGTTGCAAACATGGTTTTGGGTTTATGCTCATGTGCGGCAATAAATTCAGAAATTGACCAAGCCAATGAAACACCATCATAAGTTGAGGTTCCTCGTCCAATTTCATCCAATAAGATCAAACTGCGCGCGCTAAGATTATTCAGAATAGATGCCGTTTCCATCATCTCCACCATAAAGGTCGATTCGCCGCCTGAGAGATTATCCGAAGCTCCAACGCGAGTGAAGACTTTATCGACTAAACCAATCACCGCCTTTTTCGCAGGAACAAAACAGCCCATCTGTGCCATAATCACCGAAAGGGCGGTTTGTCGGAGTATGGCCGATTTACCTGACATATTCGGACCGGTAAGAATAATCAACTGCTGCGAGCTATTATTCAGGTACAGGTCGTTCGGAATATAGTTTTCTCCCGGTTTGAGTTTGCGTTCAATCACAGGATGACGGCATTCCAATAAGCTCAACTCATGGTCTTCTGTAATTTCTGGCTTGCTATAATTATAGTCGCGGGCTAAGTGACTGAAGCATACAAGGCAGTCTAGTCGCGCTAAGAGCTGGGCATTTGCTTGTAAATCAGCAATAAACCCAGAGGCATAAGCCAGCAGTTCTTGATAGAGCTTATTCTCCAATACGGAAATCTTGTCCTCCGCCCCCATGATTTTCTCTTCATAGGTTTTGAGTTCCTCGGTGATATAGCGTTCGGCATTCACCAAGGTTTGCTTGCGAATCCACTCAGTTGGGACCTTATCTTTATGGGTATTGCTTACCTCCAAATAGTAGCCAAACACATTATTGAAGGCAATCTTTAATGAAGTAATTCCTGTTCGTTCGCTTTCTCTTTTTTGTATGGATGCGAGGTAATCTTTGCCGTTATAGGAAATCTCACGAAGATCATCTAGCTCTTCATTCACGCCTTTTTTAATGACTTCCCCTTTGCTGAAACTTGCCGGAGCATCTTCGTTTAGTTGAAGGTCGAGACGGTTCAACAGTTCACTACAAAGCTTTAGCTTTTTCGCTAAATCCATAAATGAAGCCTGATTGCCTTTCTCCAGAATAGCTTTAATCGGGTCAATCGCCAAGAGCGACTTTTTCAGCTGCACCATTTCTCTTGGTGTGGCCTTATTCAAAGCAATTTTTGAAAGTAGACGTTCTAAATCTCCAATTTCATTAAGTTGTCCTGATAAAGCTTCAGTACTTTTGGTATCCTTCACCAGTTCTTCCACCATGTCCAAGCGTTGGTCAATGGCCGCTTTCTCTCTGAGCGGCATGAGGAGCCATTTTCTCAAGAGACGGGAGCCCATGGGAGTAATATTCTTGTCGAGTACATCCAAGAGGCTTGTTCCACCTTCCTGGGCTGTTGAAACCAGTTCGAGGTTGCGAATGGTAAATCGGTCGAGCCAAACATAGTTCACTTGATCGAGGCGTGAAATACCTGTTATATGCGCAATGGCGTTGTGATGCGTTGCTTCAAGATAATGCAAACAGGCTCCAGCAGCAATGGCTCCTAGAGGTAAATCTTGTACGCCAAACCCTTTCAAAGATTTTACCTTAAAATGACCTTCTAACTTTTCTTTGCTAAAATCGACACCAAAAACCCATTCATCTAAGGGGTAGTTATACCAATTCTCTCCAAAGATTTGAACGAAATCATTTCGAAACTTTTTATTGATGAGCACCTCGGTTGGCGCAAGACTTTGCAGGAGTTTATCTGCCGCATCAGCCAAGCCTTCTGCTATAAAAAACTCTCCGGTTGAGATATCCAAAAAGGCCAACCCAAAGCGGCCTTTCTCTTGGTGCATGGCGCAGAGGAAATTATTCTTCCGTGCATCTAAGACCTTGTCGTTATAGGAAACACCTGGTGTAACCAATTCCGTTACTCCCCGCTTAACGATGCCTTTGGTCATTTTCGGGTCTTCGAGCTGATCGCAGATGGCCACTCGTTGTCCGGCGCGCACCAATTTCGGCAAATAGGTATCCAAGGAATGATGTGGAAATCCGGCCAATTCGATTTCAGTCGCTGAACCATTTCCCCTCTTGGTTAATACGATACCGAGAATCTTGGAAGCGGTAATCGCATCCTCGCCAAAGGTTTCATAGAAGTCGCCCACCCGAAAAAGCAATAAAGCTCCCGGGTATTTTGCTTTAATTTGCGCGTATTGGCGCATTAACGGAGTTACTGTTGATGATTTAGCCAAAGTATAGGTATGCCCCGCAAATTAAAGAATATAGAGTTAAACCGCCTCAGTAAGGAAGCATTCAAAAATGCACAAAAAAGCCCAGCTGTAATCGTACTAAATGACATCAGAAGCATGAGCAACGTGGGTTCCCTGTTCCGCACAGCCGATGCTTTTCGCGTGGAAAAGATTTGCTTATGCGGTATTACAGCGCGTCCACCCCACAAAGATATCCGAAAAACTGCCCTAGGCGCCGAAGAATCTGTTGATTGGGAAGGCTATGAAAATACGCTTGATTGCATCCATCATTACAAAGAAAAAGGCTATGAAATCCTGGCCCTCGAACAAACAACAGGAAGCGTAGACATCCGTGAATGGGAAATCAACGAAAATCCTTTCCTACTGGTTCTCGGCAACGAGGTTGATGGCGTTAGCGATGAGGTATTAGCTGAATGTGATGGAATATTGGAAATCCCACAGTATGGCACCAAACATAGCTTCAATGTGGCGGTTTCGGGGGGAATTGCTTTGTGGGAGTTGCTTTCTAGGAATAGACCATAGTCCATGGACCATTGACCATGGCTAAAAAATATGAGGAGATGAGGTGGTGAGGAGTGAGGAGAGAAAAAATGTGAGGAGATGAGGGGTAAGGAGATGATGAGATTTTAATTGCGCCTCTATTCTGGCGAAAGCAAGACCTTCTGCGCTAAAATAATCGACGATAAACTCCTAAGCTACGACGAACAAATTGCGCCTTTATTCTGGCGACAGCAACTGTTTTGCGCCTTCGCGGCTCCGCGTCAAATTGGGCCGCGAAAATGCCTAGAAGGATAATTATTCGCATAAAAAAACTCCAAGCCCAGGATAACCTTGGAGCTTGGAGCTTATTATTTTGGAATTTATCGCAGATCCCTATTCGATGATAAAGAACTGAACACGGCGGTTCGCTTGAAGCGCCATTGGGTCTGTTCCTTTAGCGATAGGCACTTTCTCACCGTTAGATTGAATTTCAAGGATGGAAGCATCTACTCCAAAGCTTTCTACCAAGACGTTCTTAACTGCTTGAGCGCGCTCTAAGGCTAGTTTCTCATTCAGTTTTTCAGATCCACGGTAATCTGCATTTCCAATAATCAAGATTTTTACATTTGGAGTCCTCTTAATTGCCTCAGCAATATTTTGTAGATCCACATAATGTATTGGCTTGATTGATTTAGTTCCTGTTTCAAATAAGATGGCAGGCATATACCCTAAGCCTCCGCCAGCTCCTAGTCCACCTTTTGGCGCCAATTTACGGGCCAACTCCTTGGTCATGATGGGAATACCTTGGTGATTCACTAAATAGCTTGTGTCGGTATTCGGAGAGATATCCAATACATTTGGCACTCCATCTTTATCATCATCTGCTGCTACTCCATCTTCATTTACGTCCGCTCCTTTTGGAGAGTTTGGCTCCATATCTTTCACATCAGGAACGCCATCACCGTCGCTGTCTACTGCCTTACCATTTCCATAAACCATGGCTCCTTCAGGGGTTGTATTGTCTTTATCGAAATAATCTGCAACACCATCGCCATCTTGGTCGCCACTGAGTGCATCAACTTTTTTCTCAACTTTTGCGATGTCTTCATAGATCGCTTCAACCGGATTGATCCAATCGACATGCTCTTTTCCTTTTTTACCCAATTTAAAGGTAGCTGTCAGTTGAAGCATATTAATCGCGTCTTTCGACTTGTTTCCCGGACCATCGTATTGGAGCACATCTACAAGGTCTGAACCACAGTAGCGGAAATTATATTCCAAACCCAAGGCCATATTCTTTCCAACATTATAGCGCATTCCAGCAGAAACTGAGAAACTTACTATCATATCGGTAAATGTTTCATTTCTCTCCGTATTGCTTAAATCTGTTTTGAGAATATAGGTGCTCGTGGCATCATTGCCCATAACCCCTAACCCTCCAGCCAGATAAAAGTTGGTTTTTTTGGCTTTTCTCAAATAAGAGATATTGCCGAAAGTCACCACGCCCTGTCCTTGAACTTCCCAAAAATTATTGGTAAAGTCATATTTATTAAACGGACGCCCCGCAACCAATTCTGACCCTTTTAGCTGACCATAGTTCCCTAAAACACGGATACCTAGGGTATGTGAGAAAGAATATTGTGCCGTTAATCCTGCAGCATAGCTAAAGCCCAACTTTTGGGCGTCAGCAGTGAGAAATGTTCCACCAGCTTGAACGCCAAACAGCCATCTTTTTGCATCATTGTTCGGGAAGAGAGATTTCTTTTTTTGGGCCATGGCCGGAATGGCGAGCATGGCACTTAAACTGAAGATTAGCAGTTTTTTCATATAGGATTTGTGGTTAAAAGTTTGCAAATAAATATTCATTAGCTAGTCAAAAAGTAAAGCAACAGGACCAAGGTTCTTATATCCTGCAGATAACTTTTTAATTATTTGGTTCGAATCAAGTTGAAGAAGGTATTGAATCATATACTGATTCCGCTCTTGTGTGAAGCCTTTCTCTTTAATTAAAGCCTTCATTTTAAGCACCTTTTCCAAGCTCTTTTCAAGCCCTGCTTCTTGCAAGGTAAAAATTTCTTTGTCAATTTTTTTAATAATCTTATCGCTTTGATTGAAAGTTTCGGCCAATGGCTTGGCATGTGAGGCCTGAATCGATGCTGCTTTTCCGATAATCCGATCTTTAAGTTGATGCAGTTCTTTCAGGTCTTCTTTCAGACTAATCAGCCCGTCGTTACTGCGTTCTAACGCCTTCACCCGGAGTTGATCTTCATCCATAAACAAGTCTTCAATCTTTAAATTCATTTTATCTAATACTCCTTGGACTTTGGAGCCAATGATAAATACGGATTTTCTGTTCTCAAGGATTGGATAGGGTACAGAAAAATGATCAAAAACCCCTTTTAGCTGCATCCAATAAGCCAATTCACCCGGTCCGCCGATATAGGCAAGATTTGGCAAAATCACTTCTTGAAAAACGGGACGTAAAACTACATTCGCCGAAATATCTGCGACCTTCGATACGAGCCAAGAATCAATATCCTCGACCTGGCCTAGCACTTCGCCTCCAATTGTTTGTATAGTACCGTCCTTGTTTTCTAAACGTTCTCTCCCCTTTTGTCCGGTATAAAACAAGTTAATCGCTCGTGGATGAACCTGAAGTCCATAGGATTTACCCAAGTTCTCGCTCACCTCTTGAACGGCATCCTTGCTGCTTTCAGCCACAAGCTCCTCACGAATAATTGGCAAGAAGTCTTTCTTCAGCTGCGCATCGTCGGGATCAATTATCACTAAACCATACTCTTTAAAAAATGCATGCACTAAGCGTCGTGTGGCTTGAGCAAAGTTCTCTTCTTGGCTATATGCTTCCTTAAATAAGGTTTCAAATTTCTTCCAGCCTTCTTGCCGACTGAATAACTCGGCAACCTCTTCGGTAAGTTCTGGCAAACCAGCTAATTCCAAACGACCTACAGGTCCGGAAAATTCTGATTTAGTATCCCAAACAAACTCTCGGTTAAAAAGCTCGACATGGTTGACCTCTGCAAAATCATGATCTTCAGTTGCCATCCAAAAAACGGGGACAAAGTTTTTATTGGGATGGAGGCGTTTTAGTCTTTGGGCCAGTGCAATCGTGCTCACAATTTTCCAATAGACATACATGGGTCCGAGGAAAATATGAATTTGCTGTCCTGTTGTTAGGGTAAAGCTATTCTCTTCAAGAAGTAGCTCAAGGTTAGCGGAAACCGCCTCTCCCATCTCCGTATTTTGGTATTGCTTGCGCAAACAAGCTACCAAATTCTGCCTATCGGGAGCATTTTTCGCTCGAACTTGCAATTGTTGTTCATAACCAGCGTCGTTCGGCCAAAATGAAATGAAGGGGGAAAGATCCTGTTTTTCAGACAAGTAATCGAGCATTAGCTTCGAATAAAGCCCGCTCTGTTCAGCGCCAAGTGCTTGAAAGTGCATGGGCACTAAATTACAATATCTCCGTAGAGGTCGAAGGCACTTGCGTTATTTATTTTCACATTGGCATAATCGCCTAAACGAACAAACTGATTGGTCTTATCTACCAGCACCTCATTGTCTACTTCTGGCGAGTCAAATTCTGAACGGCCAACAAAATGCCCACCTTCTACGCGATCGAATAATACTTTGTACGTATTGCCGACCTTTGCCTCATTCAGTTCCAATGAAATCTGTTCTTGCAGTTCCATCAATTCAGCTGCACGTGCGTCTTTTACTTCATCTGGCACATCATCTTCCAAACTACCAGCGTGGGTGCTGTCTTCGTGTGAATAAGTGAACACACCCAAGCGCTCGAACTTAAACTCTTGGATAAACTCTTTTAAGTCTTCAAAATCTTGCTCCGTCTCTCCAGGGTGTCCTACCAACATTGTGGTTCGAATTGCAATCCCAGGAACCTGTGTGCGAATTTCACGAATCAGTTCCTCAGTACGACGACGGGTAATTCCGCGGCGCATAATTTTAAGCATATTATCGCTGGCGTGCTGCAATGGAATATCAAGATATTTACAAATATTATCGCGTTCAGCCATCACCTTCAAAGCATCCATAGGGAATTTACTCGGATAGGCATAATGCAATCGAATCCAGTCCAATCCTTCTACCTCCGAGAGTGCTTCTAATAAGGCCGCAAGCTTACGTTCGCCATATAAATCGATACCATAATAGGTCGAATCTTGGGCGATGAGTAAGATTTCTTTGGTACCGTTTTTTACTAGATGTTGTGCCTCTTTCACCAATTGTTCGATTGGTTTAGAAACGTGTCCGCCACGCATCAATGGAATTGCACAGAAAGAACAAGGACGGTCGCATCCTTCCGAAATCTTCATGTAGGCATAATGGGTTGGCGTGGTAATTAATCGCTCCCCAATTAACTCATGTTTATAATCAGCACCCAAGGTATTGAGTAAACGAGGAAGCTCTAAGGTTCCAAACCAGGCATCTACTTCCGGAATTTCCGATTCCAGATCTTCCTGGTAACGATGCGACAGGCAGCCGGTAACATATACGCGGTCTACTTCTCCATTTTCTTTTCTTTCGACTTGTTCAAGAATGGTATTGATGGATTCTGTTTTTGCATTATCGATGAATCCGCATGTGTTTATGATGATTACATTGGCATCATCTTTCTCAGATTCATGACTTACCTCAAGTTCATTCGCCTTAAGCTGCGACATCATTACTTCGGAATCTACCAAGTTTTTGGAACAGCCTAGCGTAATGATATTTATTTTATCGGTTTTAAGATTTCTAACTTTCACAGGGGAAATGAATTAATTTGAAAAGAGGGAATCAATGAATTCGTATTTGTTGAATACTTGAAGGTCTTCCATACCCTCTCCTACACCGATATACCTCACCGGTGTTTTGAACTGTTCAGATACACCAATTACCACTCCACCTTTGGCAGTGCCGTCGAGTTTGGTTAAAGCCAAAGCATTAACTTCGGTAGCCGCAGTAAACTGACGCGCTTGTTCGAAAGCATTTTGGCCGGTAGAAGCATCCAGAACGAGCAATATTTCATGCGGTGCACCTGGAACAACCTTTTGCATGACACGTTTGATTTTACTCAGCTCGTTCATCAAGTTAATTTTATTATGAAGGCGACCTGCAGTATCGATAATACAAACATCGGCACCTTGATCTTGCGCTGCTTTTACCGCCTCAAAGGCAACAGCCGCTGGATCTGCATTCATGCCTTTTTCTATGACTTCCACCCCAGTACGCTGTCCCCATATCTTCAATTGGTCGACTGCTGCGGCTCGGAATGTATCGGCTGCCCCGAGTATCACTTTATAACCTTTGGCCTTAAATTGGTGTGCCATTTTGCCAATGGTGGTTGTTTTTCCAACTCCATTCACACCAACTACCATAATTACATAAGGCTTGGTTCCCGAGGGCACATGAAATTCGCGACTGAGGGTATCATCTTGTTCAGGAAGTAGGTCGGCAATCTCTTCCTTGAGCATGGAATTTAATTCCGACTCCGTAAGGTACTTGTCTTTTGCTACCCGATTTTCTATGCGGTTGATGATTTTTAAAGTCGTTTCGATTCCGACATCAGAGGTAACCAAGATTTCTTCGAGATCATCGAGAAAGCCCTCATCAATACTTGATCTTCCGGCAAGGGCCTTTCCAATTTTGCCCAAGAGATTGGATTTGGTCTTCTCTAAACCCTGATCCAATTTATCTTTTTTGTCGCGCGAAAATATTTTATCAAAAAAACCCATAAGTCGACCGATTAAAAACAAAAAAAGCTTCCTGCACTAACAGGAAGCTCTAAAAAATATTTTAAAGTATATTATGCTTTAAATGCATCTTTCGCTACTTCAGCTGGAACCATTTCTTCTTTAAAAGTATAGGCTCCTGACTTTGGCGATCTTACTGCTCTAATGATGCGGGTCCATTCTTTTCCGGCACCTGCTTTTTTCAGCGTTGCTACTACCTTCTTAGCCATGACTATTTAATTTCTTTGTGGATGGTATATTTCTTCAATACCGGGTTGAATTTTTTCAATTCCAAACGCTCAGTAGTGTTTCTCTTATTTTTTGTGGTAATGTAGCGGGACATTCCCGACATGCCTGAGTCTTTATGCTCAGTGCATTCCATAATTACCTGTACGCGGTTACCTTTCTTGGCCATTGCTTCTTCTTAATTAAATTGTACCGGTTTTCTCCCATTGTCTGAGACAGGCATAAATACCTTTCTTATTGATGGTTCTCATTGCTGAGGTAGAAACCTTCAGCACGATCCAACGATCTTCTTCTGGAATATAAAACTTTTTTACTTGCAAGTTTGGATTGAACCTACGTAGGGTTTTCCTGTTCGAAAAACTTACGTGGTGGCCAACCATCGCTTTCTTGCCTGTTAAATCACACACTCTTGACATGCTATTTCTGTTAAAAGGACTGCAAAGATAATATGATTTCCCACACTGGCAAAGCCTGCCGAAAATATTTTCATTTAATTTCGAGGCTCTTAAAGGCGAAAGGCAAAAGGTGTTGCATGCCATTCACTTTCCATACCTCCTTTTTGCCTAGTAGAAGTATCTCAAGTGTTCCTCCAAAGCGACTTTCATATTCTTGTAAGGCTTGTAAACACCCGCCACATGGGGCGGCAGGTTCTTCTAGTACTTCTGCCTCAAAATGGGAGGCGGCAACGGCCATTCGAAGTGGCGCTATCTCTGGATAATTTGCGCCGGCAAAATACAAAGCCACCCTTTCGGCACATAATCCGCTTGGATAAGCGGCATTCTCTTGGTTATTGCCTGTGAGTATGACCTTATTGCTCAACTCGAGGGCAGCTCCTACTAAAAATTTGGAATAAGGGGCATAAGCATCGAGTCTTACCTTTTCGGCAATCGTACAAAGCTGACGTTCGTCCTTATTCAGTTCGTCATAACTTAATACCTCAATCTCCACATTACGTACAATTCTTCTTGGCATATGCTTGGTTTCTTTTCTGAAATAATAGATTTGCCCTATGGCATCTATACTACTCTTCGGCGCCGGGAAGTCGGCAAGTTACCTCATTCGTTATTTTTTAGAAAAAGCGGAAGAGAATAATTACGCCTTGCATGTTTGCGACCCAGTTGCCAATCAGTTGAAGCTGCAACATGATTCGGCATATCTCCATTGCCATGAGCTAAATATTGATGACACGGCCAATTGTTCGAAATTGGTTATCGATGCGGACATTGTCATTTCTCTCTTACCTGCCTTCCTACATGAAAAAGCGGCATTGCTTTGCTTGGAATATGGTAAAAACTTAGTCACAGCATCCTATGTTGATGAAAAGATGCGTGCTTTGGACCAAGCGGTAAAGGACAAAGGGCTATGCTTTTTAAATGAAGCCGGACTGGATCCAGGAATCGACCATATGTCGGCCATGCAGCTCATCCATAATTTAAAAAATGAAGGGGCAGACATATTCTCCTTCGAATCTTTTGCTGGAGGGTTAATTGCCCCAGAACACGATACCAACCCTTGGAATTATAAGTTTAGCTGGAATCCACGAAATGTAGTTTTGGCTGGCGCTGGATCATCTGCTCGATACCGCGATAAACATGAGTTACGCTTCGTATCCTACCCACAACTCTTTCAAAGACGCAGGCCATTTTCGCATGTCAAATATGGCGATTTTGAGGGTTATCCCAACCGCGATTCCCTCTCCTACCAGAGTCAATATGAGCTTGATGGAATCCGAACACTTTTGCGAGGCACACTACGCAGACCTGGCTTCTGCAGTAGCTGGAATGTCTTCGTGCAAATTGGTTTGACCGATGATAGTTATCAGTTGGATTTAGGAAATAGCTGCAGTGGCAGAACCTTCATTAACTGCTTTTTACCATTTCGAAATAATAAAACCATCGAAGAAAAACTTCTCATGGTTCCCGGATTGGTGGCCGACCAAGAAGATCTACGACGCATCAAATTCCTAGGGCTATTTTCTGATGATTATATGTTGCCTCGTACCAAAGGAACTCCTGCTCAAATCTTGCAAGCCATACTCGAAGAAAAATGGAAGCTTGAACCCGAAGACCGTGATTTGATCATCATGATTCACCGCATTGGGTATAGGAAGAACGGCAAGGAATCTTGGGTAGAAAGTAGTCTCGCGGTAGAAGGTGAAGATTCAAGGTATACCGCCATGGCCAAAACCGTGGGATTGCCGGTTGCCCTTTGCGCGGAGGAAATATTACATGGATCTTATCATGAAGTTGGTGTTCAAATACCAACCAAGCCCGACTTATACACCCCTGTATTGAAGAAACTAAGTAATCTTGGGGTACATTTCGAAGAACGTCCGATTGAAGTATAAAATATTCAATACCAAGGAAAGAATTCGATAGCTTAGTTATCCTGCTGCAGGCTTCATTATAAAACGCTACATCAAAACGCCTATACATTTCTCAGAATGTGCTAGAATCCCCTTAGCTTTGGCTTATAAACTTTTTTCATGATCAAGCAACCTTTTGCTCACTCATTGCGACATCCTTGAAAGAACCCATCCAATCCTTGGACACACCAAAAGAACTGATAGAATCCTGCAAAAAGGGGAAAAGTGGTGCACATGCCCAACTATACTCGTGCTATAAGTCAAAGCTCATGGGCATTGCCTTACGTTATGCGGGTTCGAGAGAGCATGCGCAAGATATTCTCCAAGAGGCTTTTATCACCATTCTGAGTAAGTGTAAGGATTATAGAGGAAGTGGGTCTTTTGAAGGGTGGATGACGCGCATTGTTATTAATACAGCCATCTCCTTCAATAGAAAATGGGAATACAGGCGCAATGAATTACCTGAGGAGCATGTAAACTGGGAAAACTTTGAAGTTCCAGCTGATTTAAAATTGCAAGAGAAAGACTTGTTGAAACTTGTGCAACGGCTGCCTCCGGGATATAGAACGGTATTTAACCTTTATGTGATTGATGGCTTTAGTCATGAAGAAATTGCGGATCAGCTAAACTTCAGCGTGAGTACATCAAAAACCCAATTAATGAAAGCGAAAAACCGTTTAGCCGATTGGCTGGTAAAGCGGGAATATAAAGATATGATGCAATGAAAGAGAAGGATTTAGACAATCTCGAACGCCTTTTCAAGGACGGGCTCCAGCATTTGGAGTCAGTGCCTGATGATGCCGTATGGCAGGCCGTTCAGGTTGGTGTAAAAAAATCAACGCGTATTTGGAAATTCTGGGGCATTGCCGGCATAGTGGTCATCGGGTTAGTTGGCCTTATGCTGTTCCAGAAATCCGAAGATGCGCAAAAAGAGTCTTTGGTATCCAAAACGGAACAAACTGAGATAGGAAATATGCCAACGAATACACCTCCTGTAGAAGGGCAAGTTAGAGCTACGAGTGATATGAATGATTCTGCTGCTGCATCCAGCATTACTTCATTGCCACAAAATGCTATGCCAGAAAATCAGCCCGCTCAAACACTAATTTTCGATGGAAATAACAAGTCAGGAGCCGGCATAAACCCAAGTGCCCAGCCTACTTCCTCAGAAAATCCGGAACAAAATCCTAATCGTACAATTTCGCCTTCCACAACTCCAAAAAAGAAAGACCCAAATACTCGAACACCTGCACCTGCCACGCTTACTATTGATGAGCCGACAGGTGCTGTGAATCCGAAAAAAGAAAAAAAGACCCAAAAAATTCAAGGCGCAGAAACTGAAATAAGCACTTCAATTAATCTTGTGACGATTCAAGCGAAAAAACTTCCTGGTTTTACATGCCATCCACAAGAGGTTACACCAAATAAGATTACTGCAAAACCCATCACCAAACCTGGTATTAATGAGGAAGATAAAAAAGATTCCAATGCTGCTTCTCGCTACCTTTTGAGTTTTGGCGCTGGCACCTTAGTTCCTTCTATCCAATCAAATGGTGTAATTGGAGATATTCGCTTTATCAAGGAGAATGATCCTGTATTTGGCGGAAGTCTAAACCTCGGATTTGCCTATCTCCGTCCGGATAACTGGGTTTTCCGTTCAGGAATTGAATGGAATAGCTATACCAATAAGGGATTGATGAAATATGAACAAACAGAATCTTTGGAATGGATTGATCGTCAGAGAGAAATTGGAATGATGCAGCGGGAGAAGAATTACCAAGGTCGCTTTGATTTACAATACCATTGGCTTAGTATCCCTATAGAAATTGGACATATTTACCCGTTAACTCCACAATTCAATTGGGAGTGGACCACAGGACTTGGACTGTCTTATTTAACAAAATATGACGCCATTTACGCGGCATTACCACAATTGTATAAGACTAGCGAAATAAATAGTCGATTCCAACTCGGTTTGAGACTCGGCTTTGGCGTTAATTATCAAATGAATCCGAGTTGGGCACTCCTGTTGAATACACGGTATCAATACCAAGTAATTCCTGTATTCAAAGATGCACTGCTCACTGAAAGACATCACAGTTTGGCATTCCGTTTTGGCCTTCAGTATACTTTAAAATCGAAAGGGAAATAACATGAAAACGAAAACATTTTTTTCTCATTTATTGCTGCTCATTTTCATTTTTGGCGGAAAGTCACTATTCGCCCAAACTATTATCTCCGGGGGCACTATCAATGAAACCACGGTTCGTTGGACCTTACAAAACAGTCCATACTTGATTGAGGGTGACCTCGTATTAGCAGAAGGCGCAACTCTGCTTATCGATTCAAATGTTATTGTAGAATTTCAGGGGAATTATTCCTTTATTGTCAATGGCCGATTACGTGCAGCAGGAGCAAGATTTCAAGGCAAGGACCTCGGTTCTGGCAAACATGTACTTTGGGAAGGGTTGAAGGCTCAATCTTACAACGCGGAAATCCTATTACAATTTGTCTATTTCGAAGACAGTAAAATTGGAATTGATTTAATAGACGTTCCATATAACGTGGATCCGATTACCCCTAACGCTTATGTCTCTTGCCTTTATACGACTTTTGCGAATAATCAAATAGGGATTAGAACATCAAAGAACGGAGCCTCTATTGATCTTCGCTCGAGTACGTTTTCAAATAACGGTATTGGTATTCAAGGTGGATTGCAGCCAAGGATAACACCTAACTTAATTAAACATATATCGTTGAGGGAGATTCAATTTGAGGGCAATCGTATTGGCTTATATGAAGGGTATTACCTCATTGAAACCTGTAATTTCATTCGGAATGATTCTGCTATTTATAATGTCGTTGCGTCTCAAATTGACACCTGCCTTTTCAGCTATAATGGATTAGGCATTTCGGGTCATAGTTTATCCATAAAAATCAGCGGCTTCACCAATAACACGCAGGCCATATATTTAACTCCCTATTCTGAAAATCTAGATTCAATTGTAACCAATACGACAATTAACACGAGTCATTTTGAAAACAACGATACCGCTATCAGCATGGCAGCAAACCACAGCATAGCCAATGTAGATTGTAATCTTTTCATTAAAAACTTATTGGCCTTGAATGTATTTGATCAAACCTCTGTTTTGGGCGGACTTCCCTTTACTATTCAGCGAAACATTTTCTCATTCAATAGCAAGGCGATAATAGTTAGTCAACAAACCCAGAATTCATCTTTATTTCCAGGTGCTGTGTATGAAAAGCCTCAACTCCTGTATAACAGCTTTAGCGATAACCCGCAGCTTTTTATCAATGCTTCGAGCACCCCATTGAACTTGTTCAAAAATTACATGACTGGGACAAAACAAATGCTTGAATTTGGTATCACTGATGGCAGTGACAGCACCGTATTTGGCTTTGTTAATTATACTGTAAGTGGCGATACTTCATTAGTTGGGCCCAATGTGATTGTAACTAAAATTGAGGATGTGATCAAGCATACGAATTATGATTCTTTAGACATCGCTGGAACCCAGTTTACCATCGTACGATGTAATCCACAACCAGGAAATCCACTGACTACTCTCCAACCAGAAGAAAATGAATTCGTCGCCTTTCCTAACCCCCTTCAATCCAGGCTTAACATTCGCTGGACAGATGGTCAAGCATACCGCATTTACCTATTCAACACACTCGGACAAGCAATCCCGCTTCCAAATAGCCAAGCACTGGTCTCTCCTGTTGAAATCCGATTAGAAGGCCTTCCTAAGGGTATTTATTTTTTGCTCTTGAAAAATGAATTAGGCTCGAAGACATTAAAGGTGGTTAAGGAGTAGAATGTCTTCAGGTCATCTCCTCATCGTTCTATCACGAAACTGGCCCTTCTCCCTCGTTTCCGCTACCGCTGCACTCGGGATGACAAGCGGAAATTTCTCCTTAACCTCGGCCTTAACCTTCAAATAAAAACCCCAACTACTCGCGCAGTCAGGGTTTTCAATCGTAGGTCTTAAAACTTATTTACTCAATAATTAACTTTTGATATACTGCTTGTTTCAAGGTTTTATCATAAATCATCACGATATAGGCACCCGTGCTTAAGCTAGAAAGATTGATATCTACTTGTCCTATCGCTTCATTGCTGCGGGAAATTGCTCTTCCACTAAGATCCATCAAGGTAACCTCGAATGAATTACTTTCTGTGTATTGGATATGTACCACGTTATTCGCAGGGTTTGGAAATACGGTGATGAACTGTCCGATTCCAATTTTAGAGATTCCTGTTTGTACACGGCTGCAATTATTATAGCTAACGATATCCAAAGTTTCAGCAGTTCCTGTCCGAGTATATTTGCGGTTAAAAAGTCCTATTCCGTTTGAGATACCACATCCTAAGGAATCAAAATTTGCAGTTTCTCCGTCTTGGAACGTAGCCATTTTTGGGTCTCCATTTGAAAATTTGTACTGAATTTCAGCTGCTCCTTTTACGTTTACGGTTGCTTCATAAACTTTATCATTATCCGCATCTGTCATTTTAACAGCGCCTGGCTGCCACGGTGTTGCCGTAATCGTTCCCATCAACCAAACTCCGGTAGAATCAACGGTTTCAAGCGCCATATCAACTCTGAAGGTGATATCTGCAGGATCAGGGTCTTGTGCACATGGGTGTCCACATTGTTTGAAACATACCACTGGGGCAGTAAAGTCAGCGCTGCCCACTGTTACCGTTCTGTTTCCATTGGTATTGCATGCTCCTGGAACCGACTCGTCGCCGCCCCAGGCATTTCCATTCACAAATTTGTATTCGAAGGTTCCTCCATCAACAGGAAGCGATACTTCATAAATACCATTGCCCATATCCATCATTGGGGTACCTGATGGATCCCAACCTTGGAAAGCTCCAGCTACATGAACACCGTCTGTGCTCACTGTCTCATTGCTCATATCTACGCTTAAGGTCAATACAGGACGACATTTTCCAAATTTTAGAATTGGTGCAACCAAACCACCGGTTACTGTAATTGTTCTATTGCCATTGGTTTCACATTGTGCCGGAACGGTTTCCCCATCCGGCCAGTCGTTTCCATTGATAAACTTATACTCGTAGGTATTTGGTGCCATTTGAAGGGTTACTTCATAAACTCCATCTGCATCTAGGTCCGTCATTTCTGTAGCAGCTGGATCCCATCCTTGGAAAGCCCCTGCGATATGTACACCATTGGCTGATACTGTTTCATCCGACATATCCACGCGGAAAGTCACTCCTGGAGGACAATCACCAAAACCTATCGCAGGCAAGACCAATGACTTGGTATTGTCGTTTGTAAACGGACGATTGCCATTGCTTGCACAAGCTGCAGGAACAGTCTCATCATCACCCCACTGGTTTCCATTCAAAAACTTGTATTCATAAGATCCTGAAGGAAGAATTGCCGCATATTTATAAATAGAATCCCCATCCATATCGTAAAGGCGGGTTTCGTCTGGTTTCCAATCTCCAGACGCCCCTGCTGCGGCTTGAAAGCTGCCTGCAACATGAATTCCGTTCGGATTGATAAATGCTTGATTCTTCATGCTTACTTGAATAAGCACGGTAGAAGATGTACCTGCACATTTCCCGAATTCTGGTGTAGCAACCGTAAGGTTGGCAGATCCAACAGAAATAGCACGGTTACCATTTATATTACACGCCGTTCCAGGTGCTTCGTCGTTGCCCCAAGAACTTCCATTCACAAACTTGTATTCATAGTAACCAGCAGGGATTGTAAGCGTAACGCTCCAAATGCCTCCTCCTTGATCAGAAAGAACCGTAGTTGCCGGATCCCAATCACCTGCAAATCCTGCTTCTGATTGGAAGCTTCCTGCAACATGAACTCCATTTCCTGAGACGGTTTGGCCGCTCATGTCAACACTGAAGGTCACGTCGGCAGCATATAGCCCCGCGGAAAACAGTGCAGCGAACATCGATAAGTAGATTTTTTTCATTGTACTTTGCTTTGGTTATTATTCCAAATTTATAAATAATTGTACTTTATACACTAAGTAAAGCGAATAATTCTTTAATATTCCGGTAATATTCGGTTAAACAAAACACAAGATGCTGATAATCAAGGTAAAAAATATTCTCTCATTTTCAATATTTCTCTTAAGCAGCTCCTTGATGGCGCAAGACCTCTACCCTCCTCATTGGTTTTCCGGCATGAAAAACTCCAGTCTACAATTGATGATTCATCAGGAAAATATTGGATTGGCAAGCAAATGGTCGCTAAGCTCAAATGAGTTATCCATTGATTCAATTTACCATCCATCAAATAGAAATTTTATTCTAATCTATATCAATACGAGCAAAGCAAAACACCATACCGACTTTAGCATCCATTACCAAATAGGTAAAAAGAAAGAAAGCATCCCTTACACGCTGAGTGCACCAATCGAATGGAAAGGCCAAACTTTAGACGAGCACGATGTAATGTACCTTTTAATGCCCGACCGTTTTTCAAATGGTGATACAAGCAACGATTATCCAAAGGGTATGTTGGAGCGCAGAAATGGCAGAGACTCCTCATTTGGAAGGCATGGCGGTGATTTAAAAGGAGTGCAAAATCAACTGCCTTATTTGAAAAGTTTGGGGATGACAGCACTATGGCTCAACCCAGTATATGAAAATGATGAGCCTCTTGAATCCTATCACGGCTATGCCATTACTAACCATTATAAAATCGACCCACGTCTAGGAAACTCAGCCGATTACCGAAACCTACGTGATGCTGCTGCAGCTCTCAATATTAAAATGGTAAAAGACATGGTATTTAATCATGTCGGAGATCAACATGTCTTCTTTAAAGACCTCATCGATTCCACCTGGTTTAACTGGTGGCCAAAATATACACGGACCAATTATAGGGCTCCCCTTTTGATGGATCCCTATGCCGCAAAATCTGAAGTCAAACTGTTTGATAAGGGCTGGTTCGACCATCATATGCCCGATTTGAATACCAAGAATATTCACCTTCAGCAGTTTCTGATCCAACAAACCCTTTGGTGGGTGGCTGAGTTTGAATTGGCCTCTCTGCGTATCGACACCTATGCTTACCCAGGCATGGCTTTTATGGATGATTGGTATGAAGCGGTTCATCTTCAATACCCTGACCTATTTGTATTCGGAGAAATTTGGGATCACGGCGCGGGCATTCAATCCTGGTTTGGAAATAATGCGAATACGGTGAATAGCGGTCTACCGTCATTAACCGATTTCGAGTTATGCTGGTCATTGCACAATGCTTTTAATAAACAACCCGGTTGGAACGAAGGACTTTCTGAAGTCTATTATACGTTGGCTCAAGATTATATGTACCAAAAGCCTAAAAGTTTAGTAACGTTTCTTGACAACCATGATTTGCCTCGGGCGCTCGGCGTTTTTGGGGATGATACACTCAAATACCAAAGTGCACTTACTATGCTGCTCACCCTGCGTGGAATCCCATGTATTTATTACGGATCGGAACAAATGATGAATGCCACAGGTAGCGATGATGAAAAAAGACCAGAATGGAAAGGAGGCTGGAAAGGTGATCTGCTTCCAGAGGCCTACCACGATACCGCAACGTTTAACATCATACAAAATTTAGCCAAGCTCCGCGCTAACAATCCGGCTTTTGACCAAGATGCCCAATTCATTCAGTTTGTGCCACAAGGCGGGAAATATGTGTACATGCGAACAAAAGGAAATCATGGAATAGCGGTACTCGTTTCAACAAACGACAAAAAAACAGAATTTATCCTCCGTGATTATAAGGAGCTTTATGATGCCATGGACTCTAACCCAATGAGGCTCAGCATACAAAAAGTGGAGCTCAACCGCGATGCTTTCTTCTACCTAGAGAAGAACGAGGTAGTTGTTATAGAATGGTAAAAGGAAGGGGTTTTGGGTTAGAGACGGGTGTCGAGTTGGATGAGGTCGTGGCGGAGAACAGAGATCTTTTCATAGAGCAGATGTGCCACGTTTAGAATCAAGTTGGATTCAAGGGGATTGACCGCACTTGGGACTTGAAGCGCCAAATGCTTGTTTTCTTTGATCCAGCCGGCTCCTAATTCTTTTAGTTTATCCGGACTCGGGTTTGCTCGCCAGTTTTTGGGGAGTTCTTTCTCCGTAACCTTTTGGATGGAATCCTCTGGAATTTCAAGTTGAACGATGACTAAATCATTGGGAATTAAATCATAGTCCAAATGAACAAGTAGTTCTAATATGGAAAGTGAGGAAGTACTAGAGGTATAGAGTACTGGATTTCCCTTGGTGTTCCATCTGCCTCCTACTTTTTCAGCGCCTTTTCCGGAAAGATCTTTTGCCCACTTTTGCTTGGTGATACGATAAACTATCATGCAAAAACACCATGTTGAATACGTTCTAACTCATCTTTTACCAGCTCAATACCCAAGCTCGATTCGATTAGTTTAATGGGTTTCTCTCCGCTAAAAGCTCTGCTTGCACGATGGAGCCAGGCTAAAAAAAGTTCCTTGGTATTGAAAACATGCATGCCTTTATGAAAGAGGCGCACCAATTCAATAAGCTTATCGGATGTATTAAAACTTATCGGCTGACTAGCGCCTTTGCGTTGTAAGGTGCGCTCCGATACATTCAGAATTTGGGCTAGCTCAGTTTGAGTGAGACCCGAATGCTGGCTGAATGTTTTAATGGCATTTCCTTTTAAACCGGATTGCAAAATAACCCAATAGGTATAGGTAGAATTACCATCCGGTCTTTCAAGTGACGCAGCAAGCCCGAGCCACTTTAAGACTGTGCCTGTTTCTGTAGTAGAATTGATTTGCCCCGTCATATACCCGACATTTTTCTCAAATTTACAGACAATTGTCTGGAATTAAAATGTTTTAACGATTTATTCCAATGCTGAGTCTTCTTCTGGGGTATAAGTAATTGCCTTTCTATTGACAATAAGGAAATTTGCCAACCCAGCGATAATCAGCGATGTTCCAGCTAAGAGCATGGCATTGATACTCTCCTCGCCAAAGAATGTTTTATAGCACCAAACGAGTCCACCTGTGGCCGCAACAATCTGTGGGAGCACAATAAACATATTAAAGAGCCCCATAAAGAGTCCCATTTTCTTGGGATCGATGGCACTTGAAAGCATGGCATATGGCATAGATAAGATACTCCCCCAAGAAATTCCGATGAGGAAAAAGGAAGCATCCAGGTATTTCGGATCTTTCAAGAAGTACATGCTAATAAATCCAAGTCCACCAAATATCAAGCTCGCCATATGCACATATTTGCGGTTGATTCGGCGTTTTCGTGTATAGAAGCTCAGTAACAAGGCAAAAGCCATAGATGACAATCCATATACCCCCATGCTTGAACCTACCGAATCGGCCGCATCATTATACGCTTTACTGTCTGCTGTATAACGCAATTTTTGGTCCTCTTGATCGAGCTGATAATTTGCCTCAAGCGGAATGGGTGCATGAAAAACATACTCAGTAAGCGCAGGAGTTGCCATACTCCACATCGTAAAAAATGCAAACCAGCTAAAGAATTGAATAATGCCCAGCTTCTTCATGGTTAGCGGCATTGCCGTTACATTTTTTACAATCTCAGTTACCCAAGAAAAAGCATGCTCCTCTTTTCTTTCCTTTTTGAAAGCCTCCAAGTCTTCAGGAGGATATTCTCTGGTGGTAAAAACCGTCCATAAAATGCTAAGAACAAAGACTCCCCCACCAATGGCAAAGGCAACTTGAACCGAAAGGGGCACCTTCCCAGGATCAGCCTCATTTGATACACCAAGCGAATTAATGATTTTGGGTAATTTACTCGCCACCCAAGTTCCGATTCCAATGATTAAGGTTTGAACCACAAATCCAAAAGAACGCTGTGAATCAGGCAATTTATCCGCAACCAGCGCACGGAACGGTTCCATGCTGATATTGATACTCGCATCCAGCATCCATAAACAACCAGCAGCCACCCAAAGTGCCGGGGAATGTGGTACGAAAATCAAGGTGACAGAACTAAGCAAAGCCCCAATGAGAAAGAAAGGTTTTCTTCTGCCCCATCGTTCACTCCAAGTTCTATCGCTCAAATAGCCAATAATCGGTTGGACCAATAAGCCGGTCAGCGGTGCAGCAATCCATAAAATAGGAATAGACTCCTCCGAAGCACCCAATGATTGAAAAATCCGCGACATAAAGCCACCTTGTAATGCAAACCCGAACTGGATGCCCAAAAAGCCGAAACTCATATTCCAGATTTGCCAAAAACTAAGTTTAGGTTGTTTTGCCATGATCTTATTGGTTCGTGATTTTTAATACAATCGCTTGTCCTGCAGGAACTGTTATTATAGAAGACGGTGGATAAATCCGATTGCCCAAGACATCCTCTACCTCCTGATTTGTCCTGACAAAAAAAGTCGCGGGCTTCGCTGAAAAATTCGCCAAAACTGTTATCTCACTCTGCCCAGACTTCCGGGTATAAACCAAACATTGAGCATTGACATGTTTTGAAAATTGAGGAAAGTTTTCCGAATTGCCCGACCATAAGGCCGGTTCCGTATGCCGTAACTCCAGCAATTGGGTAATCAATTCTTCTTGAGGAAAGGTATCCCATTCAATCGTATCCTTGGCAAAAAACCGGAGTGCCTTATTCAATCCTGCTTCTTGTCCGGAATACACCAAGGGTTGACCATTGAGCGTAAATGCTAGGATCGTAAACAGGGCAACTCGATCGCCATAGCGGTCGTATTCTGTTCCATTCCAAGAGTTCTCATCATGGTTGGTTACGAAAGAAAGTAAGGTCACCCCCTTCTTAAATAGCGTATCAATATCCTTTTGGTAGTCGATAATGTCTGTCGGACTTTTTTCTCCCTTTGCGATGCTGTTCATGGTATGGAGGAGTTTCCAGTTATAACATACATCAAAGGTCTTCATCAGTTCGGGCGATTCTGCTTCAGCCAGCCAATATTGCTTGTGGTTTTTATCAATGGTCTTGCGCGCTTGATCCCAAAAATCGACCGGAACCAAATAGGCGACATCACAACGAAAGCCATCTATGCCAAAGGTCTTTACCCAATAGTTCATGGCATCTATCATGCCTTTCCTCATGCCTTTATTGCTGTAGTCCAATGCAATTACATCCGTCCAATCGTAAGGAACCATAAAACCGCCCGTGGAATCCTTCTGGTACCAGTCTGGATGCGCCACTGTCCAAGGATTATCCCAGGCCGAATGGTTGGCTACCCAATCAATAATCACCTTCATACCTAATGCATGGGCCTGGTTTACCAAGTTTTGAAACTCAGCTTCTGTTCCAAATTCTGGATTTACAGCGGTATAGTCCTTTACCGAATAATAGCTTCCTAGTTCCCCCTTGCGGTTTTTCTCGCCAATCGGCTGAACAGGCATCAACCAAATGATATCGATGCCCAATCGTTTAATGCGTGGTAAATGACTTGCAAAAGCATTGAAGGTTCCTTGGGGAGTATATTGTCGAATATTGACTTCATACACATTGGCATTTGCTTTCCAATCTTGGGCCTGTACTTCGACACCTATGAACAAGGCTAAAATCAATACAAATTTTTTCATGGTTTCTGTGCTTTTAGAATGAGGTAGCCATTTGTGCCGAGCGTGATAGCCGCTCCTTTTTTAATGTAGTTTCCTCCAAGCTGTTGCCAGTTTAAGTGCTGAAGGTCTTGTGGCAATGCGACTGAATGTTTTGTGCCATATTTGGAAAAGATCGCTATCACCTTTTCTCCGAGGTATTCACGGACAACAAGCAAATAATCAGCTCCCGAAATCACTTGAGTGCTGCCATAAACAAGAGCTAAGTTTTCTGAGCGTATTTTCCCTAGCTCTGAAACTTGATTTCTTAATAATTCCTCTGGGGCAGTGAGCGAGTCAAATCGCATCATTCTTCGGTTATCCGGGTCATTCGCACCAGGTAGTCCAATTTCATCTCCGTAGTAGACAATCGGCACGCCAGGTATACAGTAATTGAATGCATGCATCATCGCCAATCGTGCGAAAGCATGTTCTCCTTGGTGTTGAATATTTCGGGTATATCCAGCTAATTTGGTGTCTTCGTCTTGTTTCACCGATCCGTCAGCTATGGATACAAAACGCGGCTTATCTTGGTTGCCACTAATATTTCCCATCAGGTGATGAGGGCCGTAATACCGAAGGCTCTGCTTTAGTGTGGCCGCTAGATTTTGATAACAAGCAGCTTGTTTAGAGGAATCTGCATCCAAAGCAAAACACTGCAATGCCGCATCATAGAGATTAAAATCAAATTGGGCATCCATTAATCCAGAACCCAAGTACGAATGAATCAAATCTGCCGATCCATAAGTCTCTCCAATCTGATATATGCCATCCTCCCCTGATTTTCCGCATTGGGTACGGAGTTTTCGGGTGAGCATTCTCCAATATTCATTTGGCACATGCTTGGTGGCATCATGACGTAATCCATCTAAATCAAAGCTTCGAAACCAATACATCGCAGAATCGGTTACGGCCTCGCATACTTCAGGTCGCGCCATATCAAGTGTTGGCAAAAAAACATCAAACCACGTGCTTAGTCGATATTCATCCCAACGTTCGGTATTCAAGGTTCCATCTGGGAGATGAAGCTGTGTTACCCAATCGGGGTGTTCTTTGTATAGCGGATGACTTATATGAACATGATGGGCCACGTAGTCCAAAAGCACGTTTGACTCTTCCGCATGGGCCAAGCGTATAACATTGCTCAATTCCTTTTCGGTCCCAAAACGTGAATCAATGCCAGCAAAAGACGTGGGCCAATATCCATGATATGCACTAAAGCGGGTGCGTACACCTCCCTTATCCCATAAGCCCCAGGCATCTGTAGGGTTCGGACTAATGGGTGAAATCCAAAAAGTATTTACATGCAATTGGTCAAAATAGCCTGACTCAATTACTTGATGCAAACCAGCTAGGTCACCACCAAGATATTGGGCGATTGGAAGTACTGAATCGAGCGGAGAAGGATCATTCGTCAGGTCACCATTTTTGAAGCGATCGAGCATCATAAAATACAAAATCATCGCATGGCGGTCTTTTCGATCCAACTGGGCACTCGACTTTACAGCACGCCCCTCTTTAATAGGAATAACCAATTCGCGCGGACCCTCATAAATATGCAAGAGTCCATTGCCTTCTAGAATTATGGATAAGCTGGATCTTTCCGTGTTAAAATCTTCTTGTATCAATTGGTTATGATAGAAATACAACCAATGCGCTTCCTTATTAGGTGATTCAAATTGTAGTAGCCCTTCCTCGCTGAGGGAACTGGATAGTAGTCCGGTTTCCTCCATATTTCCAATCTTCCAGACAGAATTATATCCACCGAGTCCATTTTCCTTTTTTGATGGATTGCTTGGGTCCAATTGTTCAACACCATCAAGATGCAATCGGTAGGATTCTTCTCCTTCATTGAGTACAAATGTTCTTTCCCAATTGCGGTTTGATTCATTAAAGCTGAGTTCACCACGAGAAGCCGTCCATCCATTAAACCCACCGGCAATTTCCACCTTTTGGTATTGATGTAAGGAATCTAAAAATTGAAAGGTAATACGCTGAGCAAAAGATTTTTTCAAAGGCAAATCTAGTTTCTCTCCCTTCATCCAAAAGCTCAACACCGCAACGTTTTCCTCTGCCTGACCAAGGAGAAGCAGCTTCTTTTCAGCTATTTGATGATATACTTCCAAACCAGCAGTTACAGTCAGACTATCAAGAATTGATAGATCCATCAGGTAATCTTCCAAGAACAGTTCTGTGCTATCCAAGTTCAAACGCACGGGCGTCCAATCGCTGGTACTATTGCTTTGGTGATGACTTATACAGGAAGAAAGCGCATGAGCGATAGATAAGAAAAGGAGCAATTTTTTCATAGGCTAATTGGCAGGCAGCTTATTTGTCCAAGTTACAGGTGCATGATCATTTATCTCTTTTGTAATTCCATATACATTAATCGACAACGGACTACCCTCTATAAGAGTAATTTGTGTCCCATCTCTACTGGTGCTAATTTCTAGCATTGATTCGCGGTATCGAATTTTAAAGGCGTATCTATCCCATTGTTTTGGAAGCATGGGTTGAAAGCTTATTCCTTGCTCCGTGGTTCTCATTCCACCAAAACCTTGAACTACCGACAACCAGGTGCCGGCCATACTAGTAATATGTAGGCCTTCATGAACTTCATTATTATAATCGTCGAGGTCTAAGCGACTCGTACGCAAATACATTTCATAGGCTTTTTCTTCATAGCCTAATTTAGCAGCGAGAATACTATGAACACATGGACTTAATGATGATTCATGCACCGTACGTGGTTCATAAAAATCAAAATTGTTTCGAATCTGCGCTTCGGTGAATTCCTCTTCAAAGAAATAGATGCCTTGCAACACATCCGCCTGTTTGATGAAGCAGGAGCGAAGGATTCTATCCCAAGACCAATGTTGGTTGATCGGACGTTCAGTCTCTGGTAAGTCTGCCGCCATAATCTGTTCTTTATCCAAATACCCTTCTTGCTGGAGGAAAATTCCCTTTTCTTTTGACTCAGGAAGAAAAATATTCGCGCATTGTGAAGACCAGGAGACTGCTTCATCCAAAGTAAATGCCAATCCTGCCAATACTTCCTCCGCCTTCTCCATATCTTTCTGCTTTGCTTGCGCAATGGCCTTCAGGGTGTATTGCATGCACCAGCGGGCGATATAGCTTGTATACCAGTTATTATTGACATTGTTTTCGTATTCGTTTGGACCGGTCACCCCCAGCATCACGAAGGCCTTTTTTTCTTCCGACCAAGTAAAACGTTGGTTCCAAAAACGTGCAATACCAATCAGCACATTCAAGCCCCCTTCAAGGAGGTAAGGCTCATCGCCGGTAGAGCGGATATAATCATATATAGCGAAGGCAATAGCCCCGTTACGGTGAATTTCTTCGAAGGTAATTTCCCACTCATTATGGCACTCCTCACCGTTCATGGTCACCATAGGATAAAGTGCCGCACCGTCTTTAAAACCCAGCTTAGCCGCATTTTCAATCGCCTTATCTAATTGTTTGAAACGGTATTCGAGTAATTGTCGCGCTACCTTTTGTGGCGAGGTACTCAAGTAGAATGGCAGGCAATAGGCTTCAGTATCCCAATAGGTCGAACCTCCATACTTTTCTCCTGTAAAACCTTTCGG
The DNA here is from genome assembly GCA_964620355.1 of uncultured Burkholderiales bacterium. Lineage (GTDB taxonomy): Bacteria > Bacteroidota > Bacteroidia > UBA8524 > UBA8524 > UBA8524. The sequence goes on along the minus strand of CAZUIT010000016.1, from coordinate 7,989 downwards.
ACCAATATTAAGTCGTGCATCTTTGCCCGAATAGGTATGGTTGAGTTGCAGAATATTGAAGCGAATTCCTTGTTGGGCAGCTGTATCTCCTTCGATGAGGATATCCGAATATTTCCATTTATTGGCCCATGTGCTTACATGTTCTTTTAATAGCCTCTCAAATGAAATGGGAGCAAGAGCGCTCATATAATCAACACTAGCATGATAGATTGAAGAACTAGCATAATCTAGACTCGACAGTATAACTACCCGCTTCTCCAGTTTGAAGGCGCTCTTTGCTTCAAGTTTAAAGCTGCAGATACGCCGGGTTGACATTTCACGGCTTTCTAAATTCCATTTAACCGATTGTGCTTCGTTATTGATGGATACCTGATGGTGCGCCAAATACCCTACATCAAATCCTGATTTCCGTGTTTTAACCTGCAAGAAATCGTATTCACCCTGCTCGCTAGACACGGCATCCCAAAAAGTTTCATCGTAATTTGAATCGGCATTTCTAACATTTCCATCCAAGGCAGAATGAAGCACGATATCTGCTCCATCTTCACAGTAAATTTCATAATTAATTAAGGCCAAATAATCATGCTCCACATGAAGGAGCCTAGTAGCATTCATACTCACCACTTTCCCTGAAGGCAGCCTAACCCGTGCATGGCGACGAAGTACGCTCTCCTTCATGTCTAAATCTTGTCGGTATTCAAGAACTTGAAGGTTATGCAAGTCAAAACGCACTCCGTCGATGAGAATATCCAATGCCATCCAATTTGGCGCATTTAAAACTTTGGCAAAATATTCTGGATACCCATTTTTCCACCAACCCACGCGGGTTTTATCTGGATAATAAACCCCAGCAACATAATTTCCCGGCAAGGATTTTCCAGAATAGTATTCTTCAAAATTGGCTCTTTGTCCGATTCGTCCATTGCCTATACTAAAAAGGCTTTCTCGCGCTTCATGTGCGGATGGATCAAACTGATCTACGCGTATATGCCACTCGTTATCTAGGACAAATTTTTTCATGCACTATCTGAATTAGTATCATTGGTATTCTGCTTAACAAAGACCGTCAGCAGGTCATTTAAATCAAAGTTCTTGAACCCCGGAATAACCCAATCTGCTTCCGATAAGGTTTCTGGGTCACCCACCCCAACGGCATGGGCTCCGGCTGATTTCGCGGCCTTAACTCCATTCACTGCATCTTCAAAAACAACTGCCTTGGAAGGAAAAACAGACAAGGCCTGAATCCCCTTTTGAAATACTTCCGGATGCGGTTTTGAATGGGTAAAACAAGTCCCATCTATCACCACATCGAGGTAATGCGTTAGTCCGCAGCGTTCGAGTATGATAGGTGCATTTTTACTCGCAGAACCCAATGCAGTGCGCATTCCGGCGGCTTTAATTTCTTCCAAGAAGTCAATCACTCCGGGAAGCACTTCAGATGGATTCATGTCGCGGATTAAGTCCAAATAGTGGTCGTTTTTTTCTTTCAACTTAGAATGCAGCTCTGCATCCGTCAATTGGACATTTCCAATTTTCAAGATGTATTCCAATGATTGCTGACGACTTACGCCTTTCAGCTGCTCATTATGTTCTTCCGTGAAATCAATACCCAACTGATTTGCCGTAGATTTCCAGGCTTTAAAATGGTAGACTGCCGTGTCGACCAAAACTCCATCCAAATCGAATATGCAGGCTTTAATTTCAGGCATGATGAAAAACATTTTTTACGTGGTATTCCAATAACTTCTGTATTGGCGATTTGATTATTTGTCCGACTGTGATTCCTAAATCACTAGCCGCTTTTTCGATATGTATTTGGAAATAAAAAGCAATCGAACCAATAAAATGGGTCTTCACTTCTTTATACTGTTCGAAGCCACATACATGTACTTTTAAAAACTCCTTCATACCATCATACAGCATTTCTTGAAATACTGGAAGCTCTTGATGCTTGGCTATAAAGCGTGTAAAACCAGCTAAGTACACATTGGCTCCTGGTTTTTCATATACGTTTTTAATAATGGTCTCTCGGTCTAAACCAAATTCCGCAACAAGCTCGGCATTAATTTCTGCTGGTAGCTGGTTATAGAGGAATGCTGACAAAAGTTTCTTTCCAAAATAGCTTCCACTGCCTTCATCGCCGAGGATGTATCCAAGTCCTGAATTCATGGTTGTCAAATGCTGTCCATCAAAATAGGCTGAGTTTGAACCAGTACCTAAAATGCAACTTATACAGGGCTGTCCCTCATACGCAGCATAAATGGCTGCCATCAAATCATGCTCAACGAGAATGGTCGCTTCTGGGAATATTTCGCTCAATCCAAGTTTAACAATCTCTTTAAAATGGTCGTTTGAACAGCCTGCTCCGTAATAGTAAATCTGCGTTACATGGCCGGCCATTCCTAGTATGCTTTTGTTCTTTCCGATTTCCGTCGAAATAAACTTTGAGGTATGGAAATAAGGATTGAAGCCCCTTGTTTTATAAGAATCAACGAATGTGCCGTTGCTTTCTACCAAGAACCAATCACTTTTTGTAGAACCACTGTCAACCAATAGAATCATTTTTGCCAGATTTAAAGTCAATATTATTAATTTCCGCTGCTTTTATACGCTTTTTAATCAATCAATTTACAAGTAAAGACCTTAACTATCTAAAATTGAATGAATTAAAATAGTGTATTTTGTACAATAACTAATCGTATATTCGGGTAACCAAACGATTCTACCATTCCTCACCATGAATAGCTCTGTGAAACAAATGACCAATATCAATCCCCATGTTTCTGTGGATTGTGCAATTTTTGGCTTTGACGATGATAAATTAAAGGTACTACTTATTGAACAAGCACATCCCGACAAAGATGCCCATCGTTTGGCATTGCCCGGCGATTTGGTGTTTGAAAGTGAAGGTTTAGACCAAGCAGCCGCTAGGGTATTGGATGAACTAACCCAGATCAAAGGCATCTTCCTCCGTCAGTTTCATGCGTTTGGCAATCCAAATAGAGTGAGCAACGAAAAGGATAAAGAATGGTTAGAGACTTACCGCACCGACCCTGATGCAAGGGTAATTACCATCGCCTATTTTTCTTTGGTGAAGATGGAAGAATACAATCCAGGGACTGGTTCTTTTGCAGCTGCTTCTAACTGGATTGATATCCATGATGTTCCTGAATTAGCCTTCGATCATAACCTGATACTAGATAAGGCGCTCGAAGCATTGCGCGAAGAAATTAATAACGACCGTATCGGGCTGGATCTGCTCCCGAAGAAATTTACCCTAAGTCAACTTCAAAGGCTTTATGAGGTGATTTTAGATCGCCCATTGGATAAAAGAAACTTTCGGAAAGCAATTAAAAAAATGGAACATATCAAACCGTTAGATGAACGTCAGACTGGGGTAAGTCATAAACCCGCACAGCTTTTCAAATTCGTCCAATCAAAAAAATAGGACTGATTTTCAATTCATTACAGCTAATAAGAGAAAAAAATCACCCCTTAGTGTGATAAATACACTTTTTCCCTATTTTTGAGAATCCAATATGCTCAAACCAAACCGAGCATGGAGATATATTAACTTCTAAACTCTATGGGACTAAAACTTACTCTCTTAAGTATGTTCACTCTTTTTACCTTAACTAGCCAAGTCTCGGCTCAGTCTATCTATGGTAAGGTAAACGATGTAAAAGGAGAACCATTGATTGGTGTTAGTGTGTATATTCAGGGAACCACCCGAGGAGTTACCACCGACCTCAATGGAATCTACCAAATGAATAGTTTGGACAGCGGCAGCTATGTGATTGTGTTCTCTTATGTAGGATTCCAACAAGGCATTGTCAACGTTAAGCTCGGGCTAAATCAGAAAAAAGAAATCAACTTCACCATGGAAGAAGAGTCTAAGGTTCTTGGTGAATCTGTTGTTGTGGGGTATGGCGTGCAAAGGAAACGGGAAGTCACCGGATCCGTTACTCGATTAGAAGCAGAAGAAATCAATGACATGCCCGCACCGAGTTTCGAGGCCATGCTGCAAGGGAAGGCGCCGGGTGTACAAGTGGTGGTTGGAAGTGGTTTGGCAGGGTCAGCCTCGGTGATCCGAATTCGTGGAATTGCTTCTATTTCTGCAGGAGGCGATCCGCTCTATGTGATAGATGGAATTCCAATTACCCAAGATTATTTCCTCAGTGGAAATTCGGGAGCCATGAATAATAACCCTTTGGCCACGATGAACCCGGATGATATTGCATCAATCGACATTCTTAAGGATGCGGCAGCAACGGCAATCTACGGTTCTCGCGGTGCCAATGGAGTAATTCTCGTTACCACCAAAAGAGGAAAGAGTGGAAAAACCAAATTCGACTTTGGAACCAGAATTGGCTTTTCGGTGCCAACCCAAAGACCACGTATGCTGAACTCCACCGAATACCTGCAGCTCTACCAAGAAGCTTGGGAAAACGATGGAAATACTGGATTGGCTCGACTGCCTGGTGGAATAACTTGGGATCAGGCCTTAAAAACGAATACCGACTGGGTTGATCAAACCATCGGAATGGGTCTAAAGCAGAATTATCATTTTAGTGCAAGCCGCGCAAAAGATAAGTATACCTACTATGCAAATGTGAGTTACGACGACAACGGCAGCTACCTGATTGGCAATAGCTATAAGCGTTTGGCAGGTCGATTGAATTTCGACTACCAAATTACCAAAAACTTGAAGGTGGGAATGAATCTCTCAATTAGTCGCGGACAAAACAACCGAGTGAATTCGGCCTGGTCAGGCGGATTAGGACAAGCCATGTCAACAGCGCTCCCAATCTATCCCGTGCGCAACGAGGATGGCACCTATTATACTGGTGGAGCGAATCCAGTGCGTGTTCGTGAACTCCTTACCTGGAGAACCGTAGAAAAGCGCTTCATCAATGGCGCATTTTTAGAATATTACCCGATTAAAGACTTAACCATTCGCGTTCAAGGCAATTACGATTATATGGACTTGACGGACTACACCTATGAGCCGAAGGAATTAATCAATAGCACGCATGCTGGGGTGGCCAAGGAAAACCCCAACTGGGTGAGTAATTATAATATGATTGCCACTGCGAATTACAGTCAAAAACTAGGAGCCCTACACAAGCTAAACTACCTGATTGGCACTGAATACCAGCGTTCTATCTATACAAGTAAATACCGTGAAGTTTTAGACATGAGTGGACCGCTATACAATACACCCGCAATTGATAGCAATACAACCACCTTTGGAAGTCCGAAAGAAATTTTCGCCTTCATGTCTTGGTTTGGACGGGTGAACTACGCATATAACGACCGCTACTTTGTTCAAGCCACCTTGCGTGTAGACGGATCTTCTCGATTTGGTGCAAATTACCGCTATGGCTATTTCCCGGCAGTTTCTGCTGGCTGGATCATTAGCAGTGAAGATTTCATGCGGAAATTCAAAAAAGTTAGTTATCTGAAATTGCGCGCCTCGGTCGGTAGAAATGGAAATGCGAATATCCCCAACTACCAGCGCTTTGGAACCTATTCGCCCGCAGAAAACCAGATTCAATACAACGGGAATCCAACCACCTACCCTACGCGCTTAGAAAACCCGAACTTGAGATGGGAAACATCCACTGTATTTGACGCCTCCCTGCAAGTTGGATTGTTCAAAGACCGTATCACGGCTGAACTTGGAGTCTATGCCAAAAATACCAAAGACGTATTGGCTGAATTGGCTGTTCCAAAATCAACGGGCTTCTCCACCTACTGGGACAATGTGGGTGCCATTGTTAACCGAGGAATTGAATTGGGCATCACTGCGCACGTTGTCGACAAGAAAAAAGTAAAATGGGATATCTACTTCAACGTAGCTCGGAACTACAATAAAATCACCAGTATTGGCGTGTATAGTGAAGACGCAGTAGGTGGCGGCACCAATGATACCCGTATTGTTGTGGGTAGTCCGGTAGGCACCAACTTCCTCGTGCGATTCTCTCATGTTGATCCAACGACAGGGAAACCAGTATACCTTGATAAAAACGGGAACCAAACCTTCACTTGGGATGCTTCAGATCGTGTTCCTGTAGGATCTGTGCTTCCAAAAGCAATTGGAGGGATAACCAATACCCTGCGATTAGGTAAATGGGATTTTAGTATGCTTTGGGCATTTAGCATCGGGAACAATATCTATGAATCTTCCGCGAAGCGTCAATTGGGTATCATTACCGATTGGAACATGCGTCCAGAAATTTTTGATCGCTGGAGAAAACCAGGTGATGAAGCCACCTTCCCTCGCCTTACTTTAGAAACGGCTACTTATGGATCAGGAACTCCATATGTGAATACCACGCAATGGATTCATGACGGAACCTACGCTCGTTTGCGTACCCTCTCGGTAGCCTATAATGCACCAGAAAAATTTACTAAAAAATTGAAAGTCGCCAGCGTACGCATTCAATTGATTGGAACCAACCTCATCACCTTTACGAATTTTGGTGGCTTGGATCCAGAAATTGGACGTGATTTTGAAAATGCAACCGATCGAAATATGAGTGTAGGGATCACCTACCTTACTGCTCCGCAAGAGAAGACATTTAGCATTGCATTAAACATTGGATTCTAAGCTTAAACATCATGAAAAGAATACTTGGATTAAGCCTCATCACCGCCCTACTTCTGCTAGGAAGCGCCTGCAATAAACTGCTTGAAGTTGAGCCACAGAATGAAACTTTGGCAAACGAAGCATTGCAGAATAAAGATGATCTTCAGAAATTGTTGAATTCATGCTACGACGTAATGGCCAATGCCACCAACGGAAGGGCACAGATATTTTCAGAGCTGCTTTCTGACAATCTAGAGCAGCCTTTTAATAACGATAACTTCAGAGAGATTTACACCCGCTCAAGCAACTTTTTTAACGGCACCATTGGCTCAAATTACGCGGACTTCTATATCTGTATCTATCGAGTGAATATCTTGAACCAAGAAATCGATAAAGTGCCAGGGGTGAGTCCGGAAGACAAAACGAGAATCCTTGCGGAAGCAAGTTTCTTGAGGGCAATGGCGAATTTCGAATTGGTAAAACTGTGGGCTCAGCCTTATGGATACACTTCGGATAACGGGCATTTGGGAATATCCCTCCGTTTGAGTCCGAGTCAAGACCCAATTACACGGAGCACCGTGGCTCAAACCTATACCCAGATTCTTACTGACCTCAAAGCGGCATTGAATGACCTGCCCGAATCCAATGGAAACTATGCCGGAAAAAATGCGGTAAAAGGACTTTTGGCCAAGGTATACTTTCAAATGCAAGACTATACCAATGCTTCATTCTATGCGGCTGAAGTCATAAATTCAGGTAATTATATGATGAGCGATTCGGTTAATCATTTTGATAATACCAGTTTCGCTAGTGAGTATGTTTTTACCTTCATCAGTACATCTGCAACCGATAATCGCGCGTCGGGTTTTATTGATAACTACCGTAGCGACAATAATGCGACACCGCAGCTACGAATCTCCGCGGAGCTATATAACTTGTTGAATGTAAGGCCAAGTGATAAACGAGCAAAGCTGGTATCTGTTTTCAATGAAGCAACAGAAAATGAATTTTATGGGGTCTTAAAATTTAATAATGACTTTTTCTCTGTCCCGTATGTTCATCTTACTGAATTGATGATGATCCGTTGTGAATCACTAGCCGAACTAAACCAAGACTTACCAACTGCCGTTTCGGATATTAATAAAATTATGGATAGGGCATACGGTCAAGGAGTGGTGAATTTACCTGCCCAAGCCAATGCCAATGATATTCTTACAGCTGTTCGCTATGAACGCCGCCTAGAATTCTTTGCAGAAGGAGACCGTATACAACAATTAAAAAGATTGGGAGCCGAAGGCGAGAATATTGTCATTCGCAATGCCCCTTGGAATTGTCCTGGAATGATCTTGCAATTTCCTATTTCAGAACAAACTAGTGGATTCATTATGAATCAGGAA
>CAZUIT010000015.1:0-59542 GCA_964620355.1 uncultured Burkholderiales bacterium | reverse complement strand
CTAATAAACATAAGTGTTATGCCAATGTTGGTGGTAAATTAGCGGAGACACATGTTGTTGGATTTACGTTTATTTTACCTCGGATGAAAAAAATCTTAGTCTTTTTCTTTCTGGCTTCTGTGCTCCTTCAGAGTGCTGCATATGCGCAAAGTAGACGACAAGTCAACGAGTTTCTTGCGCTAAACTATAGCTTACTAGACTATGATGAATTTATTTACCTATGTGATTCTTTTCTCCTCGAACACCCTAAAATGTCGCATGATATCTATGGGTATCGACTGATGTGTAATTACAATAATTCCATGCTGCCAGAGGCGATATCCGATTTAGATTCTTGGAATAAAACCAGTGCTCAAAAATCGAAATCAAAGCTAGATTTGAGCAATTACATAACTGTTTTGGATCGGATTACTCCAGATTATATGTTGGCCACCCAATATTTTGAGATCAAAGAATATGCTGGGTGTGCTGCTGCCCTTTCCCAGTTGAATGAAAAAGTAAGCTATTTCTGGCAAAGCCATTATTACCTAGCGCAATGCCTCGACTCACTTGGGTTGCACGATTCCGCCACGGCAGTTATTCGAAATGGAGCAAGGGTTACTGTGCATCCCCACCTTATTTCAGAGTTGGCCAAACGGTACTTCAAAGAAAAAGAATATTCAATGGCATTTTACGAGGCCAATTGGCTGATTGAAAATGGCTACGAAGATGCGGAGTTGCATTTACTCGTTTCTGAAATCTACTTTTTTGAATGGTCAATAGAAAAGGCTGCCTCTGAACTCCAAATTGCCAACAACTTAAGCCCAGGGAACCCAGCCTTTTTGCGCCAAAATGCACGAATAAGCTTTACAAAGAATCAATATGAACTGACTGCCCAATTCTATAAAAAGGCACGGCAAAAAGCCATCCCCCTCGACTCGACCGACAAACGTTTCTACCTGTATTCAAGCCTTCATATCGATGAAGAACCAAGCGACTGTATTGCTTATATTTTCAAAGACTCCATTACCGACATTGTTCTGTATTCGATACTTATAGAATCTGGCTATGGATACCCTGATATCCCTATTCGATTCCTAAATAAGGCCATCAAGTCCTTCCCGAAAGAATCACTTTTCTATGCACAACGTGCTGAGCTACTGTGGGGAATTAATCATGAAGACCCACAAGTTAAAAAGGATTATTATACCCTAATTGAGTTGAATCCAGACACGATCTTTTGGTATAAGAAACTCCATACGTATGTTATGTACAGAGATTCAAAAGAAGCTTCACTCATTCGAGTCAATGCTCGAAAAAACATGGAGCGGGTTTTGACTTCAGATAGCGCGAAGGCTGCAAACTGGTTCCAAGTTGCAGAAGCATACAATCTTTTGGACTTCATCTATGAAAGCAAGAAAATGAAGCGATTAGCGATTCAATACTATACGGAAGCAATCGCACGAGATTCGAGCATGGTGGTAGCCTATACTGCACGGGCTGAGTTGGAACGCTGGGTAAACGAAGACAGTGATGCCTATTTAAGCGATTTACAAAAAGCCTTGAGTTTGCAGGAAAATTGGTTCTATCGCTCGAAGATTGCTCATGAATTATTTCGTATTGGTAAAAAGGAGGAGGCAATCCTTGAAATGACCGAAGCAATTGAACTGTATCCCTATCAGCTAGAGCTCTATCGCGGTCGAGCTAGTTTTTATTCTATGATGGATAAGAATGAAAAAGCAGCTGCAGACGATAAAAAGGTGGAAGAATTAAAAAAGGCGTTGGAATCTGCTCCTCCACCTCCGCCCTTTTAGGAATCGAATAGATAGAATGAACAGCGAGTGAAATTTCTTTTTTAACTTGCGCCCACTTTTAAAATCTAGCATATGAATTTTGATCTTATAGTAGTTGGTAGTGGTCCTGGAGGTTATGTAGCGGCAATTCGTGCGGCACAGCTGAAAATGAAAGTGGCCATCGTTGAAAAAGAAAACCTCGGAGGAATTTGCTTAAACTGGGGTTGTATCCCTACCAAAGCCTTATTAAAATCCGCTCAGGTATTTGAGTATATCAACCATGCTGCCGATTATGGTATCACTGTAAAAGATGCAAGTGCAGACTTCGATGCCGTGATCAAACGCTCAAGAGGCGTGGCAGAAGGCATGAGTAAAGGTGTTCAATTCTTGATGAAAAAGAACAATATCACGGTATTGAACGGCTATGGGAAACTTGTTGCTAAGGGCAAGGTAGAAGTGGCTGCAGAAGACGGGAAAAAAGAAGTACACGAAGCCAAAAGCATCATTCTAGCAACTGGCGCTCGTTCACGTGAATTGCCAGCACTAAAAATTGATCATAAGAAAATTGTAGGCTACCGCGACGCAATGGTTCTTCCAAAACAACCTGAGTCTGTGGTTGTCGTTGGGTCAGGAGCAATCGGTTGTGAGTTTGCCTATTTCTATCATGCGATGGGTACCAAAGTTACCATCGTAGAATATTTGCCAAATATCCTCCCATTAGAAGATGAGGACGTTTCCAAACAACTCAGCAAAATCTACAAGAAAAGCGGAATTGGTATCATGACTGAATCTGAAGTTACCAAAGTAGATACTTCAGGTAATGGATGCGCGGTAACCGTAAAAACTAAAAAAGGTGAAGAAGTATTGAATTGTGATGTAGTGATATCTGCAGTAGGAGTTCAAACAAACTTGGAAAACATCGGCCTAGAAACCTTGGGCATTAAAACCGAAAAAGGAAAAGTATTAGTCGATGATTTCTACAAAACAAATATCGATGGCGTTTATGCCATTGGTGATATCGTAAAAGGACCAGCACTTGCTCATGTTGCTTCTGCTGAAGGAATTATCTGTGTAGAGAAAATTGCGGGACATAACCCACAACCTTTGGATTATGGCAATATTCCAAGCTGTACCTATTGCTCACCAGAAGTGGCATCTGTAGGTATGACAGAAAAACAAGCCAAAGAAGCCGGACATGAAATCAAAGTAGGTAAATTCCCATTCTCAGCTTCAGGAAAAGCCTCTGCGGCTGGTGCTAAAGATGGATTTGTTAAAGTAATTTTCGACGCAAAATACGGTGAGTGGTTAGGTGCTCATTTTATTGGTGCTAACGTTACCGAGATGATTGCTGAAGTGGTTGTTGCTAGAAAACTGGAAACAACTGGCCATGAAATCATCACAGCGGTTCATCCTCACCCAACCATGAGTGAAGCTATTATGGAAGCTGCTGCTCAAGCGTATGATGAGTGCATCCATTTATAAGAATTAAATTCTAAAATTAAAAAGCCCGACAATTGTTGGGCTTTTTTTATTCACCATGAATTCGGGCTTTGCCGTAGCAATCAATTTCTATCTGTTCGAGAGAATACATCTGCCCCCTTACATTCATCCATTTCAAAATAGCAATAAGTGGCATTGAAGGCAATTCTCCTTGTAAGAGCCTGTGGTGAACCTTGTTGAGTTCACTTGGGAGCTTTGTCCTACCAAGGTCAATATAATGAAAGGCAATTTCCTTTCCTGTAGTATCTACAACCTGCAGGGAAATCCAACCTTCAAATGGACCTTCTTTGCATGCCAAATCCGCTTTAAATGAAATGGAGATAGCCTCGAAATCATGGCCATCAATTTCAAAGGAACAAATCGCATCTCCTATTCTTGTATCTGGAATATTTACTGGCGAAGTCCGTTTCAAGAGCCGCCAATCTACTGGAATCTTCCTTTCAAGAAGCTCCATCTTTACCTCTGGAAATTGAAGGCGAGATACGTAGCCTTCTGGGTAATGCTCTTCCCATTCATACGTGAGGATAAAATCAGCAGTTGCCGCAGGAAATCCATCGATTAAAGGATAAATAGGTTCTCTGGGGTCTTGATATACTTCATAAACCAAGCCTCGGCCGGGCAATCCATGAGCGGACACAACTGGCAATTTTCCTGTGCTATCTTTCCAATCATGGAGATAATCTAAAACCTCCAAGGGTACGTTTTCATTCGCCCAATGTGATGTTCTATTAAGATTCAAAAAGCTCACTTGTTGCACCATGAATAGTGCGGCAGCGACCAAAGTAACTGGCAGCGAAAAACGCAAAGAAATTCGGTCGGAGGCAGTAATAAATGCCAATACAAAAAATGGGAAAAAGTGTAAAGCAGCCCGGTCCAGCGGATAATTTACGTGCAAGAGAGCATGCATGAAAACGGTGCCTAAAATCGTAAGCCAAAATATAGCCTGTGCAAGGAAGACTGTTTTTGTCCACCGCTTTACACGGGTTATCCATATTATTTCAAGAAGATATACACCAAAGAATGGCCAAAAAAAGTACTGTGCAACAAATGGATATTCGGGAATCAAATCCATCAGAAAAAAATTGATTATCACCTCTTGAAAACCATAACTGGTTCCATGATATAGTGCTCCAGCCTCCTTTAAACTTAGGGCAATTTCAACTGCACCACCAAAGGGCAGCAGTCCAAACAATAAGAATGTCAAACCAAATAGAAGTAAAACTCTTTTATTCTTCTCGGAATTTTGAAGTTGAATAACTATATCAGACCCTGCAATTAGGAACATCGCAATTGCCGGAACAAGCAAAGAGAGATTTGACCAAACGGCCATGTTCAGGAAGAGGCAAAAAGCCAAAAATTTCTTTATTTCGGCTCCTTTACCAATCTCGAATAAATAATAGCTTGCAGCAAGCAAAAAGGCCATCGACATTCCATACCCTCTCGCTAAGTGGAAAAAGCTGATAAAATAATGGGAACTTACCATTAAAATCAGCCAGGCTAAGCCATGCAGCGGTTCTTTGAAAAACTTTTGCATCTTCAGTACATAAAATGCAAAAATGCAATAAGAGAGCACATTGGGCAGTCGTAAGGCAAATGGCGCATCACCAAACAAGAGGAAACTCACGCGCATTAATGCTGAGTTTAACACATGATTATTAGCGCTTTGCAAAGATAGAAAGGGGTCAAATCCTCCTGTTTTCACATAAATGAAAAAAGTCATTGCCTCGTCACTGTACAAAGGCACATAGACCGCTCTTAAAATGATATAGATACCAACCGCAAAGAGGAGGCTATATGAAAAGTAGGTTATCCAGTTCGAATTGGCTTCCTTGGACATGCTCAGAGATAATTACGCATTAGCTGTCGCAAATACGCGAAAATAACCTTCAATTCACAAGATTTGCTTGTTACTGAATTTTTAAACCAACACCTATTCGCCCATAGAATATTTTAGGAAATTGGGTGAAGTTAACCGTGCTCGTTTTTTGTTGTTCCGATGTGAAAGCTGGATTTTTCACCTGATTCTGGTGCACTTGCATATCACTTACACAAATTGGAATATGTAAATCAAGAAAGAATCTGGAGTTCAAATAATAGGAGATTCTTGGACTAACAAAAAGCTTCATACCAATTCGTGTATCGGTAACAGGGAATGCATGTGACACGTATGGTTCCCGCTTTTGCCGAACGAAATAGGGTGTGCCACCAATACCTAATGACGGAACAAATTTTCTATCTGCCCTTTTGTTAAAATTTAGGATGTAATCGTAGCCAATTGCAATAGCTGTTAGTGTGGTATACTGTCCGTTATACGTAAGGCTAGCATTGGTTTTATCATTCTTCTGCTCGCTTTTCACGCCATGTTTTCCAATTCGGAAATCAACAAGTTGAATTTCATGGAAATTGTTATTGTTCATTTTCCATTGAAAGGCAATATTCGCTTGCAAAATCTGGAAGCTCTCTTCCGTTTGAAATAAATAATTGCCAGTCGTGTCTTGAGACTCATAAGTCTTGGTGGTCAAGTTGTACGTGGTTTGATTGTAGAGCTTAATCGCTTTGGAATAATCTAGGTTTTTGTTTTGCGCTAAGCATAATTGACTTAAAAAAAGAACACTAATCGTTACGCAGGTGGTTTTCATATGAACAGGGACTTTGCATAGTAACGTAAGATTCTCCTCTATTATTCTTAGCCATTGGCAAACTAGCTTACTTATACCCTATTGGATCTCTCTCAGATTGGAGTGCATTGACCTCCTCCTGTTTGAGAAGGAAATTCAGCGCTTCATACACATGATTAAATTGCCCTTCAAGCTCACCAAGCCGGGTACTCAACTCATCATGAGATACAGCATAATGACGCACATACACAAAGGTGCGCATGATGGCTATATTCACCTGAACCGCCCTTTCACTGCGAAGTACACTGGAAAGCATGGCAATCCCTTGTTCCGTAAATGCATAAGGCGGAGATACTTTTGGACGTTTATTGGGGTATGTCATCACAATTTGTGATGACATATCAGCCCACTCGTCTGGGCTCAGTTTGAACATAAAGTCAAAAGGGAATCTGGAAGTATTTCTCTTAACGGCCTGATTAAGTACTCGTGTTTGAACTCCATACAATTCAGCCAAGTCGAAATCTAACATGACTTCTTGGCCCCTAACGTGGAATATTTTATAGGGTGACTTCATGCGTTATACTCCCCACACCTCTTTGTCTAGGCTTCTAAAATGAATGGCTTCCGCTAGATGTTCGATTTTGATATCCTCACTACCAGCTAAATCAGCAATGGTACGACTCACTTTTAAAATTCTGTCGTAGGCGCGAGCGGAGAGTCCAAGTTTCTCCATGGCCGTTTTTAGCAGTTTATCACCCGCCGCATTGATCTTGCATAACTCACGCACCTGATGATTCGGCATCATGGCGTTGCAATAGACTTCGTTCTGTTCCGAAAACCGGGCCTGTTGAATTTCTCGTGCTCCAATTACGCGACCCCGAACTTGTTCACTTTCTTCCGCATTTTTTTCACCAGAAAGTTCATCAAAGGAAACCGGCGTTACCTCTATATGGATATCAATACGATCGAGCAAAGGACCAGAAACCTTGCTCAAGTATTTTTGTACCACCCCTGGGCCGCAAACGCATTCTTTTTCAGGATGATTGAAATAGCCGCAAGGGCAGGGATTCATGCTCGCCACCAACATGAAGCTAGCAGGGTAATCTACCGACATCTTTGCACGGGAAACCGTTACCCTTCGTTCTTCCAAGGGTTGGCGCATTACTTCTAGTACGGAACGTTTAAATTCTGGGAGTTCGTCAAGAAAAAGCACTCCGTGATGAGCGAGGGAAATCTCTCCAGGCTGTGGATTTCCGCCTCCTCCCACGAGAGCTACATCACTGATAGTATGATGAGGCGAGCGGAATGGTCTCCTTGCGATTAAACCAACATGTTCGCCTAATCTTCCAGCTACCGAGTGGATCTTGGTGGTTTCTAAGGCCTCCTGTAAAGTGAGCGGCGGTAAGATGGAGGGTAATCTTTTGGCGAGCATTGTTTTTCCTGCACCTGGTGGACCAATCAATATCACGTTATGACCCCCAGCCGCTGCTATTTCCAGAGCGCGCTTGATATTCTCTTGTCCGCGTACATCGCAGAAATCCTCGTCAAAATCAAAAAATGAATCTTCAAACTGTTTGCGTGTATCGACTTCAAAGCGCTCTAATTCAACTCCATTGGAAAAGAAGTTGACCACATCATTCAGGTGTTCTGCCCCAAGAACTTCCAGATCACTGACAATAGCTGCTTCCTTGGCATTTTGCATCGGCAGTATAAAACCTCTGAAACCTTCCTTACGCGCTTGTATGGCAATGGGCAAAGCTCCCTTGATGGGCTGTAAGCTTCCATCTAAGGATATTTCACCCATGATGAGATAGCTTTCGAGTGCTTCAATGGGAATTTGTCCTGATGCAGCAAGAACGCCCATCGCGATAGTTAAATCATACGACGAACCTTCTTTGCGCACATCAGCCGGAGCCATATTTACCACCACTTTTTTGCGTGGAAATACCAAACCGGTGTTCTTGAAAGCTACTTCAATGCGTAAATACGATTCTTTGACCGCATTATCAGGAAGCCCGACAAGATGATAACCTACAACGCCATCTCCACAATTCACCTCCACGGTTATCGTCATTGCCGAAACTCCATACACTGCGCTTCCAAAAGTTTTGACTAACATGAAGGCAAGTTAAAAAGCGCAGAAAACCCGTGCAAGAGGTGCGAGTGATTATGACCGTTTCATGACCGCCATTTGACGCTAATTTGACAATAGGGAATATTAGATCCAGCCCTTGCGGCGAAAGATAAATAAGGTGGTAGCACTCGATAGTACCATCAGCATAATAGCGAAGAAATAGCCCATCTCCCAGTCTATTTCAGGCATTAAGCGAAAATTCATACCATAAATGGAGGCAATCAAGGTTGGGGGCATGAAGATGACAGAGGCCACTGTAAATATCTTAATAATCTTATTCTGTTCGATATTAATCAAGCCCAATAAGGTGTCTTGCAAATACTCCAAACGCTCAAAATTAAAGGCAGTATGTTCGAGCAAGGAATTGATGTCTTTGATGATAATTCGAAGTTTCTCTTGTTCCAGCTTTTCAAATTTATCACTGCGTAACATGGAAGAAATCACCCGCTGTTTATCGAAGATGTTTTCGCGCAGTCCCATGGTTAAATCTTGAAACTCTGAAATTCGCAAAAGTAGCGACTCATCCACCCGTTTTTTGATACTTAAGCCTTTGCTAAGGTTGACAATTTCTCGAGAAATATTCTCAATCATATCGGCATCCAAATCGATACGTGATTCGAAGAGCGTGAGCATAATTTGCGCTCCATTTTCTGAGAAGGAGGCCAATTGTTTGATCTTGCGAACAGTGTCCGCAAAGGTTTTAAGGTCACTTTCTCGGTAGGTAAACAGTATATGCCCCTTAAGAATAAAGCTGACAGGATGGTTCACATATTCCTTGCCTTCTGCTTGGAGAAAATTGGAATTGGCAATGATCCGTTCGGTGGTTTCGACATAGCGGGAAGATGTTTCAATCTCTGATTGCTCTTGCTCACTCATAAAGTTGACCAAGAATTTCTGTTCAATCTGCGCCACTTGAGTAGGACTTGCGTCTTGCAAATCTACCCAGATGATATGCTCAAAATGAGCCAGTTCTTCCAGATTCTCAATCTTATGAATATGCCTTTCTCCCTTGCGCAGAACCCGAATCATGCAGCCAAATTACAGCCTTAAATCGAATTTTTTCGCAAGTTCATTCAGGTCTTTCTCGACTGCTGCTACCAAGGGGATGCCTTCTACCTGACGCTCAGCATGCAAGGCCGCTTCGGGCTCTCCGGGGATGATAACATGTTGCTTTGGATCTTTCGGAGTCGAAGCTTTAAAACGTGTTATCCATTGTTCCATGGATTTGAAATAGGCCTCTTTCGGACGGAATGCATCTACTCGTAGTACGCCAAAAAAGTGACCTAAACCGCGGCCAGGTAAATCAGGCTGAACAGGCAAGAAACTAACGAATGGTGGTACCCAAGGACCAAAATTTGCTCCAGATAAAACACCACTAAATAAGTCTACCACTGCTGAAAGCGCATATCCCTTATGACTGCCGTTCTCAGGGGTGGAGCCTAAGGTCAGGAGCGAACCTCCTTTTTTTAGCTCTTCCGGATCTTCGCTTAGTTCACCGTGTTTTCCTTGTACCCATGTTGCTGGAATCTTCTTTCCGCTCCGTTGTGCGATTTCTAGTTTTCCATTTGCAGCCGCTGCTGTTGCCAAGTCTGCCACAAACGGAGGATGATTTTGAGCTGGCCAAGCGAAGCACATTGGATTTGTGCCCAACATCCGTTCAATAGAATGAGTTGGCGCCACCAAAGGACTAGCATTGGTCATGGCAATACCAATCATATCTTCTTCCAAGGCCATCATAGCATGATATGCAGCAATACCAAAATGATTGGAGTTTTCCACGGCTACCCAGCCTGAACCAACGTTTCTTGCCTTTTCCATTGCAATACGCATGGCTGCTGGTCCGCTAACGAGTCCTAGGGCTTCATCGGCGTCGAGGGTAGCGGTGGAGGGTGTTTCATGCACCACTTTCATCTTGGGCGCACTCTTGACCCGATTGGCTTCCCATAGGCGGACATAGCCAGACAGGCGAGCGACTCCATGAGAATCAACTCCCCTTAAATCCGCAGAAATTAACACATCTGCAGCTTGCTTGGCATCTTGGTTTGAACATCCGATTTTCACAAATACGGATTCGGTAAATGCACGAAGCTGCGTTTCAGAATAACGGTTTAACTCACTCATGATTATTGCATACTTTCTGCCAAGAGATCAATGATATTGAGCACCTTAACACGAGAAGAACTGTTTTTAATGATGGATTCGAGATGGAGCTGACAGCTACTATCAGTGGTAACCAGGTAGTCTATGTTCAATGAGTCAGCCAAGGCGATTTTTCTTTTTCCAAATGCGATGGACTCTTCCTCATTCCTCACAGAATAATTACCACCAAATCCGCAGCAAATGTGTTGTTCACCAAGTTCCACCCAACTTAAGCCATCAATCCTATCGAGCAATTGCCTTGGCGCTTCAAAAATTCCACATTCACGCTGTGCTTGACAGGCATCCATCCATGCAATATTAGCATTCAAACGAAACTGAATAGCACCGACATCTAGCTTAGAACTCACCAACTCAGTGAACTCCAAGAGATTTTTCTGGAGCTGTTTGCACTGGTTATGGACGACCGTATTATGGAATAACTTTGTAAAATCATTTCGGACCATCCCAGTGCAGGCACCACCAATTCCAACAACAGGTCGATCTTTTGAAAATTCGGTGATGAATTTCTCCCCTACTTCTTTCGCCTGATCCCAATGTCCGGCATTGTATGCTGCCATGCCACAGCAAGTTTGTTCGGTATTATAATTGATGTTGCAGCCAAGTCTTTCTAAGATGCGTACCATGTTCTTTGCCGTTTCCGGGTAAAACTGGTCCACATAACACGGCACAAACACATCCATCTGCATGCCTGCAAAATAAATCAAAAGAAGCAGGGAATCATGCGCTTGCTTGGCTTTTTATAAACAAAAAAAGGGGAGCCCAAACGCTCCTTTAAGATGAAAGAAACTCTACTTACTGCTTTTGTACTTTTACCGTTTGGGTTTCTGTTCCCAACTTTAAGCGTAGGAAAGAAATTCCATTGCTCCATTCATTTAGCTGAATACCTTCGTCAATTGTTAGTACTTCTACACGCAATTGAAAATTGCCTAGGTTTTTCATGATTAAAGAAAACAAAGTTTCTGCTTGCATGTGCGGGCAACAATTTGGAATTATATCGCCTAATATTCAAACGAACTATACAGCTATTTAACTTGCTGCTCAATAAAGTCAATCAACGAATGGATGATTTTAATATGGATTTCTTGGGCGCGGTCTGCATAAAGACTATGCGGCGCTCGAATTTCAAGGTCAGCAAGCTTTGCAATAGCCCCTCCGTCCTTTCCAGTGAGCGCAACGATTTTCATGCCTTTCGCTTTTGCCGCTTCTATCGCATTGATGACGTTCTTGGAATTTCCACTCGTTGAAATAGCGAGCAATACATCTCCTTTACTACCGAGCGCCTCAACATAGCGAGAAAAGATAAACTCGAAACCATAATCATTGCCGACACAGGTTATATGTGTAGGGTCAGAAATAGAAACTGCCGCTAGGGCTTTTCTGTTATCTCGGTATCGTCCGCTGAGCTCTTCAGCAAAATGCATGGCATCACTCATGGAGCCACCATTTCCGCATGAAATAATTTTACCCCCTCGGTTGAGGCTTTCCGTCATCAATTCCCCAGCTGCTTCGATGCGTAAAAAGTTCTGCTCATCTGCAAGAAACTGCTGCAAGGCCACATGGGCTTCTTCGAAATGGTGGCGGATACGTGACATTATTTGTTTTGTGCGTTAAATGCGGCTACACCTTCATCTATGAATGCTGCGAAACCTTGCGGGTCATTCTTATACCCGTTAAATGAGCTTAAAACCTTACCCTCACGATCAACGATATAATACATAGGCTGCGCATTCGACTTATATTGTTCAATTTGACGGTCGAGATTCTGGTCTCCTATGGTTTTTTTCATTCGGCCATTGCGCTTTGATTCATACCATTTCGATTCAGGTACTTCCGTTTTTTCATCCGTATATAAGGAAACGATGATAACCTTATCTCTTAGGCGATTGGCTACTTCTGGGTTTGGCCAAACTTCTTCTTCCATTTTTCTGCAGTTGGCGCATGAATGACCGGTAAAATCAAGGAATGCAGGTTTTCCTTGCTGCTTCACTGCCTGTAATCCTTGCTCATAATCGAAATAACCAGGGAGGCCTAATGGAATATGTAGCAGGTCGGAATAAAGCACCGTGTCTTGACGTGTATTCGCATTTTCTACCTCAGCCGCTCCTGTTCCGCCAACAAAGTCCTGAGTAGTCAAAGGAGGAAGGATTCCTGCCAATGGTTTCAATGGGGCTCCAACTAATCCAGGTATCAAGTACATGGCAAAGGAAAAAGAAACGAGTGCGAAGAAAAAGCGTGGTACTGAGACAAATTTCAAATCGCTATCGTGTGAAAATTTGAGTTTTCCAAGAAAATAGAGGCCCATCAAGGCTGAGATAACTATCCATATACTCAAGAAAACATCTCTATCGAGGATTCCCCAATGGTAGGCTAAATCCGCTTGTGAGAAGAATTTTAATGCTAGAGCAATTTCTATAAACCCAAAGAATACTTTTACTGAATTTAGCCAACCGCCTGACTTAGGCAATTTGCTCATCCATTGCGGAAAGAATGCAAAAAGGGTGAAGGGCAAAGCAAAGGAAATGGAGAACCCAAGCATGGCAGCCAATGGACGCATTATCTCGCCATTCTCAGCTAAAATTGCAACAGAACCGACAATTGGAACTGTGCAAGAAAAAGAAATAACCACCAAGGTTAGGGCAATAAAGAAAACCCCAATATAACCACCACGGTCGCTATTTTTATCAATTTTATTTACAAATGAGCTTGGCAATACCAGTTCAAATGCCCCTAAGAATGATACTCCAAAAATGATAAAAATTATGAAAAAGAGAATGTTGGGCACCCAATGTGTGCTAATTGCATATCCAAAAGTTGCTCCAAATAATGAGGACAATAATAGGCCGAAGGTGGTGTAGATGAAGACAATGCTCAATCCATAAAACAGTGCCATCTTCCTACCTGCACCCTTGCCTTGGCGTTTGGTAAAAAATGCCACCGTCATAGGTAACATGGGGAAAACACAGGGAGTTAAAACCGCTAAAAACCCAAAGGAAAAACCCAGGAGAAATAGTGCCGTTAGACTTTTTTGTAAAATACCTTCTTCCTCCTCTTCCTCAACTACTGGCTCGGAAGCAGAAGCGGTATCTGCAGGCGCAACCCGTTCTTCAACTACCGGAGGAACAGTCGTATCAATAATATCCACCCGCTCGACCACAATCTCTTTTGGCTCAATTTCCTTCGGGTCTGCTATTTTTTGTGTGTTCGGCGTCTCGACTGGGGCTATCTTAACCTTTTTCTCGGCATCCTTAACTTTTAATCCCGTAAAACTAAAGCCAGGATCAAATGAAACACAAGATTGATCTGAACAGGTTTGAAAATATAGGATCCCTTTAATGACAGGGTCTTTTGATAAAATTTTTACAGTTTGTCTAAATTCTGCCTTCTTCTTAAAATAACCAATCTCTCCATCCCAAACCTCATCAAATTTCTTGGATGGATTGATTGGGCGAAGAGAGCCTACTAGTTCAAAACTAGCATGTTTATCGAACTCCACCTCAGTAAGCTGTGGACCGAGTAGTGGGTCAAAATCATTTGAATAGATATAAAAACCCGGCTGAATTGTGGTTTTAAACACCAATTCAACTTCATCACCTACAGCTACTTCTGATTTAGAAAAGGTATAAGTCCAAGTAGGCTCCGGAATCTGTTGAGCATATGAAACATCGCCCAACATAAAGCTGAAAAGAGCAATGGCTAACAGTTTGTATAAAAAAGGGGAACCGATATTCCGCTGATAATTCTTCTTCATTCGGGACAAATTTAGCATTTATTGAAAACCAAGGGAGGTTTTTCACTACACCTTCATCAATTTCCTGTGTATAAGTGAAAAACAAAGGGGTTCCTGACAACAAGGATATCAATAGTTTTGCCAAAAGCGTTAACTAAACTAATGAAGCGACTCGTTTGGATAAGTTTGATCATGCTGAGCTTTGCCTTTTCTGGGGCGAATGAAAAGCTTACGCCGCTGCAGTATATCGAGCTTTATAAAAAAATTGCCGTCCAAGAAATGCACCGCACGGGTATTCCTGCGAGCATCACTATGGCCCAGGGACTCCTTGAATCGGGCAATGGCAATTCGCGCTTGGCCACAAAAGGCAACAACCATTTTGGTATCAAGTGCAAAAAATCATGGACAGGAAAAACGATCATAGAAGATGATGATGAAGCAAACGAATGTTTCCGCGCCTACGATTCGGCCTACCAATCCTATATCGACCATTCTGAATTTTTAATGGGCAATGTGCGTTATGCCTTTCTTTTTGAATACGACCGTACCGATTATAAAAGTTGGGCGAATGGATTAAAAAAGGCGGGATACGCAACGAATCCAAAATACCCAGCATTGCTCATTACCATCATTGAACGGCATGACCTCGATAAGCTTGACCACTTAAAACCGAGTGATCTAGATATCGTTCCACAAGTCGTTGCCGAACAACCGAAAGAGGAGCCAAAAGAAAATGAAAAAGCAGATGGTGTGGTCGTCTTTAATGAGATTCCGGCAGAGCGCGTGCAACCGGGCGACAATATCATTGGCCTAGCCAAACGCAATGAAATGGGAGCTTGGCAAATTCGCCGTTATAACGATATTCCTAAGGGGCAAGAATTGAGTCCTGGAGAAATAGTTTACCTCAAACCAAAAAAGCGCAAAGGATCGGTACCATATCATGTGGTGCAGCCTGGAGAAACCATGTGGAGCATTTCTCAGATGTATGGCATCAAACTCAAACACCTCTACCGAAAAAATCACTTAGACAGGAGAGATGGAGAGCAACCTGCGCCAGGACAAACCCTCTTCTTGCAAAAGAAAAACCCAGAAAGCATCGTCCCTAAAACAGATGAAACCCCAGACAGTGCCGTTATGCGTGTCGTTTTACCACAAAATCCAGTAAAATCTGGTGACACCATTACGCTGAAGGAAAAAACAGACACGTTTTCCAGGGTAAAAGAGCCTGTGCCAGAGATGAGCAGAGAGCCCGCTGTAACTCCTGAAGAAGTAAAAGACACCGTTAACATTCCAAGGGAGCGCACTGACCATAGCGACCAGGTGCAAATTCATACCGTGGCAGCAGGTGAAACACTATTCGGCATTGCTAGAAAATACCAAATGAGTGTCGAGCAGATTCGTGAACTCAACGGACTAAAAGACTTCGGGATTCAAATCGGACAAGAACTTATCATCAATGGAACAGCCAAAGAAGAGCACCCCGATACGGAAACCACAAGCTTCATCCATACCGTTGAAACTGGAGAAACACTTTATTCCATCGCCAAGAAATACAATATGAGCGTCGATGACTTGAAACAAATCAATGCCCTTACCAGCAATGAACTAAGAATCGGTCAGAAATTGCAGCTCAATAAAAAAGAGGGCATTCAAAAAGAAGTCCCTACTAATTCACTTCCAGCAACACACAAAGTTGAAAAGGGCGACACCTTGTACAGTATCGCTAGAAAATACTCACTATCGGTAGATGATTTGCGCAAATATAACGGACTAGAAAACAATGTGATTTCATTGGGACAGGTACTAAAATTGAAATAATCAAGAGCCCGCTAAAAAGGCTGTGTTTCATGGCCTAAAAAAAGGGAATTCCGTTATCTTCGCAGGGCTTAACAGAAAAATCCTGATATGTCAAAATACGATGTAGCCATAATCGGCTCTGGTCCTGGCGGATATGTTGCCGCCATTCGTTGTGCTCAACTCGGCTTAAAAACAGCCATCATTGAAAAATATGCTAGCCTTGGAGGAACTTGCCTCAATGTTGGCTGTATCCCTTCAAAAGCGCTTCTTGATTCGAGTGAGCATTACCATAATGCACAACATACCTTTACCACACACGGTATCGAATTGAGTAACCTAAAGGTAAACCTCAAACAAATGATTGAACGCAAGCGCGGTGTTGTAAAAGCCAATACCGATGGCATCGATTATTTGATGAAGAAAAATAAAATTGATGTTTTTACCGGCGTAGGTTCTTATTTGAGTGCTACCAAAATTCAGATTCAGGGAGAAAAAATCCAAGAAATTGAAGCAACGCATTCCATCATTGCTACCGGTTCTAAGCCAAGCAGCATTCCAGGAATCAACATCGATAAAAAACGCATCATCACCTCTACCGAAGCTTTGGAATTGACTGAGGTTCCAAACCACCTCATCATCATTGGTGGCGGTGTAATCGGACTAGAGCTTGGTTCTGTGTACGCACGTTTAGGTGCAAAAGTTTCTGTGGTGGAGTATACTGATTCCCTTATTCCTTCTATGGATAAGGCTTTGGGCAAAGAGCTTCAAAAAGTATTGAAGAAAGAAGGGTTTGAATTCTTCTTCAAACATAAAGTTACTGGTACCTCTGTAAAAGGAAAAGCAGTTACGGTAACTGCCGAGGATCCAAAAGGAGAAACGGTTGAATTTAAAGGAGATTACTGCCTCGTTGCAGTTGGACGTCGCCCCTATACGGATAATCTTGGTCTTGATAAAGCGGGAGTTCAAAAGGATGAGCGCGGTCGTGTGGCGGTGAATGACCACCTACAAACCAATGTTCCAAACATTTATGCGATTGGCGATGTAGTTCGTGGCGCGATGTTGGCACATAAAGCCGAAGAAGAAGGTGTGATGGTAGCCGAAATTCTCGCCGGACAAAAACCGCATATCAATTATAACCTCATTCCAGGGGTCGTGTATACTTGGCCAGAAGTGGCGGGTGTTGGACAAACCGAAGAGCAATTGAAAGCAGCAGGAATCAAATACAATGCAGGTAAATTTCCATTCATGGCATCAGGCAGAGCCCGTGCATCGATGGACACAGACGGTTTTGTAAAAGTTTTAGCAGATGCAACAACAGACGAAATTTTAGGTGTTCATATGATTGGACCACGTGCTGCCGACATGATTGCTGAAGCAGTAGTAGCCATGGAATTCCGTGCATCTGCAGAGGATATTGGTCGAATTAGCCATGCGCATCCAACCTATACAGAAGCGATGAAAGAAGCGGCATTGGCGGCGACTGGAAATAGATCGCTTCACCTATAGCAATGGACATCCGCCTTCGCTGAAAAAGATATGACAGACGGGAAAGGGCCAAGCATCAATCCTAACTTTATTGCTGTGGTCCCTCGACTGTCGACCGTGGACTTTTTAGCAGAGAGCTAATACCAATTAGACGTAAGAGTCTTAATATATATAGTTGTTATTCATTATACTTGTTTGATATGATCACACATCACAGTTCATTAGAAAGCTTTTACGAGCAATTGCAATACGTACAGAAAAACTACACAAGCCATGGCTTGAAGGCTACTGACTTTAGCAACGTATTTGTTGGTGGCCTCGGTGGATCTGGTATAGGCGCTACCATCACGAAGGCACAGTTTATACAGCGCTTTCCTGTTCCAGTTGAAGTGGTCAACGATTATTATTTACCGGGTTTTGTCAATGAAAAATCTTTGGTGATTCTTGGGTCCTACTCAGGGAATACCGAAGAAACTCTCACCATGTTCGAAGAGGCTATTGCCAGAAAAGCCACCATTGTGATTGTTACCCAAGGTGGGCAATTGATGGAAAAAGCCAAAGAACATGGACTTACCTATTATACCATTGAAGGAGGTTATCAACCTCGCATGGCATTAGGTTTTTCACTGGGGTTCATGTTGCGCATATTCGCGGATCTGATTGGAGAAGACGTGGATGAATCCATGCAAATGGCTATTACTACCCTTCAAGACAAAGACCGTTTGAAAGGGGCTGCTGAGAGTCTACAAAAGAAATTTCAATCGGCCCTCAATCGACGCTATACTATCATATGTGATGCTGCCTTCTACGGAGTTGCAGTTCGTTTTGCCCAACAGCTCAATGAAAACGCAAAAATGGAGGCTTTTGTGAGCATGTTACCTGAAGCCAATCATAACGTGATTGAATCGTATTACGGTCAGCTTCCTTCCAACTTCGTGGTGCTAAATAGCAATACCAATGAACGCGTAAGTGCACGTTTTGATTTTGTTATTGCTCTGCTTGAGCGTGAAAATAACAAAGTCGCTGTTTTCGAAACAGAGGGGGTCGACATTCCAACGATTTTTGAAATCACCTATATTCTTGATTGGTTTACCATCAATATCACCGAACCGCTGAATGTGAATCCGATGGAAATTGCCAATATCATTTCATTAAAAGATTTTTTGAGCGAGGTTTAAGTGGGGATTCTATCCAAAATACAAGATGTTTTTAACCGAGATAGAGCTCCCGGGAAGGCAGCAAATGTTTTGGAAGTAGATGTTCATTCGCATATGCTTCCAGGCATTGACGACGGTGCTAAAACCTTGGAAGACACATTGGATATGATCGAGCGAACTTCCCGCAATGGAATTCGCAAAATCATCACCACTCCCCATATTATGTATGAATTCTACCGCAATACTCCAGAAATCATACAGCAAAAACTAGAATTTGTTCAAGAGGCGGTGAAAGAGCGAGGCATGGATATAGAGCTAGAAGCTGCGGCCGAATACTACTTGGATGACGCTTTCATCCAAATGGTCAAAAATAAAGAACCACTGCTCACTTTTGGTGATAAGCATATTTTGATTGAGACCAATTATATCCAAAGTCACCCAGAACTCCTTCAGGTATTTTTCGATCTGCGCATTCAAGGGTATAAGCCAGTATTTGCTCATCCCGAACGCTATGCATACCTCACCAGAAATCGGGATAAAGAAACATTAGAAGCGTATCAAAGAATATTTGATAGTGGCGCCCTCTTTCAATTAAACCTCATGTCGTTTGCTGGATATTACGGCCCACAAATCAAACATACCGCTGAGCTCCTCCTCAAAGCAAAAATGGTTCATATGGTAGGGAGTGACGCCCATAAGGTGGAACATGTGCGTCTGATTAACGCCATGAAACAAACCAAACTTTTCGAACGTATTACTGCCGTTGAGTTACTCAATAACCAACTTTAAATAGTCGCTCCAAGTATAAAACCTCCCTGAGAGATAATCACGAAAGCAATAGAGTCAAAAGACTTTTACCAAATTATTGGCATCCTAGGCACCATGCACCTTATATTCGTAGCAAAAGAATAAAGCATGAAACTGGTAACATTTTTCTTTCAGGACAAAGCCCATTTAGGAATATTTCACGAAGAGCAAGTTTATCCAATGCAACGCTTGGATCATGCCTTGCCAGATGATATGCTAGAATTTTTGAAAATGGGAGAAAACGCCATGAATCGTGCGAAATCACTCAATGAAAAAGTGATCGCTGGCGAGTACAGCGAAATGGCGGTTCCTGTGGCAAACGGACAGCTTTTGGCCCCAATTACCAACCCAACATCTTGTCGAGATGGTTATGCCTTCCGTCAACATGTGGCAGCTGCCCGTAGAAACCGAAAGGTAGATATGATCCCTCAATTCGACGAATATCCCATCTTCTATTTTACCAACCATAATGCTATCCAAGGCCCAGGTCAAATCGATTGTATGCCGGATCATTTCCACAAACTAGATTTCGAACTAGAAGCCTCCATCGTAGTAGGTAAAAAAGGAAGAAACATAAGTGCCGCTGAGGCTGATGACTATATCGCTGGGTACATGATCATGAACGACATGAGTGCTCGTCGGCTGCAAATGGAGGAAATGGCATTAAATCTTGGCCCCGCAAAAGGAAAAGACTTCAGTACCGTAATTGGGCCCTATATGGTAACTCCAGACGAGCTCGACGCCTTTAAAGCACCTGCTAAACCGGGACATACAGGGAATACTTATAAACTAAATATGAAATGCTGGGTCAATGGTGAACTCTTGTCGGAAGGCAATATGGGCGACATGGATTGGACCTTTGCCGAAATTTTAGAACGTTGCGCTTATGGCGTAGATATTTGGCCAGGTGACGTTATTGGGTCCGGTACGGTTGGAACAGGTTGCCTTTTGGAACTCAATGGCACAGGACTCTTGAATGACCCAAATTACCAAGTGCAGTGGTTAAAAGACGGTGATGTGGTTGAGATGGAAATTGAAGGACTAGGCCGCTTGAGCAATACAATCAAAGCCGTAAATTCTGAATTCTCTATCTTGGGCTTGAAAAAACAGCCCCTTACTTCATGAAAAAAACCCTTTTAGTAATTGGTATCCTTGGCACCATTGCTGTAGGAGCCTGGTTTTTTGTTGGTCAAGTTGGTGGATCGAAACGCCTCGCGAACTTTGTTCCGCAAGGAAGTGAAATGGTGATGAGCATTAACCTGCCTTCCATAGCTAAAAAAGCCGATGGCGAACAAATCATGGAACTTGCCATGACCAAATCCCTATTTTCAAATCAAAATGGGGAATTGCTTTCACTATTAAAAAGTATCGCTGCAGACCCAAAAGCAAGTGGCATTCGCTTTACCGACAATCCGCATCTTTTCTTATCTAAGACTACAGGTTCTGGAGGGTTATTTCTTGGAATTAAAAACGAAGAGAAATTTACCCAGCTAATTGAGCATGCTGGCATGAACCAAAGCATTCAGTCGAGTGGTATCATCCATTATGTGCAAAGCATCGAAGGACCAATTTTAATCTGGAATACAGAAACGGCCCTGCTTTATATGGCGCAGGATAGTAGTGGGCTTTTGGAACAAGCTCAGGAAATTCTGAATAAAACTGCACCAGGACTTGATCAATTGGCACTTTATAAAGAAAGCTATATCAAAGGATCTGATATCTTTATCTACCTGAAAAGCACCTTTTTGGCGAACCAACCGAGCGAATACCTTGGGTTGAACTTCATGAAACAGAGCGGCGAGATTGCCTATGGTATGTCGATGAAATTCAAATCAGGGGAAGTAGTATGTGAAAGCCGCACTGCCTTTGAGAAAAAGGAAGACGCCAAATTCACCAAGATGTATAGCAATGATGCCGGCAAAAACTTCTTAGCACAAACCACCAAAAAATCGCCATTCATGGCAGTTCAAGTGCAGTTAAATGCCAGTCGACTCTATGATTACTTGATGGACAACCCCACAAGTAAGGCTGGATTGGAAGAGGTTGCGACAGACCTTGGGATTAAAACAAAGGAATTGAAAAACCTCTTCACTGGAAATGTTGCCTTTTCAATGAGCGGCATGGAAACACGCAGCATCACACAGAACTATTTTGGTGTGGAAGAGAAAAAAGAAGTTTCTATTCCAGAGGCCGCCCTGTTCATTGAAGTGAATGACCAAGATCTCTTTCAGAAGGCCCTAGATAAAGGCAAGCAACATCCAGATGATGGGAAATATACCTTTACAATTCCTTTCGTGGGTGAATTCTTTATGGTCCATACCGAAGCTGGAATTAGCATCATGATGGACCCAGAAATGGCAAGCAATTTATCCATGGAAAAAACCTTAAGCAGCAATGAGTTTGATGCGCTTGGCCCCTTCCTGAATAAACATCCAAATGGGGGCTATATCAGCCTCGATCTTGAAAGCTATCCTGTAAAGCTGAAGGAGATGATAGCCAAAGAAATGGGTTCGCGCTATGACATGCTCGAAACGGCATTCAAGCCTTTTAGTGAAATATATGCCCATCAAAACAAAAATCGCGGCTTCCTCAGTATAAATCTGGTCGATAAGGAACAAAATTCTTTTCCTCAAATTATTGTTTTGCTCGACCATTTGTATTCGATGAATCGAGAAAGTAAAAGGGCAACTCTTCCATTGAAGAATTAAATCAATCTAAAAAGCTAGTAGGATGAAGATAAGGCTGAAAAACATCGTCCCTTTGCCTTTGAAAGGGAGCTTTTCAGCCAATAATCTCTGGGAGCAGGAACGTTGTTTCGAGTCGCCTAGGAAATACTTGATTTGTGCCAGATCGGGCCGTGGGAAGAGCACCCTACTCCACATGCTTCATGGCAGCCGACAAGATTATGAAGGACAGGTATTCATTGATGATCAGGAACTTTCAGGATTTTCTTCCAATCAATGGGCTGAACTAAGATCATCACGAATGGCCTTTGTCTTTCAAGACCTTCGGCTGTTTCCGCAGTTGACGGCTGAAGAAAACCTGATTCTTTTGGAAAAAATTCGCCCAATTACAGACTTAACTCAGCAAATTCATGCTATGGCGAAGACTCTAGACATTGAATCAAGTTTAAAAAAGAAATGTGGCATTTTAAGTCTAGGTCAACAACAGCGAATAGCCATCATTCGTGCCCTTTTGCAAAATTTTGAGTGCTTGGTTATGGATGAACCTTTCAGTCACCTAGATGAAGAAAATCAATTAAAGGCGGGCCGGCTTATCGAGCAAGTTTTAAACAAGAAAAACGCAGGACTGATTCTGAGTTCCTTAAATGATCAAGCGCCCTTATCTATAGATGAAAGGATTTATCTATGATGCGCCAACTCCTGCTCTCTCGACAAAAACCTGCCCAGCTGATTGGAAGTAGCCTTGGTGCCTTTTTGGGCGTATTCTTTTTACTATTCACCCTTCAAGCCTATCTAGATTTTAGTCAGCTTCTCAACCAAAAAAACCAGCTCATTCGGGGTGAATACCTCATCATCAATAAACGGGTGAGCATGTTGAGCAGTTTCGGAGAGACGCGCACATTCTCACAAGCAGAACAGGATGAACTTTCCAAACAAAAAGGGGTGGTTCAGGTGGCCCCATTTCGAAGCAATCAGTTTCCTGCTTCAGGCTCTATCCTTCCAGGAACCCAAGGATCGAACCGCGGATTGGCTGCTGAACTTTTCTTTGAATCTGTGCCCAATGCCATGATAGATGGCGACCTAGAGCAGTTCAAATGGGCTCCTGGAGAACAGGAAATCCCAATTCTAATTCCTTCTAATTATTTGAAGCTCTATAATTTTGGTTTTGCCCCTAGTCAGGGAATGCCTCAGGTTTCTCCGAAAACGTTAAGTCAGATTAGCTTTCAATTGCGTTTTGATTCATTGGGTATCCCCATCTATAAACAAGCACGTATCGTAGCCTATACCGAACGAATTCCGAGTATTTTGGTACCCGATGCTTTTCTTGCATATGCCAACAAAGTATATGTCTCAAGCACGAAAACACCAGAGGCATCACGGTTAATGGTGGAAGTGAAGGACCCGTCTAACCCAATCTTACTCCAGTATTTGGATTCGCATGCTTACGAGAGCAATGAAGAACAACTAAAAAATGCTCGCTTGAGCAATGCACTAAAAATGGTGGGTGGAATTCTTGGATTTATTTCTATTTTGATTCTGCTTCTCTCCTTTTTAGGCTTCTTTCAATACGCTGAATTAAGCCTCAACCGCAATGCTTATGAAATAAAAACTCTGCTAGATTTGGGCATGAAACCCAGCCAAATCTACCAACCATACTTCCGTGTATTGCTTATGATGATGGGGGGCATTTCCATCTTGGCACTCCTCGTAGTTTGGCTTATTCAATCTTGGCTTTATGACACAGCAAGTGATTATGGCTTAATGCTCAATGAAGGTCTTCAAAACGCGGTACTTTTCACCTCCCTTCTTATCTTTGCCCTGTTTACACTGGTTCAAGCATTCGGAATTCGCCGAGGCATTCGAAACTTAGGACCCCATGTTTCATCATCAATATAATTAGAGTGAGTGAATTAGTCATCCGATTGGTAGCATTCCAATCTCCAGAATATTTAGATACCGTAGCGCTTCGCGACAAAATTTTACGTCAACCTTTGGGCCTTTCCTTCAGCCAAGAAGAACTCGACACAGAAGGAAATCAGTTCCATGTTGCCGCCTATATCGATGAGCAGATTGTAGGCTGTATGGCTTTACTTCCTATTGATGATAAGCACCTAAAAATGCGCCAAGTCGCTGTGGATGATGGGCATCAAGGACAAGGAATCGGCACGCGTTTGGTGAGTTATGCCGAAGAATTTTCCATCAAAAAAGGCTTCTGCTGCATCGAACTGCATGCGCGCAAAAGCTCCAAACAATTTTATGATGATTTGGCCTATTCTACCATTAGTGATGAGTTCACTGAAGTAGGAATTCCGCATTTTAAGATGGAGAAGAATTGGTGTAGTTAATTGGCTTCGCGACCACACGTTATTGCGAGTCATTCATTAAATTGCATGATGGCTAAAGCGAAAAACACGGAGGAATATATCGCCAATGCTGCAGAATTTGCACAACCAATTTTGCGGCATCTGCGTTCCATTTTGCTCGACACCTTGCCTGAGTTAGAAGAGCAAATCAAATGGCAGTACCCCTGCTTTCTTTATAAGGGAAAAATCCTATGTCATATCGCCTCGTTCAAGGCACATTGTTCTTTTAGTTTTTGGCTTGCTCCAATTATGAAAGACTCGTATGGCGTGATGGAGGGAAGAGGTGAAAACTCAGCGATGGGACAATTTGGGAAGATCACATCATTAAACGATTTACCTAAAGATGCCATTTTGAGAGAATATACCTTGGAGGCTGCTGCATTGATTGACGCAGGAAAAACCGTCCCCAAGAAAACGACAAAAAAGCCGCTTGATACGATGACGGAAGCATTTAAGCAGGCCTTAGAACAAAATCCCAAGGCAAACGAAAGTTTCAAAGCCCTATCTATCTCTCATCAAAACGAATATTTGGAATACATCTCAGATGCCAAAAAAGAAGAAACGAAATTACGTCGCATCGAAAAAAGCATTGATCTACTCCTCGACGGTAGTAATCTAAATGCGAAATATTCTAAGTAATTAATCTAGCTCTCTTTTAATCGTTTATTGCGTCTTCACCAACTTATAAGCGTGGCTTATAGTGCCCTGTGTTAGCTGTATCCAATAAAATCCGGCTTGAATCCCATGCACATCAAGTATGGCCTCATTTCCCGATTCAAAAACCTGCTTTTGGATGACTTGCCCCTGTTGATTGATAATTTCACAATGAACGGGCTCAGCTGAATTTATTTGCCAGATGACATGCACGAAGTTGCTGGCTGGGTTTGGGTACACGTTAAAAGCACCTATAGCCCTTGTTTCCTCTAAAGCATTTGGTTGAATGATATTGATGGTAATGGTGTCTGTATTGGTGCATCCTGAGGGCATTGTCACTCTAACAATATAGGTTGTTGTTATTTGTGGAGTAGCGATAGGGGTTTGAGTTGTAGAATCATTCAATCCTGTACCTGGTTTCCATAGAAATTGAGTGCCCAGGATCCAATTATTGATTTGAGCGTCCAGCTGAACTGAGGTGCCTTGACTCACCGTTGCATCTGAGCCTGCGTTGATTTGCAGCGGAGTTATATCAATCTGAACTTTTTCAGACAAGGTTTGACCACATCCATCCGTAACTGTTAAAGTATACTCTGTGGATTGCAGCAAATTAGCCGCCGAATTTATCATACTTGGGTCATTTAAGCCTGTGCTCGGAGTCCAAAGTGCCGTTGCGTAGTTCATAGCCTGCCCTGGCATAAAAATCGCATTGCCACAGTCTGCAACTACGCCAGTCATTGGAGCTAAATCCATAATTTTACTTGTCATACGCAGGTTAAAAACATCATAGCCTCCATTTGAATTCAATGCGTGCTGATCAAAGGAAAGTCCACCTTGGAAATAGCCAGCAACATAAACGTTTCCGTAAATATCGACTGCAACGCTTCTACCATCATCCGCTAAATCAGAGCCAGCAGTTTTTGTCCAAATCCAGTTACCACTCGCATCAACTTTACTGATGAAAATATCAAACATGCCTTCGGAAATGGCTTGATGAGACCCAAAGCTCGCCGTTTCTGAAAAATGACCTGTGGCGAATACATCTCCTTGGGAGTTTGTTTCTAAATCGAGTAGAGCATCTGCTGCCGAGCCGCCGGCTGTTTTTGTCCATATAAAATTTCCAGAAGCATTCATTTTACTTAGAAAGATATCCGTGTTTCCATTTGCTATTTGTGTGGTCATTCCAAAATCCACAGTGGATTCAAAGCTCCCACCGATAAAAATATTTCCTTGCCCATCTAAGGTAACTGCTTCTGTAATATCCCAAGAACTTCCTCCAAAAGATTTAGCCCAAAGCCAGTTCCCACTGCTATCTATCTTTGAAATAACGCAATCGCTTTTTCCGTTTCCTGTAAGTTGTGTGCTTCCGAACACAATATTGTCTTGAAAATGACCAACCACATATAGTTCGCCCGATGCATCTGATATAAGCTTGGAGCTAGTTCCTTGATTTGCATCTTCAGAGCTTGTCGCCCAAATCCAGTTTCCGGCGCTGTCCAATTTAATCACGAATATATTTACACTAATTAACGTTGTGCCCGGACGATATTGCGTACCAATGGTAGTTCCTCCAAAATTCGCCAAACCACCAACTCTTCCAGTTAAATAGACATTACCAGACAAGTCAACTTCCAGCCCATAACCATAATCGTGGTTGTTTCCTCCTGCCTCGCGAACCCATAACCAATTTCCAGAAGTGTCGAGTTTGGCCACAAAGGCATCTGCATAAATTTTCGAACTAAATACGGAATCGGTTCCAAAAACAGCATCGCCATAAAATGAACCTGAGATATAAAGGTTTCCTGTGTTATCTAATTCAATCGAATTTCCATTTAAAGTTTCCGTGCCTTTCCCTTGTCTTACCCACAGCCATTGGCCGAGGCTATCCATTTTACCTACAAAAACATCGGATTGACCTGTAGAGTTTAATGTTTGACTTCCAAAAGTTTCGGATCCCATAAATCGACCCACTACATATTGATTACCGAATTCATCTGCTACCGTTGCCTCACTGAAGTCATGACTTCCTCCACCAGAATTATTCACCCAGTCGTAATTCATACAAGGGTCTATATTTTGAGCATTTGTTAGATTTACTAATGATACCAGGGATACAATGGAAAGGAAAATCAGTACTTTTTTCATCACCTATTATTTTTAACGTGTTGATTATTTCTTACAAAGTAAACCATTTATAGAAGAAAGTCGCCTAATGTCTAACTTTGCCCCTGTGACTGACTCCTACCGGCTTTTGGAAAAAATATCCCTGCCTGCTGATTTAAAAAAACTCAGCAGTTCAGAATTGCCTGAACTTGCAAAAGAACTCCGAGCATTTTTGATCGATACCATTTCAAAATATGGCGGTCATTTTAGTGCGAATTTGGGGGTTATCGAACTGACGCTTGCCCTGCATTATGTGTTTAATACTCCAGATGATAAACTGATTTGGGATGTTGGCCATCAGGCGTATGCGCATAAGGCGTTGACCGGTCGTCGCGATGAATTTCCACGAAATAGAAAGAAGGGTGGAATTAGCGGATTCCCGAAACGCAAAGAATCGGAATATGATACTTTTGGAACGGGACATTCTTCCACTTCCATCTCTGCAATTTTAGGAATGGCGGTAGCTGCAGCGCTGCAAGGCAACAAAACTCGACAACATATTGCGGTAATTGGCGATGGGGCTTTGACGGGCGGCATGGCTTTCGAAGGCTTAAACCACGCGGGTTCCCTTGATACCAATATGCTGGTGGTGCTCAATGATAATTCTATCTCTATCGACCCGAGCATGGGAGCTTTGAAAAATTACCTCAATAGCCTGGCCCGAAATGAAGCCAATTCGGAGTTCCGTGAAGGGGTGGCAGAGACGATTCGCCATGCTAGAGATCAGGGTGTGGCCGAATCCGTTTTGAAAAAGATGGAAACCACGGCTTACCAACTTCTAGGCAAAGAAGGGAACTTTTTTGAATCCCTCAATTTTAAATATTTCGGTCCGGTTGATGGGCATGATACGCTTGGCCTGGTCAAGGAATTGGAGCGGTTAAAATCGATCCCTGGTCCGAAATTATTGCATGTACTTACCTTGAAAGGCAAAGGTTTTGAGCCCGCTGAAAAAGAACAAACACTCTGGCATGCACCTGGAACTTTCGATAAGCTCAGCGGAGAAATTAAAAAGGCAAGTGATTCACCTAAGCCCCCTAAATATCAGGATGTATTTGGTCATACCTTATTGGAGCTTGCATTAAAGAACGAGAAAATTGTAGGTATCACACCAGCTATGCCGAGTGGCTGTTCTATGGATATAATGATGGAAGCCTTGCCAAATCGTGTTTTTGACGTGGGCATTGCGGAACAACATGCGGTAACCTTTTCAGCAGGCCTGGCAGCTGAGGGCATGATTCCTTTTTGCAACCTCTACTCCACCTTTGCGCAGCGGGCTTACGATCAAATTATTCATGATGTCTGTGTGCAAAATTTGCCGGTACGCTTCTGTTTAGATCGAGCGGGATTAGTTGGTGCAGACGGACCAACGCATCATGGCGCCTTTGATATTGCGTTCTTGCGCTGCCTTCCAAACATGGTTGTTGCTGCCCCTTTGAACGAACATGAACTCAGAAATATGATGTTCACCGCATCAGTGTATGATGATGGACCATTCAGCATCCGTTACCCCAGAGGAAATGGGGAAATTATAGACTGGCGCAATACCATGACGGAGCTGGTAATTGGCAAAGGACAAATCATCCAGCAAGGCAAAGGAACCGCAATCCTGAGCATTGGAACCTTGGGCAATGAAGCCATCAAAGCCTGCAAAGAATTGGCGCAAGAAAACATCCATACCACCCATGCCGACCTCCGTTTTATCAAGCCATTGGATGAAGAATTAGTGCTTCATCTAGCCAATCATCACCCAACACTTATTACCTTAGAAGATGGCTGCTTAGATGGAGGATTTGGCTCTGCTATCTTAGAATGTTTGGCCAAGCATGGAAAGACGAATCGCGTAATTCGATTGGGGATTCCTGACCAATTCATTGAACAAGGCACCCAACAAGAACTCTATGCCCAATGCGGAATGGATGCCGCTTCAATTGCTCGTCTGATTAAAAAGATCGAAGGTATCTCTTAGCGAATTAGGTGCAATGGAATCCTTTGGTGGAATCGTTTTAGTTGTCCATTTTCATAGCCTGAATAGCTGAGCAAGACCATATAAACTCCCTCCGGGACGGGCTTTTCTTTTACCAAGCCATCCCATGTGTCGGTAATCGATTGGCTTTGATAAATTTCAGATCCCCACCGATTGTAAATTTTCAGATCCATTTCCACCACATCATTGGCCACCACATAAAAAACATCGTTTATGCCATCTGAATTGGGAGTGAAAGCATTTGGGATTTCTAAATACACCGGACATCGTCGTTCGACTGTAGCCCCATCATTCCCCGGACATCCATAAAAATCGCGAACCACGACATAGTAGTCTCCCGTGACTTTGACATCAATCCATTGGGTTGTATCTCCAGTTGGCGTCCATCGATATTCTTCAAAGCCTTTGCCTGCATCTAAGCGAACTAATTGTGAATCATAGGGACAAAGTTGGAAGCCAGTTCCTAGTTCCACCAAGACATCCGGACGGAAGCTCACATAAATGCTATCTGTGAAATAGCAGTTTGAAGCTCCTGCTTTAAGCCAATATAGGCCTGGTTCGCCAATCCGTTTAGAGGTAGAATTTGATCCATCTTCCCAAAGATAGGATGTGGCATTTGCCGGACCAATAAGATCCAGCTGTGTCGATGCGCAAAGTAGAGTATCGGAGCCAAACGAAAATTCTGGCGATTCGGTCAACGGCCAAGTATACTGGTTTATAGTGTATTCATTTCCACAGAGATACCAATGAAAAACAATTTGATACGAATTAACGGATTGAAACTGATGCTTTGTGTTTTTCTGTATAGATGACGCACCATCACCAAAATCCCATTTCACCGAATCATATTGAAAATTCCCGGCTGCCCGAAACTCCGTTGGTGATCCAAGACAACCGCCAACAATTGAAATATCAGGAAACGGGTAATTAGGGTCTTGGGTAGGTTCTGTCCAATCCATAATAAACATTGGAAAATTCTCCACATAGCGGTAATCGGGATTGGGATTCAGGTTGACTTTATCAAAGTAGAGGATTG
Source organism: uncultured Burkholderiales bacterium (assembly GCA_964620355.1). GTDB lineage: Bacteria > Bacteroidota > Bacteroidia > UBA8524 > UBA8524 > UBA8524. The sequence goes on along the minus strand of CAZUIT010000015.1, from coordinate 29,501 downwards.
GGTTAGCCGTATTCGCTCCTTCGATGGTGCAAACTTTTGGAGTGACATTCCCATTGTCTCCGCGACTTAAATAGAGTATTCCATTTGGTGCCAAGGCCATTTTGGGAGATTCACCAGCTCCAGACCCAGAAACAAAACTGCCTTTAAGTATTGGAGACACATCGCTCAAATCATATTGCCTTATGCCTGGTGCAACATAAACATACTTGTCATTCAAAGAGAAGGCCCCTTGGCAACAATAAGCACTAGAATTAACTTCAAGTGTTTGGCTAAGGCTTAATGTACCACATTGTTTATCAAAATTGAAGAGCTCTCCGTGCGAACCGGAACCTAATTTTGAAAAGCAATGAAGAATGCGAGAACCTTGTTTATCGCTCACCATGTTTCCGTATGTATACACATTCACGGTAGAGGTAGCGGTGCCTGTATTGGAGGTCACCCCCGTACTCGAAATGCCAGATTTGGTAACCGAATAAACGACAAACTCATCCGATCCACGTGTGTGGGTTATCAGCCAATATCCGTCACCATACAAGCGTTTAACTGCTGTGAAATGATGATCGGCATTACTCCGGAGAAGTTGATCTCCTTGATCGACAACACCAATACCATTCGGCTGAGAATGATCTACATGCTGATAATGAATCTCATTGTTATTGTCCACCACAAAAACATAATAATTCAGGGCCTTTGCCGGGTCTGGAATAATGAAAGAGAAGACTGGCTGATTTAGTGAAAATTGACCCGGAATAGCCTGGAAGTCTTTTGAATAAATTCGCTTACCATCCGTAAACATCATATAAGAACCATTGGACGGATAGGATTGACATGCTGCTCCATAATTGGCGCTAAGTGTCGAATTGGTTAAAATAGTGCCCGAACCATTATTAAAGTCGATACCTAATTTCAGTCCGAAATACCAAGTATTCCAGTCTTTGGGTTGGGCGATAGATGCAGTGAAAAGAAGGCAAAAGAAAAGCTGAGAAAGCAGTCGCATTGTATACAAGACAAAAAAAACAGGAAATGTTGCTCGCCTTTCGTTGATAATTCGACGAAGTATTCCTCAAAAAAGCATAGGCACTTCAAAGATTCTTTTATAATCTTGAAGTGCAAGGATGAATCGACAAGATTTAGAAAAAGGGCTCGCTAAATACATCCCTCCAGAAACTGTTTCTTCCATTTGTGAACTCATCATTGAGCTCAAGGTGCATATGCGCGTGAGTAAACAACGCAGTTCGAAGTTGGGAGATTACCGTCCACCACACGATGGCAAGGGTCACCGTATTTCTGTAAATCATAACCTCAATACTTATTCTTTCTTTATCACCCTGGTGCATGAACTTGCTCACCTTGTTGCCTGGAACCGCTACCAAAATTCGGTTGACCCCCATGGTAAGGAATGGAAAGCCTTTTTCCAAAACTTGATGGTTCCATATCTTGGTAAAGGAATCTTCCCTGATGACGTAGAAACTGCCTTGCAGCGTTACCTAAAAAACCCTGCTGCATCCAGTTGTAGCGACCCAAATCTCTACAAGGTATTGACGCGCTACGATGAACACCCCGTAATTCACCTCGACGACCTACCACCCGGGACCAAGTTTGGAATCAATAACGGCATGATTTTCATCAAGGGTGAAAAACGCCGCACCCGCTACCGCTGCATTGAACAACGTAGCGGACGCGCTTATTTTGTGAGTGGCATTGCGGAGGTGGAGATTTTAGAATAAACCCCTCCTTCGTCACTTTACTATCAAACCTTTGTCACAGATTGGTAAACTCCTACTTGCCAGCTTTTAATGCTTGCTAATTGAGCTTAGACTTGAATCTATTCTTCCTCCTATTTTAATCACTCTGAAGTGGTACTCAATCCCATTTGGATTAAAAAATTTGGAAGATAGTAACTTTAAAGTTACATTTGAAATGAAAAAAGTCAGAGAAGTAATTGCATACCAAGATCATTTTCTAAACTTCTTGAATGAACAGCCTGAAAAAGTTCAGAACAAGATATTTAAGATTATGGAGGCCATAGAAATTATTCCAATGATTCCGAGCAAGTACTTGCGGCTCATTACAGGATCAAAAGGTCTTTATGAAGCAAGAGTGCGGCTCGGATCTAATATCTGGAGAATCTTTTGCTTTTTTGATGATGGAAATCTGGTAATTCTTCTGAATGGATTTGTTAAAAAAACTCAAAAAACGCCCCGAAGCGAAATCGAAAAGGCATTAAAACTAAAAGAGAGGTATTATCATGAAAAAGAAAAATAGCCCACAAACGCTTTCTTGGAAAGACATTAAAGATGATGTCTACGGTTTAAGGGGAACCACACGCAGAGACGAATTAGAAAGAGAAGCAGAGTCGTTTAAAATAGGCCTATTAGTTAGAAAGGCTCGGGAAGCAAAAATGTTGACTCAAGAGGAGCTCGGTAAAATAGTTGACAAAAAACGCAGCTTCATTTCTCGCATTGAAAATGATGGCAGTACCATGACCTTAAAAACCCTTTATGACCTGGTTGAAAAAGGCCTTGGTGGGAAAGTCAATATTTCAATCGACCTAGAAAATTAATAAGTTCCAATTAAAAAGTTCCATACCGATAGCAATCAGTATGGAACTTGTGATTTGGAATTTTGCGAACAGTTGGCATTTAGCCAGAGACTGAAATCACTTCACATCATATCGGTCGGCATTCATCACTTTTACCCAGGCTTTTACGAAGTCTTTGACAAACTTTTCTTTATTGTCGTCTTGGGCGTAGAGCTCAGAATAGGCGCGTAGAATAGAGTTCGATCCTAGCACCAAATCCACTCGGGTGGCTGTCCAAACGGGCTCATTGGTATTTCTATCGATGAAGTGGTAGAGGTTTCTTCCAGCGGGTTTCCAAGCATAGCGCATGTCTGTCAGTTCAACAAAGAAGTCGTTGGTTAACACGCCTTCGCGTTTGGTGAATACACCATGTTTGCTTCCCCCATGATTGGTGCCAAGTACACGCATCCCTCCGATTAATACGGTCATTTCTGGGGCAGTGAGTCCCATGAGTTGGGTTCTATCGAGGAGCAGGTCTTCTGGTGCGGCATCGTAGTCTTTTTTAAGCCAATTTCTGAAGCCATCATGAATAGGTTCAAGCACATCAAACGATTCACTGTCCGTCATTTCTGCAGTGGCATCACCACGTCCGGGAGTAAAAGGAACCTGAATCGAAACCCCAGCTTCTTTTGCCGCTTGCTCAATTGCAGCTGATCCACCTAAAACAATTAGGTCGGCTAGACTCACTTTTTTGTCCAGACTGGATTGAATGTTCTCCAATTTGTTCAGCACTTTTGCCAAACGTTCTGGCTCATTTCCTTGCCAGTCCTTTTGTGGGGCGAGTCTGATGCGCGAACCATTGGCTCCTCCTCGATAATCGGAACCCCGGTATGTTCTTGCGCTGTCCCATGCGGTATTAATCAACTCTGTACGGGTGAGTCCGGAATTTAAAAGAGTTGTTTTGAGTTCTTGAACTTCCGCATCGCTCAGCGTATAGTTCGCCGCTGGAATTGGATCTTGCCAGATCAGTTCTTCTTTTGGAACATCCGAACCAAGGTAGCGACTTGCTGGGCCAAGGTCACGGTGGGTGAGTTTGAACCAGGCTCTAGCAAATACTTCTTGGAAATATTCTGGGTCATTATAAAAGCGCTCTGAAATCTTGCGGTATTCCGGATCCATCTTCAAAGCCATGTCGGCATCGGTCATGATGGGGTTTCTTTTAACACCTGGAATATGGGCATCGAGGGGTTTGTCTTCGTCCTTCATATTGATAGGCTCCCACTGAAATGCACCTGCTGGACTTTTAACTGATTCCCACTCATGATTCAAAAGCAGATGAAAATAGGTATGATTCCATTTGTTTGGGGTGGTGGTCCAGGCGCCTTCTAATCCACTTGAGATGGTGTCTTCGGCATTTCCTTTACCTTGGGTATTCTTCCATCCGAAACCTTGTTCATCTACTGCCGCTCCTTCAGGTTCTGCACCTAATTTAGAGGCGTCTCCATTTCCATGGGTTTTTCCTACTGTATGACCGCCAGCCGTTAATGCCACGGTTTCTTCATCGTTCATGGCCATACGTTTGAAGGTGGTGCGGACATCCTGCGCAGTTTTTAGCGGATCAGGCTTTCCGTCTACTCCTTCCGGGTTTACATAGATTAAACCCATTTGTACTGCGGCCAAGGGGTTATCGAGTGAATTGCTATCAGATTTATGCTCATAACGTGACTTACCGAGCCATTCGTTTTCGCCACCCCAGTAGATGTCTTTTTCAGGATGCCAGATATCTTCTCGGCCACCAGCATAGCCAAATGTTTTAAAGCCCATGGATTCGTAAGCCATGTTTCCGGCTAAGATGAATAGATCCGCCCAGGATAATCCATTTCCATATTTCTTTTTGATGGGCCATAAGAGACGACGTGCTTTGTCGAGGTTGACATTATCTGGCCAGCTATTTAATGGAGCAAAACGTTGATTTCCGGTATTGCTTCCTCCTCTTCCATCTGCTGTTCTGTATGTTCCTGCACTATGCCAAGCCATGCGAATCATTAAGCCTCCGTAATGTCCCCAGTCGGCTGGCCACCAATCTTGGCTATCAGTCATTAGGGCTTTAACGTCTTCTTTGACTGCCTCAAAATCGAGTTTATTGAATGCTTCGCGGTAATTGAAGTCTTCCCCAAGCGGGTTTGTTTTGGTGTCATGTTGCGAGAGGATGTCGAGGTTGAGGGCATTTGGCCACCAATTCATTACTGAACTTTTTACTTCTGTATTGGCCCCGTGCATGACTGGGCATTTTCCTTTACTGCTTGAATTATCCATGGTATTTTCCATTCTTAAAATTACGTTTATTCTTCGGTAAACCTTAGGGTTATTGGCAATAGCACTTTTTGAGGCTGATTGTCTCTACAAAAGTCTTATTCCTTGACTTATCTATCAAACTGATATTTTCTATCTTTGTATAGACTCAATCTATAATGAACTTACAGCAACTGGAATATATCGTAGCCCTTGAGGAGCAACAGCATTTCGTGCGTGCTGCAGAAGCCTGTTTTGTAACTCAGCCCACCTTGAGTGCAATGATTCAGAAGTTGGAAGAAGAGTTGGGCTGTTTGATTTTCGACCGTGGCAAACAACCTGTGCGCCCAACAGAGGAAGGCATTCGCATTATTGCTCAGGCCAGGAAGATTTTGCATGAGGTGAATAGCTTGAAAGAGATTGCACATGAGAAAGGCGATGAGCTAAAAGGGAGTCTGCGTATTGCCATCATCCCTACTCTAGCGCCTTATCTACTTCCTTTGTTTTTGAAACAGTTTACTCAAGCACATCCTCTGGTGAATTTGCATATTCAAGAGTTGACTACCGAAGAGATTTTATCGCGCTTAGAACGAGACAGCTTAGACGCAGGAATCTTGGCCACTCCAAGCAAACATGCAGGAATGCATGAAGCGCCCTTATTCTATGAACCCTTTTACGTGTATGCCGGTAAGCATGCAACACTTCCTGACAAAGAATTCCTCTTGGCTGAAGACCTTGACTTAGACCAATTATGGCTTTTAGAAGAAGGTCATTGTTTGCGCACACAGGTGATGCGACTTTGTGAACTCAAGAAACAAGGACATGCCTCATTGGGATTGCAGTATGCTTCCGGGAGTATTGAATCCTTAATCCGGATGGTGGATGCCTATGATGGATTGACCATTCTCCCTGAATTGGCTGTAATTGATTGGGACCAGAAACGCAAGAAACGGCTTCACCACTTTGCTGCCCCAGTACCCGAGCGAGAAATTAGCTTGGTGACGTATCGCAAGGGAAATAAGCAACGTTTGTATGATGCTTTGCGGCTTTCTATTCTCTCAAATATTCCAGATTCGTTAAAGCTTCAGGCTTCGGGAGAGGTTATTGGAATCTAGTTGGTCGACTCATCGATTAGTCGACCTATCGACCAGTCGACAATTTTATGTGTATATCCTTTAGGAACCGAGAATTTTCACGACCTTTGTAGACTGCATTTATAGCAAACCTATTGGGGCTGACAGGTATCGACGGGTTGACAATAAAGGTGTAAGCATGCAGAGCTCTGATAGCTACGCTCTTAAATATCGGCTATCGAACAACAACAGGCGAAAATAACTTCGCAATGGCTGCCTAGTCCTAAGGATTACGCAAGTGCCATCCGCTTCGGTTGGGTCTATCTGACAGCCTGATCAATAGAAGCGGTCGACCATGTCGGGTATTCATTGGGGACAGCTTCGACCCGATGCACTTATTAGAAGCATAAGGAAAAGCTCAGGCGGCGGTAGTCGTGCTTTCTCCCGACAATAAATACCGCTAAGCATGTAGAAGGCGCCATTTTATTCCTTCTCCGGACCCGAGTTCAAATCTCGGCAGTTCCACAACAACACAAAAAGTCTTCCACAGGGGAGGCTTTTTTGTGTTTAACAAAAATTCAGCAAACAAATTACCCCCTCACTATTACCTAATTTTAAGCGACAACCCTATATTGCGCGGATGAAGCTAAGATCCCTGCTCCCGCTCGTACTTATTATCCTTCTCGTTTCAGGATGTGCGACCATTTTTTTGCCGAAATACCAAACAATTGAATTCCACACTGGAAACGACAGCGCATCTGTATTTATCAATGAAGACTCAATTGGCATGGGTGAGGGGTTGGAAAGCAAGGTACTGAGAGGAGTTACAACGGACATAACCATAAAAAGTCCTGGGCATAAAGATCAGAATGAAGTTTTAATGCCAAACCACCGTAGCACTGCATTTTGGCTGATGCAACCGCTTAATTTACCTACCGTATTTATCGGCATTTTATATGATTTTACTTTTGACAAAAATGTAAGTTTCGAAGGATATCAAAACTACGATCTAGCTATATCCAAGCTCAGACTGAGGAACGACTCACTTGAGAAATATCTCCGCACCGGTCCGGTAAGCTTTCTAGACCCTGCACTGATTTCAAGTTTGGATATGATTAGCGCTAAATACCCAAGAGACCCTGAACAACTTGAAAACCAACTTGCAGAAGCTAAGACGGATTATCTAAAATTTTTAGAAAGTCAAGACCCAAATGAATTCCGTAAAAAGGTCAAAAAAAGCCATCGTTCATTCAAATATTTTGAACCGCAAGCATGTTTAAGTGTCTGTGAATATGTATTAGATCAAGCTTTAGAAGTCACTCATTTTAAAGAAAACGCACAACATGTTTTTCGTGATGATGCCAATACGTATCAAGTTAATGGGCGAATTGATCACATTGAATACTATGAAGTGAGTGGAAAGCGCTGGCCTCATATTATGGACAAAGTAAAGTTGACTATCACCTGGACCTTTGAAAATAGCTATGGCGAAGTTATCGATAGTGTAAAAACAGAAGGCTGGTCAGGAAATTTGGCTCATGAAAATCGGTTTGATAGTCAAAGTCCAATTTATTATGGGTTCTCTGATGCCTACTATGTGAATTTCCTTAACCTTACCCGTACTGATAAGTTTGCCGAATTAATGGTAAAAGAAAAGCCGGCAGAAGTAAACTATACTAATCTTGTTCTCGCAAAGCCTAGCAAACTAATAAAAGAAAAAAGCCAAGCTGTAAAAGCAGCAGTAACAGTCAAAACCGAAGATGGACACGGAAGTGGTTTTGCCATTTCTGAAAATGGGTATATCATAACTAACTTCCATGTAATTGCAGGACGCTCCAAGGATAATTATACGGGCATAACTATACTAGATTTTGAAGGGAACTCACACAAAGCCTCCGTAATCCGATTTGACCGAAAACAAGACCTTGCCTTATTAAAAATAGACCATCAATTTAACTATGCTTTTGAAGTATTGATAGATAGTCTGACTATAGACGATATTGGTTCAACACTTTATGCCGTAGGCACCCCCTCATCCACCGAAATGGTTCAGACAGTCTCCATGGGTTTGCTATCAGGCCTTACCACTAATAACGGAGTGGAGCTCTTACAATTGAACATGACGGTAAACCCAGGCAATAGCGGCGGCCCTGTATTCGATAAATCATCAAAATTACAAGGAGTTATTGTAGCGAAATTAAACGGCAGCAGCGGACAAGGAATTTGTTTTGCCATTCCAGCAGCCAGCATTCAACGATTTCTAAAAGTATCCTATAAATAAACCATGACACTGACTTCTCGATTCCCTCTTTCCTTCTGTGCACTGATCTTGTTGAGCATTGCTTTGTCTGGATGTGCCACCATCTGGACTAAAAAAACACAAGATGTTTCAATTGTTATCAAGGATACTACAGCAACTATCCATGTAGTTTCAGCAACCGGGCTTGAATCCACCAACACCGGGGATAGTGCCACATTTAACATGCAACGCGGGATTGTTCAAGGCCTTTCAATTAGCAGTCCAGGCACAAAAACCTTTCATCATGCACTTATTCCTTCTGGCCGTACCCCCTATTTCTATTGGGTACAACCATTGAATATCCTTACGCTCTATACGGGGTTCGCAATTGATTTTATGGCTCCGAGAAATAAAATTTTTAAAGATCGCTACGCCTATAATTTGGCAGATTATAGATGGAATACCATTAAAGATAGTCTTGATAAAAAAATCATTTGCGCTGGAATCATAACTTCCAGCACTATTTCCCCAATTTATATTGTGAAATATAACGCAGACTCAGCTCTCCTAGCCAATCTCAAGAGAAATTCAGTGATTAACAAGAAGGTTGCGGGATATTTGCGTTTCAAAATAGACGAAAGCAATAGTAGCAAGCCTTTCGACCCCTATCAATCTCCAAATAGTGAAGCAAATCAAAATGTAGGATTGCTATTGGAGCACACCACACGCATGAATTCGCACTATTATAAATCTGGATATATCGATACCGTCAACCTTTTCTTTCCTGACCTCAACAATACCATGTTTGTTAGCTGCTATCTATCCAATTCAAAAACCTTTGTTGTTGACTATGGCAAAAAGCTCAAAGCATTGCAATCGGAAGTTACTGGATTATGGATGATTGAAAACGCCTATGGCGAGGTGCTTGACACTTTCACGCTTCAGGCTGAGTCTGGCACCTTCCCGTACGTTAACCTGCTCGACTATTCACCAACCACTCCGCAATTGATTGATGCTTTTGAGAATATGGCTTTAAAATTTGATAAGTCGGAAAACTTGTCCCAGGTTAAAAAACATGCACCCATAAACCCTTTTACAACGCAGATATCACTAGCTAAACCTGCATCCATTCAATCCAAAAACGAAGCTTTACAGTCGATTGTGCGCATAAAAAACAACGATGAATTTGCAACTGGATTTGCCATTTCTGAAGATGGAATGATACTCACAACCTATTCTAATATAGCAAGTCGCAGACCCGATGAACATCCCAATCTGCTTGTTATTACTGATGATGGGAAAAGCCTTGCCGCTAAGGTTATCCGCGTTGATAAAGCCCATAACTTGGCAGTCTTGAAAATTGACCATGTTTTCAAGTACGCTGTGCGTTTAGATAATAAAAAGGATGGCGAACTCTTTAGCGATATTGTGGCATGCTGTGGCTCTGATGAGCAAGAAGTGCCAAACACGCTGAAATTAGGGATTATTTCGGCCTATCGAAATCAGAACAATAACGAATTGCTCCAATTGAATATGAATTTTGCCCCAGGAAATCAGGGAAGCCCGCTCCTCAATGAGGCCAATGAATTTCAAGGACTTCTCGTCCGTAACTTCTTTGGCGAATTGAATGAAGGTATAAGCTTTGCAATTCCTGGCAATAAAATCATGGATTACCTGCAACTCACTTATTAAACACGCATTGAGTTTAAGCTTGCTTGCATTGATACTAGTTGAGTGAAGCCCCAAACTTGTATCTTCGCCGTATGTTTAAATTGGCCCTAATACGAGAAGAGAAAAAACCTTATGACCAGCGTGTGGCGTTGAGTCCGGAGCAGTGTACGGAGATTCTAGAGGCTTGGAATGAGGTGGAGATTTATGTGCAACCTTCGGCGCATCGGTGTTTTAGTGATTCGGCCTATGCGGCGGCGGGATGTGTACTTCAGGAGGATTTGAGTGGGGCGGATGTGCTGCTTGGAATTAAGGAGGTGCCTGCGGAGTTTTTGCTGGAGGGTAAGTCGTATATGTATTTCTCGCATACTATTAAGGAGCAGGATTATAACCGGGATATGCTGCGTGAGGTTTTACGCAAGCGGGTGAAATTGGTGGATTATGAGTGCCTGACTTGGCAAAATGGGGGGCGTATTATTGGTTTCGGGCGTTATGCTGGGATTGTGGGGACGCATGAGGGATTGGTAGCGTATGGAAAGAAGACGAAAACCTATGCCTTGAAGCCGGCCAATGAATGCCATGATTACCAAGAAATGGTTAGCCAGTATGCCGCAATACATATGCCTCCGATGAAGATTGCACTGTGTGGCGATGGGCGTGTGGGGCATGGTGCTTTGGAGCTTTTGAATAAGTTGAAAATACGAGAAGTAACCAGCAGGGCCTTTTTGTATGATACCTTTGACGAGCCGGTTTATGTGCATTTGCGCATCGACCATTTGTATGAAAATAAGAACAATACGCCTTTCGATAAGGCCTATTTTTACCGCCATCCGGAAGAATATTTTAGCACCTTTAAGCAGTTTGTTCCGGTTACGGATTTGATGATCAATGCCATTTTTTGGAGCGAGGAGATTCCGCGTTTCTTTAGTTTGGATGATATGCAAAGGCCGGATTTCCGCATTAAGACCATTGCCGATATTACCTGCGATATAGGAGGTTCTATTCCTGCCACGATTCGCCCAAGCTATATTGGCGACCCAGTTTATGGATGGGATTGTTTCTTGAAAAAAGAGACCGCTCCTTATTTGAATAAGACGGTAGACATTATGGCTGTGAGTAATTTACCAACCGAGTTACCTAAGGATGCGAGTATTGAGTTTGGCAGTCTGTTTAAACGCCATATTCTCCCCGTGCTTTTAGGCAATGATCATGAGCATATTATTGAACGGGCAACGATTGCAGAGCAAGGTGCTTTGACTTCAAATTATTCTTATTTGCAAGATTACGTAGACGGTATCTCGAAATAGACAGCCAGATTTATAGATGGTCAGACTGCCTGACTAAAAAAGAATTAACCCTAGTGATAGCAGGTTAGATGCCGTGGGCTAAACGTTTATAAATGCTTATTAGCGAAGATAAATGTTTAAAAATTGCTCGGGTTTGAGGGCTTTCCAAACTTTGCTTCATCAATTAAATTTTACGATTATGAATCAAGTAAGAAACTCCGTTCGGTTGATCGGGCATGTTGGCCAAGATCCCGAAGTAAAGGACGCAGGAAAAACCAAGTTGGCGAAATTCTCTCTCGCTACGAATGAAAGCCGCAAAAACCAAGATGGTGAAAAGGTGGAAGAAACCCAGTGGCATAATTTGATTGCCTGGGGCAAACAAGCCGAGGTGGCAGGACAGTACATTAAAAAAGGTTCTGAAATTGCCATTGAGGGTAAACTCACAAGTCATTCATATGACGACAAAGACGGCGTGAAGAAGTACGTGACTGAAATTGTGGTGCGCGACTTTAGCTTCTTAGGAAAGAAATCGGGGTAAGTCCCGGTTGTACGTTTCGTTTCATGGAACCCGGTGCTGGAAAGCGTCGGGTTTTTTTGTGCAAAAAATCGCAGGGCGCAGAGAACAGGGCGCAAAATTATTTTATGCTCTTGATTTCTGAATGGATAAACTGTTGGGCGGTCATGATGGGAAAGCTTGCTTGTTTCAAGTCGCGCAGGTTTCTTGTTATGGTGATGTCTTGTCTGTATTCAAGTGCGGTGAAGATTTGGATTGCATCTTCAAAATCAATAAACCTTTCGTCGTTGAGGGCGAGGTTCAGAATCTTGTCGTTTAAGGGCAAGACTTTTAAAAGGAGCGATAATTTCCTTAAGATGGCCTTGGCCTTTTTTGCCTCCATTTGCTTCATCAGCACATAGCTTGTATTGGCAATAGTAAGTGCGGAGATGGATAGCTCAATTTGCTTGTTATCTGCCATTGAAAATAACTGGGCCGCTTCCGTGTTAAAAGGTTCTCTTTTGGCCAATAGATCGATGACGATATTGGTATCGGCGAACAGCTTTTTTATGTGTTCTTCTTTTCAATATGTGACCGGTATTCTTTTTTATAATCGTAGTCTGCGGGTAACTCCATCACGCCGCTTAAACTTTCTACATGCGGAGTAGTCGCGCCTATGTCTTTCTCCTCTTTTTGACTGGTCAGGCTATCCAAATAATGCTCAATCATTTTGGATAGTCTGATTTTATGATTCCGGGCATAAACCTTGGCCCTTTCAATCACCTGCTCATTCAGTTTAAGTGTGAGTTTTGTTTCCATCATTGAGAAATATTATACGTACAGATTGCTGATTCAATACGTTATTCTGGGTGAATTAACAGCGAAAGGAATCCAATTTGGCGGTTCGAAGTGGCTTTTTTACTTCCCAAATACAGGGTCAGAAACTCAAAAGTAGCAAGCCGAAATACCGATTCAATCACCTGTTAGAATTTCTCATTTAGCTTAACCCTTATCAAAACTGGGGTTCCGTCCGGTCCATGTATATACACGAAGAATTTTTTGCAGATATCGCAACTCGAATCGAAAAAGTTGCAAATATCGCAACTCGGCACAGCTATTTTACGTAGTTATGTTGCAGATATCGCAACTATGTCAAAATCAGAGGACAAAAGTTGCAAAATCTGCAAAAAATAAATTTAGGAGTTGCAGATATCGCCAAGGAATTGTGGGTTTTGGTTCTCAATTTTGAATCACTAACCAAATCGAACCTATTCAATGAAAACACTATTCCAACTTTTAATGACTGCCAGCTTACTTCTTATATTATTAGATATCAGCTCATGCAGTCGCCAGTATTCGCATCAAGAGATGGTACAATTACGCGGACAATTTATCGATATTGTTACCAAACGCCCTGTATGTAACCTCCAACTTTCTGTAGAAGCTCCAGGCCAACAAGACTATATCAGCACATCGGCCGACGATGAAGGGAACTTCGTAGTTAGCATCCCCTCTACCGAAAACCTCGATTATTCCTTAAATGTGCAAGACGCGCGTTATACGATTGTGAACCCACACCAACATGTGGACAAACAAGAAACCCACCAAGTATGGTATCTCCTACCTGTAGGAGAAACCCAATAAAGACTACGTTCTTTATTCTCCCTAGGAGGCAGGCCTTTCATAGTGAAGCCTGCCTCTATTTAAAACCTGATAGCAAAGGGCGGCCACCTTGTCCATCAACCTTAAAACAAGACAGCCATGAAAAAAACTATTTACATATTCCTGCTAATTCTCGCTGGACTCTCCTGCAAGAAGGAACAAGACAAGCAAGCTCTGCCAATACTCAAGGCAGAGGGTACACTTTTAGATACGCTAAGCCAATCAGCCATCCCCAATTGCAGGGTTTTCCTACTGGAAACAAAAGACGGGCGCGAACAAATTATTGCAGAAACCTATACAGACTCTATCGGCCATTTCCATTTCGACAGTCTAACGCGTACAAATACAATTCAATTTGCCAATAATGCATATGCCTGGCATGATCCTCAAATCCCTGGGCAAGAAAAATATTGGCTCAAGCCATATGTGGAGGTTCTGCTCAATATAGCTCCGATGCCGGGCTATTTACTACAGTCTATTCGCGGAGGCTTTAATCAATCCCCAATCGACCAGCCTTCAACTGATAAACACATTCCAGTTCACGCCAGTGTTTATGACACCTTGGATATCGCTTTATTCCGTCAGAAAAAAAATGGTAGTCGGCTGTACGACACACTAAACTTTCATTTATTTATAGATAAGAAATATAGCATGATCAATTTAAGAGAATAAATCAATCACTTTTCATTTACACAATAGTTAAAATATAGGTATTAATGTCAAATGAATGTCAAGAAAATTCAAATAAGTATACAAATATTTTTCTATTCCAAAGCATCCGTTAAACTTTGAATAGACAACACGAAAGAACCTATGAACCAAACCTATCCCTTTCGTGAAAATCGCATCAACTATGAACCTAAACCACCGGGGTTAGCGGGCCCTGGTGGTTTTAAAACCACACACTCATGAAACACGTAATCATCACATTATTTATTACCCTTCTCAGCATCTCTGCATGCAAGAAGGAAGATGAAGGACCAAGTCAAGAAATTACTGGGGTTGTTTATGAAGCAGGAACCAATTCTCCGATTAGGAAAGCAGATGTTGCCATGCTACAATACGATTATATCAATGGCACAACTACAATTGTCTCGGCGACCAAATGCGACGAAAACGGAAAATATTCCCTTAAGAACGAGTACAAAATAGATGGTAAGTCCTATTATCTGATTGCCGAATCCTTCGACTACTATTTTCAGGACAAGACAGTCTACACATTACAAAGGATTGATGAAAAAGTAAGCTCTTACAATATCAAATTGTTTCGTAAAGCAAAACTCAAAGTTAGAATTATCAGCCAAGCGCCCTATCTCTCAACAGACAATATTACAGTTTATACACCCCGATGGGTTTCTCAAAACTTCGAACAATACACACTTGATACAACAATTGAACTCCCAGCTGATGGCAACGTAATAAATAATATCAAAATACATACTACTCAAAATGATAAAACGTACATGTACGACACCCTAATTATGGTGCCAACACCCAATAATGAACCAATTCTATTTACCTATTAACCAAAAATAAGTTTCCTATGAAAACACAAATCTATCCTCTCAAAATCGTGGCGATATTCTTTATCTGCCTTGGTGTCCAACAACTAAAAGGACAATCACTACTTGACCTTAAGAAAAATTATTATGAACATTTTGATTCTACAAAAATTTCAACTTCAATTCTGATTGACCGGAGTCCTAACTTTTCCTCTATCTCCTTCGACTATGATGATGTAGATACTTTTATAACCAATACACACAGTTGGAGACAAGGGTATTTAGACCTAATCAACGGTCAATATAACAATCAGAAAACTAAAAACTTTCCGTTTACCCTGCTGACACTCGATAATACTATCGAAACTTTCCGCGTAAGCAAGATCCAACCTTTGGGACTGATTTTAAAAAAATTCAACACCATACGTGACAGCTCCTATCTAAATGGGGAAATTTATTTCGATTCTATAGCGAATCAGTATGACTTTATAAATTTCCCCTACAATCATTTAGATGAAGGCATCTACTTCAATTGTTCCTCTATGATTCCATATATAGATAATGATACAATTAACATCACAATAAACGAAGATTTCATTTATTCCGACTTTGAAATTGATAACATAAGAATTGCAATAGCAGAAACTAAGACTAACACAACCATTTTGCCAAATGAGATTCTCTCGATCCCGATTGGAGAATTAAATAATGATATCATCGATTTTACAATCACAGTCACATTGCAAGTAAATTCCAGGCTGTATCGTTCATCATTCCAATTGAAAAGACTGTTTCCTGTCACTAATCCAGACATTATTCAATACAATTTTAATACGCCAGGAGCTTGCAATCTAATTGCCCCTAAAGGTTATGCTGAAGCTCGAGCATATGTTGTATGGTCAAATCCTTTCGCCAACCAAATCAAGAAACCTCTGATTCTTGTGGAAGGATATGATCCAAGCCCTATGAATTATGGAGCAATCGGCTGGCGAACATTAAGTGAAGGAAAATCATATGATGAATATGGGAATTCAGTTTACCAACAACTTGCAAAAATGCCTGATCTCGCTACAGCTTTGACTGAAGCTGGCTATGATATTATTTTTGTCGATTTCAAAGAAAGTGGTGCAGACATCGAAAAAAACGCGGCGACGCTCGCAAAAATAATTCAATGGGTTAATTACATCAAAGTAGAAGATAATGAACCGGTGCTCATGGGTGCCAGCTTAGGAGGAATCCTTTGTCAAACTGCACTAAACATACTAGAAAAATCAAACTGCAAAAGCTGCATAGACGCCTTCGTATCCTTTGACACACCTTTTTTAGGTGCTAACGTTCCTCTCGGAATACAAGAATTGGTGAAATTTGGAGCAACATCCTTAGAACTAGCCCAAACCCAATACCATTACAAACTCAATACTGATGCGGCAAAACAACTGCTTTTTTATCATATAGAAGGAATAAATATTGGCCGTGATTGGCATAATAAATTCTCGTCATTTAATAAAAGAATTGCCAACCGTAACATTTGCTTCACTTCTGGCATTGCTGGAAATTCAACTCTCGGAATAGGTGACGGTGATGAACTCATCAGTTGGGAAATCTACAATAAAATAAACCTGAAAGAATATGTGGACTTGCATATCTATTCCATGAATAGATTTAATAATATGACCTTACAAGTCAAAGTTCCAACAGAGTTCGTAAAAGTAAAAATCCTAGGAAAAGAGCCCAAAATAGTAGGCGTTAAAAATTATGTTAGTACAACTAAATACACGCCAAACGAGCTTCTCGGATCTCCAAATTATGACAATTATTCAGGAGGGACTGCAAATTATATCAATGAGGTTTTTGAAATACTAGTTAAAAAAAACACGGAATACACCAACAGCGTTTTGGGTAAAAATGGCCCCTTTGCTCCAAAAGGTGATTGGCATTGTTTTGTTCCAACCCATTCGGCACTGGATATCGCTACCAACGACCCAACAATAGATCTTACAGCAATTTCAAAGGATGAACCTTCCGAAATTCACCCATTTGATTTTATTCGGTTTGCTCCAAAAAATCAAAACCACGTGATGATTACTGATGCAAACATCTCTGATTTAATCTTAGCTCTAGAATCAGGTCAACAGAAAATATCAGGAATTGTTACACAGAATTTCAATTCTTGCCAAGCCAAATTTACTTCCTTTAATTCACTTACTATTTTATCAAATGTAGTTGTTTCATTTAACGATTATAAATTATCAAACTATGGATCATCGGCAACTGATATATTTCCAAAATATAACAAAATCTACGCCCGATCATCTAATTGCGAAGCGCATGTAGTTTGCGAATCAAATAGCTCCTTAGTTATTGGCGGCTATAACCTTTCCAGTCAAGCACTCAAAGCCCAAGTAGAATTCCGAAAAGGAAGCACTCTCGAACTCCATCCTGAAAGTGTTCTCCGTATTCGCGACAACTCTACACTCATCATCGAAGAAGGAGCTACGCTGATTTATCATCCTGGTGCGAAAATATACCTCGAAGGTGAAAATGCGGTTTTAGAAATTCGTGGAACGGTGCAGCTCCAAAACGATGCTGTATTCGGCTTCGAAAAAGGCAATGCAGTAAAAGGCGGATTCGTTCGCTTTAACTTCAGTGACAATGACCCGAATCATATCAAGGCTATGGGGCCAAACTGCAAAATCAGTCTGCTAGGAGAAACCTACTTTACCGACAAAGTGCTGGAAATTGCCAACGGCACGAAACTAATCCTTCCATACCTTTTAAATACCAATTCTATTGAACTTGCGGAGTTCCGGGTTATTGATGGGGGCATTGACTATTTTGATGGAGCGTCGATAGATGCTGGGTGCGCCACCCATTTGAAAAATGTGACATTCACACAATACGGCGATAAACTTGGCACTGGATTAATCACACACGGCCAGGCCAATCTTGTTTTGGAAGAGTGTCATTTCAACGAATTGATGCTCGGCATGAAGGCTCTTAATAATGACTTAAACAACGCCCTGAGCATCACGAACAATCGTTTTTTCAATTGTAACGATGGATTACATGCAATTGGTCAAAACGTCAGAGTGGAAGTTGGGTCTATATCGAATTGCGGATTCGGTCTCATTTTGGAAGGAACCCAAGACGCGAGAATCGAAGGAACCGAATTCCTCTATAATGCCTTTGGTCTTGAAACACGGGGAAGCAACGCCCATATCCGTATAGAAGATGCGTGGTTTCTGAAAAATTCAGTTTTTGGAGTATTCGACCTTCAAGAAACACGATTTACCATGTCTTGCACCCCATTTGAAGAAAACGGTACTGGATTTTATACCAATGGAAAGGTAAATATGAGTCCTATATTTATGTTCCCAGGTCAAACTCTTGGTGGCGGAAACAATACATTCTTCAACAATCAAGTGGCCATGGAGTTTCAAACAGGTGAAGTACAACTGAAAAATGGCGGAAATAATTTCATCGTTCCTTCTACTTTCGTTGGCCCACCTAACTTTCTTCTTGGCTCATTGACAGCCAGTGCATTCTATATCCCTAATAACCTCTTAGATATTAGTGGGAATTACTTTTCAAACCTTCCCCCTGGTGGAATTAGCGCCGGAAATGGCACCTTGTATTCATTGACCTCATTCGGTGGATTGAGCCCTAATGGCGCAACAGTACTTCTAAATGGTACTCCTCTGCCGGCGATGAACACACTATGCTTTAGTTTCCCTCGAATATATCCAAATAGCAAAAAAGCCTATGAATTCACTCCAGAAGAGTATGAATTTGAAAAAGAATATGCTTTAAAAATGCTTAAAGTTTACCCAAACCCAACAAGTGATATCATTACTTTGGAAGGTTTAAGCACGGTAAATGGTGTCCGAGATCTTGTTTTATTTGATATGCAAGGCAAGGAAATCTACCAAAGCAAATGGGCAATTATTCCTGGAACAAACCGTCTCCAACTTCCACTAAAAGCCCTCGTTGAACCGGGTGTTTATATGCTGAAAGTAATCGGATCAGATGGCAGCAGCCAAGTAATTCGAATTAGCCTTAGTTATTAATCTCTTCATGAGTATGAAAGGAATCCTGGGTTTGCCTAGGGTTCCTTTATTTAATCCAATGAACCATGATGAAGCTTCAATTTCCCCACCACCTCCATGCGAGTAAATACCTCTGCGGTATGCGGGGCATCTTTCAATTCGGGAGTCAAATCCTGTCCTGCCCAGTGTTCATAATGTTTCCCATTCCGCCACAAACGACTATGACTGACATCATAGATGAGTCCGCGGTACGCCACCCAGGTTTCCGGGCGGTCTTGCCCATTACGCAGGGCCAATTGGGAAAGACTGAACTCGGGCAATTCCATACTCATCCTGAACGTGCAATACTACAGGAAAATCTACAAAGAATGGCAGCGGATACAGCATGAAAGCGCGCGGTTTTTTTCTTCTTTTACTCCTTTTTACTGGAGCATGCTTCAGCTGGTGGGTCGTACAACTCGACCGTTTACAGCAAGCAAACTCCGACATGCAGGAACGTTTGCTCTATGCTCAAGTCGAAGAAGCTCAAAACCGAATCCTCCTATTAAGCCAAATAGATCGTACCGACGAACAAAGCAAAGCACTTCTCATTTCTGGGAGAGTACATTATATATCTGCTGAAATTTGGGATCATATCGTTACCGGCTTTCCCGCTTTGATCATCGAGGCTAATCAGACAGCGATTCGTATTCAACCAAGCCCGGAGGCACTACTACAAATCCAAACTGAATCGACTGGAAAACGAAGCTGGCTAATTCTTGAAAGCTCCTTGTTTTTTGGTCTCCTCTTTATTGGCTTTATCTGGATCTATAAAGGTCTTATTGACGCAATAGAACTAAAT
Organism: uncultured Burkholderiales bacterium; assembly: GCA_964620355.1. Lineage (GTDB taxonomy): Bacteria > Bacteroidota > Bacteroidia > UBA8524 > UBA8524 > UBA8524. The sequence continues at coordinate 9,878 of CAZUIT010000015.1, read as the reverse complement.
CGGCAACAAAGCAATTTTTTGATTTCTGTGACCCATGAACTAAAAACACCTATTGCCACCTCGCGCTTGCTCTTTGACACGCTTTTTAAGTATGATCTTGACAAGGAAAAAATCCAAGAACTGAGTGACTCCGGTATTCAAAACACCGTTCATCAACTGGATTTGGTAGAATCACTGCTTATTGCCAACCGCTTAGATACCAATACTTATCAAGCACCTAAAGAAAGGGTGAACCTTAGCGCTTGGCTATATGATGAGCTTAATTTACTCCAATACGATTTCCCAAAAAACATTCAAGTGATTATGGATTTTGACGAGCGCATTGAAGCTGAAATCGATGTGTTGGGTTTTCGACTGAGTATTTCCAACCTAATCTCCAATGCCATAAAATATGGAGGGGATTCAACAAAAATCACACTGAAAATAAGCCAAAAACCCGGCAAAATTCTCTTGCAAATTGGGGATGAAGGCCCAGGAATTCCTGACCAGGACAAAAAACACATTTTTAAAAAATTTTACCGCCGCGGCGATGCCTATACACAGGCCCATCGCGGAACGGGACTCGGACTTTTTATTGTAGCAGAGACCGCTAAGAGACATGGAGGAAAAGTTTGGGTAGAAGACCGGAAACCGACCGGAAGTATGTTTAATATTTTAATTCAATCCTTATGAAACCACGTATTTTACTCATGGAAGACGAACTCGACTTCCGCAGAACCTTGGCGATGAATTTAGAACTCGAAGGCTTTGCTGTCTCACAGGCCGTAAACGGACGTGATGCCCTACAAATGTTCAATTCTGAACATTTCGACCTTTGTATCCTTGATGTAATGGTCCCTGAGATTTCTGGCATCACTGTTTGTGAGCATATCAGACTAAAACAGGAGCGCATTCCCGTCTTGTTTCTCTCCTCCTTAGCCGCAACACAGGATAAAGTCAGAGGTTTGAAAATTGGCGCCGACGACTACGTTCCAAAACCCGTCCATATTGAAGAATTATTGTTAAAGATTAACCGCCTCATTCGCAAAGGGTATTGGATAGATGAGAACCAGAAAGCTGAGGTGAATGAGAGTCTCGATTATACGTTTGGGAATAATAAAGTGAACCTTGCCACTTATGAAGCCACCGGTGTGATCGGCAATTTTATACTCACTAAAAAAGAAGCAGATCTCATGCGCCTATTCTTCGAACATCCGGATCAATTAATGACCCGAGAACGTATCCTCCATTCTGTTTGGGGCTACAAGGTCTATCCCAACTCCCGAAGTATCGACAATTTTATTCTATTCCTGAGGCAGAAGTTTGAAGTTGACACCAAGAATCCAATCTATTTCCGATCCGTTCGTGGGGCGGGGTATCGGTTTACGCCGAAGGGCTACTGAGACTGAGGCTTCCACCAACGCTGAAATAGCTTTGGAGGACGTAGAAGGTTAAGAAAGTGATTGAATATCGATCTAAGGTAGTTTGAGTCCTCTTTTAAATTTCCAGTACGCGTAATTTAAAATTTAGGTAGTAATGTCAAATGAGTGTCAAGAAAACTCAGATTTAGCTCCAGATATTTCCAAGTCTGCTTCAAGTAAATAAATTTTGTATTGATGAATTATCTACAACCTAATAAACCAACGAAATGAAAAAAATCCTAATTTGTTGTATGATGGCACTAGGTGCTATCGCAACGCAGTCGTTTAATGTTTCTAATCATGCTGATATGAAACCATTGATTCCTAATGTTCCGTTCAATATGTATACGGAAGGGGAAATTCCAACGCCTTGGGGCTTTCCTGGGCATGATGGTAATGAGGCGCTTCTTACAATAATAAATAATACAAATTGTAAGATAAATCTTAGCCAATGGATGGTAGGGACCTCTACTTCAGGTTTAAGTCTAGGTGAGTTTTATATCGACAGGCTTGTATTACCTGGTTCAACGGAAATAATAACTTTCCAACAAGTCAAAGACCTACATGTCGGAATTACAGTTCTTCAAATCACCAATAGTGTGGCTCGATTTCATGTCGATGGATGGCCTGCAAGCATCGATCATGGCGTTACGAGAATTATGTACAACGGTCCAGGCGATTGCCAATGTGTTTTGGTAACATTTGATGCCGTTAATCATATTTTAAAATTTGACCCATGCTAAACTCCCAAATTTTCATATCGAGCCGTCCAAGTGGACGGCTCATTTCCATCATGAAAGCATACATCGTTCTTGCATTTTCAATTTATTCAATTGACGCAAATGCTCAATTTATTGGCGTTCCATTTCCCGGACTCCCATATTTCAGTTCTTGCAATACGGCTGAATGGATTGATAGTACTACCTTTTATGCAAGCGACCCAAGTTCTGAGTATTGTTATTATAGCTCAGATGCAGGCGAAACAATTGACACATTACGACTCCCAGCCATAGCAGAGTCGAAACTTCAGTTCATCTCTAGAAATGAGGCATTTCAAATCAGCTATTTGCAAAACAAGCTGTTTCATACTATAAATCGCTGGGACACTTGGGAAGAGGTCCTTATCCGCGATTCAATAAATGAAGGGTATAAATCAGGCAAAATGAGTGTTTTTCATTTTTGGAAAGATGGAGCCGGAGTAATTGTTGGCGATTCTACATCAGGCTGCCTTGAAATTTGGACAACAACAAATTATGGTGCAGAGTGGCAAAAATGCCCATGTGAAAACTCAATAACACGTTCATTCGACTTCAATGCACCATTTGGCCTTGGAGCTAAGCTTTTTGAAATAGATTCTAATACAGGACTCTTATACAATGGTCGAAATGATGATTTTTTGTTGAAGACATCCGATAGAGGAATACACTGGATTGAAATGCCTGTTCCACGAGAATTTCATTTTTCCTCTCGGTTTGCCTTTAAGGATGATTCCAATTGGATTTGTGCCCGTCTAGGCAATTACCCAAAAGAAACCAGCTTGACAAGAACTCATGACGGCGGCCACACATGGGACACATCCCAATACTCAGAACACTATTTTGGAAGCATTCAATACGTTGAAGGTACCAAAAAATATCCTGACATGCTTGTGACAGGAGGCCAACAGCTACACTACTCATTGGATGATGGTTATAACTGGAACTTATTGGACACCAATAGATACGAGAACATCTCCTTCTACAACGCCGAACGAGGAATGCTCCTTACTAAAAACCGAGGAAACGAAATCGGCGGCTACCTCTTCGACGCATCCGTTTTGCCTGATCCTAACGGAGTTTTATCACCAATCAAAATTGACATTAACCTCTACCCCAACCCTTGCAAAAATCATTTGACAGTCAAATACTCAGGACCAAGAACGATAGTCCAATTGCTCGGCATTGATGGTAAAACCTATGCAAGATGGACGCTGGAAAACGGTAATAGTGAGTTCCATTTAAATGTTCCGGCGGGAGTTTATTTCCTCCGGAGTGAAGATGGTGGGTTTTGTGAGAAAGTTGTAGTGATTGAGTGAATCCAACCCCTTCATCTCCAAAAATGAGTACGCGATGAATCGCGTACTTACGTATGCGGGTGAAGATGCCGTGTTCACCACTGCGCCAGATTTGGACCAATTGAAGCGTAATTTGGTGGATGCCTATAATTTGGCGCTGGAAGAGGAAGGACGCTATGTGACCATTCAGAATCTGACGCTCAAAATGGACTTTGCTCAGTTTTTTCAGTATTACCGTTTGTTTAATGCTGATATGTTGGCGAAAAGGATTGGCATCCATCCTACTTTGCTCTCGCAGTATGTGAATGGCAAAAAAACCTTGTCGGAAAAGCAGAAACAAAGGGTGCTGGAGGGTATTCGCGGAATTGGGGAAGAGTTGAGTAGGTTGGCGTTTTTGTAGGTCGGGGCATTGAGTACGCGATGAATCGCGTACCTCTATCAATTTGGGAAAATAAGAATGACACAAATAGTCGATTTATGCTCCTGGTATATTCGACCTTACTAGCTGAACAAATTTTGGTGGTGCTACTTCACAATAAGCCGTGATTAGGGCATCATTAAATAGTTCAGGGTTGACCTGACTCATTTCAATGATGGTCCAGCCTTGTTTGCCCCATTTGTTGGGTACGGGATAGATGACCTGCTTGGCGGCGATGGAAAAAGCATCTTGGTCGATTTGGGAGAGTTTGATGGTGCAGCGGTTGAGCTTTTCGTCGAAGGTGACGAAGATCTTTTTCTTCACTCGAAAGGAGGTTTTTTCGAAGTGGGGTTCTTCCGTGGCTTCGGGGAATGATAGGGCGAGGGTTCTGAGTTGGTTTAGGGTCATCATAGTAAGAATCAAATATAGGAATCAGCTGGGCACTTGATAGGGTGTTCTTGGCGGTCGGTTCAACAGGTTGGGTCCTAGCGGTCGGGCACCTTCGCTACCTACGTCAGCTATGGCCTGGGCGGCTGGAAGACCTGACCGCTGTAGTGGCCGTCGTGTTCGTTTACTGTTTCTTGAAATAAATATTCTTCACCCGAGAGCCCGACAATTTAAAACCAGTTATTTTGTTCTTTGCATTATTAACAAATTGGAAGATTCCGAGCTCGCTGCTGAATTGTCCTTCTATGGTGTCGGGGAATAATTCAATTTCACCTAATCGGAGATGGTATATATAGAGCTTGCCATTGGATACGGTCAAAACATAGTCGATGGAAAGTTCCTCGCTTTTGTATTCTCCGACATATTTGTTCAGTTGCTTGGCATCTGGATGAAAGCTTGGTACGCGTTTTCCTAAAAATGTTTTGTACTGGAGTTGGTATCCATTTGTGCTGTCTTTTACAAAATATATCGCGTTGGAATAGGCCTCTACCCAATAGCTAGAATCGGACTTGGCTGTCATCGCATATGGGATTTCACCGTTTGATCGACTTTTCAATTGTCCATTTTCCGTGGTGATGGTGATGAACCAATCAGGACCCAGTTGGTAGGTGCCGAGGTATTTAGCTTCTATCGCGTCATCTACTTCAATCTCTATTTCATTCTTGAGGTCAGGCTCTATTTTTTCTATTTGTTTCACGCGATTTTGCATGATATCCAAAATATTCTGAGAGCATTCCCTTGTGTTAAAATTTGCTGAATTGCTGAGCACCAGGATGGAAAGCTGTTCATCGGGATAATGAGTGATCATGCTGCGGAATCCTGCCCAGCCGCCAGTATGGGCAATTCTTCTTGGTTCATCGGGTTTGCTCAATCCAAGTCCGAAGCCATAATAAACGGTGTCGCCATTGCTTAGTCTTCCGGGTTCGAGCATTCTTAAATAAACGGGGTTTTTATGCCCTATTTGTTCATTAAAATGTTTGGACCAGCGGATCAAATCATCCATAGAAAGAAACATAGAACTTGATCCATAGGCTGTGGCTAAATCCGGTACTTTTAGTAACTCATTTCCACTCTTGAAATAGGAATCTGCTCCATTTTTTATTCCCGTCATAGGCTGTTTTGGAATTTGAGCCGAAGCCATATTCAAGTCTGTAAAAAGATGCGCTTGGAGCCAATCGGGCATAGCCTGGCCACTGACTTTCTCAACAATCGCTGCCAGCAAATTATAGCCCGTATTGGAATATGAATATTTGGTACCTGGTTCAAAATCCAGCTCTTTTTGATGTTCCACCAAACGCATAATGTCTTCGAATGAGATTTGATCTGCCGGCCGCCAACCTGCAATGGCCAAGGTTAATGGCCAGTCTCTTAGTCCGCTGGTATGGTGGATTAAGTGTTCAACTGTGATCGTTTTACCAAAATCGGGGACAAAAGGAAGATAGTTTCTGATATCATCGCTTTCGGCTATTTTACCTTCTTCGATAAGCGTTGAAATCGCATAACCGGTGAACTGTTTGCTCAAGGAAGCGATATCGAAAACGGTGGAAGAGCTAATAGGAGTTAGCTGTTCTAGGTTGGCCATTCCATAGGCGGCATTGAAAATCACCTCTCCCTTGGAAATGATGGCGAGCGCACAACCCGGTCCATTTGTGTTTTCTATATCCTGAAATAGGCGGTTCACTTTATAGCCCAAAGAATCAGGCACAGATTGAGAGAAGCCCATTTCTGGTAGGCAGAGTAAAGCAAGGAGAAGAGCGAATAATCTATATTTCATGCGTATTGGAAGATTGCTAGTGCCAAATTTATTCTAATCCAGCTAGATGGCGAAAGTTTTTAGTTGTAGGAAAGGGGGGCTTTTTAAAATCCAAATTCCAAGTTCCAATAAATAAGGGCCAAGTTTCAAGATGCCTGAATTTTGGTATTCAATCACAGGTGGGAATTCGTCTGTCTCTTTTTTTTCCTCCGTAAAAGAATGTAATTTGAAGTCCCAAAAAGAATTACTTATTCTAGGATGAAAAAAAGCACGTTTCTACTTTTTACGTCAATCATGTTCGTTATCCATTCCTGTCACAAGGTGGAATTAACCGATGCGAACCTCGGGCCACTAGAGCGTTTGGCTATGGAAAAAATCGACACATTTGATCGTCCGACTGGCTTTGAACATAAGCCAATTTGCCGAGCGGTATTGGTTGACCCAAATAATTCCAATAAAATATACTACAGCGAGCAAAGATCTGATTTTGAAACCAGTATCTGGGAATGGGAGCTTTCAACCAGACGCGGATGGTATCTTCTCAATTATAAAAATAACGTTAGTTCGTTGGACATAAATAGTTTCGGACAATTACTCATACGGGGCTACGGAAAGAATGGGGATGAACTTGTTTGTGTGGATGTAAGTAGCGGGGATGTGCAGTTTAAACTTAACTCACCCGGTCTCGCGATGCGTGGTGGAATCTGGCAAACAGATAGTACATTTTCTCTGACCATGGTAAATAGCCGCAACGAAAGTACGGTAATACTGTATGATAGAAAGGGAAAAATCATCGACACCCAAGATAGACCCGACAATTTTATCGGCTTAAGTGCCATACGCAATGAATCCTTTTACTATACAAGCAAGATGGGCACGATGTACGGCATAGGGAAGTATAACGTGAAGTCACTTGCCTACCAAAATGTACTTTCCTATTCTAAAGAAAGTATTCCTCTCGCTTTTGTACCAACAAGTGAGCCGAGTGGTTTTTGGTTTCTTCAAGCTTCCAGTCGCCATTTGATGTGGTTTGACGAAGCAGGAGGTCGCCTTCTCGAAAACTCCGTTTTTAAGTCGAATATTGTTTTGAATGGCCTCTCCCCTTACGGAGCTGGCGATGAATACCTCGTTGCCGTATCTATCTACTCTCCTAATTCACTGCGACCTCGTGAATGTATCGGGTTCAGTAATATGAAGGACAATATTCTTGAAGTCTTAATCGATTTAAAATGAAGCGTCTCCTATTTTTTGTCTCAGCCATTTTCTTTATTCAGCTCGGATACGGACAGTCGAGCACCTTGTTTCCAGTGCCTGCCAACGAAGATCATGCAGGGGCAATTATGCGGCATGAAGATGGAACACTTCAGGTTGAAACTTTCTTCAAGTTAGAGCATGAAAATAAGGTTTGGTCGATTAAAACAATGAAGGAAATCGACCCCAATTCATTTCTTCTCATTGGAAAATTCGCGAATCGCTCGGCCTATTCATTGATCCATTTTGATTTGCCTTCGCAGGTGTTTCGGGAAGTCCATACGTTTGATTCTTCCGCATTAATTAATTTCTCAGAAGAACTTTACCTCGGTCAAAATGGACAAATAATTGGGGTGACAATACAAGGACTTAATCAAGATACAGCCCATGTTTTTTCCTATTCGCCTAGCACCGAGCAGGTTCAAATACTTGGAAATTTAAACAGTACGACATTCCGCGGAATAGCGACTTCATTTGCCTTTGATGCTGCAAAAAATTTGCTCTACGGCACTTGCCTTAAAAGCAGCACGGATTACCTCGGAATTATCTTTAGTCTCCAGCTCAGCACTTTTCAAGTAAGTGAGCTTTTTCAGATGGGCAGTATTTCAGCAAGTGGCTTGTCTGGAAAACACTGGCAATATTCCGATCAATTTGGCGTGCTTGGCTACTTACAAACCTCTGGTGGCAAGTCTTATCTCTTTCGACTAAAAGACAAAAATTTCACCCTGATTCGTGACTTTCATGGTTTTACAGAACGTCCAGTAGGAAGTGTTTGTGTATTGAATAACCGCATCATAGGAACATCGGTCGATGTAGTGAAGGAGTTGCTGCAGGTTTTCTCCTTAGATTCTAATGGAAATGACCGAAAATCCATTCTTGTATCACGCGATACTGCCTGGGGCAGTAGTTACTATCGAAGCCTCATTCCTCTTAACACTACCACCGTTTTATATTGTGCTTTTAATGGCGGTCAGTACAATACTGGAGGACTGATGGAGATAGAAGTTCCCAGTTTTAAAATCACCCCTAAATTAAGTTTCAGCGCGAGTCTAGGCCATGCCCCAGCTCGAATGCTCTATAACAAAGCTCAAAACAAGCTGACGATTCAAATGACATCAGGTGGTTCTGCTGGAAAAGGCACGCTCTTGCACTATGATTTAACCAATACTTCCATAGAAAGCACCCAACTATACGGCACTCCATATGGAGCCATCATAAGCAATAAGGTAATTGAGATGGGGAATAAAAAGATCGTATATCTCGCGGAAAAAGGAGGTGTTTATGGAAAGGGGGCACTTGGTATTTTCGACTTTGTAGCACAAAAGTTAGACACCGTGATATCCTTAGGCAGTGATACGGTATTTTATGATTCAAGTTACCGCTATCCCGATATTCGTTCGCTAGCGGCAATTAATGATAGCCTTTTAGCTTTTCACTTCACAGAAGGAGGACGGCCCCGTTTGAATGGGGGAACGGTGATTTTCTCACTCGTTAGCATGAGCCCTATTAGGCAATTATCCTATACCCGATACTGGGAGCAAATACCATTTGGTCCAATTAATTTGATCAACGACAGTTCCATTTATATCTGGACAGAGAATCATAACGGAGGAAACAGGTCGAATGATTTAATTGCCATCTCGGTGTATAAGGACACCTCCTATACGGTTTTTTCGGAACGTAATCCTTATGGTACGTATGGCGTTTATGCAAAATACATCACTGAATTTGACGGTAGACTGTATATCCCTTTTAGAGGCAAACCCTCCTCTTTTGGCATAGATCCTTCGTCTGATGGAATTGCCCAACTTGAAAGCACAACTGCAATTAAGTACACTGCCTTTCCTTATATTCAATATGGAATGGATATAAGCTCGAATGCCCCACTTGTTGAAACAAATACCCTGGCATTTTGTATGGGTTCGGATGTGGATTTTAGTTTTGGCAAATTGGTTCTCTACAATTTTCAGAATGGAAAAAAAGAAGTTTATCCGTTTTACGACATAAACCAGTTTGTGAAGCCAGTAGGTGGCATTTATTATGAAGCAACAAATAACTCCATCTATGTCTTAGCTTCAGGCTATGGTAGCTCCGGACAAGGAGGTTTGATGAAGTTTGATCTTTACTCACGAAGTTTTAGTTCCCTTGTTGATTTTGGCGCGAACCCTGATTTTGTGAGTCTTGTGGGGTATGATCCACAAATCACCCGCGTGAGTCAGTTTCCTTTAGGAATCCATTCGCCCGAAATGCCAAATCAGGAATTGTCTCTCTACCCAAACCCAGCGGCGGGACAATTCTATCTTGACATGAATGGAACGCTCAATTTCTCCATTTACACAGCTTCAGGCACTTTGGTTAAGCGCATTTTGAACCACGACACTTCTCACCCTATCTCTACCTCCGACTTGGCAGCAGGAGCCTATATCCTTCGCGATATAGATAGCGGAAAGTCGGGAAAGTTGGTTGTGGTGAAATAAAATTTAAAGCAAAATCCAATTCCAATAGCTCCTAAAATCCGCAAGTTTGCTCCTTTAACTGAACTTTCTGGATTTTGAA
>CAZUIT010000014.1:0-61084 GCA_964620355.1 uncultured Burkholderiales bacterium | reverse complement strand
CACCGCTCGTCCATCTTCGTGATGGGTGGCGCGGTAGAGGATGTGTGGATATGAGTCACAGATCAATTCCTTAATGTCATATTCGGAAATGATTTGTGCAATTTTCATCAAATACTCAAGCGATTAATTATCAAACGTTAAAGAGTTCTTTGATTCTTTCGTGATAGGCTTCTTGGGCATTCGACAATAAAGGATTCCCATGCCCACAAAACGCATGTTTAAAATGAATTTCCTTAAGCCTAACAAAATCATCTGCTTTCGGCTTGCAGACGTGCATCCATGCCGGACCTAAATTCGCTGTTTTGAAGAAATCCATACCTTTCATGGTTTCAATTGTTTGATCATCGAAAAACTGATCAGGCTCAATCCAGTTTTGAAGTGAGTCGCAGGCAATCATAATGCCACCATCTCTATCCAAACGTACAATACATTCCGGGCGACCGACTGTTTCAAACACAAATAAGGAGCTGTTTTTAACAGGTAGTTCACCACCAATTTCAAGTTCCTTATCTACGGCTAAATCTTCTTGAATCCCCATTCCTGGAAGTGCCCAAAAAGTAGCATTATACCGATTTACATAAAATGAATCATCCACACCATGCATATCGCCCAAGCGAACTACATTTTTTACTGTGCCTAATTGGTCTAACGCTTCGAGTCCATCTTCATTTAGTCGTACCGAATTGAAAATGGTAAGGTTTCCATCTTCTCGCACTATAGTCATGTTGCGACTGAATTGCCACATAGAACCAAAAAATTCATTTTTCATGGTTCCCGTAACAAAGAATATGTCTGGCATTATTTCTTTAAGCGGTCCATGAGGCATGGATTGAAAATAGGAGTCCATTGTAGTTTTGGATAATTTAGGTTACGTCGAAAATATAGAAAAACTTTTACTTTCAAGGCCTAAAATGTTGTTTATGAGGTATAGGGATAATGAATCGTGCCTGAGTATTGAAATTCTTTAGCGTATTCATTCAAATATGCATTGATATAATCCTTTTGACCCGCACTAATATTTCCGTTTAAAAAATCGTTGATTGTTTCATCACCTGAACTTGAATCATGTCTTCGTAAATGATACAGCGTCAAGTCTTTTCCACCAAAAAATAGCTTGAAGCTGCTCAGTTCTTTTCGGCAATTTCGCATATCAAATACGGCTCCAGCCAATGAAGTAAGATACGTATGTTCTTTTAGTGATTCTTCTGTAAATTTAGGGTAGTCGCCATTTGGAGCATTAAAAATAGTGTAATGATCCATTTTTAGAAGCGGTGTATTTTCTAATTTATGGATATAATCGGGGCTCAATTTAGCCATTCTTGCCCCATTGATTAGGATATTGAGGTACCGTTTTGTGGGTAAGCATGTATCATTGATAAATGCCGGCAAACCAACATAAACAAAAGCCACCACCATTCCGTGTTTTGTTTCTATCTCGACCTCAATGCGATCATAACCAATGCCGTAAGCTTCCATTTCATCCAAAGAAGGAAGCTCCTCTATTTTGCAGGTATGCACAATCCCTTCAACATAGTCCTGTGGTTTATTGGTTGGTATGATGTTTCCCATTCCGCCTTCATGGGCAAACCAATGGGCGACATTAAAACGCAACGACCAACCTTTCAATATGCCTTTTTCGGAGGATAGTGGGGTAACGCCTTTGGCCGATAGAGAAATTAGGTTGAGGTTGGATCCATAGCCGAAATACAAAAATGTCGTACTATTCATGTTCGTCTACTTGGGTATGAGAGAGGAATATATGAAATCAGATTTAGGAATTTGAAACACTTCCTGAATTTTGATCTTGTGTTTTGTTATAATTGATCTCGGTCATTAATCCATTATAGGAAAAAGCAAGATCTTGGATACGAACAATATCAGCTACTTTTTTCTGATGATTATTCCAATAGTCGCACATGCTATCTAGCACTTTTTGTGGGTCTTTAAGTGGATTTTGAGCCATTTCCGCATGCCACCCGGCTGTGATGAGGTCTTGAGTCATGATTTGCATTTTGTTGGTTGCATATTCTTTTGGTGTCATTTCGGCGCCATTTTCTTCAACATAATACTGGTAGGAATCGGTGTAATAGAGCATTTTGCTGGGGTGATTTGCGATAAGGACAGGAGTAGTGCTGCCGTCATTGAGAATATCTAAGTGAACTAGCGATAATACGGAGGTGTCTATTCCTTTTAGTTGTGGGCCAAATGTGGAATCTAGTTTTAACCAACTTACCACAGCAGATCCATAAGCAACTACGCATTGAGTTTGCTTTTTTTCTCCTTGTCGATGCGAATTCAACTTGGTTCTTAACATGGCCATGCCATAGTCTGCGAAGGAGTTATTGTAGGGCTTAAGAAGATTGCCGTCGTCGCCAGGAGCGGCTAAAGGAACACAATCCACAATGGTTTCCATTCTTTGAATAGTGTTAGTCGTGGTATCATTGAATGCGAGAAGATTCTCATACCTGCGGTTGGTCGGTGAATAAAGGTAATCGTGATAGACCAAAGATTCTAGCGGCGGATAATGTAAAAGCTGTATAGAATTGCTATGGATAAGACTCAATCCAAATGGCAAAAGAAACTCAACAGCACACCCAACATCGTTAAGCGCTGGCTTAATTTCCATGAAGGTCTCTAATCCGATTTTTGCTGCTTGTATGAAGGCAGGAATCTTTTCTTCGTATGCACCTAAATCCGATTTTTCACAGAATAGTTTTAAGATGTATTCCCCTTTATCGTTTAAAAGTACTTGGGCCCAAGCACCGTCAAAGCCATCGCGCCTTAAAGTTTGATCATAGTAATGGGCAATATAGGTGGCCAATTGTGTCAAATCACCATAGCGTTCCTGTGAGTAAGAAAAGATGCCTGCGAGCACTTCTTTGGGCTCATTCAAAGGAATAAATACTTGATTTTTCATTCGTGTCAAAGGTTTGGAAGTCAACAATTTACAAGAATAATTGAAATTATCTACTACCCACCTGAATAACTCCTTCATTAAAGGAACCAGAATTAACGCTTCCCATAAGAGTCAATTGCAGCATTAGCTTAGAAATGAGACGAGAAATGAAATGTTTAATTTTTAGACAAATGTTCCCATTTATCCTTGTTTTTTTGGAGTCCGGCATCTAATTTTTTTCCTTCCCTCACTACGATTTCAAGTATTTCATGAATGTCGCTCTTTGAAGTACGGAAATTGACGATACAAGCACGGAGGCAGTATTTGTGTTGTACGATGGCATTTGAAAAGAACACATCACCACCTAATTGCAAAGAATCAAGCAAGAGTCGATTGAGCGTATTCAGGTAAGGTTCATAATCAGCGGCTTCCCCTACAAAATTTTCAGGGATATAACGGAAGGTGCAGATACTTAAATTTTGCGTCATGGCTTCGAGCTCTACATGTGCAGCGCTTAACTGAAAGAGCATGCGCGACAATTCTATATCACGAGAAATAAGTTCTTGGTAGCCGCTTTTCCCAACTTGTTGCAAGGCCATCCAGACTTTAAGTGCTCGAAACCCGCGCGAGTTTTGAAGTCCATATTCGTAGTAGTTTTGGGCAAGTCCCTCTTGATTCTCGCCAAAATTATAGTATTCTGGATGAGAACTAAATGTCGCAGTAAGGTGATTTGCCTCCTTCACTAAAATACAACCCGCCTCAAGCGGAATATAAAGCCATTTATGTGGATCGAGGGCAATGGAATCCGCCTCATTCAAGCCATGAAACATCTCACTCAATTCAGGTAAAACAGCCGCCGGAGCACCATAAGCACCGTCTACATGAAACCATAAATCGTACTTTTTACAAACTTTGGACAATCCGTGGAGATTATCAATAACACCAGTACTGACGTCGCCCGCTGTGCCAACAACCAAAAAGGGCTGCAGTCCTGCCTTTAAGTCCGCTTGTATGGTCTCTTCCAAGCAAGTCAAATCCATTTGATTGGAGTCGTCGGTCGGAATCCACCGTATGGATTTGGTACCATGTCCGAATAAGGAACTGGCTTTTTCGATCCAGGTATGCGTAGCTAAAGAGCAATAGCTAATCATGCTTTTTCCTTTAGTAGCAAGGCCTTCCGATTTTAGATCTGGACTTCCTTTTGCGGTTCTTGCCGCTAAGAATGCAGTGAAATTGGCCATGTTCCCGCCACTCACTAAAAGTCCGCTATATGGATGAGGGAGTCCAATAAATTCAGAGAGCCAGTGAATGGTTTGTTTTTCAATTTCAGTGGCAATCGGACTAAGAATATGGGCACTCACATTTGGGTTAATCGTAGCAGCCACCATATCGGCGAGAATTCCAATTGGAGCTGGAGATGAGGTAATAAATCCCATAAATTTCGGATGACCGTTAAACAAGGAATGCTGGGTAAGCAAATCCATGGTTCGTGTTACCAATCCATCTAAAGGAACTCCATTTTCAGGGAGGTTTTCATTTCCAATGAACTTGCTTAATTCTATAGATGATTCTCCACGTGTTACTGGATAATTTTGGATTGCAGCATTGAATTCCGCAATCTGGTCGATTAAATGATACCCAATTTTCCGGAATTCTTCTTTGCCTATATCCATGGGTTTAATTTGCTATGTTATTGGTTTTTAGTGTTTAACTGGTGTCGCTTCCTAAATTCTTAATTAAACTTTTGGCGCTTGATTTTCCGAATATAGGATTTTGTTCTAGGAGAATTAGCAATTTGTGTTAAAGCTAAGGTTGTGGTTTAGGCTCACGCTACTGCCCGTTATCTCGACCGAAGTGGAGGGGAGAGGGTAGTTTGGTAGTGAAGAGTGAGGAGAAATTAACCTGCGTTTCTCTGCGTACTTCTGCGAGAGAATAACATAGGAACTGGGAGTGTGGAGTGAGGATGAGATGAAGCTTAACAGCCGAAATATCAATTAGTCTACCGATCGCTCGGTAATTCGCACGGCAATCTCATCGGTCAGGAAGGAAAATCTTCCGTACTCGGTATTATTGAGAATTAGGATGGATCGCTCCATATCTGGAAGCCGTAAATACATCAAATGATACCCTGGCCAACCGCCAGTGTGGTAGAGTACCCGCTCGATTCCATTGCCTTCCATAATGAAGAATCCATAGCCGTAATTCCCTTTTTTGCCATCATTGAGGGTATGATTTTTAAAGGCGAGAGACTGGGTTTCTGGCTTCAATAAAGTCGGGTGCAAGAGTTCTTTCTCCCAAATAGCTAAGTCGTGGATATTGGAATTCACCGTGCCATCGCCCGAAATACGGTCGAGGTAAACCACGTATCGATGGTCTTTGCTGCTATCGGGAAGGATATAACTTTTTGTTTTGCTATCATACACATAACCAAAGGCATAATTGTTCAATAATTCTCCAGTCCGGCGGGTATTGTAAACGCGGGTATTTTGCATGCCGAGGGGTTCGAAAATCATACTATCCATCGCCCTTTGAAAGGTAGTTTGGGTGCTTTCTTCAATGATGCTGGCCAAAAGGACAAAGGCGGTATTGCAGTATGAATATCGTTCTCCGGGTTGGAATAAGACTGCCGGCTTATGTTCGGCTAGCATGGCGATTACGTCTTTGTTTCCAGCGATTTTGCTGTGGTCCCAGTATTTACCGAGTCGGTCTTCGTAGGAAGGGAGTCCGGAACTATGGGTAAGCAAGTGATGGATGGTGATACCAGAATAGGGGAGCTCAGGGAAAAACTTGCGCAGACTATCCTCCAGACTCAATTTCCCTTCTTCCACCAACATGAGGATAGCATAGGCAGTGAATTGTTTACTGACACTAGCGAGCTCAAAAACGGTACTATCGTTAATCATTTCCGAAGAATCCATCTTGGCCACACCGTATTCTTTGTGATAGACGATTTCTCCTTTTTCTAAAACAGCCACTACGCCATTGAAGGGTTTGCTTCCTTTTCTATAATTCTTCTCAATTAGTGCCGTGATGCTGTCGCCAAATGGAATCGGGTCCAGTGTTTTAATCGGACGAACTTCCTTATAAATGAGCATCGGATAACCAGATCCGAGTCCTTGAAACTTAGCTTTATCGTTAAAAATGAAGCTCATGAAGTGCCGTTTGGTCGGGTCTTTCTCCATGGAAAGCTTGACCTCACATCCATAAATACTGTTGAATACGATGGTGTCAATTGTTGCCTTTCCGTATTTTTCAAAAGTCGGTTTAAACTCCTTACGCATACGGTTTTTGCTTACGATAAGCTTGCCCAGAAATCCCCAAGTTTTTTTCATAGCGCGATAGTTCTGAGCATTATAAGCAGCAAAGAAGGCTTCTACATTCGCGGTCTGCTTTTGGTAGGACTCGTCTTGTGCATGGATGGATAAAGTGCAGAAGAGTATGGATAGAAAAAGAGAGTACTTAAGGTTGAATAGACGCATGTTTGGAAATTAAATCGAGTCCAAAACTAGCATAGCTCCAACGCTCATACTTGTAAAAATCGAAAACGAGTTCATCGCGCTTAAAATAGTTCCCCGGACTCAATCCAATGGCCGACTTAAAATCATGGTTAAAATGTGCTTGGTCATAGAAGCCTAAGTCAATGGCCAAGGCGGCTAAAGATTCTTCATTGGTATTTTGGGCGCCTAGGGCCAGCTTGATCCGTAAGATTCGTGTGTATTCTTTGGGGGAGAGTCCGACTTGTTCACGGAAGAGATTCCTCAACGTGGCACTGCTCATGTTCAGTTCTGTACTCAGGTCTTCTATACGCAGACTCAAATCCTGATTCATTCGCTTGGTAGCAAATAGCAAGCGTGCATCCGGAGCATTCCTACGCAGGTTTCTAGCCAGAAAGGATTCTGTAGCATCAAGCAGCTGGTCATCGGTTTTTGCGGCGCTGACTTCTTCATACAAACGCTCCATTTCCTCTTTGGAAAAAAGGTCTTCGAGTCGGTTGTTTTTTCTTTTTTCTATGGATGACATGCTATGCGGCAGGAAGCAAGAAAAGATCTGCGGCATAAAGCCAATATTGAATTCCACATAACCCGGATGCATCTCATGAAACTGCACCGCCTGAACCATTCCGTAAATGGCGGCCTTCGGATTACTATTCCATCCGTCCGCCTCTAAAATCCGTGCGTCTCCATCTAAGATGAGTGAAATACCCAATTCACCATTGGGCGCGCAGCCATATATCAAAGGCTCTCCAACGTTCTCCAACATATACAAGCTCTTAATAAAGCGCGCACATAGCGGACGACTGTTATGTGTGATGAGGCGGTATTTCACTGTGGGAATTTATTGAATCTTTCGGAAAGAGAGAGGGAAAATGGTGAGGAGTGATGTGTGAGGAGTGATGAGATCTTTCTAGCCCGTCATCCTGAGCTTGCCGAAGGACGAGGGTAGGATAGATGTGATGAGTGATGAGAAACTAATCTGCGTTTTTACGCCTGCGCTGAAAAAGCTTCGGCGCACGCGGTCTGCGTTTATCTGTCTTAATACGCCTTCGCTGAAAAAGCTATAGCGCACGCGGTCTGCGGGAGAAAAAAAAGTGAGTAGTTCCACCGTCGCTTCCTACGTCAGCTATGGCGGACGGAGAAGGAATGAGGAGAATAATAATTGGATCAATATTATAAGGAACAATAACTTAAGCTGCGACGAACAAATTGCGCTGCGTCCGCCGGAGCCTTTTCGGCGAAGGAGGGCCTTCTACTCCGGCGAAAGCAACACTATTGCGTCTCCGCGCCTCCGCGTCAAATTGGCTGCTTCGAACTCCTACGCCGAGTCAAACACCCAGTCACCTAGAAACTTTTTTTCACCACGAAAAAACTAATTTTGAAACGATGTCATGCAAGTCCAAAAATTTCGTCATTTCAATCATCTGCCTGTTCGGACTATTCCTTGCGACCCTGCAGGCCCAAGCCCAAGCAAGAAAGTACGCCCGTCCGTTTGAGAGTAAGAATACAATTTATCTTGGTATAGATGCCTATGGCGCTTACCCAAGCATCAACTATGACCGCATCTTTTTCGATAAAGGACGCGTGAAATATACCTTCGGACTAGGCTTCGCTGTTTGGCAAACCACCAAATATGGAGATGTTGATTGGGCCACTCATGTTCCCGTCCAGCTTAACGCCTTTTTCGGCAGCGGCAATCACCATCCTGAAGTCGGTATTGGCTTCACCTACCGCTATATGAATACCACTCCCGAAAGTCTCTACGAAAAATACATGTTCCCAGTCAAAGTAGGCTACAGCTACCAGCGACCAGAGGGGGGCTTATTCCTCCGCGCTGATTTGCTTGCGGTGTATCGTCCGGATGAGGCTTTTACCCCGAATATTTATCCATCCTTCGGATTCGGTATCGGTTATACGCTGCAGTATACCAAGGGGTGTGGGTGTTTCTAAAAGAGTCTGAGCTTTTGGCAGCGTGCTTCACTCTGCGTCTCGCACTGAAACTCGCACTTGTTTTGGGCGTAAGGCAGAGAGCATAGGGCATAGGGCTTTTTTACTCGCACTCCGCACTCAAACTCGCACTCGCTCTAGCAGGGGGCGGGGGGCAGGGGGCTTTTTCACTCCGCACTCCGCTCTGAAACTCGCACTTATTTTGGGCATAGAGCATCCACCGTCGCTGATCGCTTTGGCGGACGCGGTAGGGCATAGGGCTTTTTCACTCAAACTCCGAACTTCAAACTCAAACTTTATCGTCTTGGGCTAATTAGAGATTAAAGATTATCTAGCAAACAAGGGTGCAATCTTTTACGCAAAGAATTATATTCGATGTCAATGAACCGCTTCATCCTAGTATTGGCATTAGGTCTTTTTCTTTTTTCAAACACGTTTGCTCAAGACTGGAAACGTACCCAAAACTGGTACTTTGGCGATAGCGCCGGACTATCTTTTGCGACAGATCCGCCAACTGTGCTTACAGACGGGCAGATGTACGCCCTAGAAGGCTGTGCAACCATCAGTGATACTGCAGGGAATCTTCTGTTTTATACCAACGGAATGACCGTTTGGAATAAGAACCATGAGATAATGGATAATGGCACTGGGTTAACTAGCAATCAATCATATACCCAAGCCGCTTTAATAGTACCTCAGCCGGGGAATGATAGTATTTTTTTCATATTTACAACCGGGTACCTTAGATACTCCATAGTCAATATCCTCAGGGGAGATGGACTGGGTGAAGTAGTCGAAAAAAATAGTGACTTAATACTATCTGGAACTGAAAAGCTAGCAGCAACCTTTCATTCAAACGGCCATGATGTTTGGATATCAACCCATGGAAAGGACAATAATCAATTTTTTTCCTTTCTTCTAACGAAAAATGGTATTGTAAGCTGTCCAATTGTTTCTCAAATTGGATCTGTTATGTCAAGTCAGGCATCTGCTGGTGCAGGAGAAATGGAGTTTTCCTATTCGGGAAACGTAGCTGCGGTTTCCTTTTTTGGTTCAAAATTTTTTGAGCTTTACACATTTGATAATGTAACAGGGGAATTTGGTAATCCAATTAAGGTTAATGTTAGTCCAAGCTACCCTTATGGAATTTGTTTTTCTTTGAATGAAAAGTTTATTTATCTATCCGAAAGGAACCGATTTTTGGTTCAGTATAATATTTCTAATTTTCAGTTTGATTCAATTAATAATTCAAGAGTAGAAATTTCCGCGTTAGGAAATGCTGACATCCAAGGATTGCAAATAATTCCTTCGGGAGAAATCCTTGTTACAAATCCAGGACTAGATTCAATTGGAATTATTCTTTTCCCAAATGAAAGCGCACCACAATGCCAGTATATTCCATCTTATGTTTCATTGGGCATGAAAAAGGGAACGCATAATTTTCCTAATTTTATCTCATCGTACTATTATCAGCCAAAACTTGACATTCACTACACAACCAATTGCAAGAACGATTCGGTAGCTTTTTTTGCGAAATCTTCACAAAGCCTTGCATCACCTGCATGGAGCATTTATCAGAACAGCAATTTACTTTCTACGGGCAGTGGACAAGCCCTGAATTACTTTTTCGAGGATACTGGTAATTATTTGGTCCGATTGATTGACAATACCGATACAGTTGAAAAGTCAATTTTCATCGAACCACATTTGACTTTAGGAAATGATACGGTGCTTTGTAATGAAAATAATTTCACCTTTCACATACCCAATAATATTCGCTGCCTTCAATGGCAGGATGGTTCTGATACCGCCACTTATTCAGTTACGAAAAACGGCGTTTATTATATCAGTGGATACAATAACAAAGGTTGCAAAGTTTCAGATACCATTTCAGTAAAGTTTGGGGGAGTTCAACAGCCAACGATTAGCCGTTCAGGTGATTCATTGTTTACAGATACAGGTAGCTATGAATACACTTGGTACTTGAATGGAACAAAACTCTCAACGAACACGAATGCACTTCGAATCAATGAACCAGGCAATTATAGCGTCGAAGTGAGCGATTCAATAGGCTGCAAGAGTATTTCTAGCATCTTTCCTGTAACGACGCTTTCAGTCAGTAATAAGGAAGCCGAGTCTGTTCACGTGTTCCCCAATCCATTAATCGAAGGACAAAATCTCACACTCGAAGGAATCATAAATACCAACCAGATTCAAATCTATACCACTCTAGGAACGCAGGTCCATTCATATGGAGTCATCACTCAATCAGATTCGGTAATCATTTCTGGCCTTCAAAAAGGGGTCTACATTTTAGTCATCAACGAAACAGCTCGATATAAGATTCTGGTTCAATAAAGGAGGGGGTTGGGGCTTTTAGCGGCAGCTAAAACAAAAAAAGCGAAGAAAAGAACGCTCTATGCCTGTGCCCGCCGTAGCTTTTTCAGCTTAGGCGGGTCTCTTTCTCCGCCTCTGTCTGCCGTAACTTTTTCAGTGAAGGCAGATCTGTGTAGCGCACCCGAAGGATTGCTCGCACGCGCGGCCGGAACGCAAGGCCTGCTCGCACATTCGGCGCTAAGTGAGTTTGGTGTTTTTTAGGCAAGCTTTTTCAGCGCCTCAGTTCGAACCCCAGGGGTTCTAATCCCTTCCATCAAAATGGAGTAAAATGAAAAAAGCGAAGTAAGATTTAATTCCTACTTCGCTCTCTAAGCGCACCCGAAGGGATTCGAACCCCTATCGTTGGTACCGGAAACCAATATTCTATCCATTGAACTACGGGTGCAGGTGGTCGATAGACCATGGACCATAGACCATGGTTTTTTCTTTTGCTATGGACCATGGTCTATGGACTATGGTCCGGTACAAATATAGGACGCAATCGGGATTCCACTTATCTTTGCAAAAATTTTTAGCTATGGTTATATCCAAAACACCTTCGCAATCGGCCACCATCATGAATGAGCTAGTGCTCCCCAATGATACCAATACCTTGAATAACCTTATGGGAGGGCGCTTGCTGCATTGGATGGATATCGTGGCGGCCATTGCCGGACAAAAACACAGCAATCGTACAGTTGTAACCGCTTCGGTGGATTCCGTATCCTTTAATCAAGGAATCGGATTGGGTGATGTGGTAACACTTACTTCTTATGTAACCCGTGCTTTTAATACCTCAATGGAAGTTTTTATTGAAGTATGGTGCGAGAATATTCCAAAAGGCACTCGGTTTAAATGCAATGAGGCCTATTATACCTTCGTGGCAGTGGACGGAAACGTTCGTCCGATCAGTGTTCCAGAAATCAAACCAGAAACGGAAGAAGAAAAAATTAAGTATGATGGGGCTTTACGTCGCCGTCAGTTAAGGCTTATTCTGGCCGGAAGAATGATTCCGGAGGATGCGAATGAGCTGAAGGCGCTGTTTATGAAATAGGTTCTGGGTTACAGGTTACAGGTCAGAGGAATACAAATTACTCTAACCCGAAACCCAGAAGCTAAAACCATTTTATTTTATAGAAACTTTATTTTACTTTTGCAGCCCCAATACTGTGGAGCAGTATAGGGTTAATTAAAATATAATATGTCAGTAAAAATCAGACTACAGCGTTTCGGACGCAAAAGAAATGCTTTTTATCACATTGTGGTGGCGGATGCGAGAGCTCCTAGAGATGGTAAAAGTATTGAGAGAATTGGGTCTTATAACCCAAACAACAACCCAGCAACTATCGACTTGAATGTTGATAAAGCTGTTTCTTGGTTGGAAAACGGAGCACAGCCTACCGACACTGCGCGTGCAATTTTGTCTTACAAAGGCGTTCTTTACAAACATCACCTTAACCGTGGTGTAGCGAAAGGAGCTTTAACTGCTGAACAAGCAGAAGCAAAATTCAGCAAATGGTTGGAAGAAAAAGCAACCCGTATCCAAGACAAAATCAATCACTTGGGTTCTAAAGATGCAGATGCTGCAAATGCACGTCTCGCTGCAGAGCGTAAGGTAAGTGAAGAACGTGCTGCGAAAATCGCTGCAAAAAACAGCCCTATCGCTGAAGAAGTAGAAGCTGCTGCTGAAGAAGCTGCAGAAGCTACATCGGAAGAAGTAGTTGAGGCCGTTGCTGCAGAAGAAGTAGCTGAAGTAGTTGCTGAGGCTCCAGTTGAAGAAGCTCCTGTAGAGGAAGCGCCTGCTGCTGACGAGGCTCCTGCCGCTGAAGAAGCACCTGCTGCTGAAACAGAAGAAAAACCAGAAGCTTAATTGATGTTGAGGTTGGATGATTGCCGACAAATTGGTCGCATCGGAAAACCCCACGGTCATGAAGGCGCGGTAAAGCTTGAATTGCTTGCCGACCTGGAAACAGATTTAAATATAAATGAACCGGTTTTCCTCCTTATTGAAGGGAAACCGGTTCCTTTTTTTATGATTTCCTGCAATGAGGCCTCCCAAACACCCATTCTTCATTTTGAAGATATAGTCGGAATGGAAGCCGCGAAGAAATTACAAGGACTCGAGGTGTATGCCCATAAAGACGATGTAACGGCAAGTCACGAATGGACTTCCGCCCAACTCATCGGCTTTGAAGCATTTTCAGGAGAGCAGCCCCTCGGTAAAGTTTTAAACGTACTCGCCTCCGGACTACAAGAGCTCCTCGAATTCGAAATCAATGGCCACGAAGTTCTCGTTCCGCTCCAAGATGAACTCATCGAAGACTTCGACGAAGCAAACAAACGGCTACAACTCTTATTGCCAGATGGTTTGCTTGATTTGTACTTGGAGTAAATTCCAAGAAATAAATACCAAATTCCAAATAACTTGCACTTCAGCTAACTATTCAACTTACTTTGTCAGCGGACCAACAAATCATCCACCGACGTTAATTTCCACTTCGTTCCAATTAACTTTGGCGGACGCGGTAATTCACAAATCATAAATCACATCCCGATAGCTATCGGGACACAAATCACAAATATGCTCCGTCTCGATATCCTCACCGTTGTACCTGAATCCTTAGAAGGTTTTTTGCAGACTTCCATACCAGGCCGTGCACAGCAAAAGGGCTTAGTAGAAATTCATCTGCACAATTTACGTGATTACTCCACTAATAATTATAAGCAAGTGGACGATTATCCTTATGGAGGAGGAGCAGGCATGGTGATGATGATAGAACCCATTGTGGCCTGTATCGAGAAACTGCAAACCGAACGCAGCTACGATGAATTGATCTATATGTGCCCGGATGGAGAAACCCTCAATCAGAAAACAGCTAATACCTTATCACTGAAAGGAAACCTCCTGATTCTTTGCGGGCATTATAAAGGAGTAGATGAACGCGTACGTGATCACTTTATCACCAGAGAAATCTCGATTGGCGACTATGTACTCAGTGGGGGAGAACTCGCTGCTGCAGTATTATCCGATGCGATAATTCGATTAATCCCAGGCGTTATCTCTGATGAAGAGTCTGCGCTGAGCGATTCCTTCCAAGATGATTTATTGGCCCCGCCTGTTTATACCCGTCCCCAAGAATTTCGCGGATGGAAGGTCCCGGATGTGCTCCTTAGCGGCCACGCTAAAAATGTCGACGATTGGCGCTACGACCAAGCTGTAGAGCGTACCAAACTGCGTCGGCCGGATTTGCTCGAGTGAAAAAATTTATGAATTGTGATTTGTGAATGGTGATTTGAGAATCGGAATTCATTGCTCCTCGATGCCGAAGGTTAGAACCACTTACCTCTAACCCAAAACCCTGAACCCCTTTCAATGGAACTTGAGCTTAATTCTTGGAATTCGAATTTTGTTTTCTATTTTGCCTCCCAATCCTAGCACATGTTTATTGATATCCAAAGACCACTGGTATTCTTCGATTTAGAAACTACCGGAATTAGTACCACCAACGACCGTATCATTGAGATTTATTTGATCAAACTCATGCCCGATGGCAGCGAGGATCATAAACGTTATCTCATCAATCCAGGCATTCCTATTCCAGCGCAATCTTCTGCCATTCATGGTATTTATGATAAAGACGTGGAAGGACTTCCCGGCTTTGCAGATATTGCCAAAGAGCTTTCTCGTTATTTGGATAACTGCGATTTTGCTGGGTTTAATAGCAACCGTTTCGATTTCCCAATGCTCGTGGAAGAGTTTCTTCGTTATAATATTGACTTCGATAGTGAGAACAGGAAGTTCATCGATGTACAACGCATCTTCCATACCTTAGAACCACGTAACTTAGCAGCAGCCTTGCGTTTCTATTGCGGCAAAGATTTGGTCAATGCACACTCGGCAGAAGCGGATACTGTGGCTACCTTTGAAATTCTGAAAGCTCAAGTAGAGAAATATGAACAACTTGAGCCAAATATCGATTTCTTGCATCATTTCTCCGGACAGTCCAACTTAGTTGACCTTGCTGGAAGAATCGTGAAAAACGAAAAAGGGGATATCGTATTCAATTTTGGTAAGCATAAAGGCAAAACGGTTGAACAAGTCTTCAAACAAGAGCCTTCTTATTACGATTGGATGATGAAAGGCGACTTTGCCCAACAAACGAAAAATGTGCTTACACGCTTGCGTTTAAAAGAGTTTAATAAACGATGAAACACCGCTTCGAAGATTGGATTATTCATGAGGACGAGAATACCTTGGCCATTTCAAAGCCGCCATTTATCTCATCTCTCGACGAACGTTCAGGTAATGAGCCCAGTGTAATTCGTTTGGCAAAAGCCTATAATGAAGACCTCCAACTTTGCCACCGCATAGACAAGGAAACTTCCGGTGTACTATTGATGGCTAAAAACGCCGATGCCTATCGAGAAATTGCCATGGCCTTCGAGCACCGTAAAGTGGAAAAGGTATACCACGCGATTGTTGATGGAGCCACCAATTTTGCCGAGCATGTGGTTGACTTAAATATCTATGCCAGCAAATCCGGTAAAGTCCGTATCGATAGGGATGGAAAAGAGGCAGTCACCTTATTTCAATCCCTCGAAATTTTCCAGCACTTTACGCTGATGGAATGTATGCCCGTAACCGGACGTATGCACCAAATCCGTATCCATCTCGCATCACAAAATGCTTCCATTACGGCTGATATCCTTTATGGAGGGAAGTTGCCTTACCTCAGTCATATTAAACGCAAATTCCACATTGGCCGCGAAAAGGAAGAAACACCCATGATTGCCCGTTTTGCGCTCCATGCCTATAGTCTTTTTATGGAAACAGAAAATATCAAATTAGATATCCAAGCACCGTATCCTAAGGACTTTGAGGTATTATTGAAGCTGATACGGAAATACGATGTTTAGTCGATTTGTCGACAGGTTTACTGCGTAATGTGCCGTTCGCTGAACGCTTGGCCGAAATTGACGAAGGAAATGAAGGAGAAGCAGTCGAAGCGTTGTTAGTTCGGAGCACGGGTTTCAGTCCCTTCGACTGGGCGTTACGATTGTAGTAAATGAATGATTGAATTGCCCGTTACACCTCCGCATACGCTACGGCGCACGCAGTCAGGGACCGGGCTGCCGTTCGCTGAGCTTGTCGAAGCGTTGAGTGTAACTATTCCCTTCGACTGGCCGTAAAAGTTTTGCTCGCTTTAACTATTCATGTGGCCGCTCAGGGACCGGGGACTTGAATTCTCGAAACCTCGCACCATCGAAACCTCGCAATCTCGCTAACAAAGTGCATGTCGGCGAGACACCGACCTGCTTGATGAATTTCTATTTGTCTGGCTATCTGGCTATCTGATTATCTTGAAATCTCTCAATCTCGAAACCTCTCAATCTCGAAACTTCGCAATTTGCCACCGCGAGTTTGTAAATTTGTCTTTTAGTCTTTTGTCTAGATGTCTGAAAATCTAATAGTCTAACCCTCGCAACCTCGCAATCTCGCAATCTCGCAATCTCGCAAAGTACTACTCCAATTAGAAATACGTTATACCCGCATGAACCGAATTCTACCTTTTCTCCTACTCTTGATTACCGCATTTTCAGCCAGCGCACAGGATACCTTATGGATGGAACTCTATTATCCCAGCGATAAGGATCAGTTGCCTAGAAAAGACCAAGAAGCGCTTATAAAGAATATGCCGAGTGCAGACACCATTACGGTGTTATCGTATCGCATTGAATCAACCTGCGACGATATTGGATCGGAAGCTTATAATCAAGACCTTTCGATGAGGAGATCCAAGAATTTGGCCGCAGTATTACAAGCGGAACGGAATTATTCCTTAGATCCAAAAGTTGTGGGTAGTGGTGAAAAGCAATTAAGTCCCAATAATACAGATCCAACAGGGATAGCCATTGAGCGTCACGTAAATCGTTCCAGCCGGGTGATTCTTATCTACTCGCTTAAGCCTTCGGGTGATGAAAAAGTGGAACCAGAAGAAACGCCAACCTTTGAGAGCCTGCAAGTCGGACAAAAGATGGTGCTCGCCAATATTCTTTTTGTTGGCGGACACGATGAATTTTTGCCCGAATCTTATCCATCACTGGATACCTTATTGGCCAAATTGAAGACAAATCCAACCGCCCATGTTAAAATTCTAGGTCATGTTTGTTGCACTCCAGATGGAAGTGAAGGTATGGATTTAGAAACGGGAGTCTACAACCTTTCCAAGATGCGGGCTCAAGCTGTTTATCTCTTTCTGGTGAATCAAGGAATCGAAAAAACCCGACTGAGCTTTGAAGGTCGTGGCGGAAGTGAGCCTCTAGGCAAAGGTCCGAAATATGATCGAAGAGTCGAGTTGGAGATTGTTTCGAAATAGACCAGTCGACAGGTCGACTGGTCGAGATTACGATTTGTTTACTAAACAATGCACCGTTCGCTGAGCTTGTCGAAGCGTTTTTCGTGACTATTCCCTTCGACTGGGTGTGACGTATCTGCTAAACCTGCGATTCGAGAGCCCGCTCAGGGACCGGATAACCCGTTGTGAGAGGGGCTCAGCTAGTCGGCGAGACACCAACCAGCCTCAAAACTTGTCTTTTAGTCTTTTGTCTGGCAGTCTGGCAATCTAAAAGTCTGGTTGTCTAAGACTCGAAACCTCGAACTCTCAAAATCTCGCAACCTCTCCCTAACTACTAAACCAAATCAACAATTAGCTTATCATCGGTTTTTGTTACCTTAGCTAACCCCTGTTTTGTCAATCCTTTGATGGCGATATCCCATGCTTTATTGGAAAGACCACTCGCTTCTTTAAGTGTATTCAAATCCATCGATTGTTCTTTGAATAGCAAGTCGAAAACCAATTTTTCATTATCAGTTAATTCAGGTCCTTTTGCCGTATCAAATTTCTCAGGTCTCATTTGCGGGAACAAGAGTACTTCTTGAATTGAAGCATTATTGGTCAAAAGCATCACCAAACGGTCGATAC
This sequence comes from uncultured Burkholderiales bacterium, assembly GCA_964620355.1. Lineage (GTDB taxonomy): Bacteria > Bacteroidota > Bacteroidia > UBA8524 > UBA8524 > UBA8524. The sequence continues at coordinate 43,388 of CAZUIT010000014.1, read as the reverse complement.
CAATTCCCATTCCAGATGTTGGTGGCATTCCGTATTCGAGTGAGCGTAGGAAATCTTGGTCGATAAACATGGCTTCATCATCTCCGCGGTCCATTAAACGGACTTGCTCTTCGAAACGCTCACGTTGATCAATAGGGTCATTCAATTCCGAATAGGCGTTAGCAAGTTCTTTACCGTTCACCATTAACTCAAAACGCTCGGTGAGGTCTGGGTTGGTACGGTGGCGCTTACAAAGTGGCGACATTTCGATTGGGTAGTCGGTGATAAAAGTAGGCTGGATATAGTTCTTCTCGCATTTCTCTCCGAAAATCTCATCTATCAACTTGCCACGTCCCATACTATTATCAGCATGGATACCCAAGTCTTTACATACAGCACGCAATTGCTCTTCATCCATCGCCGAGATATCAATCCCGGTATGATCGAGGATGGCTTGGTACATGGTAACGCGCGGGAAAGGACCAGCAAAGTCTATGGTATTCTCACCCATTTGGACCGCTGTTTCGCCATTGTTCACGGCTTTCACGGTATGATGGAGCATGGCCTCGGTATAGTCCATCATCCAGTTATAATCTTTGTAGGCGACGTAAATTTCCATCACCGTAAATTCCGGATTATGCGTTCTATCCATCCCTTCATTTCTGAAGTTTCTAGAAAACTCATAAACACCGTCAAATCCTCCAACAATCAATCTCTTCAAATACAACTCATTCGCAATACGCAAATACAACGGTGTATTCAGCGCGTTATGATGGGTCATAAACGGACGCGCAGCTGCTCCACCTGGAATCGGTTGTAAAACAGGGGTATCCACTTCGATATAGCCTGAAGTATTGAAGAACTCACGCATGGCGTTGATGATCTTGGTGCGTTTTATAAAGGTTTGTTTAACGCCTTCATTTACCACCAAATCAACATAGCGCTGGCGGTAACGTTGTTCTGGGTCATTGAACCCGTCATGCACATTTCCATCTTCGTCGGTTTTAACAACAGGCAATGGCTTGAGGCTTTTAGAAAGTAGCGTCAACTCGGTAACGTGCACAGATATTTCACCTACTTGGGTAGTGAATACATAGCCTTTGATTCCAATAAAATCGCCCATATCGAGCAATTTTTTCCATACATTATTATAGAGGTTTTTGTCTTCCTCCGGACAAATTTCATCTCGGTTCACATAAATTTGGATGCGTCCGCTATGGTCCATGATTTCACCAAAGGAAGCTTTTCCCATAATCCGGCGACTCATCAATCGACCAGCAAGGCTTACATTCTTATAGTCAAGCTTGGCACGTTCGTAGTTTTCCTCGATATCAGCAGCGGTTACATTGACGTCATACGCCTCTGCCGGATACGGGTTTATACCCATTTCGCGGAGCTGTCCTAATTTCTCTCTTCGTTGTACTTCTTGATCTGATAATTCGTGAGCCATCCTCTTAAATTTTGCGCGAAGATAGCGCCAAGGAAATTAATTTCCGATGGATTCAGGGATTGATACAACTATTTCGGACTGAATGCGGTCTATCTAGTAATTTGAGCAGATTAATTAACTTTGACTTTATGGGGATAAAGCAATTGCTACGTGGAAGCAGTATTGCCTGCATGCTGTTTGCGCATGTGGCATTGGCTCAGGTAGGAATGCAATTCACGCCGAATCAAGGGCAGTGGCATGAAAAAATCGCCTTTGAAGCAGATATCCTCTCCGGAAAACTTTTTCTTGAAAGAACGGGTTTCACCTACTACATGTATCATGGCGACGACCAGCATGCCTACCACGACTTCATGCATAAACGTCAGGAGTTCCCCAAGAATTTCGAAATGCGCGGTCATATTCTAAAAACGAACTTTTTGGGTGGAAAAGTGGAAGAAGTCAAAGGGGGGGACCCGCTTAACTTCTATAAAAACTACCTTATTGGTCGAGATAAAAAACAATGGGCATCGCATGTACCCGTCTATCAAAAGGTCGATTATACGGCCGTATATCCGGGCATTGATTTGAGCGTATATAGCAATGAGGATGGCCTAAAATATGATTGGATCATAGCAGCACATGCTGATCCGGCTCAAATCCGTATCGAATACCAAGGGGCTGAAGATTTATTTATAGATGATGGGATTTTCTATATCCGTACCTCCATTAATCACTTGGCAGAAACCCGTCCGGAGGCCTATCAAATGATTGATGGTGAACGGATTCCAATAGAATGTTCTTTCAATTTAAACGGGAAAGTTCTTCAGTATAAGCTTGGCAAGTACAACCACGATTATGCTTTGGTGATTGATCCTCCCATCATGGTTTTTGCAACGTATTCTGGCTCATCAGCTGATAATTTCGGATTCACAGCAACCTACGATAAAAGGGGAAGCCTGTACGCCGCTGGAAATGTTACGCATGAGTATGCGAATGCACCAGGAGGTAAGTATCCTTCAACTGCTGGGGCTTTTCAGGTAAATCCAGCTGGTTTTGTTGGTACAAGCGGACCCTATGGATTTTTCCAATGCGATATGGCCATTTCTAAGTATGATTCTTCAGGGAAGAACCTGCTTTGGGCTACCTATCTAGGTGGAACGGATAATGATTATCCCAATAGTTTAGTGGTCGATTCTGAAAACCGGTTATTGGTTTTGGGTAGCACGTATTCGAGCGATTTCCCAGTTGATTCTTTGGCCTACGATACACTTCATGGCGGAAAGTCGGATATCGTTGTGGTGAAGTTCTCTTTCGACGGGTCCGACCTGCTCGGCTCAACATTCGTTGGGGGGCCGGACGACGATGGGGTTTTAGACAATACAGCACTCGTGTTCAATTATGCAGATAACTACCGCGGGGACATTCAAGTTGCTCGAAACGGCGACATCTTTTTTGCCTCCAGCACCAAATCCGACACAGGAATTTTTATTGCGCCAGATGCCGTTCAGCTCACGAAAAAAGGGGGCTATGATGGCTTACTTGTTCAGCTCGATTCATCCCTAACCGAAATTAAATGGTCGACCTATTATGGAGGGAATTTGGACGATGGATTTTATTCGTTACGCATAGATAAAAGCAATAACCTGATTGTAGGAGGGGGCACAATTAGCAATGATTTAAAGACCACCACAGGCGCAATCTTTGAAAATAAAATAGGCGGACTTGATGGGATGATTGTGCGTATTGACCCGAACAATAAACAGTTGCTTGCGGCAACCTATATGGGTACATCTCAATACGACCAAGTCTATTTTGTTGATTTCGACTTGAAGAATCATGTCTATGCATACGGCCAGACCAAAGGAACTTTTCCAATCGTTGGTAATCCTTATGCTTATGCGGCTGGAGGTTTATTTATTTTGAAGATGGATGAGGATTTAGATTCTGTACTGATGTCTACCACCTTGGGCTCTCGTCCGAATGACCCGAACTTATCACCAACCGCTTTTCTCGTCGACAATTGCTTTAATATCTACTTTGCAGGATGGGGTTCAGATGAAGGCGGACATGTAGGTACAACTACAGGAATGCCTGTAACTCCAGATGCGATCCAAGGCCAGACTGATGGAAACGATTTTTATTTAGGGGTATTAGATAAGAACGCACAAAACCTGATCTATGCGACCTACTTTGGGGGTACACAAACAAATGACCATGTAGATGGAGGAACCAGTCGTTTTGATAAGAGGGGAGTGGTCTACCATTCCGTATGCGGAAGTTGTCCTACAGCTGGGAATAGCTTTATGTCTGATATACCGACCACGCCCGGTGCAGCCTTTCCAAGCAACTTAAGTCCGCGCTGCAGTAATGCATCATTTAAGCTCGATTTTCAGATCACCTATGCCGTGGAATCAGACTTCACTGCTGCTCCAGTAATTGGTTGTGGACCACTAACGGTAAACTTCACCAATAGAAGCTACCAAGGAACTACTTTTGAGTGGGTCTTTGGAGATGGAACAAGTGATACAGGATACAATGCCATCCATACCTATTTGCAAGAAGGCAAGTACACCGCATACTTGAAGGTAACAGATTCCCTATCCTGCAACCTGACTGATTCAGTGACGGTAGAAATTGAAGTGATTGCGTCAACACCGGCGGATTTCACTTATTCAGTCGAGCCCTGTGGAAAGGAAGTAAGCTTTTCTGTGACCGGTGGCCAAGATGCTCCACTCGGCTATTATTGGGATTTTGGAGACGGCACCACTTCCAAGGTGAAAGCTCCAAAACATGAATACAAAAGCTTCGGACGCTACCAGGTGAAATTGGTAACCAATGCTAAAAGTCCATGTGCCGACTCCATCGTTCACGAGATTACTTTAAATGAACCAGCCTCCTCTGATTTGATGATTCCCAATGCCTTTTCGCCGAATGACGGTGATGCCATCAATCCCTGTTATACGTTTGGTGGATTGCGTGAATGCGATGAGGTGGAAGTAGAGATTTATAACCGCTACGCAGTTTTGGTATTTGAGAGCACGGACCGCAACTTCTGTTGGGATGGAAGTGATAAAGACAGTGGAAAACTGCTTCCTTCTGGCGTTTACTATATCATTGCTCATGTACGTTCTTCTGGGGGCGACTGGAAGGAATACAAAGGAACAGTTACCATGATTCATCCATAAAAAAAAGGCCAGATTGCTCTGGCCTTGGTTTTCTGAAACGTACTATCAATAAAAAAACGAGACCCTGCAGGGAGGGCCTCAGTATTTTTAAGCTTGGGAAGCGTTGAGCAAAGTTGCCATTGCACTTCCTATGTCTGCAGGAGATTCCACCACGTGGATTCCACATTTACGCATGATTTCCATTTTAGCGGCAGCGGTATCGTCTTTACCTCCAACAATTGCTCCGGCATGACCCATACGGCGACCAGCAGGTGCAGTTTGTCCGGCGATAAAACCAACAACGGGTTTTGTGCCATTTTCTTTGATCCATTCAGCAGCTAGTGCTTCATAGTTTCCACCAATTTCACCAATCATAACGATGGCATCGGTTTCTGGATCATTCATCAACATCATAACGGCTTCGCGCGTTGGAGTTCCAATAATTGGGTCGCCACCGATACCGATTGCTGTAGAAACACCTAAACCAGCTTTCACAATTTGATCTGCTGCTTCATAGGTTAGTGTACCTGATTTAGAAACAATACCTACTCGGCCTGCCTTGAAAACAAAGCCCGGCATGATGCCTACTTTCGCTTCACCTGGAGTGATAACCCCTGGACAGTTCGGACCGATGAGTACACAGTCTCTTTTCTTGATATAGGCTTTTACAGTGATCATATCACCTGTAGGAATGCCTTCAGTGATGCAAACGATTACTTTGATTCCTGCATCGGCCGCTTCCATGATGGCATCGGCTGCAAATGCGGGAGGAACAAAAATAATGGATACATCGGCTCCAGTAGTTTCTACCGCAGACTCAACCGTATTGAATACCGGACGATCCAAGTGGCTAGTGCCTCCTTTTCCTGGAGTAACTCCACCCACCACATTGGTGCCATATTCAATCATTTGAGACGCGTGAAAGGTACCTTCACTGCCTGTAAAACCTTGTACGATGATTTTTGAATGCTTATTAACGAGAACGCTCATGTCAAAAAATTTGGCGCAAATTAGCCTTATTGATGGAGATTAGAAAATGAAATTGAAGAAAGACACTGCATATTCAACCTTTTTGCCTTCTTGTCCGTCTCAGAACTCTAGGCACAAATTCTGCAATGCTTTATATTCGAACGCTCATGAAAAACCTTTTCATCCTATCAATTCTATTAATTCTTGTTTCTAATTCAGCTGTTGCTCAGCCAACTATGCCGAAAGAAAGGCAGGCGGAAGTATACATGCAGAATGGAGATTTTGTAACGGCCATTGCACTTTATAGTGAATTGCTAAAAGAAGACCCAAAAAATGTGCGCTATCTCACCAATTTGGGTTGGTCTAAATTAAATGCAAGTTCTTTCACCCAAGGTGCAGATGATTTATTAGCCGCTGTCAAGCTAGATAATTCGTGCAGTCGTTGCTACGTGGGCTTGGCCATATTTAGCATGCAAAATGGGTTTTTGGATGATGCACTTGAGCAAGCCACATTGGCCGTAAAAGCAGAAGACACGGCTTCCTTTAATTATTTTATTCGTGCCCAGATTTATGAGGCCAAAGGTGAAAATTATAAGGCCGGAAAAGATTTTAATACTGCGATTGAAAGGAACCCTTTGGTGGCCGATTATTATTACTCACGCGGAAACTTTCTCTTCCGCTTGGGAAAATACCAGGATGCAATTGATAATTTTTCCAATGCCCTCGCCCTAGAGCCAACTGTGGCAGACTTTCACTTTCAAAGGGGCTATACGTATTATATGCTCAAGAATTTTCAATATGCCGAAATTGATATCCAGCAGGCTATTCAACTCGACAGTACAAATGCGGATCATTGGTTAGGACTGGGTGCGATTCAAGAGGCATTAGGTAAGGTGGATGGCGCTTTATTTAGCTATGGAAAAACAGCTCAACTAAGTCCGATGAATGCCTTGGCCTATTTCAACCGCGCCAATATTTATTTCGAACGGGCCATGCTTGATTCATCCTGCGTGGACTATGCGCGCTGTTTAAGAGCTCTGGGAGCAGCCCGCTATCCACGAGAAGATATGCGGCAAGAAGCACAATCGATGTTAAACAATCATTGTGATACGACTTCACCGGCTTATTATTATCAACGTGGATTGATGGCTTTGGAATTAAAACAATGGCAGGCAGCAAGAAAGATATTAAATGATGGCATAGCTAAATGGCCAGAACATCCGCTCATCAATAGCTTTCTAGGAAATACGTATATGGGACTAAAAAACTATGATGCAGCTATCGTCGCCTATAATAATGCACTGAAGAAAACCAATGAAACACCAGATGATGTGCGCAATTCGTATACGCTCAAATCGAATAATGTCGACCCTGATATCTATATGCGCCAGCTTTATTCCAGTGTATACGATGGATTGTCGAAATCGTATTTAGCTCTGGGTTATCTGGAAGAGGCCAAAGAATCAGTGGAGAAAGCCATTTTCCTTGCTGAAAAAATTCCCGAAGCACCGGTATTGCCATTAAAATTGATGCGGGCCAATGTGCTCTCTGCAATGGGAGAAGACCAGTTAGCTTTCTCCATTTTGGAAGAAATTATCAAACTCAATCCAGAATATGCATCGGCCTACGTTGTGCGCGCCCGCATCTTACTAAAGAAGGCAATTGCCACCTCAAACAAACGTGCGAAATTTAGTTTTGCTACCGCCCCAAAATCAGGGATGTATTATTTGCAGGAGCCTAGCCGCTATAAAAAATCACGGGTAGACCAGGTAATCATAAACAGTGCTTTAGGAGATGCACGTGTTGCCTTAGCCCTAAACCCAGATTTTGCGGAAGCATATTTCGTCATCGGACAAATTAAGTACTTTACTGGTCTCAGCGACTATTGTCAAGATTTCCTCAAAGCGCAAACTTTGGGTCTAGAAGATGCCATGGATTTGCTTGGAAAACCCTGTGAGAAATTGAAATAACAGCTACTGTCCGACTGGCTCATAAAGGAACTCTACATGATAGTGATCGTCGTGACGAAGCCAGTTTTTCTTATAGACAAAATTGATGTCTTTGATCATAGGGCCATAGGATGTCGCATAAAGCTTGGGTAAAAATTCCGGGGCAAAGATGATTCTACGAATGCTTATTCCATGTTTCTTTCCTTCTACTTGTAAGAAATAGAGATGGGCCGCCATGCTTTCAAAATCTATCGCATATTTCCCGCTTAAGGCACTGGAATCAAATTCACGGGCATATGCAAAGCGGTTAAAAATATGGGTAGGCAGGGTTGTGATGCTAGAATCTTTGGTGCGAATTACCGGTACCATAAAATCAATGACTAGTCCGTTTTGGTGGGTATAATGCGGCCAAAACTTACCGCCTTTTGTCCATCCGCATTCTCCATAAAGATATTGGTTATTGGGAAGGGCTTTATTTATTGTATCGTAGGTAGCTAGCACAGTCTTTCTCAATTCACTATGTACTCCATTTCTTCCAAGTGCCATCAGGGTATGGCTCACCCCAGAGAAATTATCTCCCGAACTGGGCAAACGTTTTCCATATTCCATAGATCCATCCCAACTCTCTCCATGACTAATGCTCCTGGTATCATTTTCGAAGTGAATCATCACAGGGTTGATAGCCTGACAAGAGGCAAATAGTAGGCATAATACCCCTAATCGCCATATCCATTTTGTAATGTGTTTTCTCTTCATCTCATTTAAATATACCCGATTAAGAGAATATATTCTCATCATCTCATCACTCGTCATCTCCTCATTTGGAAATGCCTAGCTGTGCCGCAGTACCAATACCCATCACTCAACAACCACAGTGCCTCCTCCATGATAGCTATGGTATTCTCCGTTATACATGGCGTCGGCTCCTATTGGTCCCATTTTGAATTTACCACGAGAAACTGCCCGAACGAGGAAATAGTAGTATTTCGTGCTTCCTCTTGCATCGGTATAGAGGTTCACCCGATCATCTCTAAAATCATAATAATCGGGAGTTGCTTTATTGGTAATCCAATCCATTTGGGGTAGGTCATTCAATCGTGGATTCTCAATCTCGAATCCCGCGGGAAGCATATCTGTTATTGCTATATTTTCAATCTTGCTTCCATTCAAGGAACTTATCGCGACACGCACCACTATGAGCTCGTTCTGCTTGAAAGTCAATCCGCTATGGGTTTGTCCGAATCGATTAAAGTAGGTTCGTCGCACGCGGAGAAAATTATCATTCTCTTCGAACGCTCCACTTGCATTGATCCCTGACACTTCTGCAAATAGATATACCGGACCCTTACCATTGACCTCCAACTCGAGATTTCCTGATTGTAGATCTTTAAGGTAGAGCTTGAGATCTTCCTTGCCATCAAAGCGACCAATTACTTTCCCATCTGATTTCACCAAAGCATTAACGCTGCCAGTGCCCAATTGTTTATTGAGTTTGCCCATGGCCAAGAAGGTATAGACCAACTCCTGGGTATTGTGATAACGGCCAGATTTAAGCTGCGTACTCAGTAAACGTGCAAGCTCTGGAATCTGAGCATTGCTTGGGTCCACCTCGATAAGTGTATTTAAGCTTAAGGCCAAGTTCCGCATGTCGGAAGAGAAATTGCCGCCAAATTCAGCGCGAGTAGAGGTTTGGGGGAATCCTACAGGAGCTAAATTTTTGAAGCTTGACATATCGCCCACGGCCGCAAAGGCTGCTCCGAGTAAGTATTTCGATTCGGTAGTTAACAGGTCTGCACTTGACTTAAAATGATTCATCAATGAACGATTTGGCTTGCCTGCCATAGCCAGCACATAAAGGCTGTAGATTTGCGAACGGTTTGCCATTTTTCGCGTAATCCACTGTCCTCCGTCCATATACCAAACCGACTCGGAGAGTTTTTCAGCATTCTTATAATTCATATAACTCACGCTGCGGTCAATGATTTGTTGATTCACTTCATAGCCTGCTTTTTTAGCTTCGATTAAAAAGTGGGTCGCATACACAGTGCCCCAATAGCTTTCGTAATACCCACCTGGCCAGTAGGAGAGGGCCCCATTGTATTGCTGCATATTGCTCAGCTTGATAATCGCCTGACGCACATTATACTGCGGGTCGGCCGAGTTTTCTTCCCCTCGCCCTAAATAGCCTTTGTAGTTTTTCATGAAATCAGCCAAGTACAGCTGCGGAAAGGCCTTGGAGGTGGTCTGCTCCACACAGCCGTGCGGATAACCTACGAGGTAACTGAATTTGTCCATAAACTGAACCATGGGAGAGCGGCTGACAAGTATCGTACTGGTCCTACTTTCTGGTATCAATGCATCAAATTGAGAGAGTATAAATTGATGTTTGCCTGCTTCCAACATGCTACTTGATGTATGTCGGGTTAGAGGAACAGCAGGACGAACCGTAATATCCAACTCCTCCTTGAAAGTCTCACCTAGGGCAGTTACTAAAACTGTAATTTTTCCGGTGCCCATGGTGTTTTTCGCCTTCAGTTTGAACGAATGAACTCCTTCAGAATTGGCAGACACCTTCAAAGAGGTGCTAGCGCTTCCATCAATTTCAAGTGCTCCTTCAACCTTTATTTCCACCTTGGCCTGGCCGTCTTTTCCCGTTGTATTGGCTAGGTTCACTGGCAAGGCCACTTCATCGCCTGGAGATAAGAAGCGTGGTAGGGCTGTATTGATAACCATCGGATCAGCCACCTTCATGCTTTTGCTCGCCGCTCCGAATGAACCGCCTTTATAGCATACTGCCATTAAGCGTATTTCTCCATTGAACTGTGGAATATCCATTTCATAGACCGCTTCTCCTTTGCTATTGGTATGTAAGATGCCACTCCATTCTGAAAGGAGTTTTACTCGTTTATTGGCTAAAGGATTGGCCCGTTTTCCTCCTCCAGCTTCCATGTCGGCATCTCCACCGCTGCTTTTTTTGCTATTGAGTTCAGGAAAAAGTAAGGCATAGATATCATAGCTGCTTACCTGCAATGCCCGCTTTTGGTAGAAATAGCCATGTGGGTCTGGACTCTTGAAATTTTTCATCTGGAGTATTCCCTCATCTACCGCAGCAAAGGTCACTTCTATATCCGACTCTGGCTTGGAGCGTATGGTTATCTTTTGCTTGGTTCGAGAACGACTTTTTTCTACCGCCAAAATTTCTACCGGCAATCTTGACGATTTATTCTCCACCATAACAGGAATATAGCCATGCGCTACAGTCAATGGCATCATTGACCCATCCATTGGCCTAATCAAGGTGGCCGAAACGTAGACATTCGGCACATGCTCATCTTTTACGGTGAAGCTAAATTCTGCCGATTTTTTATCCGTTTCTATCACGCGGTGCTCTAAAACATCATTGCGCTCAATGCTCACTAGAATTTTTCCAGAGAATGGAGTTTTCATCAAGACTTTCACCTTATCGCCTACCTCATAATGGTCTTTGTCGGTTTCCATCTCTATTTGTCCTTCGCTATTCACCTGGAAGGAGCTGCTTTGCGTTTGACCCCATCCATAGGCATAAAAATGATAGCTCACATAGGCTTGCGAACCATTCTCCCGTACACGCACTTCATATTGTCCGCTGACCACCGGAGTAAAGGCAAATGCATATGGACTGCTTCCAAAGGTGATATTGCGCGTCATGGCAATCTTCTCTACTTTACGTGAGCGGTAGCGGTAGTAGTTATTGCTATTTTCAATTACATTTTGCCATTCGTAACGGTAGACTTCCACCAAGGCCTTGGCTCCAGATTTGAATTTATCATTGGCATCAACTGCAACCAGTTGAATGTTCATAGGACTATTGGTGCTCACAAAATAATCTTCCACATTTACGCCATAGAACACATCCTGCGTCATCACTTTCGATTGAAGCTGGGAATGAACTGGCCTTCCGCTTTCATCAAATACGGTGGCATACTGACGAATATTCACAATGCCAGTGCCTTTCATCGCTTTGCTAAGTATGGAAGATTCGCTAAACGTTCCGTCAGTTCCGGTTTTTCCTTCGCGAAGAATTGTGCTGTATTTGGTTTCGTCGCTATTATAGAAACTGTAGGTGGGATACTGCTTACTACGGTAATTTTCTCGATTGAATTGCAGGTTGAATTCGTAATTGCGGTTTGCGGCCGGTGGTCCGAAGAAATTCTCTGCAAATGCGGTATAACGCAGCGTGTCGCCCGGACGATAAAACTCCTTATTTAATTTGCCTTTGATTCGAATGCGGTCGGGCATAAATTCTTCGATTTGTATACGGTAGGAGGCAAGATGAATATCGTTTCCATTGTATACTTCGAAAGAATAATTTCCTGTTAGTGCTGATGGTGGCAAATCAATGGCAGTTTCAAAGGCACCTTCTTTATTTGTTTTTACTTTTTCTGATTTAAGTTCCTTGCCATTAGGCATTAAGATTTTCCATTTCAATGGAACCACACCCACCGTCTTCCAATTATTGGTGCGCACGATCGTGTTCAGGTGTACGGTTTCCCCCGGTCGGTATAAATTTCTTTCGGCATAGATATAAGCATCGAAGCCAGAAATATGCTCGTATTTACCCCCAACATCAAAGCGTGAGGTTTCTACTTTTGTATTGGAGAAGGGAACAAAGTTGAAATCCTTCTCCGTCTGCACCGTGATCATAGCCGTAGTAAAGCCCGGTGATTTCTTATCGAGATTATCGAAGACCAAAACCCCATCGCTTCCCGTGCGACCTTTCACCATGAGTTGGTTATTCGAACTGATTAGATTCACTTCGACATTGGATAATGGCTTGGCATCGAGAATACTATGGGCCATCACCATCACTTTGGTTTCGGTAGTTTTGGCCATGATTCCAACATCTGAAATGGAAACCAGCTTGTTGGCTTTCAAGTAACGCTCGCCTGCAGAACTCACGGTCACGAAATAAATGCCCTTGTAATCCATACTTTCCTTAGGGATATCTAGGTTGAGTGCTCGGATGCCATTGATCTTAGGTAAAGATGTCGTGCTTATTTCCTTCTCATAGATGAGGTCGCTATAATGGCCATCCCCATCTTCTCGGAAGGTAGTTTTATTGCCGATATACTCATCCAACTCGTAGTCATATTCCCAATTTGTATAGGAATTCTGACGCAAGTAAGAGAGGATATTATTCTGGTATATTTTATAGATTTTGACCTTGATTTTGGGAACGTTGACAATACTTACTCCGATGTTTTTTGCCCCGGCACTGCTCAGATACATGGCTTTTTCATTGGTAAAGGCAATACTTGGTTTTAGTTCTCCAAAGCTGAGGTTCTTCTCAAGGGCTTCTTTCATTTTGCCTCCTAAAACTCCTTCTAGTTTCGGAAGGATGGTCAGGGCGTAAATTTGTGAGATATCAAAGCTTCCACGAATTTCAAAACCATTGCTCAATAGGGTAGAGCTGGTTGAAATTCCCGGACTTAGTTTATAAACTCCGGTAAGGTCATTATTGATAAGTTCTTGAGAGGTGAGGACGGTGATAACTCCTTCATTGTTCTCGTAAACAGCATTAATATCGGTAATGTCGAGACGTAGGCGGGAGGGTAATATTTGAGCCAATTCGTGCTCATCCTGACTGCTTCGATTACTTGCATCCAGCATGATACCCTTTTTAAATTTAAGTCGAAGCATCACATCTTGATCGCCCTTATCTCCTGGGTCTACGGTAATATGAACTTCAGAACCATTGGCTTTGCTTTCCAATTGGGCAATCACCTTTGTGTCGTCGAGGTATACTTCTAGATTTGGTAATAATGTGCTGATATCGATAGCATAATTGAACTGAATCTGCGCCTTGATACGAACTTGTTGGGTCCCAGATTCGCGCATCCAGAATGACTTGACAGACTCTCCTTTCAAGTAAGGGGTATGAAAGGAAATTTCTTGTTTGATATCATTTCCCAGATACAAGCCTTTTTCTGTGGCATGGTCGAGAATTTCTTTATTGAATTCGATATGATAATCGGTACTGGGAGCAAAAGAGTGGTTTGGAGAAAATACCAAGGTATTCGCGCTGCTCCAACGAAAACGACCGGGCACTTCAGGCTCGATGCTAAAATATGGGCTGCTATCCCAAACCCCGACGAGCTCCGGTGGCACTAAATCGTGGCTAAGCGAAAATTCAAGATTTTGTTGAAGGGCTATTTCATTCGAAAAATTGCGCTGGTTCAAGGCGACTTCATTGGCAGGTTTCCGCATGCAGGAGCCGAGGGCAAACATGGAAAACAATGCGAGGATTAGAATGTTTTTTGACATGATATTGATTCTGGTTCTGAAATATAAGGATTATTACTTTTTGTAACGTTTTTAGCCCTCTCAGAATTGTTGATAATGTGAATTGAATTGCTCCGATTTTTGTAAGCTGGGTTGCTTTCGCACGTTAAAGATTTCGCGCAAATAATATCTCATCATCTCATCATCTCCTCACGTGTTTTGTCTGGCAGTCTCGTGTCTGGCAGTCTCATGTCTCTTTGTCTGGCTATCTCAAAACCTCGATCTCTGGAACACTCGCAACCTCAAACTCTCGATCTCTCGAAACCTCGGAATCTCGAATGCCGAATTGCTGAAAAAGAATAACTTTGTCGCTTCTTCGATTTATGACAGAAAAGATCATTATTCTTGATTGCGGTTCTCAGTATACTCAGCTGATTGCCCGCCGGGTTAGGGAGCTGAACGTGTATTCAGAAATTCATCCATATAACCACATGCCTGAACTTGATGAAACGGTGAAAGGTGTTATAATTTCAGGCTCTCCGCATTCTGTGCGTGATCATCATGCTCCAGATATCGACCTTTCATTTCGGGGTAAATACCCTGTATTGGGGGTTTGTTATGGCGCGCAATTTTTGGCGTATAAAAATGGTGGCGACGTACAGGCGAGCAAGCATCGCGAGTATGGAAGAGCGGCATTGAAAACGGAAGCAAGCGACCTGTTCAAGGGCATGAAGCCAGCCTCTGTAGTTTGGATGTCGCATGGTGATACCATCACAAGTTTGCCAGAGAATTTTGAATTAATTGCCTCTACTGAATCTGTCTCAAATGCTGCATTTAAAATTGCAGGTGAGTTGACCTATGGCATTCAGTTTCATCCTGAAGTAACCCATAGTGAAGAAGGAAAACTCCTTTTAGAAAATTTCATGATGGGAATTTGTGGTTGCACTGGCGATTGGACTCCGGAGCATTTTATCGAGTCGACGGTCAAAGAAATTCGTGAAACCGTTGGAAAGGATAAAGTAATCCTTGGCTTGAGCGGTGGAGTAGATTCATCGGTGGCTGCCGTATTGATTGAAGAAGCCATTGGCGATCAGCTTCAGTGCATCTTTATCGATAACGGACTCTTGCGTAAAGACGAGTTTGAAGCGGTATTGCATTCCTATTCAGGAATGGGGTTGAATGTGAAAGGAGTACGTTCAGGAGATCTATTTATGGATGCCTTAGCAGGTATTTCTGATCCTGAGAAAAAACGTAAAGCAATCGGAAAGGTATTTGTCGATGTATTCGAAGAAGAATCGAATAAAATTGAAGGAGCCCGTTGGTTGGCTCAAGGTACCATCTATCCAGACGTGATTGAATCGGTGAGCGTAAAAGGACCGAGCGCTACGATTAAGTCGCATCATAACGTGGGTGGATTGCCTGATAAAATGAACTTGAAAGTGCTCGAACCATTGCGGCTCCTTTTTAAGGATGAAGTACGCAGAGTTGGAAGAGCTTTAGAAATCGACAATACCATTCTAGATCGTCATCCATTCCCTGGTCCGGGATTGGCCATTCGTATTTTGGGTGATGTTACGGCCGAAAAGGTTCGTATCACGCAAGAAGCCGATGAAATCTTTATCAGCGGACTTAAAGAAAGTGGCTTGTATGATGAGATTTGGCAAGCAGGAGCCATTTTCCTTCCAATTAATTCGGTAGGCGTGATGGGCGATGAAAGAACCTATGAAAATGTAATTTGTCTCCGCGCCGTAACGAGCGTAGATGGCATGACGGCCGACTGGGGACACCTGCCTCACGAATTTTTGGCACGCATATCGAATAAAATCATTAACCAGGTAAAAGGGATAAACCGGGTAGTATATGATATCAGCTCTAAACCACCAGCAACCATTGAGTGGGAATAAATTAATCGCACTTCTTATTCTTCTTTTGGGAGGAATAGCATGCAGTGCATCGCGTCATACGCAGGTACTCACGAATGAGGTGCGTGCCGCTGAAGTTATTCCTGCCGATACAATCGTTCCGGATAAAGAAAAGCAAGAGGAGGAAATGGAGCAACAAAAAGGTTTGGTGCCTGAGTTTGCCAATGATTTCCATATCGCGCTATTGCTTCCATTCTCCCTGCATAAGGATATTCTTCCAAGCAGCAAGGAATACAAGGTAATTGAATCAGTAAGCGACTATTACCAAGGGATTCTTTTGGCACTGGAACAATTGAAGAAAGAAGGGCTCATTGTTACACTTCATGTGTATGATAGCCGCATGGATTCTCTCGTCACTGTGGATATTCTTCGAAAGCCTGAAATGGCCTCGATGGACTTGATTATTGGTCCCTTAGATCATCCTTCATTTGCGGCAGCTTCGCAGTTTGCTCTAAGCTATGAAATTCCAGTGATAGCCCCCTTTGCCATGTTGAATTCGGAGGCGGAGATCAATCCATTGAGTTTTTACTGTAGTCCTTCATTGGAAGCATATGGAAGTGAAGTGGCACGTTATCTTTTAGCGCAAAAACATCTTGGTCCAGTACTGTATTTTACAGATGGATCAAATACGGATAAAGCATTTAAGCGCGGGTTTAATGCAGCGCAAAAGGAGAATAAAATTAAGCTTATTGAACGCAAAATAGTGACTGGCATGGATCCAAAACCATTGCTAAAAAAATCAGATAGTCTCTATAATTATATTCTTATTCCAAGCGATGCCGACAAAGGTGTGAACATGACTTTGCGGAGTTTCAAAGAGGCAGAAGACGATGGATATCCGCTTATTGTAGTAGGTTTAGACAGCTGGTTGAATTTTAGGGACCCAGAAATGGGCCATTGGAATAAAATGAATGCCATCATTGCAACGGCCTATTCAGTGCCAGATAGTTCTTCAAATTATCGTCATTTTCATTCGGCATTCAGAGCGATGCATGGGATTCCGCCTGGTGAATATGCGCTGAAAGGCTATGATCAAATGATGCATTTTGGAAATGGACTTTTTACCTTCGGAAAGCTATTCCCAAGCTATATTTTTAATACGGAATTTGAGGGAGTAGGCATTGATTTTTACTGGAACAATTCTGGAAGAGCTGTTCAAAATCGAGCAGTTCGTTTAGTGCAATACCAAAACTTCTACTTTAAACAACTTAAATGAGCAGAGCCAGCATTCGGATTCTCCAAGCCAGTCAGGTACTAAAATCTTGGGAACCAGGTTCTCCATTTGTAGTTCATTTCAAGCAGCTCAGTCGCGTATTTAAGCAATGGGGTGGGCGAGACCGCAAAGAGATTAAATCCGTCTGTTATGCTTGGTTTCGTCTCGGAAATGCAACACGACTATTTGAAGAGGCGCAAGAAGGAATGCCTTGGGCTGGCTTTCTTTATATCGATAATTCCGAATGGCATGAAGCCTGGAAAAAAGAAGGACTTCTTCCAGCAGATTTAGATTTAACACTCGGTACCGACGAGCGTATCCAAGCCTTCAGAGAAAAATTCGCTTTTGACGAAGCCTTTTTTCCATGTGCCTCTTTCCTTAGTATGGAAATGCCTGCTGCTCATTTGGATGCTTTCCTACCTCATCCTGGAAAGCTCTGGTTTCGTGCGAAGAAAAATCAAATAGAAACGTTTGGAGCCAAGCTTACAGCATCAGAAATTTCTTTTGTGGAGATGGATGGTGCTTTTCAGATGGAATCAGGCACTTCATTAGAACAGGTTTTTGGGAATAATCTATCGCATTATGGAGAAGTGCAGGACTATGCCTCGCAGCAAGTAATCCGTGCGGTAGACTGGAATAATAAACGCATCTGGGATACCTGTGCTGCCTCTGGTGGAAAAGCCTTACAGATTAGTCAGGAATACAGTACGGCTTCCCTTTTATGCAGTGATGTACGACCGGCTATTTTGCAGAATTTACAACAGCGGTTTAAAAAAGCAGGTTTACGGGTCCCAGAGATAAAAACGGTCGATTTGAGTCAAGGGCAATTTGGAAAATCAAATATCCAATTTGAAGCCTTGTTATGTGATGTGCCGTGCACTGGCAGCGGAACCTTTCGTAGAACTCCTGATGCGATGATGTCCATGCGAGAAGAAGAAGTACTACGGTACTCGAAACTGCAATATACCATCGTTCGCAATGCTTGTCAGGCGCTCAAAAAAGAAGGACTACTCCTGTATGCTACCTGCAGCGTTTATGCCGCAGAGAATGAAGGTCATATTGAGGAATTTGCCAAGCTCGGACTGAAACTGCAGGAGTCGAAATACCTAGATGCCTTGGATAAGGGTGGTGATGTATTGTATTACGCGTTATTTAAAAAGTCCTGAATCTTTCTGAGCCTTTTCTTCACCTTCAAAATATTCATCAATCTTAAACGGACCATTATCCGCGGCCTCAGTAGCTAATTGATCACAGCGCTCATTTAGCGGGTGACCATTATGTCCTTTCACCCAGAAAAATCGTGGGTTAAACTGAGCAAGATAGGGGATAAGCATACGCCATAAATCAGGGTTCTTCTTGTCTTTAAATCCAATGCGCTGCCAATTCTTTAACCAGCCTTTGGTTACGGCATCACATACATAGCGACTATCGGTATGGATTTCTATAGGAAGGTCACTGCGTTTTAAGGCTTGCAATGAGCGTATTACTGCCAAAAGTTCCATGCGGTTATTGGTGGTTCTGCGGAAGGCTTCACTCAATTCTTTGCGCATATTTCCAGCCATGAGCACAGCTCCGTAGCCCCCTGGTCCGGGGTTTCCGCGTGCTGATCCATCGGTATAGATGATAATTTTATTCAAGGTCGCAAGTATAGTTAATTTCCTCATGGCCGCGACAGCCACGAACCGGATTAATCGGATTTAAGCGGCAGAGAAACAATAAAAGTAGATCCTGAACCCAGCTCTGATTTAATTTGTAGAAACCCAAGGTTTCGCTCTAAGAATCGCTTGATAATTTCAACCCCCATTCCCGTGCCTATTTCTCCCCGTGTGCCAGCCGTTGATTGAGGAGTTTCACTATGAAGAAGTGCTTTGATTCGGTCTGAATCCATGCCTACACCAAAGTCTTGGACGCTGAGATGGATAAAGCCATCCTCAATAAATGCGGTGACAATTATTTCAGCATTTGGGTGTGAGAATTTAAGAGCATTACTCAACAAATTTCTCAAAATGCTTCGAGCCATCCCCTTATTCATTCGGGTAATTAGTCCCCGGTCAATTGAATTTACAATCGTGATTTTTTTGGACTCGAATCCACTCATACTAAATATGACCCATTCGAGCTCTAAGTGCCAGTTTATTTGACTGAGTTCCTGTTCGCTGGAATTGCGAATGGATGATTTCCCCCATGAAAGCAGGTCGTCGAGCATGCCGAGCATTTTCTTTGTGTTTTCATCAAGCAGGCCTAAGAACTTGCTTTTCTGTTCTTCAGTAATATTGCTTTTCCCTTCTTGTAAAAGGCTCAGTAGACTGAGGATTCCAGCAAGAGGACTTCGTAAATCGTGTGAGATAACCGATAAAACCTCATCCTTTTTCTGGTTGAGTTCATGAAGACGCGCATTTCGAGCATGAAGCTCTTCATTCAGAAGTACTTGATCGGTAATGTCTTTAATATTTAAGAAGACTCCATCTCCTTGCTTCGAAAAATGGAGTGATACCCAATGCGGTTCATCCAAATTACTGCTCAAATTTCGGCTTTCACTTATAGGCAGTCCCTTTTGCATGACTTGAAGGAACTGATATTTAAGTTCTTCAATAAGAGGTTGGATACTGTTGGTGATTGAAGATTTATCTGTGTCGGCAGCTGAGTTTAGTCGCAGCAAACGTTTCGCTTCTTCATTGCAGGTGACGAGGCGAAAATGGTAGGGATTTACTGCGTTTATTGCTCTATCTGCTAATGCTGAAAACCAGAGGATTCCTTGGTTTGCATTTTTATACAGTTCTTCAATTAATGCTTGTTTTTGCTTGACTTCGCTGATGTCGCGAACAACAGCAAGAAAATGGTTGGCTGAAGAAGAAGTTTCTTGAATTCGCGTAATATTGGCCAAGTACCATCGATTGGATAAGGTGTATTCAAATTGTGCGAATGGAACAGAATCGCTTTTAAGCGCTTGAATGGCATCATGAATGTCCAAACAAATTGACGAAGGAAGTACTTCCTCAACAGACTTCCCAAGAAATGCGTCTTTAGGATGGACTAATTTGCTCGTATCGGAAGACATATAGTCTTGGAGTACAGCATTCTCATCAATGACAAAGATGAGGTCTTCAAAGGCATTCAGTATGCCCTGTAAATAGGCTAAGCGATTTTCTTGAATCATAAAAACAGGTGAATTTAGTGAATTCAAAAAGTATTTCGATGATTTTAAAGAGCAAAAAAAAAGCCCGCTTGTTGAAGCGGGCTTTCAAAGTCATATTATAGAATTAGCTATTGTTTTCTTCTTTGATTAAGTCAGCCGCAAGCGGTGCTCCAATACAGATAGAAGAATATGATCCAACAATTACACCGACCAACATGGCGAAGGAGAATCCACGGATAATTTCACCACCAAAGATGAAGAGAATAATCAATACTCCAATTGTTGTTAGGGAGGTAATCATGGTACGGCTCAGCGTGCTATTCAAAGCTTCGTTGATGATAACTTTAATATTGCCTTTTGTGTTCTCATTTAAGTACTCACGAACACGGTCCATTACTACTACCGAGTCATTGATAGAATAACCAATTACGGTAAGAATGGCTGCAATAAAGGATTGGTCGATTTCCAAAGTGAAAGGAACAATTCCATCCAATAAAGAGAATAAACCAAGAACGATCAATACATCATGCGCCAACTTGATAACCGTTCCAGTGGCAAATTGCCATCTGCGGAAACGAATCAAGATATAGATAAACATCAATACCAAGGCTACGATAACAGATTGTAAGGCGCTGGATTTAATGTCATCAGCAATGGTTGGACCTACACGCGATTCACTTGGAACGGTATAAGTATTTCCTAAACTATTCAATCCTGCGTCTAATTGTACACGAACTTTTTCTGCTGCAGTGGTTGAATTGTCTTCAATATTAAAATCTGTAGTGACTTTAAAGGTATTATTATCACCAAAAACTTTCACCTCAGGTGCTTTACCAAATGGTCCGGCCAAAGCGTCACGAACCTGAGCGGCAGAACTTTCGTTATCAAAGTTCACGATATAGCTCCATCCTCCTTTGAAATCCACACCAAAGTCGAGTCCTTTAGAAGCAATGGATGCAATTCCAGCTACGATCAGGATACCACTTACAACATAGTATTTCATGCGGTTACCGATGAAGTTAATATTTACATTCTTCAATAAGTTAGCCGTTGCAGGAATAGAGAATTTCACATTTTTCTCTTTTTTCAATGCCCATTCGAATACCAAACGGGTCAATAGTATGGCAGTGAAAAGGGAGGATAGAATACCTATAATCAAGGTAACAGAGAATCCGAAAATAGGACCGGTTCCGAATGCCAAGAGTACAAAACCCGTTAAGAGGGTGGTGATATTCGAGTCAAGGATAGCCGATAAGGCACTATGGTAACCATTTGAAATGGCGTTCCGTAGGTTTTTTCCTTGAGAAAGTTCTTCTTTTACACGCTCATAGATCAGTACGTTCGCATCCACGGCCATACCAAGTGTCAGGATCATACCCGCAATTCCTGGAAGCGTTAAGGCTGCTCCTAAGGATGAAAGTACACCCAACATAAAGAATAGGTTAAGCAATACAGCTATGTTGGCAACCCAACCTGCTGAGCTATAAATAACCGCCATAATCAAAATAACAGAAAGGAATCCTGCAAGGATAGAATACAGTCCGCTATTCACGGCTGCTGCTCCAAGGGTAGGTCCTACTACTGCTTCTTCAACGATTCTTGCTGGTGCAGGCAATTTACCTGACTTCAAGATATTGGCTAAGAATTTTGTTTCATCCTGTGAGAAATCTCCTTGGATCGAAGTTTGACCATTCGGGATTTCATTCATAACCCGTGGTGCCGAATAAACCACACCATCCAAAACAACGGCAACGTGTCCGTGTGGGTTAGTAGAAGCTGCCTCTGCAGTCATTCTCTTCCATACTTGTTTACCTTCTTGGTTCATCGACATGGATACTTCGAATCCTCCAGTTGGCGCAATAACCGAACGCGCTTCAGTGATCACATCACCGTCGAGTTCAGCACCACCATCACGGCTTGCTTTTAAAGCATAAAGGCCAACACGATTTCCTTCGTCGGCTTTATTTCCCCAGGCAAATACAACATCGCCAGGAATAGCATCACGCAATTCTGGGTCGTTGAGGTATAGATTTACGTTTGCTGTATCAAATATGCTAACAAAGGCTAATTCACTTCCGCCACCGATGTTTCCATCAGAAGTCATGTTTAGGAATGAAGTGCTTCCATTGGCCAAGGTAGCGATAAGCGGACGATCTTCTTTAAATTGCTCGAAGCTTTGAGCGCCTGTATCATTTGCGGTTGAATCGCCACCACTATTTAAGGTAGCCATTAAATCATCACTTGCTGTAGTATCTTCAACCGCAGTAACTGTGTCGGTTGTTGTTTCAAGAAGATCGATGGCATTTCCAGTGATTGGGTCAGATTCTACATTCGCAGTGGTATCTGTTCCACTTACTTTTTCACTGTCCATGCGTGCCTTTAAGGTTTTATCCATCTTATCGACGAAGTTTAAGGCTTCACCAGGCATATAGGTATTCCAAAACTCCAATACGGCTGAAGCTTGTAATAGTTCACGTGCTCTCTTGACATCACTCACACCAGGTAGTTCAACCATGATGCGGCCTGTATTGTCCAATTTTTGGATGATAGGTTGTGAAACACCAAAGCGGTCAATACGAGAACGAAGAATGCGGTAGGTTCTTTCTACGGCTTCGTCTGCTTCGTTTTGTAGGAAACTGATAACATCCTCATCTGAGGTGTTAAAGCTTACCTTATCCTTATTGTCTTTATGGGCAAACCAGGTAGAGAGGGGAGTGTTCGGTGCCGTTTGACGAATTGCTTCGACGAACAAGGTCACGTAATTCTCTTGGCTATTGGTTGCTTTCGCATTGGCTGCCGCAATGGCGTCCAAGAATTTAGGGTCTTTCGTATCGTTGGCCAAAGCCTTCATTACGTCTGGAAGGGATACTTCCAAGGTTACGTTCATACCTCCTTGAAGGTCAAGTCCGAGATTTAACTCTCTTTCTTTCACTTGAAGGTAAGTGTATTCACGAAGTCCTAAATCATACACAACAGTTCCCGCAATGGAATCCAGGTATTTTTGTTTTACTACTGGGTCACCATTCGCATATTCCTCCGCTGCCGAAGTAATCAGACGTGATTTGATAGTAAAGGAAAGATGAAACAGACATACCAATGCCAATGCAATGGTAAAAATCTTGACTACTCCCTGATTTTTCATGGTATACTTTAAGCTATAACTACTTTTTTTAAGAGCGGGCAAATATATGGAACGCTTGTAACTTGTGCAACAGCGCGTGATATTCCCGAAAAAGAATTTAAAATGGTGATAATTAGCGATTCACTTCAATGAAGCGTTCAATGTCAACTTCTTGTCCCAATAAAATGAGCGTATCATTTTCGTAAATGACCGTATCCGATTTAGGAACACCGAGAATATGTTTTTCAACACTTATTTCTCCATTCTTCTGAAGTTCGTATTCTCTTTTCAGGGTAATTAAGTTGAGATTATACATTTCGCGAAGTTGCAATTCACCTACAGTTTTATTCCAAACGCCTTTCGGAGGTACAATTTCTGCGATTTCATACCCATCAGGCAATTGGAGGAAGGTCATTACACTCGGGTGGAGGAGACGTTCTGCTACTAAAATTCCGACTTCATCTTCTGGTGATAGAATTTCTGTCACGCCCATCTTTTCTAGAATCATGCGCTGTTGTGGAGTTGCAGCTCGAGCGATGATGCGTTTAACATTCATGTCTTGCAAATGCGCAGTAGTAAGAAGCAGGGCTTCGAAATTTTCTCCGATGGCAACAACGACAGCATCCATATCTTGAATTCGTTGAGAGCTTAATGACTTAACATCTGTGGAATCCATGGTTACCGAATAGGCAACATCGTCGCGTAAATTATCTGTTTTTGCTTCGTCGCTATCGATAGCAAGTACTTCGGCACCCCTATTCGAGAGGGTTCTGGCGATTTTTGTTCCAAAGCGGCCAAGACCGATAACAGCAAATCTAAAGTTCATTCTTCAGTATGGTTTTAATATGATCTGTGATTACTCCAAGCGAAGTAAGGTAATGTTCGTTATTATTTATAATGATGTCGGATTCATTTTTATAAGGTTCCAAAAATTTCCGGTAGGAAGGTTTGACATGATTCTCCCATTGATATAATACTTGCTCTCGGCTAATTCCCCGCTCAGCAATATCGCGGTCAACCCGCCTACTAAGCTTTATGGACTCATCAGCATCAATAAATAATTTTAGATTCAACTCGCTCGAAATCTCATTAAAATGCATGAGAAACAATCCTTCAACGATGATGACCGGGGCAGGTTGAATGTGAATTGTGCTGTGCTTATCCACTTCATTCTGAAATGCATATTCCTTTATGGAAATAGACTTCCCCTTTTTAAGCGACTGAATGTCATCTAAAAAAGCGGACATATCGATGCATTCCGGAAGATCATAATTGATTTGTCCGTTTTCGTCCTTTACATGATGACTCGACGGAAGGTAATAATTATCCTGAGAAATCAGTCCGAGTTCTTCTTCTGTAAAGTGCTCGCGCAAGGCTTTGATGAAACTCGTTTTTCCTGATGCGCTTCCACCGCTAATCCCAACTAAATAACTCCCTGACATGAGGGGCAAAGTTCGTTTCTGTAGTAGTTTTAAACAAGACGGAATTTTCTATCGATATAATGGCCTTTTTCTTCACTAAATTTTGGAAAATCATGTCTTTACATTATTTTTACATGTATTTTAACCAGTTCAAACCTAAATCTCGCGCTTGAAAAGACTTCTACCCATAGTATTTGTCTTCCTTACAATTTTACCAGCCATGGCTCAGAAAAGGGCGATGAATTGGTATTTTGGGAACTACGTGGGCTTGAATTTTTCTAGTAATGGCACAGCATCTACGCTATCCAATGGCTCTCAAACGGCCACTGAAGCCTGTGCATCCATCTCTGATTTAAACGGTAATCTTCTTTTTTATACCAATGGGGATTCAGTCTTTACTCATACTGGGGGGCTGATGAGCAATGGGGCAAATATTTTAGGAAATCACAGCGCAACGCAAGGAGCTTTGATTATTCCTCAACCGGGAGTCAAGAATATTTATTATCTCTTCACGATAGATGATACGAGTAGTAACTTGTTTAACCTGAATTATTCAATCATTGATATGAGTCTGAATAATGGAGAAGGGGCGGTTACTTCAACCAAGAATGTGCATCTATTGACTGGCGTTTCTGAGCGTTTGGCGGCCACCTATAATAATACGGGTTCAGGAGTTTGGGTCATGGTAAGGGATGGAGATGCTGCTAAATTTCATGCATTTTCCCTAACCTCAAGCGGAATAAATAATACCCCGGTTAGTTCCAGTGTGGGTTCAAGCACGTCAATATCTTGGGCAGTTCAATCGGGGCAAATGAAATTTTCACCAGATGGGTCCTATTTAGCTTGGGCTTGTCGCTCTGGGAATTTTGTTGAATTACTGCGCTTTAATAAAGATGATGGAACTTTAGATACATGGTCTAGAAAAATTAATTTCCCTAATTCTATTTGGCCATATGGTGTAGAGTTTTCTTCCGACGTCTCTCGCTTTTATGTAAGTTGTGCACAGGCTGGAATTTACCAGTACAATATGAGCTATGTTGTCAATCAGACTTTGTTTGAAGATAGCGAAGTACCCATCACCTCTTCAGGTACCTATCGGGCTTATGGAATGCAATTGGCTCCAAACGGTAAAATATATTGTGCATCGTTTTGGGATGGAGTTCATGTAATTAATTCACCGAATAGTAATTTCGATCAAGTGGATTTTCAAACCTCAGCGCATACCTATTCAGGTGGGAAGTATTGCAACGAAGGTCTCCCTAGTTTCCTATCAAACTATTTTGTAGACAAAAGAGTAGTTACCAGCGATACCTGTTTTGGTGATTCTACTTCCTTCTCTTATCTCTTAGAACTGGGAGATTCTGTTCTATGGAATTTTGGTGACCATGGCTCATCGAACAATACTTCGACCTTGAGTGCTCCGAAGCATCGCTTTTCTTCTATTGGCAATTATGAGGTGAGTCTGATTATATATAATAGTGATGGAGCCGATACGGTTGTTTCATCTATTAGCATTAATGGCCTTCCGACTTTCACTTTAGGAAGCGACACAACCATTTGCTTTGGTACCCAATACCTTTTAAACCCTGGATTAAGTAATGCCTATTATCACTGGCAAGATGGTAAGAATACACCGGTCTATGCGGTAAGGGAATCAGGCGTTTATTCTGTGCGAGTTCAACAATTAGGGTGCTTTGCTTATGATACAGTAACCGTACAGGTAGATAAACCTTCGGTAACGATTGTGTCAAATACGGCTTCACCTTGTGAGAATAAGAATGCATTTAATTTCTCAATATCTCAAAATGATCGTGTTTCAAGTATCGCTTGGAACTTTGGCGATGGAACCATGTCCACAGCGGGTCAGACCACACATAGCTATCAAGCAGAAGGCAGCTACGATATTATCTTAGAAACAATTAATGAAAATGGTTGCAAAGCGAAGGCCACCAAGGAAATTGAAGTATTGCCTGTTGTTTCCGCATCCATGAAAGTGAATAAAGTGGAGCAATGTTTTGCCAATCATCAATTTGCAGTCAGTTTTCCGGATTCAGCTAACAGCAACTTAAAGACGTATTTCTTCGAATTTTCTGATGGTAGACGCGTTTTGAATAGCTCTGCATCTCAAGTTTTTAATACCGCTGGTGATAAGTCGGTTTCTTTAATTACCATATCAAATGATGGTTGCAAAGATACGGTTACCAAAGTGCTCAAGGTTTATTCTGATCCAATTCTGAAATATACTTTAGATTCTACAGCCAATTGCTTCGCTTCGCATGTGATACTGGTAAAAGATTTATCTACAAGTGTGAATGGCTCCATTGGCATTCGGTCATACAGCAGTGAGGGTATGTCCTTTACTGGAAATCAGGCGGTATTCAAATATGCTGCTCCTGGCGACTATGTCATTCAGTCTGTGATAGAAGACAATAAAGGCTGCAAGGTCTCTGAAGCAATCCAGGTTCACATTCACCCTAACCCTGTGGCGAATTTTGATATTGAAGGAGGTAACTGTATTGGAACGAAATCTATTCAGCTTACAAACAATACAAGTATTTCAAGTGGGAAGGTTAATAGCTATTCTTGGGATTTTGGCGATGGTTCATCCAGTACGAATTATGAACCGATGAAACAATACGGTCAGGCAGATCGCTATTCAATCACCCTCACTGCGGTATCGAATAATGGCTGTACCAATAGTTTCAGCAAAGAGGTTGTAACGTATGAGGTTCCTGAGGCAAAAATTACTACCAGTTACTTTGAGCCTTGTTTAAATGAAAGTCGCCTGGATTTGCTCAATGCATCTGTCGCTTTTGGTGATGATGTACTCAGCTATGAGTGGACTGTGGATGGAAAATCCTATACCTCAGAAAATCTTACCGATATAAGGTTCTCCACTCCTGGTCCTAAGCTAGTGAGCATGAAGGTAACCTCTGATAAAGGGTGTTATGATGAATTGCAAACAACGTTCATGGTATTGCCTAGTCCAGAAGTAAGTTATACGATAAATGAAACAGCTCAGTGTGAAGAAAATAATAGCTTCATCGCAATCAGTACCTCAGAAAATTCAGATAGTCCGATTGCTAGCACAAGATGGACTTTAGATGACGGAAGAGTTTTTGATGGAGGAGTGGCTAATTTCTCATTCCAAGATCATGGAACGTATACGCTTAATTTAAGACTGGTGAATAGGTTAGGTTGTGCAGCGGAATTGAAATCTGAGTTGACCGTTCATCCACAGCCTAATGCCTCGTTTGATGCACAGGATGTTTGTCAAAGCAACCCAATGCAATTTAATAATACAAGTACGATAGCCCTCGGAAGCATTGACTCTAGCTGGTGGAATTTTGGGGATAAGCAAACCAGTAACATGAACAATCCAAGTCATCAATATGGTGAAGCGGGTGAATATGCCGTATATCTTCAAGTAAAATCCGATCAAGGCTGTCAGAATTTTGTGATGGATAAGGTTACCGTTTTAGAGGGTCCATACGCAGAGTATACCTACCAAAAGCATGGATACAAAAAGGGGATTGAAGAAACGGTTTATCGGTTTGAAAGTTTAGAACAAAGTTCATTGGCCAAGGTTCTTTGGTATGTAGATGGCATTGAAAAATCAACTGGTAGAGTTGCTTTTATTGGATTTACTGATACAGGACGTCATGATGTAACCATGGTTGTAGAAACTGGAGCAGGTTGTCCTGGTACCTCTAGCAAGAATATATTTGTTGCACCTCCATTTGAGTTATACGTTCCTACTGGCTTTACGCCAAATGGGGATGGTAAGAATGATGTATTGCTTCCTCGTGGAGATAATTATATCAGCGAGTATGAAATGGTGATTGTTAATAGGTGGGGTACAGTCATGTTTAAGACCACTTCTCCTACCGAAGGTTGGGATGGTAAATTTAAAGGCAATATTGCTCAACCAGGCACTTATGTTTACCTTATCAGGGTAGTGGATATCGAAGGAGTAGAATGGAGATATGAGGGAACGGTTGTATTGCTCCAATAAATCAAAGGAATTAGAAAGGATAAAAAAAAACCGGCTAGTTGAAACTAACTGGTTTTTTTAATGCGTTTTGAGTGACTTAGAGGATGATTTCCTCGCCTACCTCATTCAGGAAGTAATACTCACCTAGGTGATATGAATTGTCTTCTTGAATTTGAATCTTTGCTTTGTACTTCCACATCCATTTCCAATACAGTGCCGGGAAACCGGAACGCATATAGGCTGCAATGTAGGGATGGGCTACAATCGTAATTTTTTTAAGGTTTAATGTATTTACGAGGTATTCTAGCTTTTGAACGATATCATCTACCATTAAGATGCTGGAAGCAATTTCTCCTGAGCCTTTGCACATCGGACATTCTTCAGCGGTGATAACATTCATTTCTGGACGAACACGTTGACGGGTAATTTGAATCAATCCAAACTTCGACATAGGAAGAATGGTATGTTTCGCCCTGTCATTTTTCATGGCGTCTTTAAGCTTCTCGTAAACCTTGCGCTTGTTCGGAGCATTACGTTGATCGATAAAGTCGATTACAATAATTCCTCCCATATCACGCAGTCGTAATTGGCGCGCTATTTCTTCAGCTGCCTCAATATTTACCACCAGCGCATTGGCCTCCTGATCTGCATCAGTGGTTGCCTTGCTGCCAGAGTTCACATCGATTACGTGAAGGGCTTCAGTATGCTCTATTACGAGGTAGGAGCCACCCTGAAGGGAGACATTCTTACCAAAGGAACCTTTGATCTGTTTGTTAATTCCAAAATGATCAAAAATTGGGACTTTGCCCGTAAAGAGCTTCACAATTTTTTCTGACTCAGGTGATACCTTTTTTACGAAGCTGTGTAAGTCTTCATACATTGTAGGGCTGTCTACCTGTATGTTCGTAAAATTATCATTGAGTAAATCCCTAATTAGGGTAGAGGATCGGTCCATTTCGCTTAAAATACGAACCGGGGGTTTCGCTGTTTCAAGATTCGTGAAAATGGTTTTCCATTTATCTTGTAGCGACATTAAGTCTTTGTGAAGTTCTGCAACTGGTTTTCCTTCTGCTACCGTACGCACAATAAGTCCGAAATTGGCTGGCTTAATGCTTAACGATAAATTACGAAGGCGGTTACGCTCCTCAAAAGACTTGATTTTTTTAGAAATAGAAATCTGATTAGCGAAAGGAACAAGTACCATGTACCTGCCTGCTAAGGAGAGTTCTGAACTTATCCGGGGTCCTTTACTGGATATTGGTTCCTTTTGGATTTGCACCAGAATCTGTTGATTCTTGGTGAGCACCTGATCGATTTTTCCGGTTTTAACAATATCGTCTTCAGTAGCAAAACCTTGTAAACTTTCGGTTTTAATTCCTCCTTGAAGACGGTATTTCGTGAACTTGTTAAGGGAGCGTATTTGCGGTCCTAGATCGTGATAATGCAAGAATGCATCTTTCTCGTATCCTACATTTACGAAGGCAGCATTCAGGCTAGGCATAATTTTACGCACTTGGCCTAAATAAATATCGCCAACAGAAAAATTATTTTGATTTTTTTCCTGATGGAGCTCGACAAGTTTCCGGTCGCGGATAAGCGCTATCCAGACCCCGGACGAATCTGATTGAATAATCAATTCATTCGTCACGGGTGAAGCTATTTAAAGTGTAATAAAACAGCGAGAAGAAATTATTTCTTCTTATGTCTGTTTTTTCTCAGCCTCTTTTTTCTCTTGTGTGTGGCGATCTTATGTCTTTTTCTTTTCTTTCCGCTTGGCATATGTCTTTACTTTAAGTGTTTAATGATCTCTTGTAATTGCTCCTGAATTTGAGGGTCGCTCGTTAATTCAAGACTCGCACGATAATAGCTTAGGGCCAATTCTTTATTACCCATCATATCCGAGGTCCTTGCGGCTTGGAAATGATACTCAGCGTTTGAGGGCTGCAAAGATATTAATTTTTCAAATCTATTCAATGCTTTATCTAGCTGACCGGATTCAATTGCAAGCATTCCTAAGGTATAGTTCGCTAATACATTGGTTGAATCTTCTCTAACTACACGTAGGAGTAAGGGCACGGCCATCATCATGCTCTCTCTTTTATCAGCAAGTGCAAGTCCTTTATATAAGGTGGCAGAACGATTTGTAGGTGATTTTTCTAATACTTCGTCAAAACAGCGCATTGCTTCCGCCATCAAAAAGTCGCGTCGCAATGTGTCTTGCATTTGAACGGCATAGGTATAGATAGAATTTCCGGCCAATTGCCATTCATTGGTCGATTGAATTTTTTCGGCCAATTGAAGTTGAAAATAGGCAGCAAGACTCCGGTAGTTATTTTGAATAGAAAATTCGAGTGAATTCCTTAATGATGTACTATCCTCATGTGGGATGATCAATTTTCCTTCTTCAAGCTTAATAATACTTTCAGGTATTTGTAAAACCGAGAGTTCATTGCCTAGGGTTTGATTCCAATCAATATCAAAATTGCGTGGAGCCTCTGCGGCAACTTCAATTTGAGCACCGCTTTTATTTAGGTTGTTCCAGCTGAGAACAACTACGATAAATAGGCAGGCTGCTCCGAGAAGCAGCGCTACCTGTTTCGTAGAATTCATGATTTAAAGAAGCTGCTTAGTTGCCTCAGATTTTTTTACTTTATCAGCAAAAGTTTTGGCGGGCTTAAATTTAGGAATATAATGAGCTGGAATTTCCATGGCCGTATTTTTTGAAATGTTACGGGCAATTTTCTTCGCTCTTTTCTTAAGTACAAAAGAACCAAATCCACGGAAATAAACATTGTTACCTTCAATCATAGAAGTCTTCATTACTTTGAAGAACGTTTCTACGGTTTGCTGTACTTCTGCTTTTCCAATTCCAGTTCTGTTAACGATTTCGTTGATTACCTCGGCTTTAGTCATAATCTGTATATAAAAGATTGAATTTTAATGTTTTGTGAGAGTTGTTGGTTTTTTAAGGGCTACAAATCTAGCCATTCTATCTGTATTTAACAGCGAAGCCTTTTATTTGTTCTTGTATTTTATGGGAAAAATTATTCTGGAAAACGCATTCGCTCAGAGACTTATGAATTGGTACGCTGAGAATCATCGTGACTTACCGTGGCGAAATACCCGTGAACCCTATATTATTTGGCTTTCTGAGATCATTTTGCAACAAACACGAGTTGAACAGGGATTGCCTTACTTTTTAAAGTTTATGGATAATTTCCCTAATGTTAGAAGCTTAGCTTTGGCCCATGAAGGGGAGGTAATGAAAAATTGGCAAGGACTAGGTTATTATAGTCGAGCCAGGAATCTTCACGCTGCTGCCAAATATATCGCCTTCGACTGTGGCGGGGAATTCCCAAATACCTATTCAGAATTATTGAAATTGAAAGGGGTAGGTGCCTATACTGCCGCCGCTATTGCTTCTTTTGCATTTAATGAGGCGGTGCCTGTTGTCGACGGCAATGTATATCGCTTCATCTCACGTTATTTGGGTATTGGTATGCCTATCGGTACTACAAAAGCACAGGCTCATTTCATAGCAATCTTAAAGGAATGGATGCCCAAGGAACAAGCCGCTTTATTCAATCAAGCTACCATGGAGTTCGGCGCCTTGCATTGCACGCCAAAACAGACGAAATGTATGAGCTGTCCTTTTCAACTAGATTGTGTGGCATACCAAGCAAAGGCCGTAGATAATTACCCTGTGAAAGCAAGTAAAACCAAAGTGAAGGAGGTTTTTTATAATTTCTTGATCATAGAACATCATACTAAAGTTTGGATGACTCAACGCGATGATTCTGGACTATGGAAGAGGCTTTGGCATTTTCCCTTGATTGAAACAGCATATTCCATGAATGCGGAACGCCTAAAAATTCAGGTGGCAGATCTGCTTTTGCTAGACCAGTCTGATTTGCAGCTAGAAATCGATTGGCAAACGATTCATCTCTTGAGTCATCGAAAAATTCAAGCGCGCTTTTGGACGATAAAGTCGAAACATGCTCCGAATAAAAATGATATATTTGGATTTAGCTGGTCGGAGCTTGAAAAATTGGCGCTTCCGCAGCTAATGGTGAAATACCTCCAGCACAGAGAAGATGTCGGTAAATAAAGTAATACTTATAGGCAATGTAGGGCGAGACCCAGAAATTCGGCGCTTGGATAATAACCGAGTGGTGGCCAATTTCTCCCTAGCCACCAAAGAAAGCTACCGAGATAAGGCAGGAATCAGACAAGAACTTACCGAGTGGCATACGATTGAGATGTGGGATGAATTAGCCTTAACGGCTGAAAAGTATGTAAACAAGGGGAAATTGATTTATCTCGAAGGAAAAATTCGAACAAATACATGGACGGATAAGGAATCTGGCCTGGAACGAAGTACAAAAATTATCCGATGTAATGTCATGACTTTCTTGAACGCAGGCAGTGGTAGTGCGTCGAAAGAAGCTTCTGGCCAAATGCCTAAGGACAATTCTTCTTCAAACAATGAGCAAGTAGATGAAGATGACCTTCCATTTTAATAGATTTGTAAACTACTAATTGATAAACCTATTGGATATTCCCCCTGGTGAACAGAGTCAGCCTTCTTTGATATTCTTGGAAATTCTACGCGCAAATTTGGACAGCGGCGATTGGATAGGTTTTTTTATGTTAATAGGAGGCACCATAATTCTATTGGTCTTGTCTGCCCTTTTTTCGGCATCAGAAACCGCCTTTTTTTCTTTGGGGCCGCAGGCCATTCAGGATATTCGTGAAAAGGATGATAAAGTTTCCCAAACCGCAATCAGGCTATTATACCACCACCGTAAATTGTTGGCAACTATATTAATCGCCAATAATTTTGTGAATGTGGCCATCGTCTTTATCTCCACCTTCATCTTCCAAAAAAGTGTGATGGATTTTGGGACAAACCCTGTGCTTGGTTTCGTCCTACAGGCAATTGTCGTTACAGCCATCTTGGTTTTCTTTGGCGAGGTATTTCCAAAAGTTTATGCTACGGCGAAGAAAGAAACAATTACCCGTTTGATGGCCTTGCCGCTCTATTGGCTGTCGCGCATTTTATCCCCGATGGTATATGTCTTGGAGAGAAGTAGCCGTATCCTGGATAGCCGCATGACGAAAAAAGGACATCAAGTTTCTTTGGATGATATCAATCAGGCCATCGATATGACCAATGATAGCACGCAGTCGGAAGAAGAAAAAGACATACTTAAAGGCATAGTAAACTACGGGAATATTCCAGTCAAGCAGATCATGCGTTCTCGGCTAGATGTAAATGCACTCGATATTGAAGCCTCCTTTGATGAAGTCTTAGAACGCGTGAGAGAATGGGGCTATTCACGATTACCGGTGTATGAAGAGAGTTTCGACACTGTACGTGGCATACTTTATATCAAAGATTTGGTGCCTCATATCCGTTCCAAAGATTTTAAATGGCAGGAAACAATTCGTCCGCCTTATTTTGTGCCTGAAAGCAAGAAGCTGGATGATCTGATGAATGATTTCCAAGAAAAGCGCGTACATATGGCCATCGTGGTCGATGAATATGGGGGAAGTTCAGGTTTGGTGACCATGGAAGATGTACTCGAAGAAATTTTTGGAGAAATAAAGGATGAATTTGATGAAGATGATTTCTCATACTCTCACTTGGATGAACGTACCTATGTCTTCGAAGGAAAAACCTTATTGAATGATATTTGCCGCATCATTGATATTGATACGGCTCTTTTTGATGATGTTCGCGGAGATTCAGATACTTTGGGAGGAATGCTTATCGAAATTCAAGGAAAGATCCCACATATTGGCAGTCGAATAAGCTATAATGATTTTGATTTCGTTGTGGAATCTGCCGACCGACGACGCATTAAACGGGTGAAGCTGATCTTACCTGAAGTGAAAAAAGATAGGGACGAGGAAGCATGAAAAAATTAATCGCATTATTGAGTCTCACATTCCTTTTAGCAAGCTGTGAGGATATCTACACGCCAAGGCCGCATGCCTTTTTTCGTATTGATTTCCCCCAAAAAGAGTTTGTGTCATATAAAGGCGCATGTCCCTTTGTGTTTGATATCCCTTACTACTCATCCATAAGTCGGGATTCATCGAATAATGCTGAACCGTGCTGGTTAAACCTCAATTTCATTCCCTATAACGCCACCTTACACCTCACATATAAGCCTATAGGACAGGACTTCAAGCTGCTCGATTTGCAGACAGATACCCGTCGTTTTGTGATGAATCATACGATTAAGGCTCAAGAAATTCTTGAAAATGCCATCAACAAACCAGATGAGCATGTACACGGAGTTTTGTACCAATTAAAAGGAAATACGGCGACATCGCTTCAGTTTTATGTGACAGATAGCACCCAACATTACCTGAGAGGGGCCTTGTATTTCAATGAGAACACCAACGCCGATTCGATTGCTCCGGTTCTTAACTTCATTACCGAGGATGTTTTGCAGCTTATCGGTTCCTTAGAATGGAAGCATTAAGCACGTTTAAACCACTTCAGCTACCACAAAAGTACTTCCTCCAACGAAGATTAAATCATCGTTTTCAGCGGCTCGTTTTGCGGACTCTAGGGCTTCGGTTACATTTTTGAAAGCGCTTCCTTGGAGCTTATATGCTTCGGCTTTAGTCTGAAGAATCTCTACAGGCATAGCACGCGGAATAGCGGCCTGGGTGAAATAGTACTGCGCATCCTTTGGAAATAATTGCAATACCTTATCTACTTCTTTATCGCCAACCATGCCAATGACCACATGCAGTTGCATGTAGCACTCGTTTTTGAGCATTCCCATCACTTCTTTAATTCCGTCTTCATTATGACCGGTATCGCAGATAATTCGTGGGTTGGTGGAGAGTAGCTGCCAGCGCCCCATTAAACCGGTACTAGATTTAACAGCCTGCAGTCCTTTATGAATGGATTGGTCGCTAATAGACCAACCTATTTCATTTAATTGCCTTATGGCTTCTAAAATACCCGGTAAATTGGATGCTTGGTAGCTGCCCAAGAGATCCAACTTAAGTGGGAAGCTCGTTTCGTTCAAGCGTTGAACTTCAAAAGATTGAATGGAGTCGTTGCGCTCTACAAAATGAATCTTCCAAACTTGATCAACAAAGGTTATTGGAGCGCTTTTCTCATTCGCTTTTTCAATAAACACGGGAACGGTTTCTTGCTGTGTCTTCCCAATGATTACTGGAATCTCCTGCTTTATGATTCCTGCTTTTTCTCCAGCAATACTGGCTAAATCATTCCCAAGAAACTCCATATGATCGAGTCCGATATTGGTAATGAGGCTAAGTTCGGGTTGGATTACATTGGTTGAGTCTAAGCGACCGCCCATACCCGTTTCTATGATCGCGATATCTACCTTACTTTTAGCAAAATGATCAAAGGCCATAGCCACTGTCATTTCAAAGAAGGAGGGTGCAATATCGGTCATTGCAGTTTTCATTGTCTCCGTGAAAGCAATCACTGCTTCTTCAGAAATCATTTCACCATTGATGCGAATACGTTCTCTAAAATCGCGGAGATGAGGGGAGGTATAAAGTCCAGTTTTGTAACCTTGAGCCTGCAAAATGGCCGCTAACATATGCGAGCTGCTGCCTTTGCCATTGGTGCCGGCAATATGGATGCTTTTGAATTTCCGTTCAGGATTTCCCAAGATGCGCAATAAGACGATCGTATTGCTTAAATCTTTTTTGTAAGCGCTAGCCCCAACCTTTGTAAACATGGGCAAGCGACTAAATAGAAAGTCGAGGGTTTCGGAATATGAGGGCACTTATTGAAGCATTATAGTGATCACATCTTCAACCGTTTCACCGCCAGCTGCTGGTTCAAATACCCATTGTTTGGCCAATTGAATGGCTTCGTTGACACAGGTGGTATTTGAGGTGGTTGAACCTTTGGCCACATAGTTGGCGGTAAGAACCTTGCCTTTTGCACTAACGGTAATCTTTATGCTGATCTGACCTTTAACGGTACATTGTGCCTTGGCCATAGGAACATAAGTTGCTTTGCGAGATCCTAATCCATTGCCTCCTGGTCCACCCACTCCTGTAAGACCGCCATTATCTCCGCCGCTTGGATCTCCTTGTTGTCCAGTGGTATTATTATCGCCGCTTCCTCCTTTAGTACGACCACTAAGGTTAGGCAGTCTTATTTGAGGTACTTGTTGCTGGGTTGGATTATCCGTGGGGCTAGTTTGCTCAGCTGGTGTAGTTGGATTTTGATTGATGCTTGGGGCATCATCAATATCTTGGGTTAAATCTTGATCAGGAGATGGATTTGAGGGAGCTTGTTCAGAAGCCTGTGGGTCCGTTGTTGGATCTGAGTTCATTCCAGCATTCGGGTCTCCAAAAATCACATCGATACTCGATTCCTCAGGAGGGGGATTTTGATAGTAAAAACCCAGCATATACAAGATGCCCAAAAGCAATACCGAGCTAATCAAGGTAACTAATACCCCAATCAGGCGGTTTCTTTTTTCGTCTTGTTCGTATTGCTGGTAAGTAATCATCTTATTGTCTTCCGGTACGAATTATCATTCTCAATTTCATCCTTTGAGCTGTTGCCATTACTTGGGTAACGTACTCCAGGGGAACAGATTTATCGGCGCTTAAAGCCAAGCTGAGTTCTTCTGGATTTTGACCTTGGGTTACCTTCAGTAATTCTTGTTCAAATCCTTCATAACTCACCTCGTTTTTATCGATATACAAACGTGTCTCAGCATCGATATACACTTCAATTGTGCCTTTGGCTGTAGTTTGATGATCTCCTTTTGGCAACAATACCTTGATGGCATTTGGGTTAACCATGGTAGAGGTGATGATGAAGAAAATAAGCAATAGGAAAATCAAGTCAGTCATGGACGACATGCTGAACTCCGTTTTTACCTTACTTCTTGTGCTTAAATTCATTATCCTGGTTCTTGTAAAAGGTCAATAAATTCAACTGCGGCAGCTTCCATACCATGAACCACTTTTTCGATCATAGCCGTTAAAAGGTTATGGGCGATATAAGCGAAAATACCAACAATCAATCCGGCAACTGTTGTTACCATGGCTTCGTAGATTCCTCCAGACAGTTGGGTGATATCGATATTGTTCCCTGCATTGGCCATCTTAAAGAAGGCACGAATCATTCCTGTAACGGTTCCCAAAAATCCAATCATTGGCGCTGCTCCTGATATGGTAGCAATTGTTGCCATGCCTTTTTCGAGACGATAGATTTCTAGCTTTCCTACATTTTCAATGGCTACCTCAATATTCTTCATCGGCTTACCAATACGTGAAATTCCTTTTTCGAGCATGCGCCCTATTGGAGTTCCATTATTAGCACATAACGACTTGGCCCCAGTGATATTGCCATTCGCCACCATGTCTTTTACATTCGACATAAATGCCGTGTCCTTTTTCGACGCCTTTTTGATGGTCATATAACGCTCCACTGTTAAATATAATCCTATGAGGAGAAGAATGACGATTGGAATCATGATGAACCCACCTTTCATGGTAAGGTCTAACAGGTTCAATTTTTCTTCAGTAATAGCTGGAGCGCTATTGATTAATGTACTGTCTGTACCGGTGACGATGTCTAGAAACATATATTTAGTGAATTTCTTTGGCTACGGCTAAAATCCAAGCTTTAGGATTTGCTTCGCCTTGTATAAAGCTTAGTCTTTCTTGCGCTTCGAAACGTTTGCTATGTTTCTCTGCACAAACACGAACCATGGCGCCTTCTGCCTCACTATAAGAGCAGGCCGAGAAGCCAATGTTTTTTAATTTGTTTTCGTAGCGAACCGCATTTCTTGTACTGTTAAATGCACCGACTACAATATAGTAAACGGAATCAGCGGCAGTTATCGTGTGTGATTCAGTATTCATATCATTCTCCAATGCTAGAGTACTTTCTTCTGCTTCCTCGAGTTTAGGAGTGCTTTGAATCGTTTCAGTGATTGGATTCTCAATCGATGTTTCTGACTCAGTTGAAACAACAGGTTTAGCTACCTCTTTTTTCGTTTCAATCTTATCGGTTTTGCTGAATGGATTTAATGCTCCCCATTGCGCGCCAAATGGTGTTTGAACAGATTGATTTACGAAATAAGCCCCTAAAGCGATAATGCATAAGCTCGCTGCCATGCTAATCCATGCACGACTTTTTTTCCGTATCGGAGCAAGTGCCTTACGCTGAATCTGACTTGGTTTAATAAGTGGCGTGATAACCAAACTGTCTAGCCCATACGTATCAACCGATGTATTGCTTTCCCTATCTGGAAAAAAGGTAATCTGCCCTTCGTGATTGCTTTGAAACTCTCCAAGTCCAGGCATGGCATATTCCCGTTTATCGTTCAAGCTATCCTTTACAATCTCCACAAAACGCTGAATTTCCTTTATAGCTGCCTGGTAGTCGTAATTTTCACTTCTTACCAATGCTGCCGCGAGTAAACCGTCGTTGCTTTGTAGTTGCTTATTGAAAAAAGGAAGTGCTCTTGAAGGGTAAAAACGGTTTTCCTTCTCGTCGTAGCCTGCCGGCAACTGATTGAGTATGAAGCCTCCCAATCCGGGGACGACCACGCAATCATTTTGATGCAACAGAAGACGTATGTGTTCACTTATCAATTTCAAGGGTGCTTCTTTAGGCGGTAAATTTACATTTCACTTACTGTACTAGCAATAGACGTGGATAATTATGATTTATGATTTGCGAATTGTGATTTGTGATTTGTGATTTTTGAATTATGATTTGCTGCGCCCGCTGGCTGCGTGCGCCGAAGCCTTTTCGGTGAAGGTGTAAGTTAATTGAAACGAAGTGGAAATTAACGCAAGTGGGTGATATTTGAGTTAAAACTATTCTTCTCATTGTCTAACCATCTCCTTGTCTCAAAGTCTAAAACCCGATTGCTAATCCAACATGCATATTAAAGCTATAAGTAGGATAGGCATACCAAATCTGGTAATTCTGTCCGAGTAAATTGTTCAAGCGCATAAAGGCTGAAATCTGTTTTTTCCAACGGTAGTCGATGCCCAAGTTAAAGTCGCCAAGTGGTTTGATTGTTTTTGCGTCCTTGATTGGGTCTTCCTGCAGGGTATAGGCTTGTCTTTTTCCAAATACAAATCCATCAAAGCTAAGCAAGATTTTATCCGACATATTATAAGTCAGGTTCAATTTCGTCTCATAATTTGGTAGTTGCCAAGCGGATTCTTGGATAGTAGGATCATATAAATTATAGTTGAAGCTAAATGCCAATCTGAATTTTTCGCTGTATTGATGGGTGATTTCTCCAGCAAATTGAATAAGGTTCATGTCGTCATGAATCAATACAAATGAACGGAGCTCATTGGTATCCATCACAAAAAGTGGAAGTTCATTCCAACGCGAGTAGCGCACTTTGGCTTCAAAGCCGGTATTTCCAGTAATTTTTCCGCGAATTCCTGCTTTGAAGTTGAAAGAATTTACGTTGGTACGTAAATCAGGGTTCTTGCTCAAGTAAGGGTT
Source organism: uncultured Burkholderiales bacterium (assembly GCA_964620355.1). Classification (GTDB taxonomy): domain Bacteria; phylum Bacteroidota; class Bacteroidia; order UBA8524; family UBA8524; genus UBA8524. Next base: position 3,327 of record CAZUIT010000014.1, on the reverse strand, counting down.
CTGCATCGCAAAATCTCTGAAATTGTTTTTCTGAACCTGTCCGTTAAACCCGGCGAAAACGGCCAATTGATTTTTTTCAATTTCATAGACTCCTTCCACTTGTGGGTTGAAGTTGAAGTCGAGCGTATCTCCTTGTTCCATAGTAATGGTGGAAATAAACCCAATGCTTAGCTGCCAATTGTCTTTGCGAATGGTATATTGGGGTTTGATATCGATAAAATGACGGGTAAAGTCATTCGAGTCGGAGCTGAAATTTTGCAAGGAATAGGCGGCTTCTAAGTGCAATTCATTTTTAAGAATATTGAATTGATAGATTCCTGTGGTGCTGAACCAATTTTCAGTTTGATTCCACTTGTCTGTGAAATTATAGAACTCAGAACTCACACGGTAATAGGTCTTATTACGACCCATTGGTTTAGACTCCCAAGCCAAGTTTGCTCCCAAATCTTGGTAGTATTGATGCACATCGTCGTCGTTCGCTGGGAGGTATTCTAGCGGGTCATATCCATAATAATTGAATCCTCTACGGTTAAAGCGGAAGCCTGCTTCAAGGTTGCTCTTTTTAAAATACTTAATACCGGTAACCGTTCCTTTATGGTCATTGAAGTCCATATAGCCTGGTCCATTCGCTCCTAAATAATGGTAATTAAATGCGAGCAGTCCATCTTTGCCTGGCATCGTAATATAGATATCTGCCAAAGGAGAGAGGTTGGAGCCAAAGCCAAGTTTTACATAATTGTGGTGGTATTTTGGAGGCTTTTCCTTTTGCATGCGTTCTGCCTTAGGAAGTTGAATCGTTGCCGGAACTTCAGCCGCATCAAGGCTTACGGAGTAGCTAAGTATAGGGTGCTGAATTTCAGGGGTCTCAATTTTTGGCTCAGTAGGAATACGCCTTGCATCACTCAATTCAATGCGCGTTTGGGTAATCAATATTCCGGTATCACCGCCTTTAATAATTTCGCGGTTGGATTGCGCCAGTGTTGCCGCACCAAATCCTAGAATCAATCCCAATAACAGTAAAGTCCTCATTATAGCATTCCCTTCATTAAGCAAACGCTCAAATCTAGAGAAAATTACAAAGCGCCTTCCTTGATACTATCAACAACAGCAGGGTCGAGCAGGGTAGAGGTGTCGCCTATATTGGACGTGTCTCTTTCCGCTATCTTCCTCAAGATCCGACGCATAATTTTTCCTGATCGGGTTTTTGGTAAGCCTTGCACAAGTTGAATTTTATCAGGTTTGGCAATCGGACCAATCATTTGAGTAACCGTTGCGACAATATCCGCTTTAAGCTGTTCTTCGCTTTCGGCATGTTTTCCCTGGTAAATAACATAGGCATAGATACCCTGTCCTTTAATATCATGTGGATAACCGACTACAGCACTTTCCACCACACCGAGGTGCATATTGATGGCATTCTCCACTTCGGCGGTTCCAATGCGGTGACCGCTCACGTTTAAAACATCGTCTACTCTTCCTGTTATTCGGTAGCGTCCTTCTGCATCCCGCATGGCACCATCACCGGTGAAGTATTTTCCCGGATAGGCGGAAAAATAAGTCTGCTGGCAGCGTACATGGTCGCCCCAAGTGGTACGTAAAGTAGAAGGCCAAGGCTGACTAATCACCAAATTGCCACTGCCTTCCATCGAGGTAACTACATTTCCCTGTTCATCCATCAATTCTGGGAAAATACCTGGAAGAGGGAAGGTCGCATAGGAAGCCTTGCCTTTTGTTATTCCCGCTAAGTTTGAAATCATAATGCCACCCGTTTCGGTTTGCCACCAGGTATCGACAATTGGACAACGTCCTTTTCCTACTTTTTCATGGAACCATTCCCAGGCTTCACTATTGATTGGCTCTCCAACTGAGCCCAGAACACGAAGACTTTTTAGCTCATAGGAATCGATAAATTCATCGCCACAGCCCATCAAACTACGAATAGCGGTAGGGGCAGTATAGAGAATATTGACCGCATGTTTTTCGCAGATATCCCAAAAGCGAGAAGCATTCGGATATGTAGGAATCCCTTCAAACATTAAGCTGGTTGCTCTAGCGCACAAAGGACCGTAGGCGATATAACTATGTCCGGTAATCCAACCAATATCAGCCGTGCAGAAGTAAATATCTCCCGGTTTGTATTGAAAAACATTCACAAAACTATACGTCGCATAGACCATATAGCCGCCACAGCTATGTACTACACCCTTTGGCTTTCCTGTTGAGCCAGACGTATAGAGGATGAATAGTGGATCTTCGGCATCCATCATTTCAGGTTCACAATATGAACCGATAGGAAACTTATCCATTTCTTCATCCCACCATAAATCGCGGTTTTTCAACATGCTGATCGGTTCATTGATGCGGTTATAAACGAGCACGTGTTTGACACTCGGACAGGTATCTAAAGCCTCATCAATGATATTTTTCAAGGGAATGGTTTTCCCACCTCTAAAGGCGCCATCGCAGGTGATGATGGCTACTGCGTCGGCATCTTGTACCCGGTCGGCAATACTTTTTGAGCTAAACCCACCAAATATTACCGAATGAATGGCACCAATCCGAGCACAGGCTAATACGGCCACTTCCAATTCCGGTATCATGCCCATATAAATGCATACCCGGTCTCCCTTCTTGATACCCTTGCTTTTTAAAACCAAAGCCAAGCGGTTCACTTGATCGTGGAGTTCATCATATGAAATATGGCGAGTAGCCTCCTCTGGATTGTTTGCCTCAAAAATGATGGCCGTTTCATTTCCATGATTTTCGAGGTGTCTATCGAGACAGTTTGCGGTGATATTCAGCTTTCCTCCACTGAACCAACTGATCTTTGGTTCTTCGAAATTCCAATCCAGCACCTTATCCCAAGGTTTCATCCAATCGAAATTCGAAGCAACATCAGCCCAAAATGCGGCTGGGTCTTCTTTGCTCTGGGCATATAATTGGTGGTATTCTTCTTCGCTGCTTATTTGATAGGGATAATTGCTCATGTCGATGATTTTTCCAAAACTAGCAAAATGTATCGGACTAATGCAAGGAAGGCGTGCTGGGATTTGGGTTAGAGGACAGGGTACAGGGCATAGAGCACAGGGCACAGAGCACAGGGCACAGGGTAGGGCATAGGGCTTTGATTCTGCACATTCCCACATGAACGCGCACTTGACTGGCCTCAACTTGAAACTCTTTCCTTACCTACTGGCGCATAATCAGTGCGAAGTAACAGTGTGAGTGCGGGTACCGGGTTAAGCATCCGGAGATTTGGGACTTGGTTCTGATAACTCCTAGATTCCGCAGGTTATAAATAAAAAAAGCTGCAAAGCATTTGTTTCC
>CAZUIT010000013.1:0-63314 GCA_964620355.1 uncultured Burkholderiales bacterium | reverse complement strand
ACCTAGGACCTTCGGGTTATGAGCCCGACGAGCTACCACTGCCCCATCCCGCACTGTGGTTATTCCCTTTTGGGAGTGCAAATATAATGCTCTTTCTTTGCAGTGCAAATAAAACTTAGAAAAATGGCAAATCACCGGGCAGGATATATCAGCATCATAGGAAAACCAAACGTAGGAAAGTCAACATTGCTCAATGCCATGATGGGTCACAAGATGGCTATCGCTACACCCAAGGCCCAAACGACCCGTCATCGAATCTTTGGAATTATTAATGGCGACGACTACCAAATGATTTTATCCGATACCCCAGGAATCATCGATCCGGCCTATAAACTGCAACAATCCATGATGCATTTCGTGGATGAGAGCATCGTGGATGGCGATGTGGTGCTTTTAATTATCGAAGCCGGACAGAAAGAATTGGGTGAAGAGGTAGAGAAAAGACTGAAACGAATCAAACAACCGCTTTTCCTTGTCATCAATAAAATTGACCTACTCGAACAAGAAGAGGTCATTGCCTTGGTAGAAAAGTGGAGAGAAAAGGACATTGCCGAACGTATTCTCCCTGTCTCTGCCTTGAATAAGTTTAATACCATCGAGCTGAAGAATTTACTCATCAATGTTCTTCCTGAGAGTCCGGCTTATTTCGACAAAGACCAATACACCGATAAAAACGACCGTTTCTTTGCTTCAGAAATTATCCGGGAGAAAATCTTCCAACGCTATAAGAAAGAGATTCCTTATTCCTGTGAAGTGGTAGTGAATTCCTTTAAAGAGGGCGATAAGCTACTTAAGATTCAAGCAGACATCCTGGTTGAGCGTGATTCACAGAAAGGGATTTTGATTGGCGCTAAAGGTGCTGCATTGAAGAATACGGGAACAGCTGCACGAAAGGACCTAGAAAACCATTTTGGAAAACAGGTCTATATCGAACTTTTTGTAAAAGTGAAAGCCAATTGGCGTAACGACCAGAAATTCTTAAAAGAATTCGGTTACGAAGAATAAGGAAGGAGGAAATAAAAAGTACTGCCCTTCCCTATCTCGCTTTCCACCCCAATCTTACCCTTATGGGCTTCGATAATTTCACGAGCAATAGCAAGTCCGAGACCGGTTCCTTTCGTCTTATCAAACTTATTGCGCTGGTATTTTTCAAAAATACGGGCTAATAAATCCTCCTCGATACCCGGACCAAAATCGCGGACACTGAACATGAGCTTCGCCCCTTTTTTGCTCACGCGTAACTCAATATGTCCTTTTTCATCTGAATAACGAGCGGCATTCGTAAGAAGGTTATTCAATACCCAGGTAATCTTTTCAAGGTCTACCTCCAGTTCAGGCAATTCCGCTTCAAAAATTCTATCAATCACCAACTCTCTGCTCTCAAGTATAGCCTTAATCGTGGAAATACTATGATTTACCAGCTCTTCTGCACTTATTTCTTCTTTGAGTAAACGAATTTTACCTGTTTCTATTTGTCCTAAATCAAGAAGCTCATTGACCATACTGAGCAAGCGTTGATTCTGAGACTGCAGCGTGCTCAGGAGATTACGCTGCTCTGCATTCAGCTCACCAACCTTCGGATTCTTCATCAGGTCGAGGCTGATATTCATCGCGGAAATCGGGGTCTTGAACTGATGGGAGAGAGTCGCCATAAAATTCGTCTTGGCCATATCTAACTCTCTAAAATCGGTGATATCGTAGAAGATGATTACGCGGCCCGCTGAATTCTGATTCTCCTCGCCCGAGAGAGACCCCACGCTGACTTCTTCTTTGTGATAATATTTGGTTCTATTGCCAATACGTGCACTAAAATTAAAAAGCGATGCTCCCTTTTGATCCGGACGCGATAACAAAGCTTCCTTGCTAAAATTAATCGGCTGAATATCCTGAATCCGAATCCCCAAAATGGCCATTCTAGGCAGACCAAAAAGCACCTCTGCCTGTTCATTCATCCAAATGACTAACCCCTCTTCATCGGTCACTATAATGGCCTCATTGAGGTGATCTATAATGGTCTCTATCCGTTTTTTCTCCTTCACCATTTCGGTGATATTCATTTGCTCGTAATGGTCCAATTGATTGGCCATTCGATTAAAAGCATTGGCAATCATTCCGAATTCATCACTTTTATTCAGTCCCTCCATACGTTGACTGAAATCTTTATCACCAATACGTGAAATCCGGATGGCTAGCTCATTTAAAGGACCAACGATATAGCCCGGAATTACCCAAAGCAAGAGAAACCCAAATGCCGATAAGGAAATAGTCAGGATTATCATGGTAGTGATTACCCGGTTTACCGTTTGTTTGGTGGTATCGTAGCGACTCAATACATCCGCCCTGAGGATTTCAGCCAACTGGTCATTTACCTGAATCATTCGGTCTAAATCGGCCAAGAGCAGTGCACTAATCGCGGTAGTATCGAAAGTTCCCACAAAACGAATTTTTTTAAAATCCGCTTTAAACTGATTTAGCGCCACCTGTACCGAATCCATCAGTTCTGGTTCGACCTCTCCGCCAGCCAGATGGCGTTGATCGATGAGGATTGAGTCCATTTCATAAATGCCTGGGTACAGTTTTCGGATGGCCATTTGATTGCTTACCGCTCCTGAGGAGAAATTCAACCAACTGGCACGAAACTGATGCGTATACTGGGCGAAGCGTTGGCTTTTTTCGAGTATGACATAGTTGCGCGTAAAAATGGATTCGGCATTTTTTTGAATCTCGCGCAAATAGAAAACACTTGCGGCACCAAGCACTACAATCGCTAATAAGAAGGCACTTACCCCCAGTTGAATGCGGTTTTTGATACTGAAGTCGAGGAAGCCCCATTTCATGGGCTCAAGTTAAATGAAATTGAATTAATCGCATTGGTAAAACACGGCCAGTAAAATCTGTAGCCGCTATACCCGCCATTTCGGTCAGCGTAAACCAAATTCCCCATTGCTGAATTAGTCATTTGAGTCTGTAGACTTCTCACCTCATTAAAAAAACCAAGTTCCATACCGATGGCTATCTGCACCAGAATCCAAGTTGGAATTTGTTTCTTGTTTCCGAAAGGAATGGAATTAAAACTACAAAGTGGCATCTAAACCAATACTCATGATGTAGGATGAGTAATTATTGATTCATCGAAGTTCCATTTTTAAAGGCCTGACGACATTTCTCACTGAAAGAAGTACAAAGTCTAGCCTCCAGCGAATCGGCAGCATATACCGCAAACCCTTTTTCGCGATCTTCAGTAGTAATCAAAAAAAAGGCCCATTCCCCGCCATTGCCATCCGGGCTTACCCGTTTTTGAATTTCTTGAATGGCAAAGGGAAATAGACGAATTCCCTTGGAGGTGTGTAACATGGTGAAGGCATCCAGTATGCGAAATGGGGTGCGAAACCCTAGCTGATTCAATTGGTTCTGAAGCTGAATCATGCCCTTCCTTTCGTTTAATGGATTGCCCTGCATTACCATCGTAAATCGGATTAATAGTTAAAAAAAGCAGGCTCCGGAGCGGAGAGTCAAAACGCAAGCGTCAAAGTCGACAATCCTTATTGGTAATTTTTCCCTGCAACCGATATAATACCGGAAGCCTGTTTTTTTAATAGTTGAACGAGGCGGTATTAACCACGCGTTGCTCCTGCTTAACTTATCCAAACCTATCCCTGGTGCAGAAGCAACATGCTAGTTCACGGATTTAAATTCGAAAAATATGCCATTTAAGGTGAGATCGTAAAAAAAACACGAAACGCCTGTAAACAAAGGCATGACATCATAATGCATAAAAGCCAAGAACCTTATGTCATTATCAAAATGATAATGAACCCAATCAAAATGAAAGGGTTAAATCGCGTATTCTTGAATTTTCCTGTAAAGCGTGGCAATTCCTATTCCCAGTATCTCTGCCGTTTTTGTTTTATTGCCCTTTGTGAAAGCCAACATATTTACAATATGATCGCGTTCGATGCTGGCTAAATCTACTGCTGCATTCGGACGAACTAATACCGCACCTTGCTCCGCGGAATGAAAGTCGGCCGGCAATAAATCCTCATTGATTTCATGTCCATCACAAAGTATCAAAGCCCTCTCCATCACATTCTTGAGTTCGCGTAAATTGCCTTTCCAAGCATGCCGTTTCAAAGCCCCGAGAAGTGATTTACTCAAGGAAGGTAGTGGCATACTCATCCTATTGGCGGCTTGTTTCACAAAGTATTTGGCTAAAATTATCACGTCATCACCACGTTGATTCAGCGGTGGCAATTCAACCACAAAGGTGCTTAGGCGGTAATACAAATCAAGGCGGAAGCCTCCATTTTCACTTTCTTTAAGCAGATCTCTATTGGTGGCCGCTATTATGCGTACATCCGCTTTTTTCTCCTTTGTGCTCCCTACCATATAGTACATGGACGTTTCAAGAACACGCAAAAGTTTAGCCTGCAAGTCAAGGCTCATTTCACCAATTTCATCGAGGAAAAGCGTACCGCCAGAAGCTGCCTCAAAAAAACCCGACTTATCTGTTGCGGCTCCTGTGAATGAGCCTTTAACATGTCCAAAAAGTTCGCTCTCCAAAAGTTCCTTGCCGAGTGCGGAACAATTCAAGGCCATAAAAGCCTTGTTTTTTCTTTTGCTCGCTTGGTGGATTGCATTGGCAAAAACCTCCTTCCCTGTTCCTGTTTCTCCTGTCAACAATACACTGAGATCAGCACCAGCTACGCGAGTGGCTAGTTTTATGGCCGACTTTAAGGTTTGACTTTCCCCAATAACGGCATCAAATCCTCCCAAAGGAAGATCATCCTCAATTTGAAAGATTCGGCTCGAAATCCGTGCTTTTTCTAAGGCATTTTCCACGACTGGAACGATGCGCACATTATCGTCGCCCTTGGTTAGGTAATCGAAGGCTCCGCGCTTAATAGCATTCACTCCATCAGGAATATTACCGTATGCGGTGAGCATGATAATCTCAGCAAAAGGTCTTTTCTGTTTGTATTCTGGGATGAGATCTAGTCCGTTTGCTACTTCAAGACGTACGTCACTAATCACCACTTCAATTTCTTTATTATCTAAAATATGAAAGGCTTGCTGAGGTGTTGAAGCCGTGTAAACCGTGAAATCTTCCAACTGAAGAACTTTCGCCATCAAATTCCTTAAATCATCCTCATCATCCACTATTAAAATACACCCTCTGCTATTCATATAATAATATCACTCGCTAAGTCGCAATTTACTCTAGATTTGAGTACTTTGTCATTTATTGTCAATGAACCGCAACAAGGTCTATACCGTTTCACTCGCAACAATTGGGATTTTGCTTGTCTTAGCGCAAGTGTTGAGTCAATACCTGCTGCAAAAAAGGAACGATGATGCTTCCTTGATAAATCGCTCGGGAAAACAGCGTATGCTTTCCGAAAAGATTACCAAAGAGATTCTCTTATACATGAACGGTAATCAGGCGTATGCTGATTCAGCGCAGCGGACGATTAACAATTGGGAATACCATCATGATTTCATATTGAATGAGGATAAGGCGGATCTGCTTTCATCTAAGGCTTTAGGTGATGCGCTTGAAGAAGTCGATTCACACTTCATAGAATCAAAGAGATTGATGGAGGAATTGATTCATCAACCTGATTCTGTTGCAATCAAACAATCCGCAGAATTATTGTCCGCTACATCTCAGTACATGAATACCATGGACAAAGCGGTAACCCTCATACAATATGATAGTCGTTTGCAGATTGGGGTAATAAAGCGCTTTGAGCTGGGAATGGCTATTCTCATCGCCTTGTTTTTATTGATGGAATTACTGCTCATCGTACGCCCACTACTTTTTAGCTACCGAGATCAAAATGAGCGCCTTAGCGAGTTAAACAATGAATTACAGAGCAAGCAGGAAGACCTAAATGAAAATATTGCGCGTTTAGAAGAGGCCTACCAGGAGAAGGCAGAGATGGCCTCTCAACTTTTTATCAATAACCTGGTAATTGAAAACTCAACCAACTTTATTGGCTTAACAGATTCCGACTACCGCATTACATTTATCAATGATGCAGGGAGACAACTGACCGACCTCCCTCCTATGGATGTGATAAAAAGAAAACGCATCACGGAGGTATTAGACCCTGAAACGGCAAGGCGTTATGCACGAGAAATCATTCCTGTTTTACGCAGGGGTGACTCTTGGGAAGGCCGACTGTTTCTAAAAAATTATAAAACGGAGGAACTCATCCCAGTACAAGCTGCCTTTTTTCCAGTCGTTGGTCCACATGGAGAAACCTTGGCCTACGCATGTATCCAACAGGATATTAGCGCCATCCTCGCCAAAGAAAACGAGTTACAAATGATTGCCGAAGAGCTGCAGGCAAGTCAGGAAGAATTACGCGTTCAATTGGAAGAGCAGGCAAAACTTAATGAACTCATCGAAGAAAATGAATCCATACTTCGATTGGCTCAGGAAATAAGCAATACGGGAAGTTTTGTCATCCATAAAGAATTAGACAACTATATTCTTAAAGCCTCCGACTCTGCCAGTCGCATATTTGAATTGCAAAAAGACGGGCGTTATGATTTATACGAGATGCTAAGCTACGTGCGAGCGGAAGACCGTCAGCGGGTTCAGCGCTATATTGCATTAGCCATCGCCGGTCGAAATAATGATTTTGATTTTGTCGGCAAATTTCCAAGTGGAGCGGTTCGTCATTTCCATTGCTCCCTTGTTTCAGAACCTCATGAGGGTGGTGAGGCTCGGATAATAGGTGCATTGGTTAATGTTACGCCATATAAAGAAGTAGAAGAACAGCTAAAAATTAGTGAGGCCCGATTTGACTATGCTCTTTCAGGTAGTGAGGATGGTATTTGGGATTGGGACCTGGTGAAGGATGAGTTTTATATCTCAGAAAGATGGTCAACCATGCTTGGGTATGAAGTAGGTGAACTTGGCGAAAGTGTCGACCTCTTATGGCAAATCATTCACCCTGACGATGCTGCTCATGTTGACTTGGGAATTAAAAACCATGTAAAAGGAATAAGCAACCAGTATTCTGAAGAATTTAGACTCCGCCAAAAAGACGGTAATTATAAATGGATTTTAAGTCGTGGTAAGGTAATCCGTAATGAGGCCGATAAGGCCATTCGTTTTATTGGAACCCATGCCGATATTGACAATATCAAGGCTGCACAAGCAGAACTCGACGAAAAACGCTCCAACCTTCGAGCCATCATCGACAATACTTCCGACTTAATCTGGTCGGTCGATACGAAGATGAATTTAATCACCTTTAATGAGCAGTATGAGAAGGAATTTGCTCGTGCATTTAATATTAAGACCAAGTCGGGCGAATATGCCTTTTCCGCCTTCAATGAAGAACAAAAATCAAATTGGGAGAAAGCGGTTAAAAAGGCTATTGAAGGAAAAAGACAGCGATTTGAATATACCTTTACTTGGCCAGAAGGGGTTGCCTTTTATGATGTTTCAATCAATCCAATTCGAAGTGATGAAGGAATTCATGGGGCGGCATTGTATGCGAAGAACATTACGCAGCGTAGAAATTTAGAGCAAAACGCCAAACGTCAGGAAGAGGCTTTAAGTCAGCTTTACGAAGCGGTCATACAGATAGATGATCCTCACGAACGTTTTCAGAAAACCTTAGATATTGGGAAAACATTCTATGGGTTAGACTTTGGTTTAATCAATCTCATCGAAACCGAAGAGTTTGAAATTGCCAATATCTTCCCTGAAGAAGGCAATTACCAAAAAGGATACCGTTCTGATTTAGGTACAAGCTACTCGAATATACTCATTGAACAAAAAGGGATTGTTGCCTTTAGCGATATTGAAAAAACGCCGTTTAAAGAAGGAGAAGCCTATGCCAAGTATCAACAAAAGGCCTTTATTGGGATTCTGCTTTATGTGAATGAAAACTTATACGGTAGCTTGAGCTTCTTCGGCAATAAAGCCAGGCAGAATGAATTTTCAAATGGCGAAATCTCCTTCTTACGCTCCATGGGAGAATGGATTGAAAGAGATATTGAGGCCATTAAATACCAAGAAGATTTAATTGCAGCAAAAGATCGCGCAGAACTGGCAGCCCGTGCGAAGGCCGACTTCCTTGCCACCATGAGCCATGAAATTCGAACACCATTGAATGGGGTATTGGGAATGACCTCCTTGCTCGAGTTTACTGAGTTGAACGAAGAGCAGCGTGACTTTGTTAGCACCATCAAAATGAGTGGCGATGGGCTCTTAGCAATTATTAATGATATCCTCGATTTCTCTAAGATTGAATCGGGAAATATGGAACTCGAAGAACACCCTTTGAGTATCGAACAAACAATTGGTGAGACATTTGATTTATTGGCAGCCAAAGCGACGGATAAAGGACTTGAGCTCCTATACCAAGTGGATGAATCCATCTCTGACTCCATCGTTGGTGATATCACGCGCTTGCGTCAAATACTCATTAACCTTACCTCCAATGCTGTTAAATTTACGGACGAAGGAGAAATTGTGATACGTGTTACACCAGGACAACAAACTGGGAATATTCGCTTTTCAGTTCATGATACCGGAATCGGAATTCCAGAAGAAGCAAGACAAAAGCTCTTCAAAGCATTTAGTCAGGTAGACAGTTCTACCACACGCAAATATGGTGGAACCGGACTCGGACTTGCCATTAGTACGCGGCTTGTGAACGCCATGAAAGGAATTATAGGCGTAGAAAGTGAAGTCGGTAAGGGATCGAATTTTTATTTTGAAATCCCGCTAAAACTAGCCAACAAAGCTGAGCTAAGCCTTGACTTTTCCAAGCTCAAAGGACAGGAAATCTGTGTGGTAGACGACAACACTACCAACCTTAAAATCATGGAACATCAGTTCAAACGTTGGGGTGCAGTTCCGACCATATTCCTTCGCCCATCGGCTATGCTTGAAGCGATAAGACAAGGGTATCGCCCAGCCCTATTCGTGCTCGATTATGCCATGCCTGATATGGATGGATTGGAAACGGCAAGAAGGATATACGAAATTGTAGATACCATTCCTACCCTCATGCTAAGCTCATTAAATATGCACCCGGAGGTCAAAGGAAGTCCCTACCTCAGCGATGCCTTAACGAAGCCCGTGAAACATACAGTTCTGCTTCAAGTAGTCAACCGTCTGCTCGGATCTGAACCTTTCAAAAAAGAGCCCTCTAAAAAACTCATAGAACCTGAAATGCCAACGGCTAAAAACCTCCGCATCCTATTAGCAGAAGACAACCTATTCAATCAAAAACTCGCCATAATAGTATTAGGTCGACTTGGCTATACTGTCGATATGGTTACAAGTGGCAGAGAAGCAGTGGAAGCCTATGCAGCGAAATCCTACGATTTGATTTTGATGGACATCCAAATGCCTGATATGGATGGAACAGAAGCCACGCGCATCATCCGCGACAAATACGGGGAAGATGGACCTGTGATTATTGCCATGACTGCCAATGCCATGGAGGGTGACAAAGAAAACTACCTGGCCAATGGAATGGATGATTATATCGCCAAACCTATCGATATTCAACACCTGAAGCTCACCCTACAGAAATACGAAAAAGAACTGCAGGACCAAAAGAGCTAAACACCTAATTCATTGATTTTTAAGATTTATTGTCTAATTTGGTTTTGAACCTTTGCCAAAAATCATGAAAAAATTAATCCGAGTTCTAGGAATATTGGTGCTATTTATTGCCATATTAGCAGGAGGAGGACTCTCCTATTTAAACATTGCTTATCCCAAAGTAGACCCTGCTCCTGACATTACAGTAGAGATCACACCAACCCGACTCGAACGTGGAGAATACCTCGCAAATCATGTGAACCTTTGCATGGACTGCCATGGCGTACGTGAATGGGATAAATTTGCCGGTCCGCCAAAAGCTGGATCTGAAGGTACAGGAGGCGAACATTTCAATCACCAGATGGGCTTCCCAGGGGATATCGTTTCTCGGAATATTACACCGTTTGGACTCAAAGACTGGACAGATGGAGAAATATATCGCGCCATAACTTCTGGGGTAAGCAAAGATGGGACACCCCTATTCCCTGTTATGCCTTATTACCAGTATGGAGAAATGGACCAAGAAGATATTTACGCTGTGATTGCTTATCTCCGAAGTTTACCGGTAGTAGAGACGCCAAAAGTAGAGACCGAATTGGATTTTCCTTTGAACCTTATCGTTCGAACCATGCCAAAGCCTGCCAATCATCAACCCATTCCTGATAAATCAAACATCGTAGCCTATGGTAGCTATATGGTGAATGCAAGTGGCTGCTTCGATTGCCATACCAAGCAAGTGAAAGGAGAGTTTATCGGCGAACCATATGCTGGCGGAATGGTCTTCGAATTGGGCAATGGACGTATTCTTACCTCACCTAATATTACGCCACATAAATCTACTGGCATTGGTATGATGACCGAAGATGCTTTCATCAATCGCTTTTTAGCCTATCAAGATAGTGGCTATTCACCAGCACAAGTGGGACCAACAGATTTTCAAACGGTCATGCCATGGACCATGTATTCCGGTATGAAAACAGAGGATTTAAAAGCAATCTATGCTTACCTTCAAAGTTTGCCTCCAGTTGATAATAAGATTGAAAAATTTGTGGTGACCGCATCTCAATAGACTTGAGAGGGTGAGACAATGACAAAAAAAGACGCAAGACTCAAGCGATTGCTCTTATGTCTTACGTCTTAAATCTCGAGTCTTAAACTAACTTAATCCTCGCCTAGGAAAGGGTAGCGATAATCTTTCGCTGGAACATAGGTTTCTTTAATCGTTCTAGCGGATACCCAACGGAGTAGGTTTTGCATGGACCCGGCCTTATCATTTGTTCCGGATGCTCTTGCCCCTCCAAAGGGTTGCTGTCCTACAACGGCACCAGTTGGTTTGTCGTTAATATAAAAGTTACCCGCTGCATTTTCTAAGCGGCGTGTGGCCAACTCAATCGCATAGCGATCTTGCGAAAAGATGGAACCAGTTAAGGCATAAACTGACGTTTTATCTACCAAGTCGAGGGTTTCTTCAAACTTATCGTCTTCGTATACATAGATTGTTAAAACGGGCCCGAAGATTTCTTCACACATGGTGATATAATCAGGACGAGGACTCACTATCACGGTTGGTTCAATGAAGTACCCTTTGCTTTTATCGAAGTTTCCTCCTGCAAGTATTTCGATGCCTTCATTTTTTGCATTGGTAATATAGGAGGTAATTTTATCGAAAGCTTTTTCATCAATCACTGCATTGATGTAATTGGTGAAGTCTTCGGTTGGCCCCATTTTCATGGTCGCTAAATCGGCGGTCAAATATGCCTTTACCTGTGGCCAAATGGAAGCGGGTACATAAGCACGAGAGGCTGCAGAACATTTTTGTCCCTGAAACTCAAATGCTCCTCTAGCCAAGGCTGTAGCCAAAGCTTTCACATCTGAACTTGGATGAGCCATCACGAAGTCTTTTCCGCCGGTTTCTCCAACAATCCGCGGATACGTTTTGTATTTATGGATGTTGTTTCCAATGGTTTTCCAGATATTTTGAAATACTCCGGTAGAGCCTGTAAAGTGAATTCCTGCAAAATCAGCATGGTTGAAGATGACATCTCCAGCAGTTGGACCGTCTACGTATACCAAGTTGATTACCCCATCAGGCACTCCCGCTTCACGGAATATTTCCATCAATACATTTGCTGAATAAACTTGTGTATTTGCAGGTTTCCATACGGTTACGTTACCCATCATCGCTGCCGATGTTGGCAAGTTCCCGGCTATAGCAGTAAAGTTGAAAGGAGTCAAGGCAAATACAAATCCTTCAAGCGGACGGTGTTCCATGCGGTTCCATATTCCCTCAGAAGATCCTGGCTGATGTGTATAGATTTCCGTCATGAACTGAACATTGAATCGGAGGAAATCAATAAACTCACAGGCAGCATCAATCTCTGCTTGGTATGCATTCTTCGACTGACCGAGCATGGTAGCAGCGTTTAATCGAGCACGGTAAGGACCAGCAATCAAATCTGCCGCTTTCAAGAAAATAGCTGCACGTTGCTCCCAAGCCATCGCTGCCCATTTGGAGCGTGCATGCAAGGCTGCATCAATCGCTGCTTTTACGTGACTCGCATCTCCTTGATGAAAATGACCTAACGTATGACCATGATCATGAGGAGGAGACATGCGCACCTTATTCCCTGTCCTAATTTCTTGACCGCCAATATACATGGGTACATCGCGTTCTTCAGAACGAGCAATACGTAAGGCTTCTTGTAATTCTTTGCGCTCCGTAGATCCGGGAGCATATGATTTAACCACTTCGTTTTTCGCTGGTGGTACTTGGAAAGTTCCGTATGACATAATTCGTAATCGCTTATAAAATATCGCAGCAAAAGTACATTATCCAATGCAAAAGCACCAAGTCTAGCCTCCTTCGATTCACCCATGGCACGTTTTTAGTTTATAACGGGCAAAAGACTGCTTATGAAACTGATTTACTCTTCCTGCCTAGCCCTCTTTCTTTTTACGGTATCCCTTGCCCAAGCACAGGTACCACAGCGCACAACAGAATACCAGGCGTGTATCGAAACTAGCAAGCCGATGCTTACTCTAGAACTTTGGGATGCGGGGATTGAAGACAACGACAGCATTCGCCTCTATCTAAATGGAAAAATCGTTGCAGATAGTTTTCGTTTGAGTAAGTCTAAACAATCCATCGAGGTTCAACTACGCCCTGGAGCCAATGAGCTTTACCTTTATGCTTTGAATCTTGGTGATATCCCTAGCAATACAGCCGCTATATCTGTTGCGGGGGGTGACAAAATAAGTCTGAGCTCGGGATTAGAAGTGAACGGCGCCATGCAGATTAATCTAACAGGAACTGCGCAGACCTTGGTAAAGGTAGAATGTCCTAAGAATTTAAAACCGCTAAAAGATGATAATGAAGCAAAACTCATTCGATCGAACCCGAATTTAGTGCTTCCCTCCTATCAACTCACCCAGCAGGGAATTCGTTTAAATGCGGGAGAATCCTTTCGGAGCGTCGAAATCCAAGACTGCTATAATAGTTCTAGCAAGCAAGTGGATCTCATTTTGTGGGATTGTGGAGTGGAAGACAATGATACGGTGAGTCTTTACCTAAACGGACAATGGGTCTTAAAAAATTTCAGGCTGACCAAGGCTCCTTTCAGCCTGCCTGTTCAGCTAAATAATGGGGAAAATATCCTGGTGCTCTATGCACATAACTTAGGAGATATTCCGAAAAATACGGCTGCAGTTGCGGTGAAAAACCCTTATTCTGAACAAGAAGTAGGCATGATGATTTCCGACCAAAATACCTGTGGAGCTATACGTATATCCTACGGAATGAGCGATGATTTTGGCAATAGTGTATCCCCTTGCTTGGATGAAAATGTGGTAGACAGTACCACAGAGCCAGAGGTGGTTTACTTAAATCTTCAAAAACCAAAAACGGTCAGTCCAAGTCAGCAAAACACCGCCCCCTCAAATCCTCCGACGACCAACCCGCGAAGAAGGAATCCACCTCCGGTAACCAGGCCGGTTCCGCCAAGTAAACCGCGTCCTGTTCCCCCAACTCCTCCAAGTGGAACAACTCCTACACCACCAAAATCACCAGGTGGACGAGAGCCAGGCGATAATCCAGGAGGCTCAGGAAGGAATAAGCCGAAACCGAATTATTGAGTAAGGTATAGATTGATCAGATGATCATCGGCCATTGTTGCTTCGATTTTAATCTTTTCTTTTTTAACTGGGTGCACGAATTCTAAGGAAAGTGCATGGAGGCAAATACTTCTATCAGGATTAGTTTTATTCGATCCGTATTTTAGGTCACCAATGATAGGATGGCCAATTTTACTCAGCTGTACGCGAATTTGATGTGGTCTACCTGTTATTGGCTTGACTTCCAATAGCGTTAATCCTCCGGCTTGGCGTATCACGCTATAACTTAATTCAGCGCGAACCCCACCGCGTTTATCATTATTGTAAGCATGGACAATATTCTTGTCGGTATCCTTATTCAAATAATGAACGAGAGTGCCTGTAAGATCCTTAGGTTTTCCATGAACCAAGGCATAATAGGTTTTTTGTACTTCGCGGGTAGCAAACAATTTGTTCATGCGCTCCAATGCTTTGGAGGTTTTGGCAAAAAGGCATAGCCCAGTTACCGGTCTATCCAAACGGTGCATCACACCAAGATAGGCGTCACCCGGCTTTTTATATTTTACCCGGACATACTCCTTCACAAAATCTTCCAGAGACTCTTCTGTAAAATCATTGTCGGGCTGCACCAATTGTCCAGCGCGTTTGTTGATTGCAATAAGATGATTGTCTTCAAAAACAATCTGAGATTGAATATTTTCCATACAAAAAAATCATGCCCCAATAAAGGAACCTTGACGCTGAAATTCAGCAAGCTGCAAAGGTACACTCAATACTGCTCTTTTTCATTCGGAAAATCCTTAAGCTTCACATCCTCGATATAACGAGAAACGGCGTCAAGAATATCGTCATATAAATTCATATATCGGCGAAGAAAGCGTGGACTAAATTGCTTGGTAATCCCAAGTAAGTCATGCAATACAAGCACCTGGCCGTCTACATCACCGCCTGCTCCAATTCCAATGACCGGGATACTTACGCTCTTGGCAACTTTGGCAGCAAGCTTAGCGGGAATCTTTTCAAGAACAATAGCAAAACAGCCTGCCTCAGCTAAAGCATGTGCATCTTCGAGCAACCTTTCTGCTTCGGCCTCTTCTTTGGCGCGAACCTCAAATGTTCCAAACTTATAGATGGATTGAGGAGTAAGTCCTAAATGCCCCATAACAGGAACACCTGCCGAAAGTATTCGCTTCACCGACTCAAGAATTTCCGTTCCACCTTCCATCTTAATGGCATGTGCTCCTGCTTCTTTCATTAAGCGAATGGCCGAGTTCAGGGCTTCTTTGGAATTTCCTTGGTATGACCCAAAAGGTAAGTCCGCTACGACTAAAGCTCGGTATACCCCACGAATCACAGAGGCGGCATGATAAATCATTTGATCCAAGGTGATCGGCAAGGTTGTCATATGCCCAGCCATTACATTCGATGCAGAGTCGCCTACTAAGATCACGTCAATCTTGGCTTCATCTAGAATCTTTGCCATCGAATAGTCATAGGCAGTTAACATCGAAATCTTCTCACCACGTGCCTTCATTTCATGCAGCACGTGGGTGGTAACGCGACTTATTTCTTTGTACTTCGTATCACTCATCATCCTTTTTATATTTCTTCAGCTCAAGCTCTAATGCCGCCAGCCGTGTGGTTAGTTCCTTATTATCTTTTTCTAAGACTTGATTCTTTTCCTGCTCGTCATTCAAGGCATTCGTCAGCTTTATTACAATGTCACCTCCTTGATTGGCTTTAATATTCGCTTGAAATTTTTCGAGTTTACTAATTTCTCTGTTTGCTTTGGTCAACTGCCAATTCAGAGATTTAACTTCTTTGTTTAGCTGGGTAATCTCTGCACTGAGCTTACGCACATTACGCGGATTATTATCAAATTTACTTTGCTCCGCTTGAAGTTTACCACTCAATTTACTTAAACTATCAATTTCCTTATTCTGGGCATTGATGGTGGTTCGTAAAGAAATTATGATGTCAGTTAGTTCTGAACGGATTGGATCTTGGTCTTCACGGTCTTTGCGAATCCGTGCAGCTTCTTCCTCGCTCACATAAACACGTATCTCATCAACCTTCCCTTTTGAAGCCGGACCAACATAGATTCCTATTTTACCTTTTTCAGGCTTAAATGCGTCGCCGATCCAAACGTCTTTTCCATTGATCTCAAATTTCAGTACGCCAGACTCGTAGGTGGCCCCAATCAAGTTTCGTTCACCAGATTTTGCAATCATCTTCTCTTTGACCCAGCCACCATTTTTACTCGTGCCGCTCACCTCTTGGAATACGGACTCCTCAATTCTGCGAATGCGGTATTCCCGTTTATCACTTATTTCAATGAGGTATGCACTTGAACCATTTGGTTTAGCCATAAACATCAAGCCCAGCGAAGAGCCCGACTGTGTTGGGTCAAGATAGACTTCCATCTCCACATGGCATTCCCCATACAAATCGCCCTCTTGAGGCAAGATGATGCTTGGACCATTAGCACTTTTTCTAAAAAGAACATATTGGCCTCCTTGAATGAGGTAGAGTTCGTCTGGTGAATTGCTTGTACGCCAATTGGTGCTTGCTTTATCAAACTGCTCGGTCCAAATCAATTGATCTGGATTTTCAGCAATTCGTAATCCTAAACTTAACAAGAGAACAAGGGCCAAGGAAAATCGATAGCTCATGAGGATTAAATTTAAATGATTCCAACTCCTTTAGAGTTTTAACGTTAATGAGAAGTTGTCGCGTCAAAAGTAACAAAAAATTGCTCCCTTCGCGCGAAGCAACTAGATTTGAAACCGCTATGAAAAAAGCCCTGCTTTGCTTTTCACTTATTCTCGCACTTTTGCCTTCCTGCAAAAATGAATTAGAGATTATCGGACCTCAAGAGGAGGTCATGGTTGTCTATGCAATTTTAAACAAGTTCGACTCAATTCAATACATCAAAATCAATAAAGGGTTTGCTAGCCAGGATGAGTCTCCAATTGAATTAGCCAAAGACGTCGACAATCTCTTTTTCGATTCCCTACAAGTCACCCTCATAAATCTCACCTCAGGATTCTCCGTTAATTGTGAGAAATTGATGATTCAAAAAAATGAAGGACTATTTAGCAACGCTGTCAATTACGTCTACACCACAGATTTACAACTTACGGAGAATCATATCTATACTTTAAAAGTACTTAACCCTTTAAGTGGCAAAGAGGTAAAGGCGCAGTTAAAAATGCTCGGGAGTCCTTCTCCGAACACACCAAATTCTCTAAACATCAATACCTACCCTATTCAACCAGACAAGCCCATGTCCATTAATTATGATGCGGCACCCAATACCAAAGCTTATGAAATTCGCATGAACTTCATTTATGAGGAAATAAATGCACTCACGAATGAAGTGATTCGCGATACGATTCCATGGACCTTAACCCAAAGTAAATTTGACAATAATCTGAAAATAAACTTCCGTCAAGATGGCAAGCTATTTTACGAACACCTTGCTGCGACACTTGAAGTAAAGGGCAATGAAATATCCCGAAGAGGAATCGCACTTGAGTTTGAATACTGGGGTGGCGATAATGAACTTAGCACCTATATGGATGTGTACGGCACTTCTAGCATAGGAGTTGTTCAGAAGAAAACGGACTATACGAATATTGATGGAGGTTATGGAATCTTTGCCAGTCGCAATCTTTTTAAAATTACCAGCTCCGGACTTGATGTTAGAACAAAGTCAGAATTGAAGAATAGCATCATCCTGTCGCCCTTCAATTTTGTCGACTAACTGACAATCTGTCGGCCAAATCGGAGGATTTTCCCCATGTATTCCTGACAAACCTGACGACCTTTCGCGCCTATGTCATGAATTAGAGCTTGGCACATGCATTGACCTTTTTGGGCAAAGCATATTATATATCATGGGAAAAATAATTGGAATAGACTTAGGAACAACCAACTCGTGCGTTGCCGTAATGGAAGGGAACGAACCTGTGGTGATTCCAAACAGCGAAGGCAAAAGAACTACTCCTTCTGTTGTCGCATTTATTAAAGACGGCGAAAGGAAAATTGGTGATCCTGCAAAACGTCAAGCGATCACAAACCCACATAATACCATATCATCGATTAAGCGTTTCATGGGGAATACATTTGATCAGGTAACTGACGAAGTATCTCGTGTACCGTATAACGTTCAGAAAGGCGATAATAACACGCCACGTGTCGACATCGACGGACGTTTATATACCCCTCAAGAACTTTCGGCGATGATTCTTCAAAAGATGAAGAAAACTGCAGAAGATTATTTGGGTCAAGAAGTAACAGAAGCGGTAATTACTGTTCCTGCCTATTTTAACGACGCGCAACGTCAGGCCACCAAAGAGGCTGGTGAAATTGCAGGACTACAGGTAAAACGTATCATCAATGAGCCGACTGCAGCAGCACTGGCTTATGGAATGGACAAGAAAACATCCGAACTAAAAATTGCGGTATTCGACTGCGGTGGAGGTACACATGACGTATCTATCCTTGAGTTAGGAGATGGTGTATTTGAAGTAAAATCGACCGATGGTGATACCCACCTTGGAGGAGATGACTTTGATAACGTAATCATCGACTGGCTAGTAGCTGAATTCAAAAGCGATGAAGGTGCCGACTTGAGCAAAGACCCAATGGCCATGCAACGTTTGAAAGAAGGAGCTGAAAAAGCAAAAATCGAACTTTCAAGCAGCAGCAGTACAGAAATCAACTTGCCATATATCATGCCGGTGGATGGAGTGCCTAAGCACATGGTTAAAACTTTGAGCCGCTCGAAATTTGAGCAATTGGCAGATAAGCTAATTCAACGTACCATCGATCCATGTAAGTCGGCCTTGAAAAATGCAAACTTAAGTGTTTCGGATATCGACGAAGTTATTCTAGTAGGTGGGTCAACTCGTATCCCTGCCATTCAAGAAGCAGTGAAAAAATTCTTTGGAAAAGAGCCTTCAAAAGGGGTTAACCCGGATGAGGTAGTTGCACTTGGTGCGGCGATTCAAGGAGGAGTATTGACTGGAGAAGTGAAAGACGTTCTTTTGCTCGATGTAATTCCATTGTCACTTGGTATCGAAACCATGGGTAATGTGATGACACGTTTGATTGACGCCAACACGACTATTCCTACCAAACGTAGTGAGACGTTCTCCACCGCATCGGATAATCAACCTTCTGTTGAGATTCATGTGATGCAAGGAGAGCGCCCAATGGCACGCGACAACCGTACTTTAGGACGTTTCCATCTCGCTGATATTCCACCAGCACCGCGCGGAGTTCCTCAGGTAGAGGTTACTTTCGACATCGATGCGAATGGTATCCTGCATGTGTCTGCAAAAGACAAAGGAACCGGCAAAGAACAAAAAATTCGTATTGAAGCATCTTCTGGTTTGAGTGATGCAGAAATCGAAAAAATGAAAAAAGAAGCGGAAGCCAATGCCGAGTCCGACAAAAAAGCCAAAGAGGAAGTAGAAAAAATCAATGGTGCAGATCAAATGATTTTCCAAACTGAGAAGCAGCTGAAAGATTACGGTGATAAAATTCCGGCAGAGAAAAAAGCAGATATCGAAGGCGCATTAACCGAATTGAAAACGGCACATGAGCAAAAAGACATCGTACTTATTGATGCGGCAATGGAGAAAATGAACAAAGCTTGGGAAGCCGCTTCTCAAGACATCTACAATGCCCAACAAGGTGAAGGTGGAGCTGAAAGTGCTGAAGGACAAGCTCCTGGTGGTGAAGCAAACACCGAAGACGTGCAAGATGTAGACTTCGAAGAAGTAAAATAATCTAGCCCAGTGATAGATGAAACCCCGGTTCTTCCCAGAATCGGGGTTTCTTTTTTTACCGTTCACCGATACCTGTCTCCATTAACCTACCAGAATTATGCGCTCAACAAGTAACTGTTTCACCTATTTAAATTGCTTTTACCTTTGAATAAAAGATATCCATTATGCGGCATCCAGAACATCCAGGTAAAGAACATAGCGGTCGGTTTTTCGGCTTCATCCTCATATTGATAGGAATTCTATGGCTTCTAAATAGACTCCATATCGCCTTTATCCCATCGTGGGTAATCAGTGCACCTTTCATTGTCATCGTTATTGGATTGCTCTTTTCTATTAAGACCAAGTTTCGGAGAATGGGACCTATTCTTATAACGCTATTGGGTATAAGTTGGCTCATTAAGAGGTTTGACCTTCTCCCTTCAGAAATGCACTATTTATTCATGCCAATTGGAATCATCATTCTTGGCCTGTTTATTCTACTGCGTCCAAATAAATCAAAAGACTGCGGACCCCGTCGACAAATGGGAGGCTCTTGGGAAGAAACAGACAGCAAAGACCGACTGGAAGTCGATGCGATGTTCTGTGGATCAAAAAAGCATATTTTATCTAAAAACTTTAAAGGCGGTGAAATCAATATCATATTTGGCGGAACCGAACTGAATATGAGTCAGGCTAGCATTGAAAATGAAGCTACTATAGACATTTCTATCATGTTTGGCGGACTTAAAATTGTAGTCCCCAATAACTGGGAAGTCAAAACACAAATGACCACCATTGCTGCTGGAATTGAAGACAAACGCGGAAGAGGAGGATTAGAAGTAGTTCCAGATAAAGTTCTTATCTTGAAAGGTACAGTACTCTTTGGCGGAGTAGATATTCAAAACTATTAATACATGTTAAGTCACCCGCTGGTTTATCGGTATAACTGGATTTACTTCCTACTATGCTGCCTATCGCTAGGGGGCTTCCTTTTTCTTAACTTAAACCAGGCTGATTTAAGTCTGGAAGGAGCGTTGTACGATAGTTTAAGCAGTGCAGCACTTCTGGCCATCATGCTAATTTACCTGGTAATTACCCTCTCCTTTTATCATCCAGACAAGTATGTATTGGTATTCATTGGTTCGGTAGCTTTACTTCTAAGCATATTATTTAGCATCATCATTGAAATGCTGTACCCATTGTATTATGATGCAGCAGAGATTCTGCGATTAGGCGAAGAGTTTTTCTGGCCACGTTTTATGTTCACCGCTTTGCTCTTTGTAGGATCCACCTCCGTAGCATGGTTCTATTTTCGAGTGAAGGATTTAGAAAGCGGATTGGCCCGACAAGAAGAAGCCGACAAGGCATCGAAAGATGCAGAACTTTATAAATTGCGCCAACAACTGCAGCCTCACTTTCTATTTAATAGTTTGAACTCCATTAATGCGCTCATTGGCTCAAAACCCGAGCAAGCGCGTAAAATGGTACTGCAACTCTCCGACTTTTTTCGTGGAACCTTGAGGCGTGAAGAAAGCAAATTTATCCCATTGAGTGAGGAACTCGATTATATTCGACTCTATCTTGAAATCGAGCAAGTACGATTTGGACACCGACTTCAGGCTACCATTGATGTAAGCAATGACTTGCTTTCTATTCCGGTACCGCCTTTGGTTCTGCAGCCCATCATGGAAAATGCCATTAAGTTTGGATTATACGGTACCATTGGTGAGGTATGTATCAAAGTGCAGGCTCAATCCGACGATCATTTTTTGCATATCGCTATTAGCAACCCCTACGATTCGAGCT
Source organism: uncultured Burkholderiales bacterium (assembly GCA_964620355.1). GTDB lineage: Bacteria > Bacteroidota > Bacteroidia > UBA8524 > UBA8524 > UBA8524. The sequence continues at coordinate 42,044 of CAZUIT010000013.1, read as the reverse complement.
CCTCTCAGGTCAAAGGAACGGGGTTTGGACTCGCTGCTGTAAAAAGACGATTATATCTGCTTTTTGCACGAAACGACCTTTTAGAGACACGCACATTAGACGAACTTTTCACGGCTTATTTAAAATTCCCCCTACCCCATGATTAAAACTATAATTATCGATGACGAACCGTTGGCTTGCGCTATGGTAGCCGAATTTCTCGGGAAACATTCGGATATAGAAATCCTAGCACAATGCCATAATGGATTTGATGGAGTGAAGGCAATTCAAGAGCTGAATCCAGATTTAATCTTTCTAGATGTTCAGATGCCCAAATTGAATGGGTTTGAAATGCTTGAAGTATTGGATGATACCCCTGCAGTTATCTTCACCACCGCCTTTGACGAATACGCCATGCGCGCTTTCGATCAAAATGCAGCTGATTATCTATTGAAGCCCTTTTCTCAAGAACGTTTCGACCATGCCATTCAAAAATTTAAGGAACGTATTCCACAGCAACTTCCTAGCAAAGAAACAGTGGAACAGTTTGCTATTCAATACCCTTTGGCGGATCGAGTAGCCATTAAAAATGGAAGTAAAATTCATGTGCTCCCTTATGATGAGATTTTCGTGGTTGAAGCGGACGACGACTATGTAGTCGTTCGAACAAAACAAGGTGCATTCGCAAAAAAAAGGACTTTAAGCTACTTCGAAAGTTCCTTGCCATCCGAACGCTTCGTTCGTGTACATCGCGGTTATTTAGTCAATGTAAATCATATCGACCGACTAGAACAAAGAACAGGACAAGGTTATGAAGTGATTCTAAGTAGTGGTCAATCGGTACCTGTAAGTCGAACAGGAATGCAAATATTGAAACCTCTCTTGGAAAAATAAGGAGATAGAAATACCTTAATCCAATGAAAAAATGGAAGCTAAGGAGTTTGCTTACGGGTATTACCTTAATCATGATAACACTTGCATGCAATAGCTATATTGTTGAACAAACTAAACGTGCCCATTTTTCAACTATTGAATCCATTTCACAGAAGAAAGCAGCCCTTGTTTTGGGTACGAGTCCTACACTTAAGAACGGACAGCCCAACCTCTACTTCACCTACCGCATGAAACTTGCCTCAGAGCTTTATAATTCTGGGAAAGTCCAGCATTTCGTACTGAGTGGCGATAATCATACTGCCGAATACGACGAACCCGAAGCCATGCGTTTAGCGCTTATTGAGTTGGGGGTACCCGATTCAGTGCTTCATTTAGATTATGCCGGGTTTCGCACCTTAGATTCGGTGGTGCGTTTAAAAGCGATATTTGGACAGGATGATGCCATTGTGGTCTCCCAAAAATTCCATAATGAGCGTGCAATTTTTATAGGCCAAAACAAAGGAATCCATCTAATAGGAGCTAATGCACAAGATGTTGGAACTCGCTACGGAGTAAAAGTGCAAATCAGAGAATACTTAGCGCGGGTGAAGTGCTGTATTGATTTGTATATTCTTCATACAGAACCCCATTTCTATGGTGAAGAAATTCCTATTTGAGAGGGCTAGATGGACAGAAGCTAAGGTGATTAATAAGAGTGCATTTGGTACTTCTTTGAAAAGAAAATCATAAATCACATCACGATAGGCTATGGGACAGAAATCACAAATTCTTCTCGAAGTACTTGCAGATACCCGTCATGCCGCATTGATCGCATTTGGGTTTACGAGCTAAACATACATAACGACCGTGAAGGATGAGCCAATGGTGGGCGCGTGGTATAAGTTCTTCCGGGATGTTCTTGACTAATTGCAATTCTGCTTGAAGCGGGTTTTTTGCTGCAGTGGTTAATCCTATACGAGCAGCAACTCGGAAAACATGGGTATCAACAGCCATGGCCGGTTTATTATAAACTACAGAGGCGATGACATTGGCCGTTTTGCGACCTACACCCGGAAGCTTCTGCAAGTCATCAATACTTTCCGGCACCTCTGAATTAAAATCCTCCACCAGCATTTTTGCCATACCCAGAAGGTGTTTTGTTTTATTGTTTGGGTACGATATAGATTGGATATAAGGAAAAAGCGCATCAAAATTACTCACCGCCATCACTTCCGGCGTTGGGAAGTCCTTGAAAATTGCGGGGGTGACCAAATTCACGCGCTTATCTGTGCATTGTGCAGACAGAATCACGGCAACTAACAACTCATAAGGGTTGGAATAGAATAATTCCGTTTGAACCTCTGGATGATGTGTCAGTTGGTATTCAAGAAATTTCTCGTAACGTTCTTTTTTAAGCACGCACGAAAATAAAAGAAATTAATGATGTTCCAGGCTATCGTGATGGGAAGCGGAATATTCCAATATGATGTTCACCGACGTTTCATCCGGCTCCATTCCGAACATTTCTAGTTCGTTTTTGGTTTCCATCATCCGATCATGATAACATTTTAAGGCGTAATTTTTTTTCAGTTCTTCCCGTATTGCCTTAGATTCTTCGGGATTAGTTTCTCCGTAGATATAACGAAGAACTTCAGTTTCAGTGATAGTAGAGTTCATTGCATTTAGTGCTGTTTATATCCTCTAACGAATATAAACTATCCTTATTGCAAATTTAACTCCTTTTCAAGTATCATTTTTCTCAAATTATTTAGCGCATAGCGCATACGGCCTAAAGCTGTATTAATACTTACGCCCGTAATTTTCGCGATTTCCTTAAAGCTCAAATCCGCATATTGTCTGAGAATCAAAACAGTACGCTGCTCTTCAGGTAAAGTCTGAATCAGTTTCCTTACCGTCTTCTGAGTTTGATTTAAAATCATCTCATCTTCACGATTTGTCTCATTTATTTCTAAACGAGAGAAAATATCCTCGCCATCCTCTCCGGTCACCATCACCACACGGCGTGTTTTACGGAAATAATCGATGGACATATTGCGTGCAATACGCATTACCCAAGGAATAAACTTATCCTCTTCTTTGTATTTACCACTGCGAATGGTTTGAATCACCTTGATAAAGGTCTCCTGAAATATATCTTCAGCGATATAGGTATCGTGAACGATAAGATAAATGGATGTGAAAATTTTTCTCTTATGCCGCTTTATAAGCATTTCTAAACATGCTTCATTGCCATGAACATAAGCTTGCAACAACTCTTTGTCGCTAATCTGTGTAAGCTTCATATCAAACCTCCTTTTAAAATTACTACTCGTGTGTGCGAATAAAATATACTTGACAGGTAGAGGTTTTTCGAATACGCTTATTGGTTTTGGTGAGAACAGTTTCTAAAAACTTTTATAAATATAACTAAATAAATTTCGAATTATCCAATGAATCTTTAAATTTTTTTTCAGAAAAAATGGGGCAGATTTGTATTTCCATTGTTAAATCAGCGTGAACAAAGCAAAAGAACTTCCAACCGACAGTAAACGATTCATCCTTATCAAAGGGGCGCGTATGCATAATCTCAAGAATATTGACATTGCGTTTCGGCGGAATAAAATGACTGTGGTAACAGGCGTTTCTGGTTCGGGAAAATCTTCCCTGGTCTTTGACACGCTCTATGCTGAAGGTCAAAGGCGCTATGTGGAGAGTCTGTCTGCCTACGTGCGTCAGTTCATGGGAAAAATGAACAAACCCGAGGTTGACTATATTAAAGGAATCGCTCCGGCCATTGCCATTGAACAAAAGGTCAATACAAGAAATCCACGTTCGACAGTTGCGACCTCTACTGAAATATATGACTACCTCAAGCTTCTATTCGCCAAAGCGGGTAAGACCTTCTCTCCAATAAGTGGCAAACAAGTCAAGCGGCATACGCCAGATGATGTAGTAGAGGAGTTATTAAAGGAAGGAATGGGACATACTGTTTTGATGATGAGTGCGCTAATCCCGGGAAAGTCACTTGCCACTGAACTCCCACTACTTCAACAAAAAGGCTATAGTCGCCTCTATTTTAAACATAAGCTCTACCGAATAGATGATTTCTTGGAAGAATATGCCAAGAAACTCAAAACCATTTCAAATAAAGAAGTTGCCCTTGTCGTAGATCGCATGATGCTAGAGATTGGTGATGATGAATTGAACTCGCGCATTGCCGACTCAGCCCAAACGGCCTTCTTTGAGGGGAATGGACAGTGTATGGCACTGATAAAAAAGGATGACGAAGAAGAAATCATCCACTTTTCCAACCGCTTTGAAACGGATGGGATTCAATTCGAAGAACCCACCGTCAATCTTTTTAGCTTCAATAATCCTTATGGGGCTTGTCCGAAATGTGAAGGCTTTGGATCTGTCATCGGCATTGATGAAGATTTGGTTGTGCCCGATAAATCACTCTCCGTATATGATGGCGCTGTAGCTCCTTGGCGTGGCGAAACCATGCAAACCTATAAACACGACTTCGCAAGAAAATCCGTACTCATGGATTTCCCGATTCATCGTGCCTATTACGACTTAACAGAAGAAGAAAAAGATTTGCTCTGGCAAGGTGCAAAAGGAATGAAGGGCATAAATCAATTCTTTAAATTCCTGGAAGAAAAGGCCTATAAAATTCAATACCGGGTGATGCTTTCGAAGTATAGAGGAAAAACTACCTGCCCTGATTGTAAGGGCACCCGCTTGCGTCCGGATGCAAACTACGTCAAACTCACCGACCCAGAGAATAAACCACTCTACAGCATCTCTAACCTGCTTCTAATGCCTGTTGAACGTGCCATGGAAGCCATTGATAAACTAAACCTAAACGAACAAGACCGCAGCATTGCTGATCGTCCGCTGAAGGAAGTCCGCAGTCGTTTGCACTTTTTAGTGCAGGTCGGACTCGGTTACCTGACGCTGAATCGACTGAGTAATACCCTTTCTGGCGGAGAATCACAGCGTATTAACTTAGCGACCAACTTGGGAAGTAGTTTAGTTGGTTCGATGTATATATTAGATGAACCGAGCATTGGTCTTCATCCAAAAGATACGGCCCGACTAATCGGAGTGCTGAAGGAACTCCGAGATTTGGGCAATACCTTGATTGTGGTAGAACATGATGAGGAAGTGATGGAGGCGGCCGATGAACTTGTTGATATTGGCCCGTTCGCAGGTACACTTGGAGGTGAACTCATCTTTCAAGGAAATCATGAAGAGATACGTTCTTCCGAAAGCTTAACTGGGAAATATCTGGATGGACGGGCTAAGATCGAGATTCCAGAACGGCGTAGGTCTTGGAATGAAGCGATTGAAATGCATGGAGTTCGTGAAAACAACCTCAAGAATGTGAGTGTGAATATTCCATTACAAGTGATGACCTGCGTAACAGGGGTTAGTGGTTCGGGTAAAACATCGCTCATTAAAACGGTGCTCTACCCTGCCCTACAGAAACAGCTTGGCCAGTATACAGGGACCAAAACTGGAGCCTTCGACAGACTTGATGGCGCATTAAAGCGCATTGACCGTGTTGAAATGGTGGACCAAAACCCTATCGGAAAATCTTCGCGCTCGAATCCGGTTACCTATATTAAGGCCTATGATGCCATTCGCGACCTATACGCCTCGCAACATCTATCCAAAACAAGAGCCTTTAAACCCCAGCATTTCTCCTTCAATGTAGATGGTGGACGCTGTGATAATTGCAAAGGCGAAGGCGAAACTATTGTGGAAATGCAGTTTATGGCCGACCTCCACCTTCCCTGTGAAGTATGTGGAGGAAAACGTTTCAAGGAAGAAGTGCTTGAGGTTACCTATAAGGATAAGAACATTTCAGATGTTTTGAATATGACGGTTGACGAAGCGCTCGAGTTCTTTTTTGATGTACAAGCCATTCAGAATAAGATGCAACCACTTGCCGATGTGGGGTTGGGCTATGTTACACTCGGACAATCCTCCAATACCCTATCCGGTGGTGAGGCGCAACGGATCAAGCTTGCTTCCTTTCTGGTAAAAGGCAATAGCAGTGAAAAGATTCTCTTCATTTTTGATGAACCCACCACTGGTCTACACTTCCATGATATCAAAAAACTCATGGCCTCATTCGATGCCTTAATTAAACAAGGACATACGCTGGTGGTGATTGAGCATAATATGGATGTGGTAAAATGTGCCGACTGGATAATCGACTTAGGACCAGGAGGCGGTGAATACGGCGGGAAGGTGCTCTTTGAGGGATTACCAGAGGACCTGATCAACGACAAAAAATCCTTGACCGCTCCATTCTTGAAAAAGAAACTCAAATAGAATTGAGGAGCCGCTGCTAACGCTGAAAATAGGAGGCTCCAAGGAACTCTTCAATCAGCGGACTCGGACTATTTCTAAAGTCTTCAATCGTTCCTTCGAACTCTAAATCGCCTTTATAGATGAAGGTCACATTATCGCCAATATCAAAAAGGGTTTTCATATCATGGGAGTTCATGATGGTGGTGATATTGTATTCTTCGGTGATTTCTTTGATCAATAAGTCGATTACCCTCGAGGTTACAGGGTCCAAACCTGAATTTGGCTCATCACAGAATAAGTATTTCGGATTTAAGGCAATGGCGCGTGCAATTCCTACCCTTTTTTTCATTCCTCCAGAAATTTCAGAGGGAAAAAGCTTGTTGGCATTTTCTAGTTTCACTCGCTGAAGACAAAAATTCACCCTTTCTAGGCGTTCTTCTTTTGTCATATTACTGAACATCTTCAGCGGAAAATCTACGTTTTCCTCAACAGTCAGCGAATCGAATAAGGCAGATCCTTGAAAGAGCATACCAATTTGTTCCCTGATTTCCTTCTTTGTTTTATAATCTATGGCAATAAAATCTTCTCCTTTATAAAGAATCTTTCCTGTATCGGGCAGTACAAGCCCAACCATGCATTTCATGAGCACCGACTTCCCACTGCCGCTTGCTCCGATGACTACGTTTACTTGTCCGGGATAGAAGGTCGCATTGATATTCCGCAAAACTTCTTTATCGCCGAAAGACTTATTCAGGTTTTGGATTTCAATCATGGATTAAAGGAATAATTGGGCAATTACATAATCGGCACATAAGATCATTACCGAGCTGTATACTACGGCATTGGTAGAAGATTTTCCTACTTCCAATGCACCACCTTCGGTAAAATAACCCTGAAAACACGAAATACTGGTGATGATAAAACCAAAGCTCGTCGCTTTAATCAGCGCAAACATCACATTAAATGTTTTGAAAGAACCTCTTGCCCCTTCCATAAAGAGCTCCGCTGGCAAGATTCCTGTAGCGACTCCAGCCATCATACCTCCCCAGATTCCTAAGAACATAGCGATGATAATGAGCATGGGTATCATAATCACTCCAGCAATAATTTTGGGAAGTGCCAAATAACCGGTGCTATTGATTCCCATGACTTCGAGTGCATCAATTTGCTCTGAAACTTTCATGGTTCCAATTTCAGAGGCAATGCTTGACCCTATTTTACCGGCAAGCACCAGGCAGGTGATAGTGGGTGCAAATTCAAGAATCACGGTATCACTCACAATGGAGCCAATGATTGTTTTGGAAATCCAACTTGCAATTAATTGATAGGAAGTTTGAATGGTACTCACTCCCCCAGAGAATAAAGCAATAATAGCTACAATGGGTAGCGAATTAATACCTATGCTCACCATCTCGTTGAAAGTGCGACTTATATAGATACCAATTTTCTCGGGCTTGGAGAACATGCTCGCGAGAAAAAGGAGATAACGACCGAAATTATAAAATAGTAACATGGCGATTGGGCGGTAAATATAAAGTCTTAATTCCTAACTTCGGCAGCCGAAAATTGAAGTGAAACGATGAGAAGACCAAATATAGTGGTGAGTGGCGCCAGCAAAGGAATAGGGAAAGCGATTATTCAAAAATTCTTCGCTGCAGGATTTGACGTGGCTTTTTGCGCTCGAAACAATAAGGAGCTTAATCAATTTAAAAATGAGTTAGAAGCAATCGGCCAAGACGATCAAAAAGTTCTTGCCATTGCCTGTGATGTATCGGATAAGGAAGCGGTACAATGGTTTGCCGAACAAGTCGCGTTTGAATTTGAAGAGATTGACGTTTTAGTCAATAATGCTGGGATCTTTCTCCCCGGTAAAATTAGCGAGGAAGAGGATAGTGTTTTCGAACAACAGATGCATACCAATCTTTTCTCTGCCTATTATTTAACCCGTGCACTCCTTCCCTACATGAAAGGCCTAGATCATGCACATATTTTTTCTCTCTGTTCAACAGCAAGCATCACCGCCTATGAAAATGGTGGCAGCTATTGCATCAGCAAATTTGCCCTACTTGGAATGACCAAAGTACTGCGTGAAGAACTCAAGCCAGATGGAATCGCTGTGAGTGCCGTCATGCCAGGAGCAACCATTACAGCATCGTGGGCAGGGACTGATTTACCTAATTCGCGATTTATTGACCCTGTGCAGGTCGCGGAAACAATATGGCATGCCTATCAACTTTCTCCTCGTGCAGTTATGGAGGAGATAATTGTGCGGCCGATGATGGGAGATTTGGGATAGACGAAGAGACATGGAGTCAGTGAGACTTTGAGACAAGGAGAGGTTGAGAGGTTCAGACGAGACTATTCAACAGTTACTTCGACCATGATTACCGAGAGCGTAGTCTATAACTGATTCCCCGAAGGCCTAAGCAAATCCGAAAGAGTAGCCGGTCGACAAAAGCCTGCACATGGGCAGCCAATGGCGCTTGGGTCTCGAACGGCTCGACCTGACTATAGAGATATCGACTTGAAAAAAAGTTAAAGTTACTAGATAGCTCTGTCGGAGAAGAGCAAATGATGAATTAAAAAATAAATTAAAATATTTTATCAAAGCGTGCAGCCTAATGGTGGGTCTTTTGTCTTTCCTATACAATAAGGAACGTAACATTTTCATAACCTTTTATGCGATTCTCCTTATTCTTCCTATTTTTGTAAAAATTTTATTTAAAAAGAACAAATGAAAAAGAGAATTTTACTCGCAGTTCTTGTAGGAGCAGCCGGTGTTTCAGCCATGGCTCAATCTCCTGTACAACTAGACCCAAGACAACAAGGTACTGATCCATCCACCTACGTTTCTCCTGCTGGTTCCCAGACTCAAGGAAAAAGAATCGTTACAGATTGGTACAACTTTATCGACGCATCTGATGCGAACAACGGTGGAGCAATTAGCTATACCATTTACGGAAACAATCCGATTTTTCCTGATTCTACTGTAGTACAATCATACGGAGACGGAAACGGCGGGCTTGTTTTAAGTCCAGTTGGACGTCACCTTGTAGGTGAAATGTTTGACCCAAAATCGTTTTACTATACTGATCTTTTGGGTGAGTATAACCCGTATACAGTTGACTCAATTGCTTTTGGATACCGCTACGCTCATAATATTCCAGGAACAGTTGATACCCTTGAATTCCAAGCTTACTATGATGATGCTATCAGAACAGGAAACTTGGTAGATGCAAACGGTAATATTTTGGAGCCAACGGCGTGGGTACTCTACGATCGCACAACTCAAAAAGGAGCCAATGCAAAACAAGAGTGGAGAATTACCATCGACGAAACTGACACGAGCTGGGCTCAATACGAAGTGAGAGGTCTTAAGCTTCCAAATCCTGCTTCTATCGCAGCAAACGGATTGATGGCTATTACTTTCCGCTTTATTCCAGGATATGCTTATAATGTAGGTGATACCCTTACGCATACTTGGGAAGATCCAGAACCAGTTAACAAATTGAACCAATTCCAACCATTGATTGGAACAGACAACGCGAAAACTGAAGAAGATTCTTATAACCATAGCTTACAAGTTACTACGGCCAACAAATACGATGACCAAAACGGTTGGGCAGACGAGTTCATTCCAGGTGATGCTTGGAATAACTTTAGCTCTTATGTATACGTAAGCTTCCATATCTCTTCTCCGAACGTAAGTATTAACCCAATCGCAGAAAGCACTACAGCTGTATATCCTAACCCAAGCATGGGTAGCGAATCAGTAAACATTGCATTTACTTTGAACGAAAACACCAACGTATCTGTTGAAGTTTATGACCTACTTGGTAATAAAGTTCAAACAGTGATGAACGGAAACGTTGAAGCAGGACAGCAAATTGCTACCGTAAATGCTTCTTCATTGAAATCAGGAATCTATATCTACAGCATCAAAGCTGGAGACCAAGTGATTACTGGTAAAATGAGCATCGTTAAATAATTCTCACTCTTTAGTGAATTGAAAAAGGCCCGTTATGGGCCTTTTTTTTTGCCCTAGATTTCTAAAATGCTACTCTTCTAAAATTGAATTATTTCTTTCGTTGTGCAACACTAAGCACGATGATAATGTCTCTTATATATGTGATTACCCTTACCTTAAAGCGATTCCCTATGAAAAAGACAATTCTATTCTGCGCATGCATTGGCGTATTTATTCATAGCTCCTCTGCTCAATCACTTATTCGACTACCAAATGAATTCCTAGCGAAGGACAGTATCCCTTTCACTTCTCCGAATAAATCAAGCTTCCGTTCCGTTTGGTATAATTTTATTGATGCCTCCTCCTCTTCAAATGGAGGAGCAATTTCTTATTCCATCTATACCAATAATGGACTGTTCCCAGATTCGACAGTAAAACAGAGCTATGCAGATGGAAATGGAGGAAGTAAGCTAGACAATGTCCAACTCTATAATGTTGGTCAAGTTTTCGACCCCGGTTCATTTTACTATAGTGAACTCTTTTCTAATGCAACATACGTCGTTGATTCCATTGATTTTGCCTACCGCTATTCACATGTTATTTCTGGATCTGTTGATACACTTGTATTTCAAGCATTTTATGATGATGCAATAATTCTGGGCACTCTGCCAGGACAAAAGGTTAATTCCACAGCATGGATTGCGTTTGACAGTTCAAGCGAGCAAGGAGCATTAGCAAAACAAGAATGGAAAATCACCTTAGATGTCAGCGACACGGCCTGGGAGGCTGGATATAAAACGAAGACACTAGCCTTGCCTAATCCTGCCACGATTAAGCCGAACGGACTAATCGCCATAGCATATCGGTTTATACCTGGCTATCGCTATAATACAGGTGATACGCTTGATCAAAGTTGGAACAATCCAATCGTCCACAACCAAATCAATCAATTTCAACCGTTAATCGCCGTTGATAATGCGAAAACAGAAGAAGAATCCTATAACCACGGGCTCTCTGTGCACTACATGAATAAATATGCGAAAACAGGATGGAACAATGAATTTATTCCTGGCGATGCGTGGAATGATCATAATGAATATGTCTATATCAGCTTTAAGGCACTGGCATTACTTATGGACTTGAATCCAATTATAGCAACAAATACAAGTGTATATCCAAACCCAAGCATGGGTAGCGAATCAATAAGCATTGCATTTACTTTGAACGAAAACACCAACGTATCTGTTGGAGTTTACGACTTGCTAGGAAACAAAGTACTGTCCGTGATGGATCAAATGCTCAATGCAGGAGAACAGAGCGCACTCGTCAACGTTTCAGAATTAGATGCCGGAATCTATCTCTACCGCATCAAAGCCGGTGAACAGTCTGTTTCAGGAAAACTGAGTCTTATAAAATAATTTCGAGTAGTCAAGAATCGACTATCCCTCCTTCTTCATCGCATTAATTTTCACCGTTACCATGGTGGCACTGGCTTTGGCAATAAGGATGGATTCTTTGTCGGGATAAACTCCCCAGACTTCGCTTTCACAGAAATGAAGCAGTTTGCCTGTTTTGATGACCCAGCCTTTGGCCACAAACTTCGGTGCATTGCCGGGGTTTAGGTAGGAAACACGCAAGTCTCCAGTTACCACAACCTCATCCTCTGCCACCAAACTATAGGCAGCAAATCCAGCGCTAACATCACAAAGCGTAGCAGTTACGCCTCCATGTAAAAACCCATTTTGTTGTTGCAGGTATTCGTGAAAGGTGACTTCCGCAATGACATCGCCTGCTTCAATATGCGTGAGCTGCATATCCAGGTGGTGCATGAAATACTGTTTCTTTAATTTTTCTCTCGTATGCTCCCTGAAGGCAGGGTTCTTTACTTCAAATTTACTCATGATTAGGGCAAAGGATTTCCGGGCTGCAAGGTATGAAAACCAGCGAAACTCATTCCTTCATTCGGTACATAAACTTGAAGAGGTTGATCGTGCGAAACAGCTGGACCGTAGGCGCGCAATACCATGGATTGTTTTCCACTTGGAAGATTTAGGCGACTATAACTGATTTGATGGGGCATCGATTCCCAAGACCGCGTATCGGCTTGTTCGGTGATCATATTGATTAGTCCCAATGCTGCTCCCGCCTCAGGATTCTCTTTGCGTAACTGATACTCCGACGCTTTCTTCAAAGCCAGTCGGGCCAAGGTCTTTCCTATTTCCTTCAAAAAGCGGTCGTCGAGCTCCTTATGGGCGATTTGGGAAACATCCTCGGCAAGCTCCATCGGGTAGGTTTGTCCGTTTACAAGAAGTTCGCCATGACTAAAGAATGCACCTCGGGTGAAATATTTCGGAAAGGTGGCGCGTACAAATTCAATATTACTGAACGCACTTCCATCCTGAGTATGATCTTCTCCAATAAACACGGGAAAAGAAAAACCAAACTGGTTATTGGTGAATAATACCCAGCCAGCGCCCTGTCCGCGAATGATAGTAAAGTCTAAGCTAATTTCTTCTTTAACTGGTGAAAGTCCATTGTTCCAAAAGAACACCGTATTTCCTCCAATTCGTGGTGTTGTTTTATCATAGACCAAGCCTAATTCTTTTTCATAGCGTTCCAAATCATCCGGGTGACCAAGGTGATAGGCCAAACGCATGATGTCTTGCTTGAACTGTTCAGGCATATCGGTTCCTAGGCTGCTGGAATATAAATTAGAATAGATGCGGTAAGCGTTTTTGTAGGCGATATAGGCATTATCCAACTCATTTGCCGATTCATAAACTAAGCCTATTAATAAGTAAGCAAAGGCATCTTCATGGTAACGTGCTCCTGGCTCATCCTTCTCCCCTTTATACCGATCGTCGAGGCGCTGCAATTCAAGCTGCAAACGACGGGCTTGCACCAAGGCATACTCCTGATTTCCGAGTTGCATAAAATTGAGAATCTGGTAATATTGAAAGAGAAGTCGCTCGTGGTCCTCGCCGCGGTACTGCCTCACCTTATCATTCGTAAATAAAGAGGCGGCTACATTTGCATAGTTGCGGTACATGTCTTCCAAGAAATAATCGGAAGTCATAAAAAGCTCCGAGCTTTCCTGGTGTTTCCCCAGCATCCATGCCATGGTTCCTTTGTTCCAATAGTACAAAAGTGCATTGCGGTTTTTCTTCCAGCGATCGATGTCCTGATTTAAAACATCATAGGCCTTTTGTACGTCGCCTTGATAAAGAGATGCATTAATCTCCCCTTGTTTCAAGGCAATCTGAGAACAGGAGGCGAGAGCGAACATCCCTATCCATATCCCGGTTCTTATTCAGCGATAGGTATGTTGTGCCATCTGGGTACTTAGTTTTTAATTTGTTTTTTGATTTTTGATTGACCCATCCATACTTTTTCATTGGTTTCGATGTCAATCAATTCGAAGTCGATTTGGTAGGCGACAATTTTCTCTTTTCCGTATTGGTCGGTTTTGGAACTCATTACGCCCATCAGCATAAAGTCAGCGCCTTTTTCCTTGCCCCATTTTTTGCGGCTTTCTTCGTTCGCGAAAATTTGTTGGTCTTCACGCTCGTCGCGGATTTCTTTGCGCTCATCGGCAGTGGCTACTACACGCACTTTTCCGGTATTGATATAGGCGCCTTCAATTTGTTTTACAATCGCGATTGGATCGATGAATTCAGATGTGCTGTTTTTAATTCTTCCAACGATCACCACTGGTTTTCTTCCTTTGATAGCTTCAAATTCCGTTCTCCAGTTTTTATCGATGGACTGATCAATCATATCTTCCGCAACAATTTTATCGTCGCTATCGTTCCAGCGTCCGCTTAAATCGGTTTGTTCGTCGGGGTTGATGCGGGTAACCTGACGTTGAGAGCAGCTTGATATAGCGAAGACTCCCAAGAAGAGTAAAATAGGTAAGACATGTTTTTTCATAGTAGTAGTGTTTCTGCTCATTTGCCAAATTCCGTTCCAAAGGACAGTTTTAGTGTATATTTTTTTAGTCATCCTCAAATAACACCTCATTATACGCACTTTGCAGTTCGGCCAAGTGATGCTGTTTTTTGAGCTCCTTTGCCTTTCCAATTCCTTGTTGCCAAATGGATAATGCTTCCTCTTTTTTATCCAAATTAAGATAGGCATAACCGAGGTGATAATAGGTTCCAGTATGTTCAGGATGAACCTTTAACACATGCTCCATTACCTTGATTGCCTGTTCGTTTTCTCCTATCCCCAGGTATTCCATTGCCAAGGCATGATTCAAAAAAGCATCATCAGGTTCTGCTTTCAGAAGGTCCTTTACCTGTTCTAGTCGGGTATTTGCCATTTTTTATTCGAGTTTAAATTCCTAATTTCGCGCTCCGTTAACTCACAAAAAAACGTCAACATTTTACATGAAGATTCTAGTGTGCATGAGTGTTGTGCCAGACACGACGACGAAAGTAACTTTTACGGATAATAACACCAAGTTCAATACCTCTGGTGTGCAGTATATCATCAACCCGTATGATGAACTCTCTTTGACCCGAGCTTTAGAACTAACTGAAGCACAAGGTGGAAGCGTGACTGTTATCCATGTTGGATTGGCTGATTCAGATGCCAGTATCCGCAAAGCATTAGCCATAGGTGCTCAAGACGCCGTGCGTATCAATGCCGAGCCAAGTGATGCCACTTTGGTAGCGAATGAAATTGCTACTTGGGCTGCTTCGCAAGGGTTTGACATGATTCTTTCTGGCCGCGAATCCATCGACTATAACAGTGGATTGGTTGGCGGATTAATTGCTGAGCAACTTGGACTCCCTTATATCAATATCGTAACAAAAATTGATGTGGCCGGAACCGAAGCTACTGCCGTTCGCGATATCGATGGAGGAAAAGAAACCGTTAAAGTAGCTTTACCGCTTGTTGCGAGTGCTCAAAAAGACTTAACCGAACCCCGAATTCCGAATATGCGAGGGATCATGGCTGCCCGCTCTAAGCCTCTTACGGTTGTTGAGCCAACAGGTGCTTCGGCACAAGGAAATCATGCTTCATTTGAATTGCCAGCTCCTAAAGGTGCTGTTAAACTTATCAGTCCTGAAAACGCCGGTGAGTTGATTCAAATCCTCCATCAAGAAGCGAAAATCATTTAATCATACCCTAAAGACTTTAGAACATGAACGTTCTCATATTTGCAGAATCCGCAGAAGGAAAATTCAAAAAAGCCGTTTACGAAGCCATTAGCTACGGAAAAGAAGTTGCAAGCAAACTAGGTGGTGAGGCGATTGTACTCTGTGCATCATCTCAAATGCCAAATGACGCAGACCTCGCTTCTTTGGGTAAATACGGTGCAAGCAAAGTAATAAAAGCGAGTATCAACGAAGATCGTCCGGCTGCTATGGCTGAGGCACTCGTGGCTGCAGCTAATGCAAGCGGCGCCAAAGTAATTGTAGTTTCGAATAACTATAATGGTAAATCTATCGCTCCTTCTGTAGCGGTGAAGTTGAAAGCTTCGGTTGCCACTGGAGTGATTAGCGTTCCGAATACAGACAACGGATTTAGCGTAAAGCGCGGTGTTTTCTCAGGAAAAGCATTTGCCGATGTTAACCTAAGTGCCGACATCAAAGTATTGGCCATTACACCAAATACCTTCACCATTTCAGAATCCGGTTCAGATGCTTCTGTTGAAGCCCTTTCTGCAGATGTTAGCGAAAATGCTTACCGTGTTGCTGCTAATTCTATCGATAAAGTTCAAGGAAAAATACCTTTGACAGAAGCCGAATTAGTTGTTTCTGGTGGACGTGGAATGAAAGGCCCAGAAAATTGGGGACTGATTGAAGACTTAGCCAATACACTAGGCGCTGCAACAGCCTGTTCTAAGCCTGTTTCGGATATGGACTGGCGTCCGCATGAAGAACATGTTGGACAAACTGGTATTACCATCAAACCTAACTTGTATATTGCAGTAGGAATTTCAGGTGCCATTCAACACCTTGCTGGGGTAAGCTCAAGCAAAGTGATTGTAGCCATCAATAAAGACCCAGAAGCGCCATTCTTTAAGGTGGCAGACTATGGAATTGTGGGCGATGCCTTCGAGGTATTACCCCGACTAATTGAAGCGGCTAAGCAGTTGAAATCCTCACAGTAAGATGGACAAAATCCGCCTCGATATCGTAGGCCTCACCTCAGGGCAAACCCATGGATCGTATACCTTGATTCTTGGCGAAGAGACTGGTGAACGCAAACTCCCCATCATCATTGGGAGTTTTGAAGCTCAGGCGATTGCTATTGAGATTGAAAAGATTGTTCCCTTCCGGCCAATGACTCACGACTTGTTCGTATCATTTTGCAAAACCTTCAATGTGGAAGTGCTAGAAGCAACCATCCATACTTTGCAGGAAGGCGTTTTCTACAGTAAGATTTCTTGCCGTCAGGATGGAAAAACCTATGAAATAGATACCCGCACTTCAGACGCGATTGCCTTGGCTGTGCGCTTTAAATGTCCTATCTATACCAGCACTGAGATCATGAATTCTGCTGGGATTTTAATAGACGAAGAAGATGATGAACAGGCACCAGTGCGTGCAGCCCGACCGAATTCTCCCGACCAGCCTGGCGTGCGTTCTGGCGATGATTATAAAATCATGAGTCTAAATGAATTAGAAGAACTTTTAGCAAAAGCGTTGAAGGTAGAAGATTACGCGAAAGCAGCCGCTATTCGTGACGAAATTAACCGAAGAAAGTAAGCGATGCCAGATGTTGAGTCACTCTTAAGGGGCCTACTCGGCATAGTGGTAATCTTGGGCATCGGCTTTTTATTAAGCGAAAGTAGAAAGAGCATTTCTTGGCGTATCGTTTTAGCCGGACTTGGAATTCAATTATTCATTGCCTTCTTGCTCTTTAATGTTCCCTTCATTGAGCGTGGTTTTGAATTTTTAAGCGGTGTATTTGTTACAGTAATTGGCTATACCCGTTTTGGCTCTGACTTTCTTTTTAAATCTTTTGTAACCGGGGAAATAGAATCCGGGATGATCAGTTTTGCCTTTAATGTGCTTCCTACCATCATTTTCTTTTCGGCCCTTACTTCCCTCTTCTATTATTGGGGAATTCTGCAGAAGGTTGTTTTTGCCTTTGCTTGGGTGATGCGCAAGTCAATGGGGCTATCAGGTGCTGAAAGTCTTGCCGCAGCCGGAAATATCTTCTTGGGACAAACCGAAGCACCCTTGTTGATTCGTCCGTATTTGGATAAGATGACCCGCTCAGAAATCATGGCATTAATGACTGGAGGCATGGCCACCATTGCAGGAGGAGTGCTTGCCTCCTATATTGGATTTCTTGGTGGAGATGACCCTGTGCAACAACGACTTTTTGCAAAACATCTCTTAACCGCTTCTGTTTTATCGGCACCCGCAGCCTTATTGATTGCCAAACTGATGTTACCGGAAAAGGAACAAGTGAATACCGAAATGAAGGTGAGCAAGGACCGCATTGGCTCCAATAGCTTAGAAGCCATATCAACCGGCACCTCGGATGGACTCAAGCTAGCCATCAATGTAGGCGCCATGTTATTGGTCTTTACTGCACTCATCTATATGGGGAATGGTTTGCTCGAGTGGGTGGGCTCATGGTCAGGACTGAACGATTGGATTGGCGGTAATACACCTTATAAAACTTTTAGCTTTCAATTTATTATCGGCTACCTCTGTGCGCCAATCGCTTGGCTAGTTGGTGTAGATTGGAATGATGCCTTATTGGTTGGGCAATTGATAGGGGAGAAAACTATTCTCAACGAGTTTTATGCTTATGTAACCTTGGCCGACATGAAGTCAGGAGGTCTCTTCCATTCACAGAAATCCGTGATTATCGCCACTTACGTGCTGTGTGGATTTAGCAATTTCGCCTCCATCGGCATTCAGATCGGTGGCATCGGCGCATTGGTTCCAGAAAAGAAAGGGCTCCTATCCAAACTGGGCATGAAAGCCTTAATTGGAGGAACCCTTGCCTGTTTATTAACCGGAGCCATTGCCGGTATGTTGATTAATTCGTAAACCGCACTCTTACACCAAGCTGTTGATTTAACCCCGTTTTAACCTCGGTTCCAAACCCGCTGTGCTGAACTATGGTTAAAGTTGGACGAAGCTCATAAAACAGATGCAGGTTTTTGAAAAACGGTCTCTCTGTACCGGTTTGCCAATCGATGCCCATAGGAATATACGCCGCTCCAGAAAAGCCGAGGCCCATATTGGTTTGCTCTATGCTCCAAGAAGAACTCTGTTCATTATTCATTGGAAAATACGCCCCCTGTGCGAAACTGAGGTAGGAGCTTCCCGTGCGAACGATTGTTGAAATTCCATTAAAATTTAAGCCAGCCTGAACCCCAATTCCAGCAAAAAGCTTCCAACGTGTGGAGCTTGAAGTGCTAAAAATCAAGGCGGCATCTAATACGATTTGTTTCGCATCTATGCTCATTGATAGATTCTCAACACGGTTTGAATCTATAGGATACCTATTGCCATTGCCCGATGTAAATGTGTCTGAGGGGAAGCTTTCATGCTTAAAATAATTGCTAGAAAAAGTACTACTTGACCCAAAGGAAATTCCAAGTCGAAGAGTACGGTTCTCATGGTATCCTGTTTTCTCTTTATTGCGGAGATTGAACCCGACGGCGACCACTCCATTTGAGGAGCCCTCATAAAAACCACCAATACTGCGATTAAAGCCTGAATAATCTTGTTTAAGGAGCGAGGAGTTGGGTGAGTTTTTAATATACTGTTCAATGGATCCTGATTGTCCATTCGAGAATATAGACATACCAAGGGAGGTAGAGAAGTCAGCCGGCTTCAAAAGTGGGGTTTGCGCAAGCGATGGAAGCACCATCAGCACAAGGATTGCAGAGATGAATAGGTTTTTCATGTATGCTTTATACGCAGATGTTTATCTGTTTCGTATAGCGGATTAAAAACAATTATTCAGTCGTGAGTTTTATACGATTAAGATTGCCTTTTCAAGCTCCACTTCGATAGCTTATATTTGACACATCCAATGAAGAAGGAGATTACAGTCAACCTCAATGGCACCTATTATTCGGCAGGGAAATTAATCTCTACTGGAAACCGTGCTTTTTTGTATGGTGATTCGGTTTTTGAATCGATTCGCTTTGATGGTGATGTGCGCCTTTGGAGTGGCCATTATGCGCGATTACTCAAAGCAGCTGCTGCCGTAGGCTATGATTTCGCTCCTTGGTGGACGGAAGACTATTTCCGATATGAAATTCGGAAGACCGTTCAATTAAACAAACTTACTTCAGCCCGTGTCCGCCTAATTCTTTTTCGTGATGAAGAATCGATGGGGTATACGCCGAATGGTGACAAATGCTCCTATTTGATTGATGTGGATGAAGTAGAAGGAACGGCATACCCAGTTAGCAAGGAAGGCCTGCATATTGGTTTATATGAAGATTCCCGCAAATACCCTTCTCCCCTATCTCCCTTTAAAACCGGACAATCCATGCTTTATGTCATGGCTGCGCGCAAGGCAAGGAATGAAGCCTGGGATGAGATTTTAATTCTTAACCATGAAGAGCGCATTTGCGAGAGCAGTAGCGGAAATATTTGGATTGTGAAAGATGGGAAAATAGCAACTCCCCCAATCGAAGAATTTGGGATTTCAGGAGTGATGCGTGATTACCTGCTACATATGCTACCAAAAAACGGGATGGAAGTTCAAGAAATACCTCTCAGAAAAGAAGACCTCCAATTGGCCGATGAAATTTGGATCAGCAATGCCGTTCGTGGTGTACGCTGGGTGGCCGAATGGGATTTTAGAAAATATGGCTCAGAAGTAGCCAATCAAATACAACTCTTATTGCAAAAGGAAAATAAACCTCATGATTAAAAAGTCACTCATTGCTCTCGGCTTATGTTTAAGTTTTACTTCTTTCAGCTCCATGGAAGAAGGCATGTTCCCCTTGAATGAACTGCACCGTGTCGATTTAGAAAAGGCAGGGTTAAAAATCCCATTAAAAGCCATCTATAACCCAGAAGGTACCAGTTTGGTGCAAGCTTTGGTTCGCGTAGGTGGATGTACCGGATCTTTTGTATCTAACGAAGGACTCATCATTACGAACCACCACTGTGCTTTTGGCGCTGTTGCTGCAGCTAGTGATCCCGAACATGATTATATCACCGAAGGATTCATGGCCGGAGAGCGTTCGAAAGAGATTCCAACGAGCATTAAGGCAAGAATTACAGCCTCTTATGATGATGTCTCTTCACAGGTTTTGAATGGATTAAATGCCATCAGTGACCCTGCTGCAAGAAGTAAGCGATTGGATGATAATATTGCTCAGTTGGTAAAAAGTGAACAGGAAGCACATCCAGATTTACTTATTGAAGTTTCAGAAATGCTTCAAGGAAAAAGCTATACGCTATTCCGCTACCAAGAACTCAAAGACATTCGCTTGGTGTATGTTCCTCAACGTACCGTCGGTGAATTCGGTGGAGAAAGCGATAACTGGGTTTGGCCGCGTCATACTGGTGATTTTTCGTTTATGCGCGCCTACGTTGGGAAAGATGGTGAACCGGCAGATTATGCAGAAGACAATATTCCTTATACGCCAAAAGAATTCCTAAAGATCAATCCAAATGGCGTGAAGGAAAACGACTTTGTATTCATCCTTGGATACCCCGGAAGAACCTACCGCAATCAGCCTGCCCAGTTCTTGGAATACCAAAACACCTATCAAATGCCCTATATCTCCCAGTGGTTTGATTTCCAAATTGAGCAGATGGAAGAATTGGGTAGAGAAGACAAATCTTTAGAAATTGCATTTGCCTCACGCATCAAACGATTGGCTAATACCACGAAAAATTATAAAGGCAAAATGCAAGGTCTGCAGCGCACATCGGTGATAGCAGATCGTCAGAAAGACGATGAGGGCATGAAGGCGATGGTGAATAATAGCCCATCCATGAAAGCAGAGTATGGCACTGTTTTCCAAGAAATCGATCAAATCTATCAAGAGAAATTAGGCACTGCCCAACGTGATTTATGGTTGGGTCAAGTATTTAGCTCAAGTGGCTTGATGTATTCTGCAGGCTATATTGCCAACCGTCAGGAAGCCTATAAAAACATAGAAAAAGAAAATAGAGAAGCCTTTATTCAAAAGGAACTTGTAGAAAGAGAGAATGCCCTCAAACGCAATGGTTCAATTTCTCATCCAGAGTTGGAGAAACGCATTCTTAAGGCGCTACTTTATTATGGAGCGACCCTTCCAGAAGGACAGCGACCAGCTAGCTTGATTGAATTCAGCAAGGAAAAAGACATCAAGGGAAGCATCGATGCATTCGTAGAAAAGAACTTTGAAAAGAGCTTATTCAGCAATACCGCCAAATACACTGCGATGCTAGATAAGTCTCCAGCCAAGTTGATGAAAGTGAAAGACCCATTTATGGCCATTGCAGGTGATTTATGGAGCCACCTTATTGCCTACCAAGAAGCGGAGAAAAAACGTCAGGATGCATTGACTATTCTACTACCTAAGATGATTGATCTGCGTCAGATGTATCAAAAATCCACCTTCCTTCCGGATGCGAACTCCACTTTACGGTTCACCTATGGGTATATCCGAGGCTATTCTCCAGCAGATGCTGAGGTACATAATCCATTTACTCATGTGAAGGGAATTTTAGAAAAGGCAAGCAATTCAGGCGATTATTATCTCGAACAATACATTCAAAAACTCCTTGAATCTGCAGATCCGATGAGCATCGTTTGTTTCTTGTATAACCTGGATACCACGGGAGGAAACTCAGGCTCACCCATTATGGATGCAAAAGGCCAATTGGTTGGGGTGAATTTCGACCGGGCTTATACCGCCACCATCAATGACTTTGCATGGAATGAAGAATATAGTCGTTCGATTGGTGTAGATATCCGCTATGTGCTATTGATTGTAAAAGAACTCGGCAAAGGCGATCATCTTCTCAAGGAGATGGGCGTTTAGCGTCTTGACCTAATTTTGACCTAAAAACACTTTAATTGTCAAGCCCATGTCAAAGGCTTGTCATGAAACTGTAAAAGCCCTCTTCGGAGGGCTTTTTTTTGTTTAAGGCAGTGCAAATTCGAGGCATGAATCTCAAACAGATGCTTTTCGGATTGGCCTGGACATGGGCTCAAATATCAGCGGCTCAACATTGTCTGCTTTTTGAAACGGTAGGAAATGTGAGTAGTACGCAGAGTTTGAATGCACATGTGCTTAGTGGTGGTTTCGACCAGGAGGTTTTAACTTTTTCCTCAGGGGACGCAACTAACGCTGTGGACATTCGGAATAGCAGTAATTCGTCTGGTAGCTATGTTACCTTCGATTCTGTGGCGGCGAGTGGCGGTGCCAATGTATGGTTTAGTAGTTCAGGAGAACGAGGATTTTCCATGCATGGCATCCGCGCTTCCGCTTTTGATTCTTTGCAGCTCTATTTTGCCTACCGTAAGGAAAGTGCCTCAAGCAATGCCGATTTTCAGATTGAATATTCGACAGACCAAGCCCAAACCTGGGACAGCCTTTCGGGAATCATTCTTCCGGCCGACAGCCTTTCAACTGGCTGGTATTATATCGGTCCGATTCAGTTGCCAAGTGCGGCGCAGAAAAATGGTCTCGCTCTCCGTTGGATTAAATCTCAAGGCAGTATGCGCATCGATGATATTTCTTTGCTTGGCCGTGTTTCCACTCCTTTTATTGAACAAGAAAGCTCCCTAACGGACTTCTTTGGGTCTGCTTTTTACCAGCCATCTTCCTGGCAAAAATTGCAGATCAACCTAGTTGGCTTTGACGTTGGAGATAGTATTTTGGCCATGACGCATGCGCCTTTTTACCTGAATAGCGATACTAGCCTTACAAGGGATAGCCTCTATATTCAAGTTGAATCTATCGAAGAATCACAAAATATCTGGATACGTTTGAATGAACAATTCGAAAGAGGACACTATTCTGATACAATATTTTTTTCAAGGTCAAACCTCGCCCTACTTTCTGTGCCTGCCTCCGGAAGACTATATCATGCCGGGGAAGAAAACGTGCATTGGGACTGCGAAAGCGATAGTTTTAATCATACATTAGCTGGCCTCGCACTTAGTCCTCCGAGCCAAGGGAACAATCATGGAACTACGCAGTTTTTATCCAGTTCCTCTTCATCCGAGAATTATAGCGGCTCCTCTGGAAATCAGAACGCAGCCTTAGCTGTTCATACTGGCTCTCTTGATACAAGCAGCAGTAGTTATATCGCCTGGCAAATTTTCCCCGTATCAGGGAAGGAAATTCTACTCAATGGAATTTCCTTCGGACTACGCGCCACCTCAACCGGTCCGCAATCGTGGGCATTGCGTTCCTCTGCAGATTCTTTCCAAACAAACCTGTATAGTTCAAGCCTGGAGAATGACGCCACCTGGCATTGGATGAGCAAGGATAGTTTTGTGCTTCGATTTGAAGATACCATAACGTTTCGCCTCTATTTATATGATGGAAGCGGTTCTGCTTCGACCAATATTGCCAATTTTCGTATGGATGATTTGCATCTAGATTATACCGTCTGGAATTCTCCCGAAGTGGCCGCCTACCGCACCCAGAAAAATGGGGCTATTCAAGACAGCAGCATTTGGAGCTATGCCTATTATGATAGCCTTTACCAATCGAGTAACAGACTTCCAGACAGCACCCATTCTATAGAAATACGAGCGTCCGACAGTTGTTGGCTTAACGCTTCAACTGAATTGAATCACGTGACGGTCAAAGGAACCCTGAATCTAAATAAACAAAACTTACTCATTACAGGGGCACTGCTAGGAGAAGGTATGCTCATTAGTGAAGCGACCTCCACACTTGAAATTCAAGGAAACGATAGCAGCTTGCTTCATTTTAGTCGAGGTGACAGTTTATATGCATTATATCTAACAAACGGGTCGCCCAGAGTCTATTTGATGGATACCCTTAGGCTGGCAAAGAGTCTATTTCCAGGTGCGGGAACCCTGTACAGCAATGGACTTTTGCACCTCGGCTCACTGAATGGGAAGATGGCCTCTATCGACCCAAGAGGTAAAGGAGCCATTGATGGGGCATTGTGTATGCAAACCCTGATTCCAGGTAGCAATGTAGGGTGGCGTGGATTTATGTCACCTTTGGATACCGTCACCTTGGGCCAACTCGGTACCCAAATTGAGGTCCACATTCAAAACACTGCAAGCACTGGCGACAATCGAAATATCTATCAGTGGGAAGAAAATACCGCCTCTTGGAACGCCGTTTCAAACGCCGCCTACAGTCTCCATGATTCAGCAGTGAATATGTACCTATTTCAGGCAGATAGCACAATGATTGAACTCTGTGGTTTATACGATACGACGAACCGGAATTTTGGTGCGCTCACCTTTACCCATTCAACAAGTCAGTCAGAAGGTTGGCATTTTATCGGGAACCCATTTCCTTCCGCCCTGCGATGGAGTGAAGTTTCACTGCCTACTGGAGTCAATGGGAACTACGCTCTTTGGAGTGTTCAAGACGGAAACTACAGAACATGGAATGGCAACATAGGTTCAGCGGGCGATTTGATTCCCCCGTTTCAGGGTTTTTGGATGAAGGTCAATCAAGGACTTAATCAGGACTTCATTTTAAGCAATTCTTATAGAGATACAGGCGCAGTAAATCATTTTGGAAAGAGGTCGAATCAAGTCGCTTATCTACAAGTGCAGGTTAAGGACGGGACCAGCGCATATCAAGACGCCGTTTTCTTGGCACTTGATGCTGGATCAAAGCACTTTGTAGCGCCTAAATTGTTCGGTAAAATTGATGCTCCTCAAATATGGATACGCTCGAATCAGGAAGACTCTGCGTCGATTTCGTATGATGATGGAAGTGCTTCTCATAAACTGTTTCTGAGCATACCAAAAACGGGAACTTATCATTTCAAGCTTGACTATCAAGGTTCAGGCGCCTGTGAATGGGTAGTCTATGATCAACAAACTGAAACCTCTTATTCATTTGATGAACTGCAGTCAATTCCAATACCTCTTGAGGCTGGATACCATTCCAATCGATTCATCCTGATTCGCAAACCCACGCATGTTCCAACAAACAAGCTGATATTTGCACCGTCCATAAGCATAAATAAACCCTACCTAAACATTCAAAATCCAATACCCAGCCAAGTCCGTATTTATTCACTCGATGGACGCTTGCTCGGGTCCTATCTGAGTGAGTCGACTGATACAGGCCGATTCGGTCCTATCCCCTATTGGAATGGGATTTACTTGATAGAAATGATTTCGCAGCAAACGACGCATCGTCAACTCATCTATCTACCATGAATACTCGTTATCTACTTTTAGTCATCTGCCTACTATTCTGTCTTTTCTCTGTTGCCCAGCCAAATAATCCGACCAATCCAGTTCCATTAGATGGTGGGCTAAGTTTACTGGCAATTGGAGGAAGTGCTTATGCCGCTTATCGATTCAAGAAAAAACAAAATTCGCAAGAAGAGACTATGGAAGAATAAGCTTTTCGAAACCGATGCTATTTCCTTCCTGCCATTCCATCAAGTAGGCTCCAGAGACTAGATTAGACAAATCAAGAACTGTTGTGCCTGCTTCAATCGTGAAGGTCTTCACCTTTTTGCCTTGCATATCCACGATGCGAATAGTCAAACTCTTTTCTGAATCAATGGTCAAATTCCGTTGATTCACCGGATTTGGAAAATACGAAAACGGAGTCTTTTCTATAATCTGCTGACTACCTGTGCGAATCTCAGCCATTCGAACGGCCGCATAAGCATTTACCTTTCCATAGCCCCAAAGCAAGTCCCCATTCGGGCCAATCTCTCCGGTATTCTTATCCAAACGAGCAGAAGCACGTAGCATTTCTTTGATGTCTTCCGCAGTAAGGAAGCGATTGGCCTGCAGCATCAATGCTACGATACCCGCAGTTGCAGGAGAAGACATGCTTGTTCCTGAATAACGCACAAACGAATACGTGGTACCGTTGAACTCTACTGTTTCTTGCACCAGGCCTGGGTTAGGGTCATGGGAATTGACTGATGAAAGAACACTCTCTCCTGGAGCGGCGATATCCGGTTTTTGACGTTCATCAGGAGTTGGCCCTTCACTTGAATAGCTGCTTAAGGTTCCTAATGCGGTGTTTCCATTCGGAAGAGTTGCCTCCGCCAAGTAGGATGCCACGGTAATGACCTTTTTCCCAACTCCTGGAGGTCCGCCAACACCATAATGTTGATCTCCTTGAACAGCACCTGGGTAGCCCGATTTAAAGGGTTGCCCCCAATTGGATACCCGGTTATTGAGTTGAGCCACATGCCATAGATGGGTATTCCCCGTTCCCTTCACGCGGAGGATGAGTTTATTCGATCCAAGATTTCGTGATTCAAAAAGAAGATTTGGTTTACCATTCAAATAATTCAATTGCTCTGATGCCAAGCGGACCAATAAGGTATCACCGTTCTTTTGATAAAGCGTATCTATCCATGCTAGGTTATCACTGGTGGCATACCAAACACTTTGAAATACAGGCGTATTATTCGCATCGGCTAATTCAAGCTGAATAGAAAAAGACATTCCTGAATCTGCCCAAATGTTTACGGATTCGCCCCAATGTCCGCTGAGTCCATTCGCCGTTGGAACTTCGGTAATCAAGGTATCTTGGTTTGGGAACTTATGTTGAAGATGAAAAGTTTGTCCGCCATTATTACCCGCAGAAGCAACGAATACACCGCCATGGAGAGAGAGACTATCCATCGCTCGGTTTCGTAGTGTGCTACCATCATGTGGACCACTGTGATTTCCGATGCTCATATTCACTACATACCTTTTCCCTACTGACTTCGCATATTCATGGATATAATTTACTGCAGCCACAAAGGAGGCATCGTCGCGGCGGAGTGAAATAAAAACCAAGTCTGCCTCAGGTGCCATGCCCCAGTATTTTGTTTGTGCACCTGCCCCAGCTGCGATTCCACTCACATGGGTGGCATGCGAACCCGGACCGAAAACGTAAAGGGTATCTTCACCCGCAGCAAGCAGTTGATCTTTGCCGATATATTCCGTTCCGAAGCCAAATCCAACGGGTGCCGGACCGCTCATTTTATTCTGATCCCAGGCTCGTTTCACCCGGTAATTCTGCATGAGGCTATCATAAAATACAGGATGGGTATAATCGAAACCCCAATCAATAACTGCAACAATAACGTCTTTTCCTTTGTAGGGCATGCTCAAGTTGCCTAGTCCTTGTTGAACACTATCCGCACGCGTTCCTTGACGCGCACGTTCTAAGTTCGGTTCAATGCCAGAGCCACATTCGATATAGTCGATCCCGACTAGGTTTAAAACCTTTGAAAATTGACGTATCGGAATTTGTACGCCATAAATATTTCCGTTTTGGACTTCAATAGAAATGCCCAATGGAACCAACATTTCCGATTGAAAATCTGAATTTACAAGGATCAAAGCTCCGATACATAATCTTCCATGGTACTCTATAAGATCATAGCGTGAATTAAAGTTTTCCTCCAGCAAACTAAAATCGCCTTCACTTTTGGCCAATTGCTGACTTAACTCTTGTTGAAATATCCGGGCAGAAGGAGACAGTTTTTGCTGTTGCGCATGGCTGTAGTTGATTGTTAGAAATAACGCAATGAGGACACAAAATTTCATAAAGCCAAGGTACAGAATAATCTTCTTTCAACTCGAAATGCTTCATCACAGATAGTTTTTGATTGTGTGAATATTGTACTCACTTTGAGGAAGTTCTTTCTCCTAATGAAGGCTCCAAGCTTGACTTCCGGAATCACAATAACGCAACTAATCACCTGTATTCTAACATCTTGAACCCCTAGTTTTATTCTATGGCTTGATGTCTGAAATGAATAGAGTACTTGACCAAGTTAATTATCAACCTAATTACTACACTTATGAAAAACATGATTTTAATGGCTATGATGGCAGGGGGAATCCTGCTATATAGCTCCTGCGAAAAAGACAAGGATGTAGATTCAAGTTCCGAAAAAAACGGATCCATGGATGTTCAAATGACTGATGCTCCTGCCAATTATGAGGCATTGATGCTTTCCATCACGAAAGTAGAAGTGTATCAAGATGGCCAAGGATGGATTGACTTAAATCATCATACACAAAGCTTTAATGTGCTTGATTTGAATAATGGAAAAAGTATGTCGATTGCAAGTTCCAGTTCACTTGATGTTGGTGTATATACCAAGCTTAGAGTGGTATTTAATCAAAATGCGCAGTTGACCAGTTTGGCTTCAATTGGTGTTTTGGGTTCTAATTTAGATGGTACTTTTAACCTAAACTGGACCGCATCAAACACGGTTGAAGTTGAAATCAATGAGCAGGTTAGTGCAAATTCAGAAGCGAAGATTCTACTTGACTTTAATGTCGCAGAATCAATTGTAGAAGATGCATCATCCTTTTTCATTAACCCCGTAATTACCAATATTGAAGATCAAAAAACCGGAATTGATGGCCAAGTGTCTGGCAGTAATCAAGCGATGATTTTAGTTTCTGATGGAAACAATGAATTATCGACAAGTATTGCTGCAGATGGATCTTTCCAAGTAAAAGGTCTAGAATCTGGAAATTATGAAATCGACATCGACTACCTCGTGGAAGTTTCGGGACAGATGGAATACAGAAGAAAAACAATCAGTAATGTGACTGTGGTAGAGGGACAGATTACCTCTATGGGATCAATAGTGCTAGACTAAATAGCTTCATTCAAAACGAAAGAGGGCGGCTCAGCTGAGTTGCCCTTTTTTATTGATACGCGCAATTAAATAAGCAAGAGCCAACAAACAGAAGAACGAACAGCCTAAAAATATAGGGGTGAACAAATCGTGACTTATCCCGAATAGTGTTCCTGACAAAAGTGCCCCTCCACCAATCCCGAGTTCCAAAGCCATATACACGGTTGCCATGGCTCGACCAATATGTTTATCGACACTCAAGTCTACCGCCCAAGCCATTACAGTGGGCGAATTGATTCCGCTACCTAACCCAAATATTGCTGAACCTAAGAGCAAAATGGGGATAGATTGGGCAGTACCGAGCACAATCATAGATAATGCTACCAAGGACGTACTCACAACAAGCACCTTTTCTCTTCCAATATTATCAGAGATTTTTCCGGCCGAAAACCGAACGAACACCGAAGCAACAGTAAATACAGTGAAGAATACACCCTTATTCTCAAGACCTAATACTTCACAACGAAATGGAATTAAGGTCAACATAGTACCAAAGGAAAGCACTGCCAGGAAGAGTACAAGCGCTGGGGCAAATACCTGCGGCTCATAAAACTCATGGAAGCGCACCCGAAACATATTGAGCTTGAATTTCTTTTTATGCGCCAAGGTTTCACGCATTCCTGCCATCCATGCCACTGCAGCTAAACCGGAGAGTCCAGACCAAAGAAAAAGCGTATCGTAGCCGAAATCCATCACAAGCCAACTTCCGAAGATAGGCCCCATAGCCATTCCAACTGAGCCAGCCAAACTTAATAATCCCATTGCCGCACCACGCTTCGTATTTGTTACCAAGTCTGCCACATAAGCCGAAGTACCAGTAGGTGTGAACCCTGTTGAAAAACCATGGATAAGCCGTAAGGTTAAAAAAGCAAAGACTGTTGTGGTGAAAATGTAGAGGAATCCGCAGAAGGCGCTCACCAGGGCACCAATGATTATGACTGGTACACGACCAATATTATCGGCCCATTTTCCACTAAATGGTCTTGAAATAAGAGCTGTGACGGTAAACAGCGCGATGATAAGTCCGACATATTCTTCGCCACCCATACTTCTTAGGTAACCTGGCAACTCGGGAATCATCATATTAAAACTGGCAAAAAAGAGCAAGTTGCAACCGCATAACCTCCAGAAAGTGAGGGTAAAACCGTAGTAGAGTTTATGTGGAGCGTCCTGCATCATTCTAAATTCATTTATCTCAAATCGGACCGCCTATCTCCAAAATTCCAAGCTCCAAATACCAAATCCCAAATACTCAGAACTTTCAAGAATTTATTGCTTGAGGGTCAACAGCCATGAAATAAAAAAGTCCGGCCATAAGACCGGACTTTCGGGGTGATCGATGGGAATCGAACCCACGACCTCCAGAACCACAATCTGGTGCTCTAACCGATTGAGCTACGACCACCATTTTTAAAGGAGCACAAAGATACGCTTTGCGATTTTATATTTCCAAGGTCGTTTGCATCATTTTTAGAATATTTATTAAAAAGCATACCCAATTATGCCGAATCAATGCACGAAATTTGCTCCAATAGGATTGAAGCCATTCAATAAGGATTCAAAATGACAGAAATAACCGAACTAGAAGTAGATGGAATGACCTGCACCAATTGTGCGTTATCCGTTGAAAAATATTTAAAAAAAGTAGGTGGCGATGATATCAGCGTCAACTTCGCCACCAAGGAAGTCCGTTTTAGAAATAGCGCAGGAAAGAGCCTCAAAGATTTAAGCAAAGGAATTGAACAGTTGGGCTATAGCGTGGTTGGTGAAAAGGAAAAATCGAAGCCACAACCCCGCTGGACCAAACTACAAAAGCGACTCTTTGTCTCCGCTATTTTCACCTTTCCACTCCTGCTGCACATGGTTTTGCCCATGGTGCCTATTCTTCAAGACCCTATTTTTCAGCTCATCTTGTGCTTGCCGGTAATGTATATCGGAATAAGTCATTTTGGCAAAAGTGCTTATTGGTCGCTACGTTCTGGAAATACCAATATGGATGTATTGATCTTTATTGGATCGAGTGCCGCCTTTATTTATAGCTTGGTTGGAACTTACCTTTATTTTGGCACCCACCAAGTCCATCAATACCTCTTCTTTGAAACCGCCGCTACTATCATAACTCTGGTATTGGTGGGGAATTGGATCGAAGAAAAATCGGTTCAGCGCACCACGAATAGTCTGAAAGAGCTTGTGGCGATGAGTAAGAAGAAGGCCAAGCTAGTGAAGATTAATTTAAACAAAGAAGAAACTGTAGAAGAAGTAGATGCTGAACATTTGCTTCCTGGCGACCGTGTTCTAGCCAATACTGGCGATCAAATTGTGGCCGATGGAACCTTGGTAAGTGGGGATGCTGAAGTTGATGAATCCTTGATTAGCGGGGAAAGTGTTCCTGTATTCAAGGAAGAAGGAGATACGCTTGTTTCGGGGAGTATTATCCTCTCAGGCTCTATCAAATACAAAGTGGTAAAGGCGGGGAAACAATCTACCCTTGCCCACATTATTGAATTGGTAAAAGATGCCCAATCAAAAAAACCATCTATTCAAAAACTTGGTGACCGCGTATCAGCGGTATTCGTGCCTGTAGTAGTCGGGATTTCTGGCCTAACGTTTATCCTCTCCTACTTTGCTTTTGACATCAGCGCCCAAGCATCCATCATGGCTTCTATCGCGGTATTGGTGATTTCTTGTCCATGTGCAATGGGGCTGGCCACACCTACAGCCGTGATGGTTGGAGTTGGAAAAGGCGCGAAATCTGGTGTCCTATTAAAGGGTGGCGAAACCATTGAAAAGCTCGCCAAAATAAAAACGGTGGTATTCGACAAAACCGGAACCCTCACCACTGGAGATTTTAAAGTAAAGAATTTTGAGACCTATGATTTCGATGCCACCGTAGCGAAGAATATCGTGCTGCACATGGAAAAGAAATCCTCCCACCCCATTGCAGAATCCATTGTAAAAGGCAATCCTGATTGGTTTATGATGCCCTTTGATTATGAAAAATTTGAAGAGGTAAAGGGAAAAGGACTTTTGGCTACAGACCATGGAGGGAATGAGTTCAGATTGGGTTCTAAAGATTGGTTTATTGGCGTAGATGAGGTCATTCCAGACAAAGACCTGCTGCTTAGCTATTGCGATCGCGTTGTGGCTGGATTTGATATTGAAGACCGCGTCAAAGAAGGCACGCGAGAAACCATTGCTAAGCTTAATGCCATGGGAATTGAAACGGTGATGCTCAGTGGCGACAACGAAAAAAAATGCCGCTATGTGGCCGAACGAATTGGAATAAGCACCTACTACTCTGCTCAACTTCCTGAACAGAAGCTCGAACATATCAAAGCCTATAGCGCAAAAGGTTCTACTGCTATGGTGGGTGATGGAATCAATGATGCGCCTGCCTTAAGCTTGGCAGACGTGGGCATATCACTCGGAACGGCAACGGATATCGCTAAAGAGTCGGCCGATGTGATTTTACTCTCGGGGCAGATTACGAAAGTGGAAGAAGCTATTTCCTTGGGAAGGAAAACTTACCGTACCATTCAGCAGAATCTATTCTGGGCCTTGGCATATAACGTGGTGGCCATTCCAATAGCTGCAGCAGGGTTCTTAAGTCCTATGCTTGGTGCTCTTTCGATGGCATTTTCAGATGTTGTAGTTGTGGGCAATTCCCTGCGTTTGAACTGGCGCAAATAATCCTTCGAATTCTTGCTTGGGCAAAAAGCCTGCTCCACCTAACTTTGCCGCTTCCATGGATCAGCCTCATGTTGTCTTCTTTCCTGCTTGGTACCCACACCGTGGCGACCCCATGCCCGGACTTTTTGTCAAATACCATGCAGCCTCTCTTCTTCCTCATGCCAGGGTAAGCGTGTTGCAAGTGCTTGGAGAAAGCCGCAGGACAGGCGACTTGATTGAGTTTGACTATCAAGAAGAAGATGGACTAGCCACCATGCGCGTGTATTACCGGAAGCAAGAGAGCAAGCTTGGAAAAATAATCGATGCTTACCATTATCTGTATGGGTCTTTAAAAGGATATTCCTTATTGATAGCCCGTCAAGGAAAGGCCGATTTGCACCATGTTCATGTACTGACGCGTGCTGGGTTTTTACCGTGGTTGATTCGCATTAGCGGCGGCATTCCGTATCTCGTTACCGAACATTGGTCGCGCTATCATCAAATAAACCGCCACAAGTTCGGTGGGTCCTTAAAAAAATGGCTGACCAGGCAAGTGGTGAAGAAAGCTTTTGCAGTTTGTCCGGTGAACGAAAACCTCGGCAATGCCATGCAAGAGATGGGTTTTACGAATCCGCGTTTTCAAGTCATCAATAATGTAGTGGATTTGAAGCGTTTTAGCCTCAATCCAAATCCTGCTCCAGCGAGCAAATTTCTTCATGTTTCTTGCTTTGATGAAGCCGCCAAAAATACCCATGGGCTGCTCCGTGCATTCAAAGCTGCTTTAGCCAAACATCCATCGCTATTTCTTACCCTCGTGGGTGAAGGTCCGGATTGGGAAACGACCCAGGCCTATGCTGCTGAACTAGGACTCTCTCCCTATACCGATTTTGTCGGCCTAAAAATGGGCGATGATTTAGTCAAGGCCTACCATGAGCATGGCAGTATGGTGATGTTCAGCAATTATGAAAATCAGCCCGTTGTGATTTTAGAGGCCTTCGCTTGCGGAACACCGGTTATTGCTACCCGCGTTGGAGGAATTCATGATATGCTTGCTGATGGAAGAGGGCGTTTGCTCGAGGCTGGCAATGAGGCCGAATTAACGCGTGTCCTTTGTGAACAAGCAGAAGGCAAAAACATGCCTGACCCGAAGATGTTGCGCCAGTATGTTCAAGAAAGCTTCAGTTATGAGGCCGTTGGAAATATGTATTTTGCGCTTTATCAGGAAGCCTTAGCGTGAGCGGAATCAATCGACATATCATTTGGCAGTTTTTTACCCGCTTCGGTGCTGCCTTATTTAATCTGTTTATAGGAATACTTATTTCCCGCTATTTGGGTACGGAAGGCCGAGGTACACACGGACTATTTATTGCCTCTATCGCTCTGATTCACCTCTGCACCAATTGGTTGGGAGGAGCTTCCTTGGTGTATTTGGCCTCACGTCATTCCGTTCGTCAGCTTACGAAGATTTCCTTTTGGTGGAGCAGTTTATTCGCCGGACTTTGTTGGCTTATCCTTTATTTTATCGGGGTTTATTTTATTGACATCATGCCAAAGGGCTATGATCTTATCATCTTAGTGAGCGCCTTAATTTTTGCCTGGTGGAGTAATCTGGCAAATATTCTTTTGGGAAAGGAAGCGACCCAGGCCTATAATACCCTGCAAGTCATCCATCCATTGATTACCTCGTTTGCGCTGATTATTGGCTTTATTTATGTCGATGTGGCGTTTAGTAGTTTTATCATAGCTTATATTATCGCTCAGGTTTTCAACTTATTCTTGGCCATCTATTATCTCAAACCAGAATTCCAATCGGCCGAAAAAGTCCATGATCCAGGACTGCTCAGAATCTTTATTCGCCATGGATTATTCATTCAATTGGCCAACCTTACGCAGTTTTTCAATTACCGCATTCTTTACTTTTTGATAGAACACTATTTCGGGAAAAGTGTATTGGGAATTTACGCCAATGCCTTGCAGCTCGCAGAATCGGTTTGGATGATTACCCGAAGCATCTCTACCGTACAATTTGCAAAGATTGCCAATAGCGATAACCTGCGATTCAACCAGAAGCTAACGCAACAATATGGGGGTATCAGCTTGGTGATTAGCTTGATTGGGGTCGTGTTCTTGGTCATCCTTCCTGACAGCTTCTTTGTATGGCTCTTCGGACCAGAGTTCGCGGGCATCCATCATTATTTGGTCTTGCTTGCACCGGCTATCCTTAGCATGAGTTTGGGGAATATTTATGCCCATTATTTCGCCGGACTAGGCAGGAATCGGGTGAATTTCGGCGGTTCTTTATTAAACTTGGTAGTAATCCTCCTTTCCTTCTTTTTATTGATGGATGTATTGCAGATGGATGCTGCTCCTGTTGCGAGTTCTATCGCGTTCTCTGTTACATTAATCTATCATTATTTGCTCTTTCGCAGAGAAACGAAAAAGCGGCAAACGCAACTTTAAGCACCCGGTCAAAGCTTACAGGTTAGAGCAGGCAAGGTGACGAGGTCCACCTTCGCATACGCTACGGCGCACGTGGCCAGCGGATAGGGTGAGGAGTCAAATGTTGAGATTATACTAGAATAGCACCTCTGAAGATAAGCTCGTGCCGTGTTTGTTATTTTCAAGCAGACTTTTTAACTCCCAGCTTTCTTGTTTCTCAAAAGGCAATTTGCGCACCATGCAGTCGGCAATCGTGCAGATGCGACAAGAATCGGTGATGCAAGGATCCATATGAATAAAGAGTTCCACCTTTTTATATTTTTCATAGATGATATGATCCAGCTCCGAAATAACATCATGCGCCTCTTGCAGGCTATAGTACCAGGGCAAGGTCACATGGCAATCTATGTGAAGCATCGATCCGTATTGAATTACACGGAGGTTATGAATATCTATCCAATCGGGTTTTCTTTTCTCGTCCAGGTGAGCCACCAATTCAGTGAGTAAATCGAAATCCGCTTCATCCATAATTCCTGCAATCGACTTTCTCAAGATGCGCCCAGCCACGTAAATGATATAAGCACCAAAGCCAATTCCAAGCACATTATCTACCCAAACAGCATTCGTATAATAAAGCACGATTAATCCAATGATCAATCCAGCGCTCGACCAAGCATCCGACATGAGGTGTTGTCCGTTTGCGCTTAGCGTAAGTGAATTTCTGTTTTTCCCTATCCTGCGTAAAATCAAACCCATTAAGAGATTGACAATACCTGCACCCGCAATCAACCATATCCCTTGATCAACTTCTTGAATTGTTTGCGGTACAAAAAGGTTATAGATAGACTTGCCTAGAATGGATAACCCAGCAACACCGATTAATGCACCTTCAATTGACGCTGAAACGAATTCAATTTTACCATGACCATAAGGATGATCGTGATCGCGAGGTTTAAACGAAAGCCATAAGCTATAGAATGCAAAAGCACCAGCCAAAACGTTCACGATACTTTCCAATGCATCGGTAAGAATTGCATTGGAACCAGTCAGGTACCATGCAAAGAACTTCCCAATCATGAGCAATAAACTCACGAAAACAGTGAGCGCATGCAAACGAAGAAGGCTATTCTGCTTTTCCAAGAGCCAAATATAGGATTCTGCATTTTCATCTCGACCAATTTCCTGCACCCCTCAGTCAAGTAACTATCTGCTTCGGTAAATTCTTTGAACAAAAACGGAAAATTTTTAGTGTAATTCGCCCTGTTTCTCGGTCCGTTTACCCGCTTGGATTATCCGTTCACCGAAAACTAAGGAAACTTTTATTCCGAAAATAGTTTCCTTGATATACATTTGTACCCGAAATGGATACTGATAATCAAACACCCAATCATCTGCTCGAAAAGACCATTGGCCTTTTTATGCGTTTCGGTGTGCGGAGCGTTACTATGGATGACCTTGCACGTGAAGCAGGGGTTTCTAAAAAAACAATCTATCAACATCATGGTGATCGCCAAGGGTTGGTAACAGCCGCAATCGACTATCATCTTAAATCAATTGAAAATACTTGTTGTAGCATTTTCACCGAACATAGCAACCCAATTGATCAATTGCTTGGCGTAAGTATGTTTTTCCATAACATGACCCGCCAAATCAATCCCAACCTTTTCTTTGAGCTCAGCAAATACTTTCCTCGGGCTTGGAAAAAAATTCAAGAACATCGTTCAAATTTTACTCATGCACAAATAAAAAAGAATATCGAAGCAGGAGTCAAACTCGGACTATACCGCGATGATTTGAACCCTGAAATTGCTGCAAACATCTATACCAGTCTAATTGAATTAATTATGGATGAAGAGCGATTCCCAAAGGCCGTTTATACCTTCAAAGAACTTCAGCAAGAAATCATCCTCTATCATATCCACGGAATATCTACTCCAAAAGGCATACACTACTTAAATGAAAAACAAATCAGTCATGAATAAACTGAAACCTATTCTCCTTGCCCTTCTAATAGGGACAAGCATGGCAACAATGGCTCAAACCGAATCATCTACCATGTCTTTACAACAGGCAGTTGATTACGCATTAAAAAACAATCCATCATTAAAAAATGCTGACATTGACATTGAGATTGCAAAAAAACAGGTACTTGAAACAGCCTCCCTTGGTTTACCGCAAATCAGTGGACAAGTAGATTATACCGGACAACCTCAGATTGGAACAACCGTTGTCCCAAACTTCATTGATCCAACAGGGCCTCCACTGGAGTTTCAAATGGGTATCTCCCATACGGCAAGCGCCAAAGTATCAGCAAACTGGCTATTAGTAGACGGGACCTATTTCCTCGGATTAAAGGCAGCCAGTCAATACGTTGAACTTGCTTCTCGCATGCGCGCCAACACTGAAACCGAAACTCGTGTTAACGTTTCTCAGGCGTACTATATGGCTTTGATTGCAGACCAATCAATCTTAACGATTGACTCCAATATTGTGACCTTGCAAAAAGCACATGACGATACCAAAGCTCTTTTTGAAAATGGGTTTGCGGAGAAGATAGACGTATCGCGTTTGGCTTTGCAGTTGAATAACCTAAAAATCCAACGCCAAAATGTAGAAAACCAACGCAATTACGCCTACCGCATTCTGAAGTTTCAAATGGGTATGGATGTAAATAAGCCACTTAGCTTAAGTGGAAACTTGCGAGCGTTTATGCTAGCCGCTTCGAGCACGGATACTTCCTCTACCTTGAGTTATACAAATCGTCCAGATTATCAAGTATTATCCCAAACACAGGTATTAAATAACTTGAATGTTCGCCGTTATCAAATGGGCTATTTGCCTTCATTGAGTGCTTTTGGATCGCATACTGAAAACTCCTTTGCTACAGAGAACAATTTTGGCGATTTAGGCAATAAATTTTATGGCGGTACCACTTGGGGTTTATCCCTACGCGTTCCAATATTCAGTGGCTTTCAACGCAATGCTAAAGTGCAGCAAGCCCGACTTGAAACGATCAAAACGAGAAATGACCTAAATCGTTTAGAAAATGCCATTGAAAATGAAGTGTTCAATACTAAAAACGTCTTTTTAACAGCCGTACAAACTGTGGAAAACCAAAGATTAAACTATGAATTATCTGTAGAGATTCGCGAAATCGCTCAGGCCAAATTCGAAGAAGGTGTTGGAACCTCATTAGAAGTAACCACTGCCAACAGCGACCTACTTCAAGCTGAAACCAATTACCTCAGTGCTATCTACGATATGTTGGTAGCTGAAATCAATTATAAAAAAGCATTAGGACTCCTAAAATAACCACCACACACCCCAAGCAATGAAAAAATTAAGCTTACTCCTTTCCGCGTCATTAATTTTGGCAGCATGTGGAGAACAAACCGGATTAAAAGACCTCCAGAAAATTGAAGGGGAACTTCAAAACGAAATCCAAAAATTAAACGATAGTCTTGAGCGCATTCAAGGCAAAATACTCGTATTAAAAAATGATACCGACACTGGAACTGATGAAACACTTCCGCAAGTTCGTTTAGAAACCATCACTCCCGGTGAATTCCGCCATACCGTATCCATCCAAGGAATTATTAGTACCGACAATAATATCATGCTGGCTGCAGAGAATGGCGGCAAAGTATTGAAAGTATACGTAAAAGAAGGACAGACCGTAACAAAAGGCCAACGCCTTGTGGATCTTGACGGTAGCGTAATTGAAGCCAACCTCGCTGAGATTCGTACGCGATTAACACTTGCGAAGGAAACTTACGAGAAACAAGACAGGCTCTATAAGCGTCAAATTGGTACTCAAATGCAAATGTTGCAAGCTGAGAACAATTATAAGGCTTTGCAAAATCAAGAAGCGACCTTAACTACTCAGCTGGATAAATACCAATTGCGTTCACCTATCAATGGAATTGTCGATGCAATCAATGTGAACTTGGGTGAAATTACTGGCCCAGGTGCTCCTGTTGTGCGTGTAGTAAATCTAACGGAACTTGAAGTCACTGCAGATGTTTCTGAGAAATACGTTGGAGCCTTCAAACAAGGAGACCAAGTGCGCGTATATTTCCCCGCCCTCAAAGACACCCTCGTGGCGAAGATTACGGCTTTAGGTCAGGTTATCAATACCAATAATAGAACCTTTAGCATGAACGTGGCGATTCAATCGAAAGATAACCGCCTTAAGCCAAACTTATTGGCCATCATCGAAGCAACTGATTTCTTAGCTCCTGATGGAATTAGTGTTCCGTCGAATTTGGTGCAAACGGAAGGCTATGACAAATTTATCATGGTCGCGGTAAAAGATGGCTCGGCCTATAAAGTAGAGAAAAGAGCCGTTACAACGGGCCTTAGCAGTGCTGGAAGCATTTTTATCCAAGCCGGACTCGAAGCAGGAGATCTAGTCATTGTTGAAGGTCACCTCAACGTGGAATCAGGTGATAACGTACAACCTCAATAAGCAAACTAGCAATGAGCGCACTTAAAGAAAAACTCAAAGAATTCAAACTCTCCAGCTTCTCGATCCAGAACAAGACGAGTGTCTATGTACTGACCTTTATCGTGTTGTTGGTAGGGTTGATTTCCTATAATACCATGCCGAAGGAAAGTTTCCCGGAAATTAAGCAACCTACTATTTATGTAGGAACCGCATACCCAGGAAACTCACCAATTGATATGGAGAATTTGGTGACACGTCCGATTGAAAAGGAACTCAAGTCGCTAA
Organism: uncultured Burkholderiales bacterium; assembly: GCA_964620355.1. Lineage (GTDB taxonomy): Bacteria > Bacteroidota > Bacteroidia > UBA8524 > UBA8524 > UBA8524. The sequence goes on along the minus strand of CAZUIT010000013.1, from coordinate 2,275 downwards.
AAGGAGTGAAGAAATTTACATCCACCTCCATCCAAGACTATTCTACCATCATTGTTGAATTTGAGCTCGACGTAGATGTTTCTAAAGCCTTGCAAGACACGAAAGATGCGGTCGATAAGTCGATGGTTGACCTTCCAACAGACTTGCCGGCCGACCCAAATATATTTGAACTGGATTTCTCGGAATTCCCGGTAATGAATATCAATCTGAGCGGTAATTTTCCGTATGATGTATTAAAAGATCATGCAGAATACCTTGAAGAAGAGATTGAAAAATTCCCTGAAGTATCAGAAGTTGATATTCGCGGCTTGCTTGAAAAAGAAGTAGAAATAACGGTCGACCGTTATAAAATGGAAGCCTCCCGCATCAGCTTTAATGATATTGAGAATGCGGTACGTTCTGAAAATGTGAGCATGTCTGGCGGGGATATCCTGAGCATTTCGGGAGATCGTCAAAACAGAAGAAGCTTACGTATCAGTGGTGAGTTTAAAGACTTCAACGAGATTGAAAACATCATTGTAAAAGATGAGAAGCAAGATATCGTTTACCTCCGAGATATAGCAACAGTGAATTTTGGTCCGGTTGAGCCTACCTCCTTTGCCCGTTTAAACAAGAAACCGGTTGTTTTCTTGGATGTTAAAAAGAAAAGTGGTGAAAACTTGATCAATGCTTCGGTAAAAATCAAAGACTTCATCGCCAAAGCACAGAAAAATAGACTTCCTAAGGAAATGGCTGTTGTTATTACCAACGACCAATCGAAAAACACGATAGACATGGTTGGTAACCTCGAGAACTCGATCATCTCCGGAGTTATCCTGGTCGTTCTAGTCTTGATGTTCTTTATGGGTGGACGTAACTCCATGTTTGTGGGGATTGCCATTCCGCTTTCCATGTTGATGGCCGTTGGAATTGTGAATATGCTAGGAACCACCTTGAATATGATGGTGCTTTTCTCACTCATCCTGGCCCTAGGAATGCTCGTAGATAATGGTATTGTGGTGGTAGAAAACGTTTTCCGACTCTATTCCGGAGGAATGAAACGGGAGGACGCCTCAAAATATGGCGTTGGTGAAGTAGCCGTTCCGATTATCGCTTCCACACTTACTACACTTGCTGCATTCTTCCCTCTTCTCTTCTGGAAATCCATGATTGGGGAATTCATGAAATACCTGCCGATTACTTTAATTGTTACTCTCTCGGCCTCCTTATTCGTTGCCTTGGTTATCAATCCAGTACTCACGGCCAACTTCATGAAAATAGAAGACCCGAACAAACGCAGCTCGGCCAAAAAATTCTGGAGAATTAGTCTTGGCGTTTTGACCATCGGCTTGTTCATGGTATTTACGATGAGTAATAAGACTGTCGGAAACCTACTTTTGATTGTGGGTGTCTTGCGTATTGTATACCGTTTTTGGCTACAGCCTGGCTCTGCAAGTTTCCAAGATAAGGTATTGCCTAAGCTAGAAAATGCCTATGCCAAAACAGTTACATGGGTATTGAAAGGATTCCGTCCGTATGCCGTTTTCGTGGGCATGTTCGTATTCATGATATTAGCCATGAATATCTATTTTGGTAGCAGTCCGAAAGTGCTTTTCTTCCCAGAGAATGAACCGCTATATGTGAATGTATTTATCGAAATGCCATTGGGTACCGATATTGAACGCACGAATGAGTTCACCAAAGCATTAGAAGATAGCATTTGGAAGAAAATTCAACCCAATGCCAATATTGTAGAAGCCATGGTAGCATCCGTAGGTGAAGGTACTGCTGATCCATCCGAAGGACCTTCCCAAGGAAGCTCTCCGCATAAGGCGCGCATTACCGTTTCTTTTGTTGAAACGGCCAAACGTGTTTTTATTTCTGATACCAGCACTTCGCGTATGATGCAATTGATTGCAGAAGCGGTGGAAGACCTGCCTCAAGCCAATATTGTAGTGCAGAAAAACTCCGAAGGTCCGCCGGTGGGCAAGCCAATCAGCTTGGAAGTTACCGGTCCAGAACTCGATACCTTGATCAAGGTTACAGATGCTGTTAAAAAAGTGATGGTTGACGCAAATTATGATGGGGTAGACAAACTGAAGACTGACTTGGAAACAGGTAAGCCAGAGCTATTGATTAATATTGATAGAGATGCTGCCCGTCGCTATGGCGTTTCTACCATGCAAATCGCCAGCACCTTACGTACGGCTTTATTTGGTAAAGAAGTTTCAAAACTCAAACAAGGAGAAGACGACTATAAAATATTTGTGCGCTTGCGAAAAGATGAGCGCTATGA
>CAZUIT010000012.1:0-65603 GCA_964620355.1 uncultured Burkholderiales bacterium | reverse complement strand
GTCCATAGACCATGGACGATGGACCATAGCAAAAAATAAAAAGACCATAGACCATAGACGATGGACCATTGCAAAAAATATAAAGACCATAGACCATAGACGATGGACCATAGCAAAAAAAAGTCCATAGACCATGGACGATGGACCATAGCAAAAAATAAAAAGACCATAGACCATAGACGATGGACCATTGCAAAAAATATAAAGACCATAGACCATAGACGATGGACCATAGCAAAACAGTCCACGGTCGACCGCGTGTGCTAGAGCCTTATCGGCGAAGGAGGGCAGTCCGCGGATCACAGCAAAATGAGTGCGGGTGTGAGATTATGTGCCGAATGCTCAACCTCGATCTTTTAGGGATTATTCGAATCCGTGCGTCGAATAAAAATCAAACCGAAATTTTTGATTTCAAGCCAGTCGTATGTTTTGATCTCAAGTTGAACGGGCATTGTAATAAAATCTCCTCGGCCGTTTCCAAAGGTCATTTCGACCGTATTGATGCCTCCGTCAATCGTGCCTTTCCATGTAACCGTACCAGTTGGTACGCCATTGTCGCCCATAATTTTTAATGCGGTGTATTCATTCGTTTCGTTTTTGCTTATTTCTATAATTTCCAATGGCACATATCCACTAAGATCTTGGAATCCATAAGCATTCCAGATTCCTGTAATATCTGTTCTTTCGGGCTCTTGTATGTCTATAGATTTAGTGCAACTCAAGAAACTCACGATACATATAACGAAGAGGAGATTTAACTTTTTCATTTGCTTGTTCTAAGGAGGATTTGTACTGAATGGGTCGTTTCGGTGCGTATAAAAGCGTTGTTGACTTCTTTGCCATACTGCTTGATAATTACGCGCATGGTATTAGGCTTAATTCGGCCATCATTAAGTGCTATGATGCGTATTTCTGTTTCGCCTAATGTGCTATCCAACTGCAATTCAAAACACTGTTCGTTTTTTTGAAGCCCAATCGCTTCTATAACCACCTGCCCATCTTGCATAATTTTTACTGAATCATCATCAATGGTCTGATCATCAACAATACTGAGTTGAAAGGGGCCTGATTCTAAGGCGATATCGATGGTTTTTCCTATTGGAGGTATGCTTGGTGGGAGTGCCACAATCGGTACTGGTTTTTTGATAGATGGTGCATTAAAGTAAAAACAGATACCTGCCCTGACATGACTTCCTTTTGATTCAACGGCGTAACGCTGTATGCCATCTCCTGTCTTTAATCCAGTATAAATTACTACTTCATCCTTCAAGATATTGGCAAGTCCTATCTGCCATCCAAAATCGATAGACACCCTATTCAAGTACCTTTCTTTGACTTCCAATCCCACATGCAGGCTTGGGAAAAAAGTGCTCAGTTCTTTGCTTTTATAGAAGGCAGTATTCCTTTCGAGCGAGTGGGCATAGTTTAAGGCAATGCCACTGAGGGCTAAAACTTGAAGTTTGCCCTTTTGGTTTAGACTGGTTTTTAATAACAAAGGCAAGCTAGTGACTAAATACGCACGTTGCATGCGATTGGCATAATAGGCTTCTATTATGGGACCCAAATCTCTTCCATCCTGAATTCGGTATTCGGTGAGCGTGAAGTTTCGGCCACCGATTTCCAGTCCGCTGGCAAGGATAAACCGTTCATTGAGTTGCTTTTCTACTCCGAAATAGAACTGAGCGTTATACAGGAAATTTTCCCAAGATTTAAGTTTGGTTTCCTCTGTATTCAGCGACCATTGTTGCGACCATCTTCCTTCTGCTACAAGCGCTGATTGTTGGTGCGGCCTAAATGATTTTTGTCCGTCAACGGTGGCAAAGCTATAGGCCGTGCCGTAGCCAAAATTCAATTTTAAAGGATAATGCTGTTGACTAAATCCGCTAAGCGAACAAAGATATAAGAAGAGTAGAATGAAAAATGACTTCATACTCTCTATGATAATTGAGACGAACGATTAGTTGCTTGGACAAATTTGATGAGCTGCTCCGTCTTCACTAAAAAGCTCGCCCATCGCATCCGCTATAGAGCACAGGCTAGAGAACGGAATGAAAGAGCCGCACGGCATATATTACTGGAAATTTACCAACTAGTCCAAAAATTCGAAGGTGGGATTTAAACGGATAGTCATATCGTTCTAATCATTCGCATTCATTTCCTTTATCATATTTGCGGCATTTTTATTATTTGGATTAAAATCTAATACCTTTTTATACGCCTTAATCGCCTCTTTTTTTCTTCCCATCATTTTTAAGCATTCGCCATAACTGTCCCAAGCATTTAAAGACAAAGGATAATCTTTTGTATTTTTTTCAAATAGAACAAGGGCCTCCTCTAGCATTTTCTGTTCTATTCTTAGGTATCCTAAATAGTTTGTGGCACTTTCGCTATTTGGGTAATTTTTACAATTAATTTCAGCAAAAGCAGCAGCTTTGTCAATCCTATTTCTACGCCAAAAATTGTCAATTATATTATTTACTCTAGATTCTGGAGGCAGAATAGTATACCCCATTTTTTTAGAAATTAATTGAAAGTGATTTTCCAAAATTGCAACTGCCTTTTGTGCACTTATTGTGGTGTCGTTTAATTGCTGCGATTCTTTAAATTCATACCATGAAAAAATAGAATTCAACCCATCGTACAAGCCTAAAAAGGTAACACCAGCATGACTTTCCTTGGGATAATAGTTCCAATTAAAATCCATCCCATCAATGGAATAGTGTTGAAACCCATAACAAAACCGCATGATGGCTCTCATATGCCTGGCTTCTCCCGAATCATCTTTGTTAATAATGGAAGTGTCCGTTAGTACAGGCATGGTTTGCGCCATTGCAACGAACATCGATTTATTGGAATATTTCGCCTCCTTTATGACAGAATCAGCTCTATTCGACCATTTGTTCAAATCATGGCCAAGGCTAGGATCTAAAGCAATGTATGCATGAAAGGCATTTGAATTGTATACAGCAAAATTTGCTACTCTAAGTCCACCAACCGAATGACCAACCAATAGGCGAAACGTGGTGGTCGGGTATTTTTGGTCTAAATGGGGAATTAATTCCTTCTCTATAAATTCGGCAAACTTGTCATTTTTAAATAGATTGTCTTCGTTAAAAACAGGGAACAAATCCTTCATTCTGTTGGGATGCCTAATTCCAACAACAATCATTTTCGGACATTTATTATTTCCGTAATCACTGCTCAAATGATCTACTATACCAATGGTTTTAGTAAATAAAGCGTCCCCATCAAAAACGATCATTACTGGAAATGAATCTGATAGTGAACGATTTGGTGGCACATGCACCATGATTTCTCGTTTTTCATTTAATATTTTTGATTGAATAATGTCTACATGACCAATGTTAATCAAACTATCTCTTTGGCAAAAAACGGGTTGACAGAAAATCAGAGTGAATATAAGAAGTATGAAGTTTTTAATCATGCTCATTGTCTTGAATCGTTTCAATATTAAAATAGTTCTGCCGTTAATTAAAGTCAAAATTTAAGCAATGCAACACCCTCCGCGCCTTTGCGCCTCCGTCCCCGTCCGCCGACCGCGTGCGCCGAAGCGTATGCGAAGGTGTGGGCCTTTTCGGCGAAGGAGGGCCTTTACTCTCGCGACAGCAATTATTTTGCGCCTCAGCGGCTCCGCGTCCTTTTTTTACTCCGCGACGCTATCCTAATCAACGACAAACACATTGCGCCTTTTATTCTGGCGAAAGCAACACCCTATGCGCCTCCGTCCCCGTCCGCCATAGCGTATGCGAAGGTGGAGCCTCCGCGTCAAAATGCTCCGCGACGCTATCATAAGCCAAGTCTAAATCCTAAGCAACGACAAACACATTGCGCATTTACTCTCGCGACAGTAAATTTTTTGCGCCTCCACGCCTCCGCGTCAATATGCTCCGCGACGCTATCATAAGCCAAGTCTAAATCCTAAACTACGACAAACACATTGCGCATTTACTCTCGCGACATCAATAGTTTTGCGCCTCAGCGCCTCCGCGTCAAAATGAGCCGTGCCCTTTACTTGGAAAGATCATCAAACTTGGCGGTCATCGTCGGATTGCCCTTGGTTAATTTCTTTATCGTTAGGTCCTCTGCTTTGTTATTGGCTAGGCGGAGGTTGTTTTCGGAGGACAAGAGTGCTGCTTTGGTTTTTTCGAGGTGGGTGATGGTTTTATCAATCTCGTCGATGGCGGTCATGAATTTGCGGCTGGCGAGGTCGTAGTTTCTGGCAAAACCTTCCTTGAAGCTATTGATGTTCTCTTCGAAATTGGTGATGTCGATGTTCTGGTTTCTCATTAAGGCCAGTTCGGCTTTATAGTGCATGGAATTCAACGCGGCATTGCGGAGTAAGGTGATGATGGGTATAAAGAACTGCGGACGAACCACGTACATCTTGGGGTACTTATGCGACATGTCCACGATCCCTGAGTTATAGAGTTCGTTTTCTACCTCGAGCAGGGATACCAGCACGGCATATTCGCATTTTTTTTCTGTGCGGTCTTTGTCGAGTTCTTTTAGAAAATCCTCATTCCTCTTTTTAGTGGCGGTTTCATCTCCCTCATTTTTCATTTCAAACATGATGGAGATCACCTCATTCCCGGCATCGTCTACTTCTCGATAGATATAATCACCCTTGCTTCCCGACCGAGAATCATTGTCCTTTTCGAAATAAGCCTTTTGGAAACCCGTGGCGCGTAGTTTATTGAACTCGGTCTCACAATGCTGCTCCAGGGTTTCGCCTATCATCTTGGTAGACAGCTTGAGCTTCATGTCTTTGCGCAGGGCAATTTCTTCATCCTTTAATTTGATGATATCGTCTTTGGTTTTGAGCTCCGAGGAGTATTTCTCGCTCAATGACTTTTCAAGAAGCTGCTTTTCCGTTTCCTTGCTTCTGAGGTTATTGGCCAGCTCATCCCGCTCCTTTTCTATTTTATGGACGGCTTCGGAGACCGACAATTTGGTCTCAATCTCTGCTTTTTCCAATTTCGCCTTCATGGCAGCAATCTCGGCCTCCTTCTTCCCCATTTGCTCCGCCAGCACCCGTTCATTTTTACTTCTCAGCTCGGTAATTTCCCTTTCCTTCTTGGCCAAGTCTTCCTGCAAGGCATTTTTCAGATTGGCCTCCGCCAGCTTCACCGCAGACTCCTTTTCCTTCTCCGCCAGGTTCAAACGATTCTGCAGTTCTTCTTCAAACTGATGATCCCTCACCTGCTTGAGGATATCCGCAAAACCGGCCTCATCTACTTTAAAGGCTTTTTTACAATGGGGGCATATTATTTCGTTCATGGGGGTTTATTTGGGTGGACGATAATTTTAAATACTTACGATGGGCGGGCTTTTCACTACATAAGTTTAGGCGGAGAATTAAACTGTCTGAGGAGAACGAAAACCCGCATTTTGCAGATGTGCCGTTATGCCCAGTGTTTTTTCTATCTTTCATTCAAATATTTTTGAGTTGCCAAACTGTCTGTCAATTCAACAAGTTTTAACTGATTCCAATCCATAAGAAGCAAGTTCCATTTCTTTCCTAGGTCTCTAAGACAAATAGCAAACTTGTCTTTGTCGCTAACTTCATTTCCCCAATGATATTCAAGCCAAATATGCTCAACAATAGTGTCTTTGTGGTCAAAAAAGATTGCACAACCATTTTTGCCATAAGCATGAGTGTTCTCCAATTCCTCTTTATAAGTCTGTCCATAGCCAGTAAAAACTTTTGGGATTTTATCGAAACCCGCATGAATTATTATGGCTTCTATGTCATCCTTCTTGATTTGTCTGAGCACAAGTTTATGCGTTTCTTCTTCTCTTACCTTAATGTCAGTGAAGCCTGAACCATCAAAATGTTCTTTTGCAAAGCCCAAAATTTCTTCTGCTTCTTTTTGAAGCTGCGTTAGGTTCTCTTTAAGCGACAATTGAACCTGACAGTAGTCGTCCTCATGAAAAAAGATAGATGGTTCCATATCTGTCGTGTCTTGTATCGTTTCAAGGTCGGCCTTCTTGTTTGGCGAAGATCTCTCTAAACAACTTGAAAATAGTGTAATTGTCAGTACCGCTAAAAGTATTTTCATTTATTCTAATACTGGGTATATCGGGATTATATCCTCAATCAAATCCCCTCACTTAGGGCTATTTCGGTCTGACCATGCCAGTGATTTCGGAGTAAGCGTGCAAGTTTGAAAAGGGTCCCGCTATTATGCGAGATCAATTTAAGAATTTCACGGCACTTTGAAAACGAAACTTAGCATAGGCTAGCAAGGTGTGGGGGGTGCGTGACTACAAACTTGGTTTCAAATGAAAGTGTTCACCTACTGCTCTTAAGACTTTGAGAATAGTATCAAATTGCGGTTTGGCGTTTTCTGAAAGTGCTTTGTATAAACTTGGTCTACTCAATCCCGTTTGTTCCGCTATTTTGGACATGCCGATTGCTTTCGCTACATGACCAAGTGCTGCTACGATTTCATTTGAATTTCCTTCTTCAAGAACTTGGTTGAGATATTCTTGAACCATTTCTTCATTGTCAAGGTATTCAGCTATGTCAAATTTTGAAACTTTCATGTTGTCCTATATTTATCCCAAAGTTTTCTTGCCTTTTTTATGTCTTCTTCCTGAGTGCTTTTATCTCCACCTATCAGCAAAAGAATTAGTTGAGTTTGATGTCTTTTGAAATAGATTCTGTAGCCTGGGCCAAAATGAATTCTGATTTCTTCAATACCCTCTCCAACGGATGCACTATCCCCTAAATTTCCAGCTTCTGCTCGTTGAAGTCGCAATAAGATTTTTGCTTTGGCTTTAATGTCCTTTAGTTTTCGAAACCACTTATCAAACTCGTCTGTTTTCTCAATTAGAAACACCTTCAAATGTAATCACTTGGATACAAATTTACAAATGAAAATGTAGGCTACTTCACGTGCACCCAACATTCCCCGCGCTGGTTTTTAAAACAAAAATCGCGTTTAAGGTAAATCGCCATGGTTTTTAAGCGCACTATTATTTTATCCGCAAGAGTTTGAAGGTTTTTGTCCCGAGGAAATAGCTCTCAAAGGTTTCGGTCAGCAATTCGGTAAGTACGAGGGTATCTCCGTTAAATCTCCAATTATAATACACCTCGTTTGTTGGCGGGGCGTTGAACGGCAATACAATACTTGTGTCTTCAAAAATGATCGCGTCATAGCCCCTAAATGGATGAAGCGTTCCAAAATAATCGTGAATCGCATACTTCGTATAGTTTTTGAAACCCGAAGTGTAGTGGGCTTTCCCAAGAACGAGTGTGCCTATTTCGGTGGATTTTGTCAAAGGTTCGTAGGTTCCGCTAATGAGGCTATCGATAAAAAAGGAGTAAAAATTCGATTCGAGGTTTTCAAAGAACCTCTTGCCATCAATGCCTTCAATCAATCGTTGCTCATTGGGCTGCACCCGTCTGAAGGAATAAACAAGGGTATCTTCTTTGCCTACCTCTACATGGGTCTCTTTGGCCCTGATTAGTTGGAGAGCCTTATCGTAACTGAGTTGGTAAGCTTGCAAGCCTTTAATGGTCGTTAAACTGTCTGTATTATTAGAAAGCCGAAACGTATTCCCCATTATCAGTCCATGAGTAACGACACTATCCCCTTGTATTCTAAGGATGATGGCATCCCACGTCAGCCGTTTATAGATATGCGCTTCAATGGATTTTGTTTTCAGAATCTCGTCCACATAATTGGTCTAAATCCAGTAGCCTTCTAAATTTTCTAATGCCACATTTTCCTGCTCTTCCACCTTGCGCTGCGTGGCACCGCAAGAAGCGAAGAGCAAAAAGCTGGCTAAAACAAAAACAACGAGTAGGTATTTTGATACTCTCATCATGCTGAGGCTAGCGGGTTTATTCCTTCCAAGCAATTTTCCTTATATTATAGAGAGTTCAAGGTATTACATTTTTTGTGAAGCTAGTCTAGGCCACCAGCTAAATGCCAAAAAAGTCCACGGTCGACGGACCACCGACCACGGCAAAAAAAGAATGTTGAGTTTTTAGCCAGCCGTCATCCCGAACGGAACGCTAGTGGAGCGGAGGGAAAAGGCTACTAGCAAAGTCCACGGTCGACGGACCTCCGACCACGGCAAAAAAGAATGTTGAGTTATTAGCCAGCCGTCATCCCGAACGGAACGCTAGTGGAGCGGAGGGAAAAGGCTACTAGCAAAGTCCACGGTCGACGGACCACAGACCACAGCAAAAAAAGTTTGCGTTGGTGGTATCTCTTTCAAACAAAATCCGTGAAATCCTTAAAGCCGTCTAATCCGGGATGCAGACCATAGGCGGAGACGATCAAAAGGTGCTTTCGTGTTCTGGACAATCAACTCTTAATTCGTTCTCAGCAAGATCGCACTTTAGGAGTTTGCAGTGGTGAATGCCATTGTCAAGTTTGTAGTTTGAACAAGTAAAACACATACGTTGAATTGTGATGATGCCTGATTGGTTCAAGTCATATATCAATTTTAGCAAGCCATTGAGCATAGTTGATTTTTGCTCGTCGCTCAGTTTTTCGAGGGGTTGTTCAATGGAAGAAGCGAAAAAGGATGCTTTTTTAACAATTTTTTCACCTTCTGGAGTAAGTGAAAGTGAATAGCTCCTGGTGTCTGTTTCGTCTGTTTCCTTTGCCACTAAATTTTTATGGAGCAAAACCTTCACACTGTCGCTAATGGTGGCTTTGGTCATATTAAACTCGTCGGCGAGATAACCAACTTTGCATTTTTCTGAGGAATGAAAATGAACAAAAATCAAGATTTGAATTTGTATTGGACTTAAGGCATTTTCTTTACTTTCATTCCAGAGCAATACTCTAAATGCTTCCGAAATTCGCTCCAAAGCCACAACAATTCGGCTTTCTACTTTTTGATTTTGCCCGCTTAAGCTAAAAGATGCTTGTTTCATATTCTCTAAATTAACGCCACATAAACCCAAGCTTTTTTCCCGATTCATACACTTAGCGATTTTTTTGGTATTGACTTATTCTATAATTATCCGTTTCAAGCAACACTATTCGACCCGAGCGAAGAGCTAATTCAATCCAAATTGTGGGGCTACTTTCAATACAAAGCAGCCCCACAAAGGTAGGAATCCTAACCAGGAAGGTGAAATTTTTTTAGCCTTTTACATCCGCCATTGAAGCACCAAAATTGATATGTAGCACATTTCCTTCTGGAGTAAGTAATGCCGGGACAGATTTTACTCCTGCATTTTCCGCTTCTGCAATTCGATTTCGGTCTTCGCCGATATGAACGACTTCTACATTTTCGGCACCAATCAGGTTTATAATGTTGTGTTCCGCACTAATACATACTGGGCATCCAGCGTGATAGAAAATTGATTTTGTCATGGTTAAATAAATTTAAATAGTTCTTTGGCCCTATTGCCGTGACAAATATAGTAAGGATTCCTAATTATATAACAATGTGTTAAAAAAAAATGGTGTCGCCTATTCAGTAGGCCTATTGCTTGATTGAACAAACGCTTGAAACCCAATACGTCAATAAAAGAACGTGTGCCTTCCAATTTAAAATCATCTATCAGCCACGCGCCGCTTGTATTCGTTCAGGTGAATCCTTGGAATCGGAAGAATAAATCCATCTAAATAATTTTCCATATCATCCATCAATTTAATTCGTTTTTGTTCATTCTTTAAGCTTTTGTCAGGTCTATTGATTTAGACTAGGAGCGATTGACGTTTTTTTTCCGTCTAGTCCGCGATGCAGATGATAAGCGGCGACAATTACAGTGCGAAAGCGGAGTGAGGAGAACGAGAGAATATGCCGCTAGTCAGAATCACGGATTGTTTTTGAGAGGTTTAAAGATATTGAGTCCCTATGCGTGAAGAAAGTTCGGGAGGCTGAGACCGAGGACAATTATGCTTGGACCATGAGTCAACGAGGAACATAACGTCGTGTGGCCATGGCCTGTGCTTCGAATTCGTAAAAATTATTGTAGTGCACTGGATCGGGCTTAAGCATGTTTTGGGTATGGTAAGACAGGAAGAAAAAAGGTAGATCCCAACAAATGAAACGATCCAAGACTTTCATCGTTTTGTTTTTTCTCATCCTGGAATGAAGTGGTTCAAAAAAATAATTGAGGGCATAATAATCAGCAAATTGATAGGTATGTGTCATTTCATGTGGGATAACAATGGAGGGTTCAGGGTATTTTTTCTCAAACCCATCTATTGCCGCTATGGTATTGGCCGACCCAAAGGCTATTTGCTTTTCTAGCGTATGCCCCCTATCGTAATAAATGACGCCATATTTCAGGCTTTTATTCAAATTAATTTTATACCCATTTATAAGATAGAAGTTCGTAAAAAAGAAGGTAGTCAGAGAGATTTTGGGCTTAATTTTAATTTTGTCTGTAAAATTGACATCCACGTTAAACAGGTATAACTGAAAGGAATAATTCGAGCATATTCCCCGATTTAAGGAGGCATTATTCGTGATGGAATGGCCCAAATAATAGTAAGCACGATTCAAATAATTTAAACCGAAATTCTTCTCTTTCGAGGTCTGATAATTCAGGTACTTTGAGTGGTATTTAACAAGGCCTCCGAGTCCACCAAAGGCACAGTTTTTAAAAAAAGCTTGATGCCATTTTTCACCCTCCTTTTTATTGATTACGCCACCGATTCCTCCAATCAGTGCGTTTAAACCGACATTATAAACGAGTAATTGACTTTGTTGACTTTGATAGTTTTGCGCATTCCCATTTGTTCTAAAAATCAAAAGAAGGGCGACAAGTAATGCCAGTTTTAATTTCATGCTAATTCCTTGTAGCAAGGGGTGCAGTAGAGTCTATGACATGTAGCCCTTGCAAATTCTCCTTCTTTAAATGCATAGCATGCCTAATAGGTTGCATGTTTTTTAGTCATTATCAATCGACCACCGACTATTTTCACAAATAACTTAACCACTTTTTATCCTTGTTCGCGGCCTTATACTTCATATAGCGATTACAAAAAGGATACAGTAAAAGCACGACTCCTAGCCAGACCAAATAAACTACCGGTAATGAATAGCCGTAGGTAGCCAGATTGTCGCTCATTACATTTTCAGCGCTCATGATCATATGCCGCCAATTTCCACCGCTCAGCACAAGGGCAAGCATGGCAAAACCGTGGATGAAAATCATGTGTAGGAAATAATAGAAAAAGGGTACTCTTCCATAAACGAGAAAAAAGTCGCTGAGTTTGTTCTTTGCATTTTCAAAAACGGCCAGAAACAGAAAAGCCGGACCAAGGGTGATGCACAGAAAAATCAAGGATGGAGGGTATTTTGTTATACTGAAAAAAGAGAGAATTGTCTTTGTCATGCTGTCTTGTTCTGACCATGGCATTGGGTCACCATACAAATTGAATCCTCTCAGAATGATAAAGAGAGCAAGACTCCCAATTCCTAATCCATACAATATTTTCTTGCGGCGCTGTTCGTTGAAGCCCTTGGAATAAAGCTGTCCGAAACAATAGCCCAAGGCCATCACGCCCATCCATGGAACAAGGGGATACATAAATGCAAAAAGGTGGTTTTCACTCAGCAACAAGAAATGCTTCTGATGCAAGGCATACCATATCAGCGATGAAACACTTTCGCCTTCTGCCACGATGGAGTCAAGTAGATTATGTCCTGCAACGAGAATTAGTCCAAGGCCTAGTATGAGATGCTTTGGGAGATAGATAAACAGCGACAAGCAAAGCATACTCACCCCAATGGCCCAAATAACCTGTACCACTTGAAAACTGTAGGTAATATCGAAAGTCCAGATGAGGTTATTGAGGGTAAATTCTAAGAAAATCAACCAAAGTCCGCGAGTGAAGAGGAATTTAAACAACTCCCCTTTCGACTTCTTACGTCCATATAAATAGGCCGAAGTCCCAGCCAGAAAGACAAAGATCGGCGCACAATAATGCGTAATAAAACGCGTGAAGAAAAGTATGGGGGTGGTTGTTTCCAAATTGCTCGGATCTCCGACAATACTTCCATAGTGAAAATAATCCCGCACATGATCGAGCGCCATTATCACCATGATAATGCCACGCAGCAGGTCGATGGATTCAATTCGCTTGGATTTGAGTTCAATGCTTTTCAAAACACACAATAATGGCTTTTAACTGGCAAGTATCGTATTAATACTGATTGCGGAAAAAATGGTTGGTCTTGGAAACGGGTATTGGGTTTTCCATAAACCAATCAACAAAACGGTCCATTTTATCTTGGTTATTGTCGAGCCATGCATCATAGTCTTCCGGATCTCCTTTCATCATAATCCAATGATTATACGCTTCAAAATGACCCGCTTCAAGAATCTTCTTTTGGTAGTCGAAAAGCATATTGGGGTATTTTTTATTGTGCTCAGAGCTATAATAGTTGTCGATAAATTTACTTCGAATGCCGGTTAAGGTAGTCGGGTTGATTTTTTTGACATCGATGACGGATAAAATTAAAGTAGGTTCGTATACCATACAGAAAGGCAGCTTAAATCCGTCAGGGTTGGTCAGGTCCTCCAGGGTCATTGTCATTTGTTGGCAGAAGCTGATTGATGTAGAGGTATCTGAAGTGATGGTGATTTGATTCTTATAGGTCTGATAGAGCAGCTCGCTGATTTCAGACGTTCTTTTGCTACTGCGCTCTAAGTTCATGAAGATCTCCCCGTATATAACGCCCCATAATTTTTCAGTAGACGCCATGTAAATTTTAGCTGACCAATAATAGTTTGAAGGAAAACGAGGATCTTTCTCAATGCCCGTTTCATAATAGTTTAGCGCCTTATTGTATTCCTCCTTGTGCAAGTGCATATTGCCTCTTTCCAAATAAAGCGGACCTGAATTCGGGAATAATTTAATTCCCTTTTCGTACGTCTCAATGGCCAAGTCAGGATCTCCTTCTATATCATAACAATTGCCCAACATTTGATACACACGATCGGTTACCGTCTCATAATCCAATAGACCATTAAGTACCTTGATTGCCTTTTTATAATCCTGATCTAGGTAATGAGCATAGGCAATCTCATAGGGATAATCGACATTCTTTGGGTCCAGCTTTTTCGCCTTCTTCAGCAAGCTTATTGCTTCTTTTATATTGCCGCTTTCCATTTCCTGGATAGCTTTCATTCCCAAATCATGGGCCTTTTCTTTGTCCGACTGTCCATAGGATGTAAGACTCAAAGCGAAAAAGAAGAGAACAAAGATTTTTTTCATCGTGTCGTAATTTCTGATTTATTTCCTAAGCAATATCCCGAATATTTTAGAAAAACCATGCATTAGCTTAAAAACGAGATTGCGAGAGTTCGAGATTGCGAGAGTTCGAGATTGCGAGGTTTCGAGAGTTCGAGATAAACAGACTCCAGATTGTCAGTCCAAAACCACCTACTTACTAACCTACGAAACCACCCTCTCCGATTCAAAGAAAGTGCGCGTTGGAGCGTGGAGTGCAGAGCAAAAAAACCTCCCCCCTGCTTTCTTAACTTTAGTCAAGGGACTAACCGAAACGGTGCATTTACTTTTGTGGTATTAAATCACTGCTATGCAAACATCATCTCGTCCGGCTGCGCTTATTTCGGGCATCGCTATTCTTCTTATGGCCATTACTGCCATCTATTCCTTTGGATTCGTTCTTTCCCCTGTTTACCATGTGAACGATGCATCGGCCACCTTTGCAGCTATTTTGCAAAATCTTGACTCCTTTAAAATGGGCATCAATGGCTGGTGGTTTATTCTGACTATGGATCTTCTTGCGGCCTATGGCTTATGTTATGTTCTCAACCCTATACATTCATTTTGGTCTAAGCTCGTGGCGGGATCACGTATTGTTTATGGAATCATCTTCGCCTTGGCAATCTATCAATTGAGCTTGATTCCTTCTCTTGTTGAGTTAGGCGATGAAGCCGCTGTACTTCATCATATTGATGCCTTTATGAATATCTGGTCTTGGGGACTGATTCTCTTCGGACTGCATCTAATGTCGATAGCGTTCGTCCAATTCCGCTTTCATTGGTCGCCGAAGTGGTTGGCGTATTTGGTGTTTTTAGCGGGCCTTTCTTATGTGCTTAGTCATGGAGTAAAGCACATTCCGGTTCATTCAGAAACTGCAGCACTGATTGAAAAGGGCTTTTCATTGCCGATGGCATTAGGTGAACTTTTATTTGCGATCTGGCTTATTGCCAAAAGAGGAAAGGCTATTCAGACTTCATTAAGCGCTTCCTAATCCGACTCAGCGATTCAGGCGTAATGCCTAAATAACTCGCAATCTGATGCAAAGGCACTCGTTGCACGAGCTCCGGACGTGTTTCTAAAAAGTCGAGATACCGTTTCTCTGGTGAAGAGGTGACAAAAGCGGAGAGTCGTTCTTGTGTTTTGGCCATGTCCTCTCCCATCATAATGCGGGTTAGTTTCTCCAAAGCTGGGTATTTCTCGAACATAAGTGGCTCCACATCAAACTCGCCAACAACTAAAATGGAATCTTCCACGCAGGCCAAATAGTGATCCGACGGCTTTTGCATGGTATAATGTGTGAAGGAAGCTACTGCTTGATTTTCTGAAAAGAATGCGGTAGTTTTTTCTTCTCCCTCCATCTCGTAAAACTGACGCACCAAGCCCTTGAGTACAAAATAGCAGCGAGAATAAATCTCCCCTTCTTTCATCAATAGCTCACCCCTCTTTGCTTCCCGAATTGGAATCAATGAAGCAATTTCTCTGCGTTCATCTTCACCAAATAGGCCACCGCGATCCATTAAATCCATCAGGGCTTGTTGGGGGTCGAACATGGTTATTTCTCCCTTGTGAGACATGGTTAACAAAGTAAGGGATAATTGCTTGAAAAGTCCAAGGGAGAAAAAGGACCATAGACCATAGTTTGAAATAGTCCACAGTCGACAGTCGACAGTCCACAGACTGTCTAATGTCTAAGCCTGAAATTCAGTCCAACCTCTGTCGCTTGGATTAGGTAAAGAATTAGTCGTGGCAATAATCTTTTTCTTGAAGGATTGAATATTTCGTCTGTTTCTGAATGACAAAAGGAAGATAGATTGCTCATTGTAAACCGGATTCTCAATGCTATTAATGAGTAGCTCATTCTTCTTTCGAATAATGGTAATTCGTTCAAACCATCCTATAAAGTTGTCCTGGCTATACGCAACCGCCTCATTTTGATTTAAGGTGCCGAAAGACCATCCCAATTCATCCCCAATCTCTTGGACTCTGATTTTAAATTCTTTTGGCGGCAAGGAAATCGCTATTGTCTTATATCTCAACTTCCAGAATTGAACGATAAATAAAGCCAGAGATAGTACAAGCCAGAAAAATGAAAACTTGGCAGGCTCACCAGGAGGCACGAATTGATTCGTCGTCAACTGTTCACTCGAAAAATACTCCGTATGGATGACGAACGCTGTCAATCCAGATAGTAAAAGTGGAATTGAAAAATGTTTCAATCGCTCGATGATTGTTAATTTTAGTCTCTTTGGATGTTTTGTCGGTTTCATGGATCAATGCCTAATGGCTCCGTAGCCTCCATAATATTGTTCTTTTAACTGTGTTCGTTTAGAAGTTACAAATTACCTCATTCACTCGTATTGTTCAGTACCGAGTGAATAGTTCTGCGCTTGGGCAGCATATTGCGCGGTCCCTCGGCTTCGCTTAGTATCCATCTTAAAGATAATATTGCACGTGCTTTGCTCGGGATGACGCGAGAGAAAGTCTTGTTGGGGGTCGAACATGAAATACGTATTTTTTTTATCCGTGATTTTCAAGGCTGATATCATCCAGTGTCTTGCAATATATTTTAAATTGGAGGAGATGCATAATTCAGCACCGTCAAATGCATTCACGCAAGTCCTTAAGAATCAATCTAAGGAGGCCCTATTATAAATTACTGGCATCTGGCCTTTCCACTTTAGCCATAATGAATTATCATAAACCAAGGTAGCCATAAAATGGGCAACATTGATGCGACTGGTTTTTCCCGGTTTAAAAAGAGCACTGCGTATTGGGGATGGAAAAAGGGAATAGTCAGATACTTCTTCTTCATGGAGTAAACTGTCTGGACGTACAGCAACCCAGCTGATGGATGTGTTATTTTGACCAATTTCACTTCGTAAGTAGTCGGCGGCGGCTTCATTGTCGGTATGAGGTGGCAAGAGTAAACGAAAAAACCCCAGGGCTGCTTTCTCTGCAAAGGAGATCGGTTCGTTTAAATCCCGATTTCTGTTCCCCGTGGTATTCATCAATACAAACTTGACCGCTTCTTTGGGAGCATTCATTTCTACTGCCTTACAAAGTCTTCGCGTGGCATCCGTCACCAGCTTTTTAGGGTCTCCGTAGATGCCTTTCCAAGTCATATTATGTCCCAAACATGATGCTATCGCAGAACAATCCTGAACTAGCCCCCTCAATTCAACCTCACTAAAGTCTAGAATGTTTGATGTAATAATATGAATTTGATTCGATTCATTCCAATGGGCTGGCAGCTGGCTTGAAGCCCGCACTACTACCTTTACCTGCTGCCCGAGCATAATTAGCTGATCCACTAATTTCCTTCCAGTTGCACCACTTGCACCCACTACCAATACCATCATACTTTTCGTTCTATTCTCCCCTTTTGCTTTAATAGAAACGAATAAAAGTCGATTTGGTTACAGCAGCCTGACTACGCCTGCAAGGGATCATCTTATCGCGGTAAGTAATATCGCTTTTTTAACCAAAAGGAAACCCGCATCAATACAATCAATGCAGGAACTTCAACCAATGGACCAATCACTCCCGCAAAGGCTTGTCCGGAGTTCAATCCGAAAACGGCGATGGCCACAGCGATAGCGAGTTCAAAATTATTCCCAGCTGCGGTAAAAGCCACCGCTGCCGTTTTATCGTATTCTGCGCCAACAGCCTTGCTGATAAAAAAACCGATTAAGAACATCAGTGTAAAATAGATGAGCAATGGCACGGCAATTATTAGCACGTCCATTGGAATTTGAACGATAAGCTCTCCTTTCAAGGAGAACATCACAAGAATAGTAAATAAGAGCGCGATTAAGGTGATAGGAGAAATGAAAGGAATAAACTTTTTAGTATACCAGTCCTCTCCTTTCAAGCGCACCAATAGTAGCCTGCTCAGTATTCCCATCATAAACGGAATTCCTAAATAGATGGCTACGCTCTCCGCGATGGTGGCAATTGAAATATCGATTATCGCCCCATCAAATCCGAAATATGGTGGAAGAACAGTAATAAATATCCAAGCATAAAAACTATAGGCGAATACTTGAAAAATGCTGTTTAAGGCAACTAAGGCTGCCCCATATTCACTGCTCCCTTCGGCCAAATCATTCCATACCAAAACCATGGCAATACAGCGGGCCAAGCCTATTAAAATCAAGCCAACCATGTATTCCGGATAATCCCGTAAAAAAGCAATGGCCAATAGAAACATTAAAACAGGACCAACAACCCAGTTTAGAATCAATGAAATGGAAAGAATCTTGGTGTTTCTGAAAACCTTTGGTAAAAGCGCATAGTTGACCTTGGCCAAGGGAGGATACATCATCAAAATAAGACCAATCGCAATCGGTATATTGGTTGTACCACTGCTATAGCTATGGATGAGCGTTGGCAAGCTTGGAATAAAATAGCCGAGTCCAACACCCACAGCCATCGCTGCAAAAATCCATAGCGTTAAATAGCTGTCGAGAAAACTTAACTTCTTTGTCGGAATCATCTACGCTTTGATTTGAGAGAATATGAAATACATTTCTGTGGCAATTTGTTGGCTTCTTTCCTGGTATTTTTCCGCTTGGAAAGCTGTTTCGTCGAATGCTTTGGGGTCTTCATACGTAATTGGAATACGCTTCTCCGCTCCGGGAACAATCGGACATGCTTCATTGGCCGAGTCACAGGTCATGATGGCTATAAACTCCGATTGGGGATTAAATTGATCGTCCATCTTTTTTGAAAAGCCAATGATGGGCGGCTCATTTTCCGCGAATTTTATACCGTGAATTGGGTTATTGCCTTGAGAAAGCAATTGAATCTGAAACCCTGCGCATTTTAAAGTTTCGGCAATCATGGGATAGAGCGCAGTTGCTTCAGTTCCTCCTGAATAACAAAACACATCCGACACATGAAAATAATCCGCCATTGCCTGGGCCCAAACCTGTGATAGATGACTCCTTCGTGAGTTATGCGTGCAGATGAAATTCAAACGAATTTTATGCCCAAGGTGTACTTTCGATTGAATCGCATCAATCAATGGCTGCAAAATGGCCTTCCTTTCAGTAGGAATGCTTTGAACATCCAATTGCCCGATATAACGTTCGAGTTCAATAAAAAGCTTGCTTTGTCTTTCGGTCATTTCCATGTCATTTTTCGTGAAGCAGAAATCAGTTTGGATCAATCCCATGCATTCCTTTATTCATTGCAATATTACGATTAATGAAGAGGGTCAGCTAATTAAATTATTGTTACCAAGAATTGAATTGGAAATAAAATGCCCTAAATATTAACTTTAGAAAAGACCAATATCTTCGAAAGCCCTTGCTATCTGTGAACAGTAAGTCAGCCTCAGGTAAAGTTCTGCCGATAAAAGGAAAAAGGGCACGCTCACGTGAATGAGCGCACCCTATTCTCCCTATTGTTTCTTTGCAAATACTTGTTCAATATAATTTTCCACCTGTGTTTTGCTGAAGACCTTACAAGCGGAGGATAGTCCGAACATAGCGATAAGCAGGTAATCTGCTTGTTTAGACAATTCCACGCTGCTGTCAGTGGATTCTTGCGACAGATTCATCAAAAAGGCATCACGCACATCGCTCGTGTATTCTTGTAAGAGCGCACGTATTCGCTCATCTGTATCTGCGCTCAGCTCATTCGTGATATTGGTAATTAAACAGCCTTTGCTGGAATCATTCTCCTGAGAAAATGGCACAAAATCATAAAAATAAGCTTTGATGCCAGCAATGCCATTTTGAGAAGCATGGAGTTTCTCGATGAGCTGATTGAGCTTTTGTTTATAGCACTTCAGACTTTCAATCAATACGCCGTCTTTATTGCCGAAACTCGAATAGATAGAAAACTTATTGATGCCCATCTCCTTTTCCAGCATCTGCATGGAGGTGCATTCAAAACCATGTTTCCAAAACAGGTGCATGGCTTTTTCGACTACTTCGCTTTCACTATACTCCTTTTTTCTGGCCATAAGCATTTGCTTGATTCCAAAAGTAGCAATTAGTTCGCGTTCATCGTTTTTAGGAAGGCGGTGAGATCCGCTGGCTCAGCCCTGTTTCTATAGTCGAAATCAAGGAAAGCATAAACGATTTTTCCTTCTTGATTGATGATATAGGTTGCCGCAATGGGCAATTGATTGGAGCTATCTCCATTGTGCTGATTCAGATCAAACTTCTTGTTATACACATTTGCTAAATCTTCGGTGAGGGTATACGAAACGCCGTATTCTTTGGCTACCGTATTTCCTTGGTCACTGAGAATCTGAAATTCGAGGTCATTTTTTTCGGTGGTACTTATCGACTCATCTGGCATTTCGGGTGAAATGGCTATAAGGTTGGCTCCTTCTGCTTTAAAGTGAGGAAGTTCTTGTTGAAGATAATGCAAGGTAAGGTTGCAATATGGACACCATCCTCCCCGGTACCAAGTCAATACTACCGGACCCTTTTTTAGATATTCCTTGAGATTGACCGTGTTCCCCACCGCATTTTGCAAAGAAAAATCAGGGGCCATATCTCCGACTTGTTTTGCCGACTCTAATACTCCACTAAGTTTCACCGCTTCGAGTCCATCTTTATAGATTCGCCCTGTTATACTGTCAATTTTTTTGGCGGAATTATTCTTCCTCTCCGTTAAGGCCGAAGCCAAGTTTGTTGGTTCTTCCATAATCGTTGGTAGTGAATCGGTATCATTTTGTGCTGTTTTGGGCGAATTCGAATTGCCACAGGAAAACAGAAATAAAGCCATTAGTACAGTTGATAGTAAGTGGATGCGTTTCATTAATCGTATTTTTTTTTGTTTAGGAGATAGATGTTGATGGATGAAAAAAGAATGATGCCAATGGCGATATACACCAAAAGCCATTTGGGTTCGAGACGCAGATAGAATTCTGCTAATAAGGCCCCAGCCATAGTGAGAAGTCCTGCGAGATTGGATAAGCTGGCAAATTTGGAGTAGTTCAATTTGATACGAGGTGCCAAGCGTTTTTCTTGGACTGAATACAGTGCGGTTGCCGCGTAAGCCAATACAACGAGCAATAAAACGATTCCTGTAGACACCCGAAATAATGTAGGATCAATTCCTAGAGGCTGGGCCATTTCAATAAATGCTTTTATGGAAATCTCCCACCCAGCAAGTTTAGATACAGCAAAACGCGTCAATATCAAAGCCATTCCCAAACTGCTAACTCCTATCAATCCTTTACTCAATTTATTCATGCCGACTGCAAAACTAACCAATCGTTTAGAAATAAAAAGGCTTGAGTAAATTAATTCACATCTTTATTCATGATTTCCACCAAAAGACAGCAATATTGAACGAAAAGAAAGCATGCAAAGCTCCTGCACACATTGTATCCGATGCTGATTTTGAAATATCAAAAAACTAACGGTCCTTTCGCCCGCTAACTTAAGGACCATAACATTAAAGGTTAAAAAACGAGAATCCAATCCATGTCCACCAGCACAATACTCCAACGCATGAAAAATGATCCATTTTAATTTATCGGCATGAATAGGAGACAAAGAGCTCCATTCATTGCTGCAGTTAATACAATGAAAAAGACATAGGCTTGCATCAGTTGACGATTCAATCGGCTGATTTGTTAAAAGTTCAATCTTTCAAAAACACCTCCATGGTACGTCAATTAAAATTTTGCATTACAACCAAACAGAAAGTCATGGCCAGCACCAACCCTTCGCTCTTGAAGTAGATTTCAGAAGAGATCTTGATTATCCTTTTCTATTCCCACCCTTTATTTGCGCCTCTTTATAATGGGTAATCCGTCTCATCAAATCATAAGGCATTTCCTTATTTAGCGGAAACTGGACCGAGCCTTTGCCTTGTTTGTAATGAGCCAATTCCCCGGAGAAAGCTTCATGTCCTTGTGGTGTAGCGTAAAATCCAATATGCTTTTTAAATGCTCCGAAATAGACCAATGGCTTATTATTCAGTTTGTAGCCAATGATGCCATAACTCATGCTTTCTTGTGCTTCGGGAACCGTTTCTTTAACCAGAACGCGGATCTGTTCAAGAATTGACTGAACCTCGGTAGGAAAGCTGCTGATATAGGTAGATACTTCGCTCATGGGATATTTACTCTTTGATAAACTTAGCCATGCCAAGAGCTCTCCCATTGGCATCGAGTAGCTTAAGAACATACAGCCCCGAAGAAAGGCTTATCACATCCATTTCTGCATTTCCAGTGATTGTTTGGCTGATGTATTTCTTTCCATGTAGGTCATGAAGAATCCATGTTTTGGCTGTTGGAAATTCATCAATATTCAAATGAATTTGACTCGTACTTGGATTTGGATAAATCTTCAAATCTTGACTATTCATTGGCTTCAATCCATTTGGCAGGGCCGAATCATAATAATAAGTGCTCCTTGTTTGCGGAGACAAGGTTCCACTTTGCGTTTTTGAAACCGTATTGCGCGTTAAGGTATTTTCAAATAAACCAGCAACGTAGCTATCGGAATCTATGAGGATATTCTCCCTCTTAACGGCACCATTCACCTCATAATCATCGGCAGAAATCACTGCCCAATCTCCTAATACAAAATCAAATCTTAAGGTCTCAAAGCGAATGCAATCACCAGTAGTATTGCGAACATAACGGTATTTCGTCTGCAAGGAATATTTTCCATTACTCACATTAACTGAATATTGATTCACCGCAGTATCTCTCCCCTGTACATCTTGGTAGTAAACACTTGCTGAGCTCATCGTCCATTTGGTTCCATAGACTAGCCCATATTTCAACGTATCCATTATTCCCGCAGATTTATAGGAATACTCGGTGCGTGCATAAGGTTCGAAAACGCCTTGCTTCAACGAATAGGTCACCTTGACAATTTGGTCGCCATTGCCATCATAAAAAAAAGAGTCGATACTATTATTCTTCCAAGAGCTAGAGCCTCCTTGCCAGGTAAACGCATCTATCGAAGCCAGTTTATTATTTACATAATGGTAGTTTTTGGCCTGCGAATTAACCCATGCGGAGTTGTTACCCGACCAATATTTGATCTCTCTTCTTTCCAACATGTTGGTTTGTACATCATAGGTGAATTCCGTGTTCTGAGAATTGGTACGAATCCCATTTACATCGAATACAGAATACGTCCACGACTCAAAATGATTCCCGCCATTATGCACATAACTATAGATGCCATATGGAGTCCAACTGCCATTGGTCATTTTCTCTATGACAGTACTATCTAGGCGGTAGTTAATTTGAGCCTGAGCTGATAAAGCAAAACAGGTTCCAGCCAACCAAACGAGTGTCGATTTTACGAAGTCCATCTTGCAATATCTGATTTTGGCTCTGCAGTTCCAATTCAAGCACAACCTACCCGATGAATGACACTATGGAAATAGCTTCCCTAAAGCCGTCTATTTCTTTATAAATTTGGAGATGCCCACTACATTACCATTGCTTTCGAGCACCTGTAGTATAAATACCCCCGCATTCAAGCTAGCCACTTCTACCGTATTTGATTCACTCAAATTCTGATTCAAGACTTGCTTCCCGCGCATGTCGAATATCCGAATATTGGCTGCCTCAGGAAATTTTAATAGCTCCAACTGAATCAAATCAGTGCAAGGGTTTGGATAAATAAAAATCTCAGATGTTTCAAGCTGTATCAGGCTATTCGGCAACTTCGTATCATAGTAGTAGGTACCCCGTGTACTCTGTCCCCAGCTTCCGCCCTTTTCGAGAGACAATATTCTTCGTACTACGGCCTTCTCTGCATAGACTTCTTCTTCTAATTCCGTATCGTATAAAACAGAAGAATGATCAACCCTTTCATTCACCTCATTGTCATAGATTAGAAGTACTTCCAGTGAACCAGGGCTTATATAATCAACCAAATGTTCCTCCTTAACCACGATTCCATTTGAATCTCTCAATAAACGAAGTATGGATGTAAATGATTTTTTTCCAGTAATCCTATCAACCCGATATTCATGCACTGCTGTATCTTTTCCAGCTGCATTCTGGAAGTATATATGATAGGAAAAAGGTCTGCTCGGTGAAGAACGGGACCACGAAATTACAGAGTCCCTTACCCCCGCCGATTTATATGTGGTTTGGACCGCATAATACTTGATGAATTCGGTGTTATCCCACGTATACGTGCTGTGGTCGATTTGATCGCCATTGGTATCGTAAAAAAAAGAATCAATATCGCTTATATTCCAAGTACTATCAGAAGTTTGCCATTTAAAAGTCTTCATCGTTATACGCTTTGAATTGACATTGAGGTACTCGTATTTATTCGTTGATACCCAACTTGATGTTTGGGCCGACCAGCTTTGGTCTTCCTTTGTCTCAAGCATTCCGCTCTGTGCATTGAACGTATACAGTTTTTGTTCAAAATTGACACGGTCACCATTTGCATTGATCTTCACTTGCTTCTTGGATAGAATTTGATCTCCTCCATTATGTACATAGGAAAGCACAAGGTATGGAGACCATTGTCCATTTTTATTCTGTTCGTAGACACTACGATCTAAACGATATTGAATTTGCGCATCACTACTGAGGCAAAAGGTGCCCATCAATAGACAAAATAAGATAGTTTTACATGAGTCACCGCAATTATACCACTACGCCGCAATATGGCGGTACGAGCGTTGAACTTGCCTGAAAAACAGGCCATGACAAGATTTGAATTTTTTGAAAACTTTAGTTCAGAGTCCTATTGTAGGGAGTATTTCCGTGAATTACGCATTCAACAGGGTGTCATTTGTAAGAAATGTGGTAATACGAAGCATTACTGGCTACCCAAGAAGGAGCAATTTCAATGCGCCGATTCCAAGTGTAAATTCAGAACCACGCTACGAAGCGGAACCATCATGGATTCTAGCAACCTTCCCTTTCGGGATTGGTTTTATGCCATGTATTTAATGACAAGTACAAAAAAGGGGTTATCTGCAAAAGAACTTCAAAGACAATTGTGCTATAACCGGCACGAGCCAGCGTGGATGATGATGCATAAGATAAGGTGCCTGATGGAATTGCGGGAAAATAAGTATACCCTAAATGGCGACATGGAAGTAGATGAGATTTTCCTTAGAACAACATGTAGTTTATCTGAAAATGAAGAAGTTAAGCGCGGAAAAGGGAGCCAGCGTAATACGCCTGCACTCATTGCAGTAGAGTCAAAACCCGTTGAAGATAAAAAGGACAAAGGAGGAAAGAAGCTAGGCTATTCGAAAATAGAAATCATCGACTCTCATGATTCGGCAGAAGCATTAAGAGTGGTAAAAAAGATGGTTGGATTGGTCAAAAAACTGACCACAGACAAGGGGCGGGAATTTGTTTTGCTTGGGGAAGTGGCGGAAACACATGAACGTGTAAAATCAAACAAAGAAAATAATGATGAACATTTGCCCTGGGTTGGAGTAGTAACGGCTAACCTAAAACGCTTTCTGCTTGGCATTTATCATTCGGTTAGCCCAAAATATTTGCAACGCTACCTTGCTGAATTCAGCTATAAGCTAAACAGACGTAATTTTGGGCTGAATATCTTTGAAAGACTTGTCAGCATTAGCGTTAAGCCAATTTAGTGGTACGAAGGCGGTGACTCATGTAGTTTTAAATACTGGCATGTTGCAATATGCTGTTAAGTTCCAAATGCAACAACAACAAAAATAGAATTATCCAACAGGTAGGGTAATTAATCTCCCAGGTGTTACTAAAGTGAATCATTTACTTCTTGAATCCTTTTGATATATACCATGGCAGATGCACTTTTCGTTACCTTACAAACTTCGCCTATGAGAACGCTGATTTTTCCCTTCTTGCTGAGTGTCCTTATTTCCTTTCAGCTCCCGCTAGACTTAATCTTCAACATTTTTGATGATGAGCCGATAGAAGAAAAAGCACTGATCATTGTACCGCCCGACAGCATTGCATATAAGAATACCATGGGAGTTCAAACCCAAGTATTGACCTTCAAAAACGGATCGCAGAATCACTATTATTTTCCGGGGAACGACAGCTTTATTTACCTCTACTCCGAAGTGGAGGCTCCAAAAATTATCACCGCTGGAGAGCGTACCCCTTTAAATCTTTCATTAGTACTCGATCGCAGTGGATCCATGGGCGGAGATAAACTCAAGTATACTATAGAAGCCGCAAAATTCGTAATTGACAATCTTGGTGAGAACGATATTGTTTCCATTGTCACCTACGAATCTGGCGTTCAAGTGGTGGCCGAAGCCCAAAAAGTAAGCAATAAACAACACCTGAAAAATTTGATAGATAAGATGGTTACAGGTGGCTCTACTAACCTGAGTGGCGGCATGTTCGAAGGATATAAACAAGTTGCCAAAAATAAAAGCGACGCCTATATCAATCGTGTTTTACTCATGTCGGATGGATTAGCCAACCAGGGGATTTCTGACTCTGCTGGACTGGTTCAAGCCGTTGCCAATAAACTCGAGGAAACGGGAATAAGCCTATCCACTTTTGGGGTAGGTGCCGACTTCAACGAAAACCTCATGCAGAGTATGGCCGAGTTTGGTGGGAATTATTATTTCATTTCTTCCCCCGATGAAATTCCAAACATTTTCGCCAAAGAACTCAGTGGACTGCTTTTGGTGGCTGCTCAAAACTTGAAGCTGGAAGTCCATATTCCAAATGGTGTTCGCCTTGACAAGGTTTTTGGATACCGTTATACGCAAACAGGAAATAAAATTACAGTGGATTACCGCGATATCTTTTCGGAAGAGAAAAAGGCCGTACTGCTCCGTTTTAAGGTCGATCAACAATGGAACAAAGACTTGGTATTCAAAGAGAACATCAGTTTCGTGGAAGCCACTTCGGGAAAAGACCAGGAAATCAGCATGGAAACCCAAGTAAACTTTCTGACAGAACCGGCCTTATATGCTACCCATTATAACGAAACCGTATTGCAGCAAATCCTCATTTTTGAAAGCAATGAAGTGATGGAAATCGCCATGCGTGGAGTTGATAGTTACAAATTTGAAGATGCCAAGAAAGAACTAGAACGAGGACGAAAAGAACTAGAACGCTACCGCAGTGTAGCGCCAGAGAACGAGGAGCTTTTGCAGCAAGACTCCCTCTACAATGCCTACGAACAGGGAATTGACTCGGTTAAAGTCATGAAGGAGCATGACCGGAAGAATTACCAGAAAGACAATAAGTTCAGGAATTACGAGCAAAGGAAGAAGAAGTAATGTAGACTTGAGAGGGTTAGAAGACGGTAAGTAAGTAAGTAGGTAAGTAATTAAATAGGTATGAGATTTATTGCGTACCGGTTGAATGTGGTCATGTAGCCGATTCCCGACAAACATCCTGCACAATCGCACTAATCTCATCCGCATGATTATATACCATAAAATGGCCTCCATGTTGGATGATATAATCTGCCTGAACTTTCGCAATAGGGATTAATCGATCATTTGAGCCATGGATAGAAATGGTAGGGATTTCTTTATTTCCTCTCCAAACAACAATTGGATGCAGGGCCCAAGCGATAAAGTCTTCATTCGTATCATCAATAATGCGCTTGAGCAATTTGCCGTCGTTGCGTTTTTGCTTGGTGCCAAAAAACCACTGTGCTACGCCGCTTGTTTGTTTAAACATGGATGGCCGAAGCATTGCATCTATACGCATCATCATGATAAAACGGTAGCGCCAGGGCAATTCCCAATGTCCCTTGAATGAAGAGATGAGGATAAGTTGATCTGGCTTTTTGAGCTTGGCAATTTCTTGGGCAATCATTCCGCCAAACGACATGCCCAAAAGGATAAAATGCGGTTCCGTTATAAATGCGGCCAATTGCTTGACATAGACTTGGAAATCATCTCCCCTTTTTACAGGCAACCATGAAATATGGTGGACTTCTAATTCACCCCAATCCATACGCGCGAAAGCACGTTCATCTGCGCCGAGTCCGCTGAGAATATAGATATGCCTATTCACCCCTTGTTTATGGACATAAGCCAATTAAATAACAAGATTACCAAATACCCTCCAATATAAGCCCAGATATCTTCCCAAGCGAAGAAAGTTCCAATCACTACACGTGCTAAAGCATTATCTTGTAATCCAATTATCTCAATAAAGTGCATGGCCTGCAAGCCTTCTACGAGGAAGGCGAATAGCAAAACCCCAAGCGCAACTTTCGATTTCGGCCAAGCAATAAAGCTCAGGATAAAAGCATAGATAAGCCATACAACAATGGTATCGCCCAGATAGGGACGAATAAAGGAATCTCGTACATAAAGCGCAATGAATACTTCTATAGCGAGAAGCAATATAAAGGCTAGAAAATAGTAGCCCTGGAAACGGTATGAAACAGTTTTAATCATTTGGCTTCAGTAAATAGGTGGCAGGAATGTCAAAACGTTGGCGCCAATAATATTCTTCGTGTTTATGGCCTTCGAACTTCTGAGTAGTCAATTGTTCTGGACCGTATCCGTTTTTTCGTAAGACTGAGTCTACAGCTAATTGATAGTCCTCATACAATGAATCCAATTCCAAAGTCCCGTAATCAAAATAGAAATTATGAGTGCGTGGGTCTGGTGTATTCTTGTCAATATACTGGAGACAGGCCTCAGGGATTTCAGGGCACTTATTCGACTGAGTTCCGGGCCAATGACTTGATAAACAGGCCGCACCACCAAAAACATTGGGGTATTCACACATCGCATACATGGAAATCAATCCGCCAAAACTGGAGCCTGCCACAAAAGTATTTGAAGCATCAGGAATTGTAGAAAAACTCGAATCAACAAAGGGCTTCAGTTCCTCTACTATAAACTTTAAATAGGCATCGGAATAAATCGGTTCGAAGGGGATTCCTCTACCGGTGAACCTCATTTTTATGGAGTCTTTTCCTGCTGGCGACATCGATTCATAGACCTTTTGAGGGAAATATTGAGCGAGTCGTTTTGTGCCTTGGTTAAAGATTCCTACAACGATGCATGGCCGGACACGCTTTCCATCGATCAGGGCAGACAATGTTTCATCTACTCCCCACTCTTGGCGATTCCAAGTTATCGTAGAATCAAAAAGATTCTGACCATCATGCATATAGAGCACGGCATAATCTCGAGCAGTATCGTAATTCGCTGGTACCCATACCACGACTTCAATTGGTTGAATAAATTTTGATTCAAAGGGTGGGTAAACATAAACAGTCCCTTGTATAGATGGTTGAGCAAGCATATTTAAGGCCCAAATAATCAATAAAACAGTAAGCCAAAAGCGCTTAGAAAATAGAAAAAGGTGCACGCATCCAATTTAGGATATTTGCACCTTTTAATCGCAATTTATCGGTCACATGGGGCATATTGCTGATTTCCATCTTTCCCAAATCGCACTATATCCACGTGAACATAATTAAATTGTGCAGAACGTCTGCATTGAACTTTGGTTAATACCTGCAAGCTCCCAATTATTGAAAGAATATCTCTACTCAATAGTAGGTATTTTGAGATCATTAGATACTTAGTCAATAAAATGGTTAGACTAGTTGACACTCCCCCATCATCCATACATCTGCGCTGAAGCAAATCCCGCAAAGTAATCTGGAGAAGCGAAGGAACAGTTTGCCGAAATGCAACGGAAAAATGAGTTAATCTAAAGCATTGCATTAAACTCAATGGCTTTTCCGACCCAGAAATCGAGGTCTTCTTCTCGGTCGAATCCTTCTGGGTCTATAAAAAGAAAGCCGCGCATGGGTTTGCCGGTAAAGTTCATTTCTTTGCTTCCTTTCTTTTGTAGGAGGGCTTCATACGGAAGTTTCCCTACCCGAACCATCAAACGATCCTTCCCCGTTTGTTTGTCAGAATCCACTCCAACGCACATTTTATTATGGAGCATGAAGATAAGTCCACCCATCATCTTTTTTTCCTCAAGAGGACCCACATTCTGAAGACGCAATCGAACGCGCTCTGCTAAGTATTCACTATAGGCCATGATAAAATAAATTCCAATGTCAAATTCCGATTGCTATCGGTACCAATGATTAATTAGCTACTATATACTCTCCCTTGGCGCTAACCTTATAATCTAGCGCTTTTCGTGTTTTAATAAACGCATCAAAACCGGGCTTAAGTGTTTTCCAAAAAGCAATCAATTTGGTATTTGATTTATAGGTGCTTTCAAAAGACTTCATGTTCTCATCCGTCATTTTGAAGGGAAAAACATAAACCGGGATATTATTCTGTCCATTGTTTTTGGCATGCACAGCTAGCAGATAGATTTCTTTAATCTTGTCGTCTGTCATCGGTAAACAACCAATGGTCACACAGTTTCCATGAATGAAAATATCCCCACCCAGATTTCCTCCGGGGTTTCGCCGTTTATCCGCACTATTGGGATAGTTGAGTCCGAGCGATAAATAGAAACTACTTGCAGGATTAAATCGATCAATATGATAAAAGCCTTCGGGTACTTGTCCGTCGCCCTGTTTTGCCTTTGGACCAAGTTCTCCAGATGAGGCACAAACTTCATACGTCTTAAACCACCGAAATGACGACTCACTTTTCTTTTTCACAAAAAGCTGTAATTCCTTTTCTTCCTTAAATGCCAAAAGAAGGAGCTCAAAATTGTCTTTTGTTAAATTCAGCTTGACTAAGTCTGAATCAATGACATCCTCCTTTTCCGTGATGGCCGTACGCACCCGAGCATATTTCCTTTGCTGGGTCAAAAAATCATCTATCACTTCAGCAGACATAAACACAAATGCAATCGTGAGAATCACAGCATAACGAAAGGCAAAGGTTTTCATAAGGGCATGGTTTATCAATTGGTTCAGCCAAATATACGAATCGACAGGTCGACTTTACGAGATTTCGACTTATCGAGGTTTCGAGATTTCGAGATTGAGATTTGAGAGGGTAAGACAAAAGACTTCCTGTGACTCTATTCTGGCGAAAGCAAATGTATTGCGGCTCCGTCACCGTCCGCCGAAGCGTCCCGATCACTATCGGGAGCGTAGGTGGAGTCCTATTTTACTCGGAGACGAAATCATACGCGAGCGACAGAAAAAAAGCCCTAGTAACGATGCAACTCCTTTTTGATGGAACTGATTAATCCGACTCCTTCATAGATAAATCCGGAATAAACCTGAACCAGACTTGCGCCGGCATCGAGTTTGGCCTTCGCATCATCGGCATTCATGATACCGCCGACCCCGATGATAGGAAATTTACCTCCACTTTCTTTATGCAAAAATCGGAGTACCTCATTTGAGGCATTCTTTACGGGTAAACCGCTTAGGCCACCTGCTCCAATACTTTCTATCTCTGCGGCGCTTGACTTTAAATGTTCCCGACTAATGGTTGTGTTTGTAGCGACTAATCCATCAATGCCTGTAGAAAAAACAAGGTCTATAATATCCGTGAGTTGATCCTGGGTGAGGTCTGGAGCAATTTTCAGAAAGATTGGTTTCGGAACTCCGATGCTCAGTTCTTTGCGCAGGTCCATCAATCCATTTAATAATTGCTCTAATGGCTTTTTCTCTTGCAGTTCACGAAGTCCAGGAGTATTCGGACTGCTTACATTCACGGTAAAATAATGCACATGCGGAAAGAGTTTTCTGAAGCAATAGCGGTAATCTTCCCAAGCATCTTCATTGGCTGTGATTTTATTCTTACCAATATTTCCTCCAACAATCACCTTCGATTCAACCCGTGCCAAGCGCGAAACGGCAACATCAACCCCTTCATTATTAAAACCCATACGGTTGATGAGTGCCTGATCTTCAACCAAACGGAATAATCGAGGTTTATCGTTACCAGGCTGCGGGCGAGGCGTTAAGGTTCCTATTTCAATATGACCAAAACCCATGCTTGCTAGGGCGTCTACCCAACGAGCGTCTTTATCAAATCCAGCAGCTAATCCTACCTGATTCTGAAAAGTAATTCCGGCTATATCCACTGGCTTATTAAAGGATTCTGCCGCAAAAAGACTACGCATAATGGAGCGTTGCCACGTATAAGTATTTAGCCTTTGCCATGAATTCATAGCAAAATAATGCGCCTCCTCTGGAGACATCGAAAAAAGGATAGGTTTGAGCAGCGAATACATGTTAGAATGGATAACCGATACCAAAATTGAAGGTAAGTCGGCGGTTTAAATAATTATAATCTTGAACAACCAGTCCTCCATTTTTCGGGAAAGACGGGTCTCTAATTTGTGCTCCCATATCGAGTCGCACAAGGAAAAAGTCAAAGTCAAAACGGGCACCAATTCCCGCATTAAAGGCAAATTGATTGAAAAACAGCCAGTTGATATTCGCACCCGGTAAGGAACTATCGCCATAGACATTCCAGATATTTCCACCATCAACAAATAGCGCCCCTTCCAAAAGTCCTGTGATCACTCGAAAGCGCACTTCAGCAGAACCTTCAATCACTATTTCTCCAGAACGGTCAATTTGATTAACATTGGAACTATTATAACTACCGGGACCTATGCTACGTGGAGCCCAGCCCCTAAGGCTATTTGCTCCTCCAATAAAAAACCGTTTATCAAACGGCACAACGCGCGAGTTTCCATAAGGAAAAGCTATGCCGGTATGAAGCCTATAGGCCAGGTTTATATCACTTTTGGCATTCATATAATAGCGCAAATCAAAATCTGTTTTGGCATATTGAAACAGGTTGGTATTAAAAACTTTGTAGATTCCGTCGCTCGGCTTCGGGGTGCCGCTTAAAACCAGACCCGTATAAAAAACATTTCCCGCTGCCTCTAAATTCAACCTGAACTTATGGTAGTTCCCGGTTGGGGATAATCCTTTGTCTTCATAATACCATTCAAAACGGCTTGAAGGGATAAAATTAGGGTTCAGCAGGCTACTCAATAGTACCCGATCCCCAGGAGTTAAATTATCCAAGAAATCGCTCTTAATTGTTACCTGATTGAGATTCATCTCCAAAGGAACAAATCGAAAGAAGTTAAAACCACCTCCTACAGCATAGGAGAAATTTAAAAGTGAAGTTCGCTGAATAAAGTCAGGATTATACTGGTAGGAAAAAGTTAAATTAAAGGTAGTTGACGGCGATTTCCAATTCATGGCTTTCCCCTTTTTTTGAACCCACTTTGAATTATCTATCCATAAAAACTTAGGAATCACCAGTGAGTTCGACAAGCTCTGCTGCACATTGGAAAGAATGAATTTTTTATTGGTATACTGAAACTCCGTTGCTCCAGAATAGGTTACATCAAAAAGTTCAGCCCCCCCAAAGAGATTTTTATGCCGAAATAAAACCTGACCAGAAATACCCCAAATCCGCTGATTACTGGCCACGGCAGAACTCGATTGATCAGAAGTAATCACCTGAGGTTCTATTCCAAATCGCATGGATGGATCCGGAGTGAGCACAATCATCATATCAACTAAGCGGTTCGTTGTGTCAGGCGTCATATCAACCCGCAAGGCAGAGAAAATTTGAAGTCCGTATAAACGGTTATACACGCTTAACACCATTTTATCGCTGTATTCCATTCCTGCCCGCACCTTAATATAGTCGGCGAAAATCTGCTTGGAAATTGGCATTCCGCGTGTACGAACCTTTATTCCATCAATTTCTGTAAACGTCGAATCATCTTTTCCTTCTAGATAGAAAGGGTATGCAATATCCACATATACCTCATTAAACTGGTAGGTCTCATGCCGTTTGTATAGGCCTGGGTTTTTCACCTCAACCGCCATTTTTATCGTATGATTGTTTTGATTCGAGTCGACATCGAAAGAGATATACTGCTTGTCGAAGAAGAAATATCCGTTATTTCTAAGGTAGGCTGCAATGCGGTCGCGCTCTTCTCCCATCCGATCGGTATTGACAATTTCTCCGCTATGAAAACGAAGGCCTGCTGTATCCTTCATGAGAAGTTTATGGATATCCCTATCATAAATTCGGTATTCTACCTCAGCAATGCGGTAAGGCTTATTTAAATTCACTTTATAGGTTACAAACGCCTTCTTATGTCGGGTTTTTACCGCGTAATCAACCTTTGCATTGAAGTAGCCATTATTAAAAAGGTAAAGCTCAAGCTGGTCGGCATTCGCCTCTAATTTCACCGAGTCGAGTATGTTCGGCTTCTCGCCTATTTTATCTCGCACAAAAATTCTAATGCGATTGGTATCTCGGCCATCTTTTCCAAAATTCCATGCTTGCAAATAGAAAGGATAGATATTGAGAATTTTCTTATTCTCACTGAACAATAAATTTTCCTTTAACCCCGACTTTAAATTTTTATTATCGACGCCCTCTAACTTGCTGCGGTTCAACAAATATTCATTTTCATCCATGTGACGGGTTACAGAACATGCAGCCAATCCCCACGTGAGCAGACAAAATAGATATATTTGAAACTTTCTGGTCACCTAAAGGATTATGGCATTATCAGTTACGGCAATAAAATACGTTCAATCTTTGCGAATTAAGAAATTCAGGCAAAAATACCATCATTTTGTGGTAGAAGGCGACAAGGCTGTGCATGAATTATTCCAGAGTTCGTGGAAAATTATAACATGTTACTACATAGATGGATTTGATGTTCCGAAAACCGTGGTAGAATGTGTCTTGGTGAACAATAAAGAAATGGAACGGCTGTCGCACCACCCTACTCCCCAGCGGGCTTTGGCTGTGGTGGAGATTCCTACCTGGGATGCTAAAATCCCAACTTCTGGCATTCAACTATATTTGGACGGTATTCGTGACCCAGGGAATTTAGGCACCATTTTGCGTATCGCCGATTGGTATGGACTAAAGCAAGTGTGGTGCAGTGAAGACACGGTAGAACTGTACAATCCAAAATCCATAGACGCCACCATGGGCTCCTTCCTGCGGGTGAAGCTACTCATTAAACCCGCTCAAGAATTTTTCAACGCCTGCACCTTGCCTGCCTTTGCGGCTGTTATGGATGGAGAGAATGTGCACCAAGCCCAGCTTCCAGACAATGCGGTATTGGTGATTGGCAATGAGGGAAAAGGAATCCAGGAAGAAGTATTGACACTCGTCACCAACAAAATTAGCATTCCTCGTCTTGGTAGGGCTGAATCTCTAAATGCTGGTGTTGCAACGGCTGTATTGATGGATAATTTTTTTAGGAATAAATAAGCGTGAAGCTTCGTATTTATTAATCCCTGCCTGGATTTTTAAAATGATCGTACAGCATCGTTTCTTTGATCCAGCGCCCTTTCTTATAGCGGAAGAAATCATAGGTCCCATCAGGAAGGTAAAGGGAATAGATTCCCCTTGCACGGGAGTCGGCAGGCTCTGTATGCTCAAATACAATCAGCTTTTCTTTGGGTTCAATCTTCAAAACCATATTCGCTCCGTTTTTATATTCCCAAATAACGCGACTTTGATAGCTGCTTGCACCCACATCAAAAATGGGGAGTCCGAATACCGGTTCGTCAAATTCATTCCAAGAGAGTACATCCACTACCTTTCGGTCGGTTTTTATCGTATTTCCGTTCCAACCAACGAGCAGGTAGTATTCCTCTTTCTTGTACTTGATTTTTTCTATTTGATAGTAAATAGAACCATACCATTTCTCCGGACTTAAGCTTGCGTGATAAGCGGTATCATTATTACCCAAGCGATGTGCCGAGTCTCTAAGCCATACCGCTTCCTTCTCTTGGCTAGCATATTGAAGGATGCCAAAAAAGGAAAAGGAGTCGTTTGGATGACGAAACCCCCAGGTCAATAAACGAAACGAATGGTTAGGTGCATCGAGAATGCGAATATTTGCCACCGAATCAAATCGATGATTAAAGGAACCAGGCATGGAGATTAAGCTATCCATATTTTCATTGAACAAGGCGATACACGAATCTCGTTCGGCATCTTTGCGGCATTCGACCATATCAAAGCCTAAAGCCGACATGCGCCAAGAGAGCCTTTCAATCTCAGTTTGAGCTTTCGTCAAGCCCGAAATTGCGAGAAATAATAGAAGAATGCTCAGTCTTATTTTCATACCCTTTTTTAAAACGCTCTTTTGAAATAGTCCTCCGTCGACCGCGTGCGCCGGCCGCGTGCGCCGAAGCGTATGCGAAGGTGTAAGCCTTTTCGGCGAAGGTGTGCGGGCCACAGCAAAAAGCCCTGTGCCCTGTGCCCTGTGCCCTCTTCACTAAAAAGCCGTTCCAATCCTAAGACTAGAACGGCTTCTTTTTAATTTTATTCTTAGCGTGCCTCCAATACAAAGGCTGAGGCACCACCCCCACCGTTGCAAATTCCGGCTGCACCAATTTTTCCATTATTTCCGTGCAATACATGAATCAAGGTAACTAAGATCCGTGCTCCACTAGCACCCAATGGGTGACCGAGAGATACTGCACCTCCGTTAACATTCACCTTTGCAGGATCCAATTTCATGATTTGGTTATTCGCGATAGAAACTACCGAGAAGGCTTCATTGATCTCAAAGAAATCAACCTCTTCTGAAGTAACTCCAGCCTTAGCAAGTGCTATTGGCAATGC
Organism: uncultured Burkholderiales bacterium; assembly: GCA_964620355.1. Lineage (GTDB taxonomy): Bacteria > Bacteroidota > Bacteroidia > UBA8524 > UBA8524 > UBA8524. The sequence goes on along the minus strand of CAZUIT010000012.1, from coordinate 29,892 downwards.
TTTAGAGGGAGCCGTTGTAAACCATTCAGGCGCTTGAGCCGCATCGGCATATCCACGCACTACAGCGATTGGTTTAATTCCGAGGGCCTCCGCTTTTTCTTTGCTCATCAATACCAACGCCGCTGCTCCATCATTTAGGTTCGAGGCATTCGCTGCGGTTACTGTACCCTCTTTTTGGAAAACAGGACGAAGTGTAGGGATTTTATCAAATTTCACATTCGTAAAATCTTCATCTTTGGTAACAACAATTGGGTCCCCTTTTCTTTGTGGAACCGATACAGGAACAATCTCCGAGTCGAATTTACCGGCTTCCCAAGCTTTGGCTGAACGTGTATACGATTCAATGGCATAAGCATCCTGCTCCTCACGAGAAATTTTACAATCTGTAGCACAAAGCTCTGCTGCATTTCCCATATGATATGCATTGTATACGTCGGTTAACCCGTCGTTTACAAGTCCGTCTATCATGGTAATATTTCCCAGTTTTGTTCCATTTCTGGCATGCATATAATGAGGAACCATGGACATGTTTTCCATACCACCTGCCACAACAACCTCATTATCGCCTGTCATAATTGACTGAGCCGCCAACATAACAGATTTCATTCCGCTGGCACATACCTTATTTACAGTCGTTGCTGGAATGTTGTCAGATAGTCCGGCGAAAATAGTCGCTTGGCGCGCTGGAGCTTGTCCGAGGCCTGCTTGCAATACACAGCCCATAAAAACTTCATTTACTTCCTTTCCATCCACGCCTGCTTTCTCCAAAGCTGCTTTGATAGCGATTGCACCCAATTTAGGAGCAGGAATACTAGATAAAGCTCCACCAAAGCTTCCGATCGGTGTTCTAACGGCAGAGACTATATATACTTCTTTCATGTTCGATAAATTTCTTTAATTCTGGCGCGAAGATAAGATTTTTAGACTCCTAAATTCGTGGGCCATCGTGTAATATTCTCTTGCATATATCCAAGCAAAAAATTATCTTACCCAAGGATTTAATTAACGAAACAAAGTAGATATAAACAAAAGCCTATGAAAACAGACTTTACTAAAATTGCCATTGGCGTTCGCAGTGATGGACTGCACCCTGGTACATTAGATGCCGCACTTAACCTTTCTAAGGTTTTCAATTGTACTTTTCACCTCATTTGTTTTGACGACAACTGCGCGGTGTATGAGAAAATGATTGAAGAAAAAGCTTCGGAAGGAAATGTGAAATTCGAAATTGTACGTAAATCATCTGAGTCAGTAAAAACAATCGTAAAAACTGCGATTGAGCTTGAGGCGAATCTCCTGATTGTTCCTGCGGATAAAAACTCGCAAGGAATTGTCAATGCATTGGATATTCCAGTGTTAACGGTCAAGGATGAATTCAGCTCCAAGCCGGTGAAGCATATTGTTATGCCTATTCACGACAAACCAGAAACCCGCCAAAAGGTGCCTGTAGCCATGGAAATCGCCAAACATTTTGGTGCCATGATCGACATCATCGCGGTAAGTGGAAAGAGTGAAGAAGAGCAAAAAAGAGTAAAATCTTATGCCCACTCTGCTGAAAAATTCATGTCTGAAAAAGGCGTTGAATGCAGTTACCACTTTCATCTTGGGGGAAAAGTTGATCAGGTAACTATCGACTATGCCAACGAGCAAAACGCTGACCTAATTGTAATCATGAATGATAGAGATGCTGGATTCTTCAGCACTTCCATGTCTGAAAAGATTATAAGAAATAGCTCTGTACCTGTTATTACTGTTGAGCCACGTCAATTATCGACCGTGGGCGCTTCAGGATACTAGGATCAGTGTCTGGCAACTAGAAACGAGTACGAAAGGTTTGTATCGCTATTGACCCTTAGCAGATACAGACCTTTTTTTATGTCCCCAGCTTGGATATTTATCGCAGCAACTCCTTCGAAATTTTTCACCTGAATCAACCTGCCTTGCAAATCATATAGTTCAGCCTGTCCGCTTAACATGGCTCCTGCAAAATCAACGATCATTGTTTCTCCACGATTCGCAAATCCTTCCGAATTCAATAACTTCCAGTTCGATACCGTTGCCTGTTTAAAGCCAAGTGGATGGGCTAGCCCTCTGCGGTTCATGGCATTATATATTATCATACTATTGGCTCCCGCATTTTGTATAGAATCGCATTGCTGACAATTTGCTGCCATCTGCATGAAGGTCATATTACTCACCTGATTGTACAAAGCACATAAAACGAGCTTATCCGTTTTATCCGCGCCCAAACTATCAAATACTTCTGCCAATGCGGCAACCCAAACTTCTGAATTATTGTATTTGTTATTGGTATAATCGTCTGGAAATTTCTTGGCGGTATTAACAACACGACCTTGCCAGGTTACATTTCCATCCCAATTGAATGTTTTCTGCCATCCATAATTACTGATTTGACGCGAATAGGACATCGCAAAATAATCGCAGGTCCCTTCTTCCATAGAAGTACGTTCCAATCCATTGGTTGTTCCTGGTGCCGCCACATAAGATAATACATGCCCTAATTCATGAACAATTACATCTGCATCTTCACCATCATCAATTCCTCCATCACCAAATAGTAGCGCCAATTCGCCGTAGGCTGGTGTAAATCCAGAAACATCCGCTCCATTGGAGGCATGCGGATCAACCTGTACCGTGGTGTTCGGTAAGTTATAGCCCAAGTCATGCACCCTTCTTACCCAAGTTTGTAAATGGTAATAGGTATTGACATACTCAAATTCATCCTGTGCTCGAGTAAAATCAAACGCAGGAGTCAATCCTTTCGGTTCATCACTCGCCGGATTTTCAATCTCATTAAAATGAAAAACAGAATCACGAAGGATGAAACTGTCATTCACAAAATCAACACGTATTGGCAGACTGAAACGTTCATTATTTAATGCAGCACTATCGCCGTCGTTAAAATCTTGGTATGCGCCTCCATAAGAAACTTCGGCACTTGTGAGCGGGTCTGGATTAAACACCATTCCTCGAACCGTACTATCCTTCCCTTTAAAACGCCATGCAAAATCGCGACGACCCAACTCATTCAAGTCTGCATCGTAAAAACGTTTCTCGGCATAGGCACCGAGATCCTCGACAATAACCACTTCTACGGCTGCTTGCCAAACCGGTGCATTCCAAATCCATACTTTACTCATCTCACCAATATGTGCATAGCCATTTAAGCTGCTCCTGAGTTTTGAGAAGTCTGCAAAGCTGCCAGAACGAGGCATATCAACTTGTGCTGTTTGATAGAGCACCTGACGAAGCACCTGATTACGGTCTACAAAAAACTTCACATAACAATCCTGGAATGGTGCTCCTTCTTTTAGATAACTAAATAAATAATAATGCCCTTCAGGACTTTCCCTTTCTGTGCTCAGTTTAAAATCACCTGGATGAAAGTTTCCTTGCACCAAGGAAAGACCTTGATGCAAAACCACTTCGGGTGTAATGGTTTCTCCCCAGCTTATTTTTAAAGATGGAAAAAGTTGCACGGGCATATTTCCTGCGATGGTAGGTTCATTTTGGGCCAGCGCTCCTGCACCAATTAATGCAAACATGCATAGGGTTAAAATCCTGTTCTTTAATCGCATATCACCTCAATATTAGGGAAATTCTGTGCTAGATTTTCCAGTTCTTCTTTTTTCTCTAGATCGAATTGGATGTGTAATTCCGGTTCTGGCTTATACAGCAATTCTTTCACTTCAGCTTGCACTTGATTTACTAAGCGGTAGGCATTTCCCTCCTCTCCAAAGGGGAAATTAAAAACTGCCCAAGTGCGCAAACGTTTTGTCTGTATGGATGACGCTTCCAATGCCAATCGCGTTGCATGACCATAGGCATGAATTAATCCGGGGACACCAAGGTTTGTGCCTCCATAATACCGCACTACAACCACCAAAACCTGACTCAGTTCAAACGAATTTATCTGCCGCAAGATGGGAGTTCCTGCAGAATGATTCGGCTCGCCATCATCATTTGCTCGGTATCGTGAACGATCAGCACCTAATACCCAAGCATAGCAATGGTGGGTAGCATCGGGGTATTTTTCCTTTAAGGTGTTCTGTTCCCTTTTTATTGCTTCCTCATCATCTACTGGGTAAGCAAAAGCCAAAAAACGTGATCCACGGTCTTTGAATTCAGCGCTTGTTGCTTCTTCGATAGATAAGTATTCCGTGGGACCTGCCATTTCACAAAGAAAGTAAATTCGGCACGAAGTCAATTACTTGCATAAATATGCGATAGGTCGTATTATGCATACCGAAGCTATCCAATGATCCTTCTCTCGACTATTGCTTTTATTCTAAGTATGCTGCTAATCATAGTCAGCCTACCCACTCTTGAAAAGGAATGGAATAATTACTATTTCAATAAAGTCAAATGGCAAAACAGGATCAGTAGAAATCAATTCATTCAGATTGATGAATTCTTTTCTAAGCGCTTTACATACTATCGAAAATTAGACTCTGAAGGCCGGGCAAAATTTATTTACCGAAGTTTTCAGTTTATGGAAGACTGGGAATTTGAAGGCCGTCGAGGAATTGTTATTGACCACTCAAAGCGACTGCTCGTATGTGGGGCCGCTGCTCAATTAACCTTTGGGCTAGACTATTTCCGACTCGATTATTTTCATCATATTTTTCTCTATCCTGATACCTTCTACAGTGATTTAGCTGAAGCGGAAGTCAAAGGTCTTACATACAGTACCGGACAAGTTGCCTTTTCTTGGAAAGATTTTGAAGAAGGATTTCGAATTGATTCAGACGGTTATAATTTAGGGCTGCATGAAATGGCACATGCTTTAGAGGTGAATCATAAAAAACAGAACAAAAGCGATAAAATTATTGATCTATTCTTTGCTGACTTTATACAATTCTCCGTGCCAGAACATAAACTTTTTGTAGAACGTGGTGAAGGGTTTCTACGGCAAAGAGCATTGGCCAACGAACATGAATTTTTTGCCGTTTGTGTAGAGAATTTCTTTGAAGCACCGCAAAAGTTTAAGGAAAGTTTACCTGATATCTTCAATCATCTATGTGCTTTATTGAATCAAGACCCGTTGAATGGAGATGAGAATTATTTACTGCACCCTGATTTTATAACTCAGGCCAATCAAACGAGTAAGAAGAAAATCCCAGGCTACCTCAAGACGATTAAAAAGCCGTATACCCCGAGGGTCTTGAGGTTTTATTCCTTTTTAATCCTTCCTGCCATCTTCTTTTATTCTAGTCTGGTGAAGAGTAATCCTGATCATCAAGTCATCCTTTTGATCATGATGGGCTTAGGTGCCGTTTTATTTACAGCCATTTATTTTCGTTCTGAACTTTGGCGCGACAACCAAAATGCGCCACAACTTGCCATTATTTGGAATTTACTTAGAGGAGCCGCACTGAGTGTTTCCGTTATATTTCTATTCAGCCATAGCTTCTGGAGCTACCAGAAAAATGTACGCTATCGCTTGAATGAAACAACGCTCCGTTGCGATTACCAAAACTGTCGACTAAAAAACTTATCGGTTTTTGACTATCCTACCGAATATAAATACCTCGCCAATTATTACCTGACGGTAGATGATATTCAACGCTTTGAGGCTCGGAATATTCCCGTTTATTTAGAAGAACACAGTAAGCGTGGCATGTTCGGATTGATTATGGACTATGATTTCAGCATTGTTGCTGGCAATGAATATTTCTACCCGCATAAGTAAGGTATTTGCTGGAACAGTCCTACATCGTATGGAATGAGGAACAAGGCAGCTTACCCTTGCCGTCACCCCGAGTGGAGCGTAGCGGAACCGAGGGGCCAGGCAATGCGACAAACGTGGTATGTTTTACCCCCCTTCCCTCCGCTACGGTCGGGATGACGGGCTTTGGAGGGTTTGCTTTACGGATGAAAATACGCAAAGACAACCTTTGCCTTTGCCGGACCAAGCACCGCAGCTAGACTCTCTTCCGAAGCTTCTTTGATTTTTTTGATAGACCGAAATTGGGTAAGCAAAGCCTTCGCCATTTCGTCGCCAATACCTTTGATATCGGTGAGTTCGCTTTTAAGTGTTCCTTTGTCGCGGCGGTTTCTATGGTGGGTAATTCCAAAGCGGTGGGCCTCGTCGCGCATTTGTTGGATGATTTTTAAGGTTTCGGATTTCTTATCAATCAACATTGGAACGGGATCACCGGGATAATAGATTTCTTCCAAACGCTTAGCTATCCCAATGATGGCCATCTTACCATACGCGCCTATTTCTTTCAAGGCTTCAACTGACGCGCTAAGTTGTCCTTTTCCACCATCCACTACGATGAGTTGCGGCAATGGCTCCTGTTCTTCCATCATACGGGTATAACGGCGAGTGAGCACCTCCTTCATGGTGGCAAAATCATCTGGACCAACCACAGTCTTCACGTTAAAATGACGGTAGTCCTTTTTAGCTGGCTTTCCATTCCGAAATACCACACAGGCCGATACCGGATATGCTCCCTGGAAATTCGAATTATCAAAACATTCGATATGATAAGGCAATTCGGTAAGCCTTAAGTCGTCGCGCATTTGGGTCATGAGGCGTTCTACCTTCACCTCGGGGTTAAGCCTTTCGTATTGTTCCAGCTTCTCCCGCATATAGTAGCGGGCATTTTTTTGAGAGAGTTCGAGGAGTTTCTTTTTGTCGCCAATTTTAGGAACAACAAATTGAACCTTCTCATCGCTGATATCTGGTACAAAGGGAACGAGGATCTCTTTGCTGGTGCTATTATAACGCGCACGAATTTCTCCGATTGCTAAAGCCAAGAGTTCTTCCTGAGGCTCGTCTAAATTCTTCTTCAGCTCAATGGTCTGCGTTTGGATAATCATTCCATTGGCCACCTTCATAAAATTCACAAAGGCATACTTTCCTTCTTGGGCGAGCGAGAATACGTCTACATCATGAATCGTATGACTCACCACGGTGCTTTTGCTTTGGTAGTTTTCCAGAGTTTCGAGACGCTTGCGGTATTCTTCGGCTTGTTCGAATTTCCAAGTATCTGAGGCTTCTTGCATTAAGGACTTTAAATGGTTCAGCGCCTCTCCAATACTTCCTTTTAAAATCTTTCTTACCTGCTCTAAGGAAGCTATATAGCTTGCCTCATCTTGAAGCCCTTCGCAAGGACCTTTGCAATTGCCGATATGGTATTCTAAGCAGACCTTAAACTTCTCTGCCTTGATATTCGCATCGCTTAAATGAAGATTACAATTTCGCAGGGGATAGAGTTGACGAATCATATCCAAAATGGTATGCATCATCCTTACCGAGGCATAAGGACCAAAGTATTCGGATCCATCACGTACCATATTCCGGGTTGGAAATACCTTAGGAAAACGGTCTTTGGTGATACGAATAAATGGATAAGTCTTATCGTCCTTTAGATTGATATTATACTTAGGCTGGTACTCCTTAATAAGGCTATTCTCCAGTAGTAAAGCATCAAATTCAGAATCCACTAAGGCAAACTCGATGCGCCGAATCCGACTCACCATGACCGCTGTTTTGCGGTTTTCGTAATGCTTTTTATTGAAATAAGAGCTGACCCGTTTTCTAAGGTCCTTGGCCTTACCTATATAGATGAGCGTGTCTTGCTCGTCGAAATACTTGTAGATACCCGGCGAATGGGGGATTTGTCGAATGCTCTTCTTGAGCTCCTCTTCTATCGCCGACTTATCCATATTCTATGCCTCCTCTAAACCCTCAGCAAAGGCGCATAAGGCTCCATAAAGGGCAAGATGAATTGGTTTTTGGTAGTCTGAATTTGAAATCGCTTTCAGCACATCTTCTTCGGTATCATGTACATCAAAAAAGGCTAAGAGAGGAACGTAAATTTCTCTCAACTCATCCGTTTCCACCTTTTCTGCTGCGCTAAGTATCTCAGCAATATCCGCTTCTGCAATTTCCTCATTCTTGAGAATTTCCTCATACACAAAGAAATCATCTTGATAGAGTTCATCATCTGCCAAAAGAAATTCATTCAAGAAATCCATCAAGTCGATATCAATCTCTTGGGTGGCGGCCTCGGTAAGATAGATATACATGTTCAGCATCTCACTTCCGCGATCGCTGGTTTCATCTTCGATTTTCAGCCACTCTTCGGAATCAAGATAATTCTCGTCCATCTGAGCCGAATCAGAAGCAATAAAGCTGAGCATGAGCAGGTCGAAAAGGTAATCATACAAGGGCTCAAAATTCGGATGCGCCTCCATACTTTTATCCATTTCTGCAAGCTTCGCCTTAAACTCGCCAGCATGTCCCAATAGGGCTACCATATCGGCAAGTAAAAGCTGACCTTCTTCGGCATTTACTTCCGACGATCCATCTACGAAACAACGAATCATGGCATGTAGGGCATTCTTAATAGGGGGAATTATCTGACTCATGCTGGGTTCCACTTTCCTTTGGTATAGGTACCAATTACTTTTCCTTGCAATTCTTTCATCCAAAACGGACTATAAATTGATTTCGAGCAATTGCTGCTTTTGTTTAATGTCCAGCTTTCTTGGCGACTGAACACGCTGATATTAGCGACTTCACCTGGGGCGATTTTCGCTGTTTCTTGTTTTAATAATCTACGCGGATTGCCAGAGAGGACTTCCACCAATCTTTCATCACTGATTTTTGGAATGGCCGACAAAAGCGCAGGCAATACCGTTTGGATGCTGCTTATTCCGAAAGCTGCATAATCAAATTCTACCTGTTTATGTTCCGTATCTTCTGGGTGATGATCAGAGACTACGGCATCGATTGTTCCGTCAATCAATGCTTTTCGAAGCGCCTTAACATGCTCCTTTGAACGAAAAGGCGGGAATACTTTAAAGCGACTATCATATTCTTCGAGGTCGGTATCGTCGAAAACCAATTGATGAACCGCTACGTCGCAGCTTACAGCAAGCCCTTCTTTTTTAGCTGCACGAATACTATTTAATGCCGAGGGGGTTGAGAGATGTGAAAAATGAATCTTTCCGCCGGTATAACGCAGAATTTCTAACTCCCGATTTACAGCAATAGTTTCCGCATGATCTGGAATTCCTTTGAGTCCCAATAAGGTACTTTGATATCCCTCATGCATTTGTCCGCCATTCGAAATACTCGGCATATCGGAATGAACACAAAGCAAACCATCAAAACCCATCACGTACATCAAGGCACGTTGTATAACCCCAGCCTTTACCGGCATATTGGCATTACTAAAGGCCACGGCTCCACTTTGGTGCATATCGAACATTTCTGTAATCTCCTCTCCTGCCAAATCTCTACTTATAGCACCCATTGGTAGGGCATCTATCGGTAGGGTTCTGCTTGCGTTACGGATATATTCTATCTCTGACTTGGATTGGAGAACAGGATATGTGTCTGGTAAAAGTGCCACCGCGGTAAACCCTCCGGCAGCAGCGGCACGCGCTCCACTTGCAAGGTCTTCTTTGTATTCGAATCCGGGGTCACGAAAATTAGCCCGCATATCAAGCCAACCTGCACTCACGGCCAATTCTTTCCCAGAAATCTCTTCGACACCCTTTTTAGAGATAGACTCGGCTATTTCTTGGATGATGCCATCAGCGATATAAATATCATGGGTATGAAGGTGGTGAGGGGATTGGGGATCAATGATCCGGACCTGTTTGAGTATGAGCTGGGTCATGCTATTTCAGAAATCTAAGCAAAAGTATCTCAATTGCAACAAAGAGCAAGGTTAAAAGCACAGCGAGTTTCCACAATTGTTCTCCCGCATCGAGGTCACGCACCATTTTTCCAACACTTTCCGACTTGGAATTGATGATGGATATGGAAGAACCTGGAGGCAGACGGTCTTTAAGTTCGTCGCTGGCATAAGCCGCCGTTGCGCTTTCTCTTCTTGAGTAATTGATACTGATGGATTGTAGGTTTGTTGTCTCTCCTTTTTTATGCAGCCAGAAAGAGCCTGCTTGTTGTACACTTTCATCCATGCGCAGGTACTGGGTATTATTGCGAACTAGGACTTCAGGAATCGAAGTTTCCTTTTCTCCCCGAAGCTCCAATATCTCTTCATTCGAATTGGCCTTGAGCCGTAAGGGTATCATCATGTCTCCGCCAATTTGCTTGTACAAACTCTGACCTGGAATACTTCGAAAACCGGCTTGCAACAGGGTGGCTGGGAATAAAAAGTGACGTGTAAGACTGCTCCATTCCAAGGAAAGCGGTAAGGATAAATAGTATACCTGCCCCTTACCTCGATCAAATAAACTTAAAATACTTTGACCATCTGCTGTCCCTAATAATCGTGCATAGCCCCCAGAAGGCTGAACTTGCCAAGGGTAATACGCTTGCACCTGAGGATAAGGCATACGCTCATCCATCTTCTCTATAATTTCTTGATAGATTGGGTGTTCGGTATTGATAAAACGAATTTCTTGGGCACCTTCTTTTTTGGTGCTGAGCAAAGGAAGTTCCAATGCCGTGGCCAATAGATTTCCCGCTGCGGCATTGTCTTTATTTGGGATGAAGACCAAGCTCCCGCCCTCTTCGGTATATTTCTTTAACTCGGAACTTAACCCGCTACTCAAATCGGGTAGAGATTCCACAAGAATGAGATCATATTCAGAAAATGAGCGGTAATCCAACGCATTTACCGACATCTGCTGGTACTGAAAATAGGAATCTGTGGAATAAACCGACTTGATCTCTTTCCCTGCATTTCCATCGGCGAGGATGTGCAAAACCTTACGCGAATCACGTACTTCAAAGGAAAAATACAGCGCATCATCAAACACAATCGGATAATCGTCTATACGCAATACAGCCTGATTCCATCCCGCTTTTTCCGGTATGAAGGAAAGCTCGATGGTCGATTCTAGTCCGCCTTCCACTTGCAAGGCTGCGAGCCCTTTTTGAACCCCATTCACCTCCAAAGTCATAGTGGCATTTTCGAGGTCGTCGCTCCCGAAATTTTTCACCCGAACATGGAGCAAAGCAGATTCTCCCGAGCGAACATATGGCGTTTCAAACCATACGCTGTCTAACGAAAGATTGCTTCGTGTTTGTGCTTCTAGGGGCAAGAAGTAAACGGAAATTGTAGAATCGGTTTCTAAATTATCAATATCCGATACTGACTGCTGAAAATCGCTGATTAAAAAAGCCATGCGCCGCATTTCATTCCCACCTTCTTTCTGGAGCAGATTCTTTTGGCGGGTATATACTTCACTTAAATTCCTTGTTTTGGCGCTGTACCCCAGTTCATCCACCCACTGTAAAAAGGCTTCGCGATTAACAAGGCGTTGGTGTTTTCCTTCAAAATCATTGCTGAGGAGTTGAAATTGATCTGTTTCGTTATAGGCCCCCGCAATATTTCGCGCGCGGTTTTTAGCCACTTCCAAAAGTTCTCCTTCGCTTCCTTCGGCATTCATACTAAAGGAATTATCGATATAGATACTCAACACATTTCCAGCCGCCGATACCCCTTCATCTTTCCCCGGAATAAAAGGACCAGCGAAGGCAAGGACCAAAAAGGAGAGCGCCAATAAACGACTGGCCAAGACCAGTAGTTTTTTCAACTGTTGCTTGTTCTTATTCTGAATTTGAACCTCTTGAAGGAAGCGCAAATTCGGGAACATCACTTTTTTAAAGCGGCGAAAATTGAATAGATGGATGATAATCGGAATGGCTAGCACGCCAAATGCCCAGAGGAACTGAGGATTGATAAATTTCATCTGCCTCAAAAATAGGAAAAAAGCGGAGAGAATTAAGACTTTAGATATAAGATTTGAGACCGTGAGACATGAGAGGGTGAGAGCTAAGATGTGATACTAAGCGCTTAACTGTCTCTGATGCGCGAAGGCCCATGTCCTTCCGGTCCGCCATAGCGATTAGCGAAGGCGCATGCTCTATGCTCTATGCCTTATTCATACAACTTATGCGACCCATCGCAATTGGGCATGCGCTTGGAGTGACCGCATACACAATCGTTAATCCCCTTGCCATTTAAGATTCTAGGAGTATATTTTTCAATCCGGGCGTCGCGCGACTTAGACTGCTTCGCTGATGAGAAGTATATATTATATGCCCTCCGACGGCCTGGAGTTAAAGCAAAAAACGCATCGCTAAAAAGAGGATCAGAAACCAATTTCTTTTGAAGTTCCTCAACAAAAACAATGTCTTCATTATTCTGTTTCGCTACTTTTATACCTGCCTTCTCCACCTCCATCGCTTCGAATATAAAAGCTTTAATAAGCCCTTCCTTTTCTTCAATCTCTTTTACACTTCGAAAGCGAAATAAACGCACGGATTGAGAATTTTCGCCTGGACTTTCCAGTACTTTTTCTGGATCATTTAGTAGCACCCCTTTAATAAAACTCAATACACAATGGTCTTTAAAGGAACCGAGTAAAGCAATGTTTCCATTATGAGCCATATAAACAGGCACTCCCCATTTCACCGTTTCTTCTACGCCACAGCCAAGTACAATGTGCCGCAATGTACTGAGCTCATCCTGCCAATTATCCAGCCTACCTAGATATTCGTTTACATCCTTGCTCATGTTTCTTGCCATACTACTGTGTTTTGAATTTTCTATCTGCTGGTCTAAAATACCAAGACAAGATGGTTAAGACAAGTAAAAGCGCTGGACCAAATAGTTCGACGAATTCAGAACCCGAGGCAAGATGCGAAACAATGGCACCCGACATGGCGAAGAAAAACCCAGCATAAGCCCATTCTTTTAGCAAGGGGATTTTAGGAACTAAAACGGCCAGTACGCCGAGTATTTTCCAAACACCCAATATGGTCAGAAGATAGGCTGGATAACCCAATGCTGAAAACTTCAAAACTTCCTCCTTCATGGGAAGGATCTGAACAATTCCCGTAGAAACCATACCCAAGGAAAGCCAAACTGTGGCAACCCAATAAATTATTCTATTTCTTTTTGACATGATTATTAACTTAGATTCTGTACCACTTCTTCAAGACGATTATGTGCCATATTTAGTCCTTGAGCAAAGGGTAACTTTAACATTTCATCCCGGTAATACACTGATTTAAAAACAATTTGTATGACCAACTTACTTCTAGTGTATGCTAATTGTGAAAATTCAAGGAATTCCAATTGAACGGGAAAAGGACTATTTTCCATCTCAAAGGTTCGTGTGATTTTGCTGTTCTCTTCGATTTCCTGAATCACGCCATTGGCACGGAATACGACATTGCCCTTTGGATCGGATGTTTCAAATTCCCAGGCCCCATGCTTTTTATTTTCTAATTTGACCACATTTGTTCCCATCCATTGAGCAACAATTTTCGGGTCTGTGTACGCTTTAAAAAGAAGCGCTATCGGTAGGTCAAACTCACGGCGAATGAAGATTTCCTGCTTGCCTTCTTCTGCTTGAATTTTAGTTTTGCGTTCCATTTATTTCTTGATAGGATAGTGTAGCATGAGGCTTTCCAATTTATTAAACCTTTCGTCCCACAAAGCGCGAAAGGGCTCAATGAAATCGGCTATTTCTTTCACTTTGGCAGCATTCAAGTGGTAATAATTCTCCCGCCCCTTTTGTTCTTGCTGGAGGAGTTCACATTCAGTAAGAATTTGAATATGCTTGGAAATCGTTTGCCGTGAGGAATTGAAATTTTCGGCAATAGCGGTGGGTGTCATCGCCTGCATGGCCAACAAAGTAATGATTGCCCTCCTTGTAGGATCAGCAATCGCCTGAAAAACATCTCTTCTTAATTCCATTTACGCAGCCACTTGACTGCAAATATATTCGCAGTCACTTAACTGCGCAATAGAATTCCAATAAATTATTCATGCTGCTTCAATCCCAAGAATTCATACTGATTGATACGAGGTCACTAGCAAGTCCTTCTAATCTGCCGTCTCACTCTTCGACAAGCTTAGAGACCGTACTTAAGCTCAGCCTCGACCTCAACCTTCTGCGTCCGCCACGGCTTTTTCAGCGAAGGCGGGAACCTCAGCCTTAAAACAAATTCCTCGGCCGTGCTAAATTAATTCGGAGTCCAAAATTTAGTATAGATGACTCATTGGTATATGGCTCCAAGGTGCTTTTTGAGCCGCGGTAGAGCCAGCTACACTCCGCAAACATGCGATGAGCAAATTGATAACTAAGGCGTAATTCTAAAATATTCACAGTAGTAAGCGCTCCTTGTCCGATGCTATTTCCATATTCTTGAACACGCCCTAAATAATCCTTACGAAATATATCACCTCCCCAATTAAGTGAATCTGAATCGAGACCTTTTTGGCTATAGATATAGGTCACATAAAACCCAATTCGCTTGGTAGGACGATAGGTTAACAAGGCGATATGTTCCCGAAAATTTGCTCCCAAAGGATGTCCAACTGGCGTGCGAAAATGCGTATAATTTTGCGTCTGTTTAAAGTGCATGAAGGTATATGGACGCGCCGTGTTGAATTCATATTGAAGGTCTAGATTCTGCACCAAGGCATCGACTATTTTCACCCCAATTTGGGCGGCATACTTGTTTGCCCACCATCCTTGATTATTGCGGTATTCGTCGATCTTAAATTCATCGAGGGTCAACTGGCCATAGAGCGAGAAATGGCCCAAAAAATTCCATTTGGCATTGATACCCAATAAGGCATTATCGCTGCTATTTAACCCATGTTCTACTGAACGATAAAAGATGATGGGGTTCAAGTAATTTGCCTCAAACCCACTATTATAACCATTGCTATCAGTGCGATCGAAGACAACTGTCTCGAACAGACCAACATTCAGGTTGTCTAAAATATTATAGGACAAATGATGGGTAGCGATATATTTCTTGCTTGGCCCTTCTGAACCAACCCGAATATTATCTCCAACCATTTCAGCAAACAAATTTTGGTAGTTCAACTTCCAAACTTTGGTATTGACCTTCAAAAAGAGGTATTCCTTGCCAAAATCACTCAATATAAAGGAACGGTATCCATCGCCTATGAAATTGCGATCATGCCCAAACTGAATACGAATAATGTCTTTTACTGGAGAAAACGTAACATATCCACGGGCTTGCAAGAAGTCGTAAGCATTTTCCTTAAATGTTTTGGTCAAACCAGCTGCTGGATATGAGCCAACATACGAAGTCCATTGTCTGAGATAGAAAGGTGCCCTTACTTGGTTCTCAGTGATATACGTATAGAAACCTACTTTTTTACCTATATGACCATGTACCTCAACTCCTCTGGAATTGATATACAGGTTTTCATTTCTCGCAAAATCACGACCACCCTGAGTATAAATAATCGGGTTTACTCGAACAGCAAAGTCTGCTTGCTCATGGTATAAAAGTGCCGCCTTTTCTGGGTAGAAATAACGCAAGAAAGGTTTTCTGCTTCCTGTTTCCGAACGAGACCACTCAGGATTATCCGCCTGGAGAAAATTCAGGTATTGAAAATCTCGAAATGTGATTGGGCGCCCCTGAATCTGAAAACTATCCGTGAAACGGGCAATATCCTTTCTTGCATATGGACCAACACCCGAATGGAAAAAAGGAGAAAAATGATTGGTCTTGATTTCCAAACGTTGAATGCGCGAATAATCCTCCTCATCATAAGGAAGCAACGCACTTTGCGCTCCGGCCTTCAACCCAAAGGCCGAAAGCATCAGGAAAAACAAAACCTTCTTCATTCCTTAAATTATAGGAACTCCTTAGAATGGAAGGTCGTCGGCTTCTGTGGCCTTGTAGTTTTCGCTTTTTTCTTGGCTGTTTTCTTGGTTAAACTCCTGAGGATGTGCCTCAAACTGTCCGCCTTCAGCTCCTTCAACTGCTGGCTGCAAACGCCAAGCCCGGATATCCGTATACCAACGTTCGTTGTACTCACGCGACTCAATATTGATGCTTGCTGTGATGTTTGCTCCTTCTTTGAATTGGGTTAATGTATCTACTTTATCCCCCCAAACAGAAAGACATATTTTCTTTGGGTACTGCTCAGCAGTTTCAATGACGAATTCGCGTTTTTTCCAAGAACCTCTCGTGCTGGTTCCATTGACCTCGTCCATCATTTGAACGATTCTTCCAGTTACTTCTAAACTCATGAAACAAAAATACAAGCTCGTTCGCGAATCACCAACGAGAGTTATCATCACAATGTCAAAAACTCGAGTCTTTTCGTCACGCTTTTGTCAAAAATTCGTTTGCCATTCCAAACTTGTTCGCCATTTACCCAAGTACCACTAATGCTTGAGCCGAAAGTATGACCTTCAAATGGCGACCATTTGCATTGGGATAAAATATTTTCTTCAGAGACCGAATAGGCTGCTTCGGTATCCAATACACAGAAATCGGCATAATACCCTTCGCGTGCAAAACCGCGCTCCTTGATTCGGAATAAGGTGGCTGGATTATGACACATTTTCTGAACCATTGTTTCGATAGATAATCTTCCTGAAATAACTTGATCGTACATCGCCTGAGCTGCGTGCTGAACTAATGGTCCGCCAGATGGTGCTGAAGCATAAGGATTATTCTTTTCTTCTCTCGTGTGCGGCGCATGATCCGTGGCAATCACATCGATACGGTTATCCAGAACCGCCTGCCAAATCCCTTCGCGGTCTGCGGCGGTTTTTACTGCTGGATTCCATTTGATGAACATGCCTTTTTCCGCATAATCCTCATCGCTGAACCAAAGGTGATGAATACAGGCCTCTGCCGTAATTTTTTTCTTCTCTAGCGGTAAGTCATTGCTAAAGAGCAAACACTCTTTGGCAGTTGATATATGGTAAACATGCAAGCGACTTTCGTGTTTTTTGGCAAGAGCCACGGCACTGCTACTACTCAAGTAACAAGCCTCCTCACTGCGAAT
Organism: uncultured Burkholderiales bacterium; assembly: GCA_964620355.1. Classification (GTDB taxonomy): domain Bacteria; phylum Bacteroidota; class Bacteroidia; order UBA8524; family UBA8524; genus UBA8524. The sequence continues at coordinate 13,081 of CAZUIT010000012.1, read as the reverse complement.
GAGTGGATGTGCCGAAGCAGGAATAGCATCTCCATAGCGGGCTTCATAGATGGCCATATTGGTGCGAATGGTTGCCTCATCCTCACAATGGGTAATCAGGAGATGAGGCACTTCTGAAAAGATGCGTTCGAGCACACGTAAATCATCCACGAGCATATTCCCAGTGGAGGAGCCCATAAAAATCTTGATGCCCGAAAAAGTCGAATAATCGGCTCGAAGAAGCTCCTCCAAATTATCATTACTTGCCCCTAGATTGAAGGAATAATTGGCCAAAGATGATTTTGCAGCGATGGAAAATTTCTCCTCTAATAGCGCCGTGGTTAAGGCTGCCGGTTTCGTATTCGGTTGCTCGATGAATGAGGTAACTCCTCCTGCAACTGCCGCACGAGACTCAGAATAAATCGTTCCTTTATGCGTTAAGCCTGGCTCCCTAAAGTGGACCTGATCATCTATAATTCCTGGAAGCAGGTATTTTCCTTGTAAATCAAAAACTTCGCCTTCTGCAGTAATATTCGGGGCAATCTTTTCAATCCGTTGACCGCGAATCAAAACATCGCATTCGGTGATTTGGCCTTCATTCACCAAGCGGGCATTTTTCAGGATACTCGTTTTCATCGCCACGAAATTACACGCTTCCAGATTGATGTCAAGATTGTTTTGTTTCTTGCATGCCTTCAATCCATGGAAAAACAATTTAATATTCGCGTTTATGGCATCCTCATCCAAGACCGACAAATCCTCCTGGCTCGAGAAAACTACCGAGGTATGGCGATGTGTAAGTTCGTGGGTGGCGGATTAGAGTGGGGAGAAGGTATTACTGACTCGCTTCATCGAGAGTTTATGGAAGAATGGCAATTGCCTATTGCTGTCGGAGAATTCGTATACATGAATGAGTTCTTCCAACAAAGCGCCTTCAGTCAGAACGATCAGCTGATTTCCATCTATTACCGCATAAAATGTCTCGACAATTCCTTATTAAACAAGCATTGCCAGGCCAGTATTGGCAAGCCGGAGGGAATCTTCTGGACCCCTCTTGCTGAACTTGACCCGGAAACGTTAACTTGGCCAATTGACCGAATGGCTATCGATCAACTCAAGGCTTTTTCAGCACCACCGAGCGAATAAACCCTCCATAGAAAAAAGATTCTTGCTGCAGTAGATATTCTCGCTTCATTATAATTTCCGGAACCGAGTATACTCTATTCGTGCCAAGGCTTGTTGTTAAATCGAAAAACAGCAACATGGTGCGCATCAAAATTTTTTGCCACCAAGTTTCAGGTGGAATAAAATCCGACCAAAGCCATAGTCCTCCTGGTTTTAAATGTGAATCTAATTGCAAAAAAATCTTAGAAAGTGTAGGAAAACGAAACTGGTCGAAGAAAAAGAAACTCAATACAGCATCGTATTTTTCTCCATCAACTAAATCCTCTTGGGTTCCATGAATGAAGGTCACTCGCTCTTTCAAATCATGCTTACACGCCTTTTTACTTTTGTGAATCATGATGGCTGATTTCTCGATATAGATCAACTCACTTGGCCTACAAGTTTCTAACACTTCATCTATCAAAAATCCTGTCCCTCCCCCAATAAAGAGTATGCGCCTTCCTTTTGGAATAGCGTCTAAATAGGCAAGCTGTGAACGTTCGATTGCACCAAAATACAGCGTATGACCCAGCCAATCGTAGAAGGGGGCGAGTTTATTGTAATCGTTTTTGTTCGTGTTTGCCATGCATCTTACTTACCGTAAGATAGTCAAAGTTCCTTTCTCATGAAAACGACTCGGAGCTCCGGTTTGCGCTTGATTATTATAAGAAACCAAATAGAGGTATACTCCTTCAGCGCAGACCCTGCCTTTATACGTTCCATCCCAAGCCTCCATTGGGTTTGTTGATTCAAAAAGTAATTCACCCCAGCGGTTATAAATCAATAATCGATAGGAACTTACAGTTGAACATCCAGAACCAATGAATTGCTCATTCTTATTATCCTCATTGATTGTTATTGCATTGGGGAAATAGAGTTTGCAGGCACAGTCATATATATGAATACTCTTGGCCAATTCACACCCCGAAGAATCCGTAATCAGTAATTCATATTCACCAGCCGTATCGATATAAACTTCATCATAGGTTAGCATAGTGCCTTCCCAAAAATAGCTGTATGGAGTATCAAGCGGCACTTCCAACAACCGGTTTTGTATAGAACAGAAATCAATGGAATCTGTCATGTTGGAAGGTATTGGTGGAAAATAATCCAGATGAATTGTATCATAACCAACACATTTGTCTTGTTCGAACCGAATAAAATAGCTTCCCGCTTGTTCGAGTTGCATCATGTCCGATTGGTTGGTTCCATTCATAAACACTTCAAGCCCTGAGGGAAATCCAGCTAAGGGTATTTGAATATTCTGACCTGCACAAAGCGTTGTATCAGGGAATTGATACATGGGTACACTGCGCATGCTTACCACAAACGAGTCTTGGTTTGCACACAGCACATTAATCGTTTGAACCTTATAACTTCCCGCCTTCTTCACCCAAAGGGGGCTATGTGTTTGACCATCTAACCATTGCCATGAAGCGACATTACTTTGCACGGAGAGCGAAATACTATCTCCTTCACAAAAGCTAGTATCCCCTGAAATAATAAGCTGGGGTTTGCTCTGCAGCATTGCGGAATGCGTATCAATGGCAATACACCCAGAGTCTCGTCGCATCAGCATAAACGAACCATTTGTTTTCGCCCAATAATCGGTTTTTGTTGAACCATCTTGCCAGGTAAATGCACCCGAAGATTGTAAAGGCGAAAGTTGAATAGAGTCTCCTTCACAAAATTGCGTGTCGCCTAGAATAGTTACTTTCAAATTGATTAAGCGTACCTGAAAACTATCACTGCTTTCACAACTCGAATCTTTGATTGTATAGATGAAAGTGCCTTCATCTTTCAGATATCGGTTATGGCCAGAAGCCTGATCACTCCACGAAACTAAATAGCCAGAAGCCTCTTTTAGGTTGACCAACAGCGAATCTCCGGCACAAAGAAAAGTATCTTGAACACTCATTGGTGAGTGAAATTCTTTTCCCAAATACACTTCAATCGAATCTCGATAAAGACAGCCTGGTTGAAAGATTTCGAACCAATAATTTCCGCTATGACTAATCATTAAGGAATCGCCTGTTGAACCAGTGCTCCATTTTGTTTGCCAAGGATTTGAAAAGTTTTTAAGTGCGCCAATTTTCAAAGAATCTTGCCCGCAAGCAAAAGTGTCAGTTCCAAGTAGTCTTGGCGAAAGAGTTTTTCTGTTAATCCATAATGTGTCATAGATGGTGCACCCTAAATCATAATAGGCTTGAATATAGATGATTCCCGTATCCTTTGTCCAAGATCTAAACACAGTAATTCCATTAGAAAGTCGTACCGAATCGGCGGCTCCGTAATAAGGGAATAAGTCAATAAAAATGGAGTCGCCACAAGCAGACACTGTATCTCCATTAAATCGAGTTGCTAAATTTGGATTCGCACCTTGGACCCACTGGCCAGTAGTACCCGTCAGTTGAGAATAAGTTCCAGCATAAAAATTAGCCGCCCCTATCGCTTCCACTTCATCAATAATCAGGTGATCGCAATTAAAATCAGCCGTATTGGAACGAATACTTGCACTGCCCCCTAAACCAGAAAGAATCAGCTTATAGCAATTATTTCCTTGAGCAAAAAAGTAATCTGCCACTTCAATGGATGATGAGTAAGTCATGACGAGATTATCAGCGCCAAAAATCCTAAATGAATCACACTTAACGAGTAACTGAGGCTGTATTGCTCCATTTCTATTAAAAGTAACTGCTCTGGCTTCAATGCTTCCTCCCACCATAAAAAATGGCTTTTTTAAGAGTTCTTTAGATGCCGGCTCTACGATGAATTGCTCAAACCTGGTTATGGATTTAGTCACCCTTGAGTCTTGAAAAGCCGTTTGGCTCGTCACTCTGCTTGAATCGGCATGCAATGTTCCAATTCCAATCAAACCAATAGCGGCGATTTTATACGATTCATTGGCAAGTAAGCGTACCTCTGTTTTAGGATAGTTTGATGTGACCATTCGAACATCTTTATCGCCAACACTGAGGTATCCGATTACCATTTTCGATGCAGGAACATTCATTACCCCATTTTTACATTCAATCACCAAGACTGAATCCGTTTGACCAAAAAGCTGGTGTGGTCCGTTTCCGGCAAAGGTTAGCTGCAATGTTCGCCCTGAAAATCCATTAAAATCAATCAGGCTTCCTCCTGAACCTTTTTGATCCACCTTCAGGCTGGTAGTTGGATTTAAAAAGGAACTTAACCTCGCGCCAAATTTTGTAGTTAGAGAATTACCGCTGAAAGAAAATACGTTATTCAAGCCAGATACATCTACAAACCCTATGCATGGAATCATCCCTCCATTCAAGAATACAGTATCTCCAGAATTGCTAAATGAATTATGGTCAAATACTGCCGTATCATCACACGAAGGGACACAGTTTATCGCACTGCCACCACTTTGATTAGACCAATGTATTGGATTAAACCAGTTTCCCTTCCCGCCTATCCAATATTTTTTTGAACTCGATGGATTTGCCACGTTAAAGCCACTGCAAAAATGGACTTTCGAAGAATTGGTGGCGCTAATACCGTTTTGACCAGTCATGCTTACATCTTCAAAATCGATGTATTCAAAATTTAATTGGGTGCTTGAAAGAAATTTAAACCGTGCATCCAAAATCCGAATTCGATTCATGCATGTTGCACGAGCTATGAATGCATCATTAATCGTTAAGGGATCATTTTGCTGATAAATATCCAATAAACTCCCTGGCTCTAATGAAAGTGTGTCCACTTCTCCATCATAGGCAGTCATATCAATATTTCCATCCATGCTAAAATATCCGACGTGAGCAACGAGGAAGGTGACAGCTATTTTTTCAGACTCCTGTGACTTGAGCGAAACATATGGCAAATGAACAATTGAACCACTTGCGTAAAAACTCCTACTTGCAAAGACCTTTGAACCAGAAGCGTTCAAGCTACCACTCAAAATCTTCATGACAAAATTTTGTGCATTGATTGTACTATTGATCATGCTGAAGGAAATATTTTGAATAGAATTTCCTCCAAAACTTATGCAATTGACCACGCGCCCGTCAATATTTAATTCCCCATTTCTCAACAAAATGCTATTCACCTTGATGGTATCATCCAATAAGATCAAGGCATTTGACTGGCTAAAAATTTCAATGCTTTCCAGCTTTGTACCCGAACAACGCGCTGAAGCATCATTTCCCAAAATAAAATCAACATTGGCGCTATCCATCCCAAAAACATGCGTTCCCAAGTGCAGGTTTCCAAATAAATTAAACTGATTCACCGGTGTAGATGGGTCTTTGAAATACACCTTATCCGTAGTAATAATTAGGCCTCCTAAGTCAATCGATTTACTATAAAAAACGGTGTCTGGTTGGGTGAATGAATTACCATCAAATACAGCAGTATCTCCTTCTTTTGGGTAGCAAGATGCTGGGTTCCCTCCAGAGCTCGAAGACCAGTGAGATGGGTCCTCGAATTGTCCAGCACCACCAATCCAATAATAGGTTTGACTAGTTTGAGAGCTTTGAATATTTAGTCCCGTATTACCGACCAAATCGATACTATTTGTAGCGTTCAGGGTTCCGGCAAAATGCATATTCCTAAACAGAGCGAAACTTACATTTGAGGATTGTATCCCTTGGATTGTTGACCCAGTAATTTGGGATCCAATAAATTTAATTGGTTGAGAACAGGTACCCGAGCCTTCAAAATGTCCAATATTTATCGGATAATTAGAGAAATTTATAGTCTGACCTTGTTCTAAAAATATAGAATCGATTAGTGAGGTTGCCTGACTGACATTCACTGTTTTGCCAATGCAGTAAAGTCGACGTATGGAACCGCTATTAAAACTAATTCCTACACTTCCCGTTATTGAACTCAAATGAACCTCGCCAAACCGGGCATAGCCTGCATTTCTAGTATTTAAGGATCCTAATCCATATATGACTGTATTTTCAGCCAAGATACTATCATCATCCATATTAAAATGCTCCACCCGTGCAAATCTCGACTCAAATTGGATGCATGTCTTATTTGCTCCATACTGTGTATTACTATAAATATTGGTGAAGGTGAATGAATCCGACTTAATCACAAGCTTTCCTTGCTGCAGAAAAAATTCATTTATTTCTGCAAAATCGTTCAGTTCCCAATAGCCATTACCAAATAGAACTAACCACCGAAGCCTACACCCTGAAATACCTAATTGATTGACATTCGAATTGGATTTAACGTAAAAAACAATGTTAAGATCCGAGCCAGGTCTAAGTACTAAATCGCCTTCAACTGTCAATTTACCGCCACTTCCAGAGGATTTAAACGCTACATTATAGGATAATTGGTAGGAAAAGCTATTTGAAAAAGCCGCAGTGGTAAGAAAAACCGAATCTGAATTAGACGAAAAGCTGTTTGAATCGAAAAAGACATTATCATTTGGACCAGGGATAACCGTATAACTGGGTATGCCGCCTGAAGTTGACGACCAATGACTGATATCATTCCAAGAACCTTTACCACCAACCCAGTAGTAATCAGAGCCATAGGAGCAAATTTGAGTAAAACTAATAAGGACCAATATAATGCCTCGATACAGTTGCCGGTTCATTTGAGGCAAAATAAGTAATAAATCCTAAGAGATAGGTGAATTTATGAGAACAAATGGGAAATTAATAAAAGCAATGGCACCAAAAAAATCCCATCCCCTACTACCCGATACGCCTCATTTTTAATAAAGTATCGAGGGAAATAATAGAGGCAAGCCATCATAACACCCATTATGAGAAGAAGCAATCCATGCATCATGTCATCTACTAAAAATAGATAGAGGCTATGTATAATTTGTACCCAAATCAAAACTTGAAGAATTCTAGTTAATGATTGAATTCCCATAAAACGGATGGCCGACGGGTTTTCATCTTTGAGGTCGTTTTGAAATTCCCGAACTGAAAAAAGAAGGAGATTACTTAAAGCCAAGAAGAATATTACAAGTAAAAACAGCCAATTATTTAGATCAATCGGCCAAGATTGAAATACAGGAACAAGGCTAATTCCAAGCGTATAACAGGCTGCAATAAACAACTCTTTAAATACATAGCGGTATTGCGTCTTGCGTGCCCAAATAAGACTGAGAAAATAAAGCAGAATTAGTCCCGAAAGACCAAGCGACAAACGAAAAAGCGATTCAGCAGTTTGACGCGGAATAAGTCCAACAAACAGGAAAAGTCCAATGATGGCTGCCGTAAGGATTGGTTTATAGTATTTCTGATGGAAGCGATGTCTTGGAGTACTGGCCTCGTGCTTGATATTTCGAGCATCCATTAAATGATCGGTAGTATAGATCAGCCAAGTGATGAGAGAGAGGAGAAAATAGTAAACGCCATCAACCTGGGTACCCAAATATCCTGCAACAAGGTACATCATGGCAGCCGCTCCTATGGCCACATCAATACTTAAGTGCCGAATAATTTTATACATGGTTTACCCCATTCCTTCCTCGAAATGTTTGCGGCATCTCGGTTCATAACTATCCTTTTCTCCCAATACAATTTGGTTTGCATCAGGCTTAATACGAAAGGAATATAAGGCCACATCGCCACAATGAGCACATATCGCATGGACTTTCGTTACAAATTCAGCTTTGGCCATGAGGTTGGGCATCGGACCAAATGGATTGCCGCGAAAATCCATATCCAAGCCTGCGACTATAACCCGAACTCCTTTGGAGGCAAGCTCATCACAAACCCGAGGTAATTCATGATCAAAAAACTGAGCTTCATCTATGGCCACTACCTCTGCGCCATTATACAAGAGTAAAATGTTAACGGAAGAGTCAACCGCCACTGCCGATATCGAATTTTCATCATGCGAAACCACATCCGTTTCATGATAGCGCGTATCGGTTGCTGGCTTATAAATCTCAATGAGTTGTTTAGCAAACTGAGCACGTCGTACGCGGCGAATCAATTCCTCCGTTTTTCCTGAAAACATGGAACCACAGATCACTTCTATCCATCCTTTTTCACTCCCTGGTCGATGTCTCGGCTCAATAAACATACTGCTTTTTCTTGCTTCCCTCCTTTCTGCACATTCCAATGTGTATTAATAATGGCCCTTGCATGGAGTCAATGCAAATGACGGGCTTAATTTTGTTCGGTACAAGTACAAGCACATGGCGAACAGAAATAATACCCACGAATCGATTGCGGCTTTAACGGCTCAAATTTCCCAACTTAATGCCGACCTAAAAACCCGGAACGATGTATCTGTTCTCGATATCGATTTGCTGCGTAAGCATACCATTGACTTGTATGAAGAGGTGAATCGGTTAAGATTGGTGATGAAGGAGAAGACGGCAGACCATAGTCCGTTGACCGCAGACCATGGCTTAGAATCAACGAAAATTAAAGAGGAGCCTATTGCTGTAAGCCCTAAGGTTGAGAAGGAGACACCGGTCCCTGAGCTTGTCGAAGAGATTGAAGTTGAAGCACCGGTCTCCAAGCCTGTCGAAGAGATTGAAGCTGAAGCACCGGTCTCCAAGCCTGTCGAAGAGATTGAGGTTGAAGCACCGGTCTCTGAGCCTGTCGAAGAGGAAGCCCCTACCCAAACCCAAAACCCAGAACCCGAAACCCCCGCAGCACCGGTCTCTGAGCCTGTCGAAGAGGAAACCCCTGCCAGAACCCAAAACCCAGAACCCAATACCTCTACGAAACCGGTCTCTGAGCCTGTCGAAGAGGAAACCCCTTCAGAAGAAAAGGTCCTAGCCGCTGAAGCCAAAGTTGAAGCCGACGCCATCAAGGGTGCCAATAATGAAGAAGAAGCGAATGACCTGGCGCATAAATTCAGCAATACGCCTATCAACGACTTGAAGAAGGCCATCAGCATCGCCAAAAAATTCGAGTTCATCAACGCGCTATTCGCTGGGAACGTGGAGAAATACGCCTACTCTATCCACCACATGAATAACCTCACATCAGGTGATGAGGCCTTTAGCTACCTCCATGATCTGCGCTCCGAACACAAATGGGATGATGAGGATAAAAACTTCCTCGAACTAGCCAATTTAGTACGCAGAAGGTATTTGGGTTAAATCTTGACCCAGTCCTGACCCCCTTTTGACTTTCCCGTGACACAAAACTAGCCGACTAGCACATGCTTTGATGCCTTGCTGGCATGTACCACTTTTGGCGTCAGAACCCTTTATTTCGACCTGCACTATTCCTTCTTAGCGGAATACTCCTGATTGAGTTAAACATCCACCATTTAGCCTGGATCCTTATTCTTGTCCTGCTAAACATAATTGCCATTCTCGGATTCAGAAGCGGCTCATGGAAACGAATAAACTTCTTAGTTCCTTCTATCTATATAGCCTTTGGCGCTTTATTGCATGCTCAACAACGCACAAGTCCAGCTCCAATTCTAGTGAGTCAAAATTTTGCCCTTGAACTACTATCTGAACCAAAAATCAAAGATGAACGGGTCTCAATGGAAGCGGAAGTCCTTCATTATGATAGCCTGCAGGCCTCATTTAAGCGTGGCAATCAAAAGACTCAGCTTAGTGTAAAAGACGATGTCTCTGCTCGAAACCTGCTTCCTGGCGATGTCTTGCTTCTAAATGGCGATATAAGACCTATCTCTTCTCCTCAAAATCCTACCTCCTTTGATTACGCCTCCTTCATGGGACGAAAAGACATCTATACCCAAGTTTGGATAGATTCAGGAAGCTGGACCAAACTATCCGAACAGCCTGGCCTAAAGCGCTTTGCAGTCCAATGCCGAAATTCCATCCTGACGACCATTGACATGCATATTTCATCCGTGGAAAACAGGGCCATCCTCAAGGCACTACTTACTGGTTATAGCCAAGAATTGATTCCTGAAATCCGCGAAGTCTACGCCAAAAGTGGGACCATGCATATGCTGGCCGTATCGGGAATGCATGTAGGTATTCTGTTGCTCTTGCTCAGTCAAAGTCTTCGATGGATTCGAAATAGTGTGCTAAAGAATGCTTTACTCATCCTGCTTCTATGGGCCTTTGCGTTGTTCACTGGACTATCTCCTTCAGTTATGCGTGCCGTAAGCATGTGCAGTCTCTACCTTCTTGCTGAAGCCTTGCAGCGTGAGCACCGAAGCTGGAATGCCATCGCCTTTGCCTTAATTGTTCTCTTAGTCTGGGATTCTCAATTGCTTTTTAATGCAGGATTTCAGCTCTCCTTTTTGGCTTTAAGCGGAATTCTGCTGGTCAATCAATCGCCTTCTCGATCGAAAAGTAGGAAACAAAAAGTGATTCACTGGTTCAGGGCCTATTTGCAAATCTCCATCGCGGCACAATTGGCTACGGCTCCAATTGCCATGTTCTACTTTCATCAATTCCCGCTTTATTTTCTGCTAGGAAATCTATTGATTGTGCCCCTCGCCGCCCCCTTGATGTATGGCGGAATTTCTATGCTTCTCGCAAACCAAATAAGCTGGCTTGCAAAACCTGTTTCTTGGTTACTTGATCATCTTTTAAGTTTGACTCATTGGCTTGCCACCCAGTTGAGCAGCTTGCCCAATGCGGCCGTCCCAATCGAATCCTTGGACATTTCCGCCGTATTGCTTTGTTATGGATTGCTCTTGTGTTTCGTCCTGCGCATTAAATTAAACCATACCGAACCCATCTTTACTGGAATTCTTCTCACCTGTCTTTTTGTTTCATGGCAGGGATATGAAGAGTTGACCATGAAAAATCAAGCTGGAATTATTATCTATTCCTCTAAATCAAGTACTCCTATGGATTTCCATCAAGGAAACCGGGTATTGCTTTTCAATGCACATGACTCATCCATTCAAGAATCAAGAAAGGTCTTTTATAGACAAAAGAGCATCTCGCAATTCGACACCGCGAAACAAGATCCTCACAACTGGGGAAGCAGTGTGGTGATAGATTCTACACGTTACCTCTTCTATCAGTCCGAGACGCCTTGCTCCTTTCCAAAATCTTCACTCAAAACAGTACTTATTTTAGAAAAAGATGCGCACGGGAGCCTGCCGGTCCTGCTCGACTCACTCAATTTTTGTAACATTGTGCTCGCCAGAAACCTGAGTTGGAAATCCCGAAAGCATTGGCAAAAACAAGCTGATTCCTTGCGGCTTTCTTTGTATGATATTCGAACAGAAGGCGCATTTGAATTAAACTATGGAAGTACTCGTTGATTATCAAGTAAGGGAACGTGTAGGCTATATCACCCTAAATCGTCCGGATAAAAGAAATGCATTGAGCTATGATATGGTAAGTCAGATTAAGGCTGCCGTGCAAAAAGCTGAATCTGATGCCGACTGCAAAGTAGTGATCCTTGCAGCGAATGGCGATGCCTTCTGTGCGGGAGCAGATTTGGCCTATCTGAAAGCCTTGCAAAGAAACACCTATGAAGAGAACCTGGCTGATTCCCAGCATTTGATGGAGCTCTTTTTTATGATTTACAACAGTCCGAAAGTCTTTATTGCTCGGATCCAAGGTCATGCCCTGGCTGGAGGCTGTGGACTAGCGACTGTCTGCGATTTCTCCTTTTCTGTACCAGAGGCCAAGTTTGGTTATACGGAAGTCCGCATCGGGTTTATTCCGGCTATTGTAAAGGTCTTCCTATTGCGCAAAATTGGAGAAGGAAAGGCCAAGGAAATCCTATTGACAGGTGACGTATTCGATGCAGAACGCGCCAAGGACTTAGGATTAATCAATCAAATCATCCCAGGATCTGATCTCAATGAATTTTCTCATGCCTTTGCCGCCAAACTTTGCAGAGAAACTTCAGGCGAATCCTTGGCTCGGACCAAACAGATGATATCCAAAGTGCAAGACCTTCCATTAATTGAAGCCCTCGATTATGCAGCTGCTCAAAACGCAGAAGCGCGTGCAGGAGAGGATTGTCAGCGAGGAATTGCTGCATTTTTGAACAAAGAAAAAATTTCCTGGTAATGCAGTGGATCGATACACATACCCACCTTTTTGCCGACCTCTTCAAAGAAGATATCTCACAGGTAATCACCGAGTGCAAAATATTCGGCATCAATAAATTACTCCTTCCCAATATTGATAGGGACTCCGTTCTAGGTATGGAAGCCTTAATGAATCAATATCCCGGTGTTTGTTACGGTATGATGGGCCTCCACCCGACTTCGGTCGATAAGGATTACCGAAAACAACTCCGCGAACTCCACGATAAACTCAAGGCCAACCCCGACCGCTATATCGCAGTTGGAGAAATCGGCACTGACCTCTATTGGGATAAAACCTATGAACACGAAATGGAAATTGCCTTCCGCGAACAAATCCGTTGGGCTGTAGAATATGATAAACCCATTGTGATCCATTCCCGCGATAGCCTCGACTGGAATATCGGCATCGTGAAGGAAATGAAAGAAGCCAACCCAAGTCTGACCGGAGTATTTCATTGTTTTAACGGAACACCTGAGCAAGCCAAACAAATCGCTGCACTGGGATTTTATATGGGCGTTGGTGGTGTTATCACCTTTAAAAACGCTGGCGTGGCGGAAACCATGGCCGACATACCGCTCGAATTTCTGGTAATGGAAACTGATAGTCCGTATTTAGCCCCGAGCCCACATCGCGGAAAACGCAATAGCAGCGTGTACATTCCACTTATCGCCGAAAAATTAGCCGAGGTAAAAGACCTGCCTCTAAAAGAAATTGCGCAAATCACCACAGAAAACGCCAAGGCACTTTTCCGACTCTGATTTTTGATTACTTTTGCAGTCCACAAAAAAAATGACTACTGGAGAGGTGTCAGAGTGGCCGATCGAGCACGCTTGGAAAGCGTGTATACCGCGAGGTATCGAGGGTTCGAATCCCTCTCTCTCCGCCACCAAAACAAAAACCGGCCCCGATAGGGTCGGTTTTTTTATTTACAGCCGAGTCTGAAAGCCACTAAAATTTTTCCACTTACCCAAAACCCTCCAAAGCTTT
>CAZUIT010000011.1:15601-70343 GCA_964620355.1 uncultured Burkholderiales bacterium | reverse complement strand
GTTTCGTAAAATAGTGACTTGCTGTTCGTTTGGTACCACGTAAACATACTGTGAATCAGAGAAGAAGAATCGACCAACTCCTTCCAAATTCATTGAATAATTTTCAAGGTCGATCGTAGCGTTGGCCCTTTTTTCTATAATGGATTCGAAAAAGATTACATCATAATCGGTGCGGCCCATATGGGCATTTACGGCATTGAAAAGTTTGTCGTTCACCACCACAGTATCGGTCTCCGAGTCGAGCATCAAATAGCCGGCGTCAGTGAGTTGAACAATTTGAAAACGGACGTATTCACGTTTGCTGCGGCGCCAAGCAATGTATTCGTCGAGATGAAATGTTCGCTTGCCGGTTTGTTCGCAGAATTGCTTGAGTTTGGAAAGTGGGTTTTCGGCCTGCATTCCTTGAATTTTCTCGTAATCGAATTCTTTGAAATAGTTCTCGGAATAAAGCAATACAGAACCGTCTTTGAGTATGGTGCGAAAGTCGATCTTAGGTTGACCCATTATCCATTCCATCTTGTCAGCTTTCAGCTCCAGGCGGTGATAGGTGTCAGTAAATGGAGCCTGCGAAACGCCAATATCTCCTCGGCTGCAAAGAATCTTTTTATCCGACTTCACATAGTTGAAAATTACCTGTGGATGATATACGGACCCGGTATCTAGATTAATTTCTAAGGCCGCTTTATCGGTTACAATGCGGTCTTCAGTCACCACAAACTCCCTTCCTCTAAGAATAATAAATGGCTTGTTTTTATAGAAAAAGGTAAAGGTGGCCAACTCAGATCCATCTCCATAAGCAATTACTTTTGATCCTTGCTGTGAAAACCCACCTTGGTATTCTACTTCGCTAGCAAACTCAGAAATATCCAAGTCTTTGCGGTAGCTATAAAATTTTGGATAGCGAATACTTTCTGGCGAAGAGGTGGCTAATGCTACATCTTCAATGCTGCCTAAAAGTGGCGCTTTAAAAAAGGCATTCTGGTAGAAGGTCACAGAGTCGGCAGTATATTTATTGCCCTCCATATTGATTTCGTAATTCTTAAGGATGGCAAATACTTCATCCGGACCGTAGCCTCCGCGTGTCCAGTCAATTTTTCCGCCATAGCCTTTCCATAGATGAGATTCGGTGAGGTAATAACCTTTGGTATTAAACACAGAAAGGGAGTCGTCGCGGGTAACACAGGTTAGGGTCGTCCGTTCAAAAACAAAAGCGGGCTCTCCGTCTATGCGGTCGATGGTATAGGTATTGTCTGAAGCCTTCCATAATCGTTGGGCGCGACTTTCAATAAAAATATTCCCCGCAAACATGGAGTTCGATACTTCCAGAAAATTGATGAAGTCTTTTGTTTTGCTGTCGTAATACGATTCCAAGGTTTTCTGCCAGAGCACAAAAAGTTCGGGCATTTTTCCTGATTCCGAAAAGTGGGTCAGGGTTTCGAGGTATAAGGTGAAATGCGGATGAGTTTTCATCCGCTTCATCAACATCTTATCACCATTCTTGATAATACGTGCTTGTTGGTAGGTGTCGAATTTGCTCGAGTCCCAAAGTACTTTGAAGGCGTCGAATGCCTGCATTGAAGGCTCGATTTTGTCTTCATACATCATGCGCTTAAGCTCTTTGATGAAGACTTCTGGTTCATGCCCGAAGCTTTTGAGAGATTGAGAAAATACGTTTTCAGTAAAGCAGCTGAAGAGAAGGATTAGGAAAGTAATTTTTAGTTGCTTCATATTAAATTCGTTCGTAGTGCAAAGCAATCCAGGTTTTTTCCGAGATTACTTTATTCAACAAGCTGAAACCATGCTTTATTGCTTGGTTATGGATGAAATCATAGTCGTGATCGAAAAAGCCGGACATGATTAGCTGTCCGCCTTTCTCCACCATTATTGCATATTTTGGAATATTAGAATGGTTGATATTCCTTGTGATATTGGAAAGTATCAAATCATAGCCAGAGCCCTTGAAACTTTCAATATCCGTTTGTTCCACGGTCATTGGAATATGATTCCTTTTGGCATTCTCTAAGGTATTTTCATAGCTCCACGAATGATTGTCAATAGCCATGATGGGGTCTGCACCTTTCATGCCTGCCAATATTGCGAGAACCCCAGTTCCACAACCCACGTCAATCACCGATTGGCCATTCATATCCATGTCAAGCATGAGCTCTACAATCAAACGCGTCGAATCGTGGTGACCTGTTCCAAACGACATTTTGGGTTGAATCACGATATCAAATTCATGACCTTCTGCCTTTGGATGAAATTCAGCACGAATCATGGCACGACCTAAAACATCAATCGGCTCATACGATTTTTCCCAGACCTCGTTCCAGTTGACCTGCTCCATATTCGTCACCTCCATGTCGTTCGGGTTCATTTCATACCTGTGCAGCAAGTCGCTCAAAGCTTCTTGGTCGTAGTCGCTTAAAGGGACATAGGCGTGAAGTCCTTCGTCTTGTTCCCAAATACCCTCAAAGCCAAGTTCAAAAAGTTCAGCGCTGAGGATTTCATGGAGATTGCTGCCACAAGGCAAAAAGATGTCGAGGTAAGGGGGCTGAGTCATTATTTTACGGCCTTACAGATGTCGATAAAATCACGTGATTTTAGGGAAGCACCGCCAATCAATCCGCCATCAATATCTGGCATGGCAAAGAGTTCCGCCGCATTATTTGGCTTCACACTTCCTCCATATAGGATAGAAATTTCATCTGCAATATGTTGTGAGTAGCGTCGCGCAATCAAATCACGAATCAAGGAATGAATTTCCTGGGCTTCGTCTTTGCTGGCTGTTTTCCCCGTTCCAATTGCCCAAACCGGTTCGTAAGCAATTACGGTACGTTGGATATTATCTGTACTTAAATGGAAAAGTCCTTCAGAGATTTGGTGTTCAATTACCTCAAAATGACGGTTTTCTTCGCGCTCTTCTAAGGTTTCTCCGACGCAGTAAATTGGGGTGAGGTGATGACGGTGTGCCTGACCCACTTTTTGGGCCAAAAGCGTATTGTCTTCTCCTTGGTATTCGCGGCGTTCACTATGACCAATAATCACGTAATCCACGCCGTATGAAGCGAGTATAGGTGCAGAAATTTCTCCAGTAAACGCACCAGACTCTTCCTTATGCGAGTTTTGTGCACCCACCTTTACTTCTGAGCCCTTTGTGAGGCGCTGTACTTCAGTAATCCCAATATACGGAGGAATCATTACGACTTCCACGTCATTGCTTACTTCATCCTTGTACATGTTCACCACTTCTGAAGCCAACTTTTGCGTCTCAGCAAGGGTCCCATTCATTTTCCAATTACCGGCTACTATATATTTTCTCATCTTTTATTTATGATTTATGATTCAAAATTTGATTTCCAACAACTATGGTCCATGGTCTATGGTCCATGGTCTATGGTCCATGGTCTATTGTCTATGGTCTATGGTCCCCTTCCCACACTCGGAATTCTTTGGAAGTCTCAAACAAATAGGCCATCAAATCCTGCTCAATTTGGTTGAATTCAATATGACGACGTTCCATCATCTTTTCCGCCACTTCATTGGCCTTATGGAGGGTAAAGGTTTCAAAGCCTTGTGCTCCTCCCCAACTAAAGGAGGGAATAAAGTTACGAGGAAATCCAGCTCCAAATATATTGGCAGAAACACCGACCACCGTTCCAGTATTAAACATGGTATTGATACCACATTTGCTATGGTCTCCCATAATCAAGCCGCAAAATTGAAGTCCAGTGCGGGCGAATCCTTTGCGGGCATAGCTCCAAAGTTTGACTTCGGCATAGTTGTTCTTTAGGTTTGAGTTATTCGTATCGGCTCCGAGATTGCACCATTCGCCAATAACTGAATTTCCCAAGAAGCCATCGTGGCCTTTATTGGAGTACCCAATGATAACCGAATTATTTACTTCTCCGCCCACTTTGCTATGCGGGCCAATGGTTGTGGCGCCGTATATCTTGGTGGCCAATTTTAAGGCTGCATGCTCGCACAATGCCAAGCCACCACGTACAACGGAACCTTCCATTACCTCTGAATCTTTTCCGAGATAGATGGCCCCGCTTGTTGAGTTTAGTATGGCACATTCTGCTTTTGCCCCTTCTTCCGCAAAGATTCTATCCCCAATGAGGGTATTTGTTGCTGAAAGCGGCGCTGAGGTTCTTCCTTTGGTGATGAGGTCGTAATCGGCTTCCAAGGCTTCAGCATTTTTGGCGAAAATATCCCAAGGGTATTCGATTACAGTCAGTGCATCTTCATATTCATAGCTATGATAATTGGATGCATGTCGGTCAAAAGATGCTAGGCCACTGTCATTCAAGCGGGCGGCAATGAATAGCTTGTCTTTTACCAAGGCTTGGCCTATATCCATCCTTTCTAATCGCGCAAACAAATTGGCGTCAGGCAAAACACGTCCATTAATGAGGAGGTTGTCTTTTTGAGTGAATAGCGGATACTTGGCTTCAAGGTAGGGTTCAGTCAATGAACTACTACTCAAATTGAAATATTTTTCCCATTTCTCACGAATGGTCAGGATGCCAATTCGTATGTCTGCCGCAGGGCGTGTATAGGTGAGCGGTAAAAGATGGATTCGTTGTTCGTCGTCAAACAGGATGATATTCATTCAGCTCTTTATTATAAGGTTGCAAAATAGCGAATATTGCGCGAATCAGTGGGGGTGGGGACAAAAAAAAAGCCCTCCGAAGAAGGCTTTTAGAAATATAGTTTGTCGGATTATTTTCCGTAACGTTTTCTAAATTTATCGATACGTCCAGCGGTGTCAATCAAGTTGGCTTTACCGGTGAAGAATGGGTGAGATTTATGAGAAATCTCCAATTTATACAACGGGTATTCATTTCCGTCTGTCCATTGGGTCGTTTCTCTTGTCTCTACAGTAGAACGAGTGATGAATTCATAGTCGCAAGACATGTCTCTGAAAACCACTAATCTATAGTTCGATGGATGGATATCAACTTTCATTTTTATTGTAATTGGGGCTGCAAAGATAATAAGGGGGATTGAATTATAAAAGCAACCTTCTATAATTTGTGAATTGTGAATTGTAATTTGCCGCGTCCGCTGGAATTAATTGGAACGAAGTGGAAATTAATGAAAGTGGATGAATTATGATTTGAAAGGGTGCTTGTGTCTTGTAGGCAAATGAGTCCGGACACTAAGTTTATCGAAGTGTTGGGAGCTTCGGTATTCCCACTAGTATACATTTCAAGTTGAAAATTCAACGGCGAAGATCTGCTTTAGAGCGTGGACGTTCCTCCACCCGCCAATCAAAGCCCTTTAACTGTTGTTTTTCTCCACCGGGTAATTGGTTGATGGGGTAATCTGTGCCTTCTGGCTTTTCGATGTACAGGATTTCCTCCGCCTTTCCTGCTGTATCAAAACGCAAGCGGATATCCGTACAAATTACATAGTTCATGGAACTCAATGTAGCGGTGTCTTGTGGCTCTTTTCCTTCTTCTTCCTGAAAATAGACGTTTTCTGCATTTCCTTGAACATAGACTTCGCTCAGATGTTTTTCAGTAAACCAGGCATTGATGAGGTTTCCTCTAATCTGATTGTAGAGTAGGGTATCCACCTCTTCAATAATCATGGCTTTATCAATAAAGTCGGCGCGTTCGACCTTGCCTTTGACCACCCGAACATGGATGCTATCTGCCCGCATTTGCCGGGTTTCATTCCAAAGAACCGGGTCATTTTCCATATAAATCATGGAGTCTAGCTGAGAATAATGCAGACTGTCGCATATTCCTTGAAGGTCTTTCCCAAAAAATCGGACCTTATGAAAGGCATAGATTGACTTCCGCTTCAGCGAATCGCTCGTACTGCGTAAGGTATCGCCCACAATATGCAAACTATCTCCATCCATCAATACGCTGGCCATTGGGTTTTTGGTGACTACCGCAATCGAAGTGTTTCGGTTATAGACGGCCTTTTGTCCGGAAATAACGAGGTGATTGACTGTGTCCTTCATCCAAATATTACTCAATGCTGTATCAATCCCCATCTTTCCTCCATATATCATACTATCAGCACTCAAGCGGTATTCTTTATTGATGGCATAGGCATTCCTGCTGAATCGTGCGCGTTGACTGTAGGTATTGTACCACCCATTTTCGCAGTAGATAAAGCCATCTTTACTATCAATGGTAGTTGGTCCGAAGAAGAAGGCTGTTTTGCTTAGGGTATTGTATTGGAGTGTGTCGGTTTTTAGTACGTATTCCGGATTGACTAGGACTACTTTTTTCTTAAAACCAAAAGTCTTGCTATTCGCATTATAGGAGCCAATTCGACTGTCCAGAACATTGTCTTGATTGACGACATGTCCTCCTGTTGAATAATAGGCAATACGGGTTTTGAGGTCGTAGTCAAGTTGATCGGTGGTGAGGGTCATTTGGCCATCCGTCATGTACACTTGGTCTCGAACAAATGCTTTTTTATCGTTTCCGTAGTATTTGAGGTAGCGGCTATTCAGTTGCAAGGAGTCGTTCTCATTGATGGATACATTTCCAAATGCTTCGAAAGTATTTTCCTTTTTGTTTTGATAGGCCGAATCACAGCGCATGATGGCATTGTCTTGTTTGAAGGAAACATTGCCCACAAGGCGCATGAGCGAAACTCCATCCTTTTCAATTCCGGTGAGCTCATTCGCCCCTAAAAGTTCAACCTTTGATTGAGCCTGAACGAGGATGCCGCTGCATAGCAAGAGGAAGAAGAGTAAACTGCGCTTCATGCTGGGCAAAATTATGGTTTTGTGCGTTGGGTTGTCGACATTTGTTCAATAAAATGAGCACGCTTCATACCGATGTATCCGCAGTCCTCAAAGGGGCTACCTTGAAGAAAGAAGATAGGCTGATATTGGCCTGCAGCGGGGGAAAGGATTCGATGGTGCTTTTGCACGTGCTTATTGATTTAGGGTATCTGCCCACTGTGGCGCATGTGAATTTTAAATTACGCGCTGCCGACAGCGAGGCGGATGAAGCCTTTGTACGCGATTTTTGTGCCGAAAAGTCACTTCCCTTTCATGCCACCTTTTTTCATACAGAAACAGAAGCGAATGAGAACAAAGAAAGCATTCAAATGGCCGCGCGTCGCCTGCGTTATGCTTGGCTTTTTTCATTGATGGATGAGTTGGGAGCACAACGTTTGCTCACCGCCCACCACGAAAGGGATCAAGCAGAAACCATGCTGCTCAACCTCATGCGTGGAACGGGTCCCCAAGGCTTGCAAGGAATGCTGCTGGATGATGGACGATTGATGCGCCCCATGCTGCGTTCTTCGTATGAAGAGATTGATCGTTTAGCCCAGTCTCAACAAATTGAATTCCGAGAAGACAAGAGCAATGCATCCATAAAATACAAACGAAACTTTATTCGTCATACTTTAATAAGCCCCTGGGAGGAAGCTTATCCGGGAACTGTGCGCCAATTTTCACGCAGTTCAGAGATTATGCAGGAGGTGAATGTTTTCTTGAATCACCAATTTGAAGAGGTTATCAAAGAATTCGTGTTGGCCGAAGGAGAGGAAGTACGCATATTATTTTCCATCAAATCCCATCCCTCAGCTAGGTTGCTCATGCGTTATATTTTGAAGCCATATGCGATGGAAGATCAGGCTCCTTTTGTGCTCGATACTGTTGGCCGACCGGGTGCCATTTTTAAATCTCCCAAGCATCTTTTATTGGCGGATAGGAAATATTGGCTCATTAAGAAGCGAGAAGAGAATAATATTTCTAAGCCTCTTGAACTTTTACCACTAAATGACGGAGAAATCAGGCGTCAATTTTCTTTTGATGGATTTGAATTTGAACTGAGTACATTTTCCAGCGTTGCATGGCCCACCAATGCGAACACCATTTTATTGAGTCAAGAGCTTATGCGGCAAGACTGCTATTTCCGCCATTGGCAAGAAGGCGACCGTATGCAACCCTTTGGTATGAAGGGTCAGAAAAAACTCAGTGATTTGTTTATCGATGCCAAGGTGGATGTTTTTCATAAGGCGCAATGGCCGGTTCTATGCCAAGCAGATGGAACTATCCTTTGGGTGGCGGGAATTCGCAGTGCGGAATGTCTCCGTCTCGAAAATCTTGAGCAGGCGAAATTTAGCTTAACCTTTTATCTGTAAAAGGGTGCATTATTGGACCCTTTTCAATTATCCGATGACCGCTTGTCCCTCAAAATGATACGTTGGTCAATAAATGAGGTGTTTCTATCGATGGCGCGCAACTGATTGCAGGTTTAAGGCCTCTATTCTTTGAGCAGGTTAAATTGCAGAACACGAAGGGGAGAGCGTTGTTTTGACGGATTACCGGATTCCATTGGAGTCCGGTTTTTTTATGGAACCAACTTGAAAATTTGAATCGCTTGACTTATAGATTCAAACATCAGAATTAGTAAGATTCCTGTTTGGTCGGTGGGTCCTTTTTGTTTTAAAACTTGACGTATCAGCGTACTTGAACTGGCGGCAAAAGGGAACCACATGATGAATAGAAATACCGTTCCGAGCGGTAGGTGAAGTAAACGCACCAAAACGGAAAGGGTCATAAGTATGGCGATTCCACTCACTACTTTCTGATCGATTGGAGTTGCATTCATCTTAAAGCTAGCATAGGCGGTAAAAGCGCAAGCTGCAGCAAAAACTACCAGTCCATATTCTCCACTAGAAAACCAGCCTAAAGCTACGCCAACAATCATTGCCAATAAGCTTGACCTTGCCCAAAGGGTTGTAGTGTATGTGAGCAACAATAAGGCCGCTAAGCAAATGAGGTTGAGGACATAGAAACCAATCATGGGTGCAAGTTAGGGGAATGCGGCTTCACACCGAATTATTCATTACGATTTCTTAAAAGCGCATCGCCGAGTCAGATGGGCTTATGAGTTAGATGGCTATGCAGATCGGTTTAATAGATTTAAAAAAAATCTCGGAGCGATTCGGTTCCCAATACGCAGCAGTTTAACTTTACCAATCGCTATTTCGAACTGGTTTTTGGCAAGACCTTGAATGCTTTGTTTGGCTGCTACCTTTGCGGGAATACCTTTTTCGCGTTTCTCTCGTGCACCTTTAGTGAGATTGGTGTCTACGATTGGTGGTAATATTTCAAAGACTTTAACGGGACTATGAGCGAGTTGTCTGCGAAGGGAAATACTAAATGAATGCAAGCCTGCTTTGCTTGCGGAATAAGCCGGTGAAATTTGAAGGGGAACGAGTCCTAATGCCGACCCAATATTCACAATAGCGGCTTCTTTCTTATTAAGAAAATGGGGAGTAAACAAAGCAGCAAGATGCATACTCGCGTTGAGATTGATACTGGTTTCGCAATCGCCTGAGGAAAAGTCGTCATCGCCTTTGGTGAAATCGATAACCCTTTGAATTCCCGCATTATTAATGAGTATATTGATGTTTGGGTATTTTTCCATGCAATAATAGGCAAGCACCCGACGCTCGTTTACATCACCAATATCACAAGGGAAAATTATAAGGTTGGGTGACTTTCGTTCAGCCTGTTCCAAGGTGGAAATGTTCCGCCCACAGATAATCACTGTATTCCCCAGCGCCTCGAGTTGAATGGCTAATTCGAGTCCAATTCCGCTGCCTCCTCCGGTGATTAAAATGGTATTTCCCGATAGATTCATAAAGCAAGTATCTCGCTATTTTTCCTTTCATGTTGAAGAATAAGATAAGGGACCTTATTTGGAAGGTAACTGGAATTTAATTGTAGATGAACTACCCTGTTCGATTGTTTGTCAACATCCTGCTAAACCGGGTTCTAGGTTGCAGGTTAGAGTGCATTCGATTGATGAATCTGGCTAGTAAAAGTGTTTCCGTTCATCCACTTCTTCGGTGGCTTGGGGTGGGGTTTTTAGGTATTCGATTTGATTGGGTGCACCAAATTGAATGCTCGTTGCTTGCCCGACATAGTGGAGAAGAAATTCAAATTCGGCATAGGTTCTTTGCAGCCGGCCGGTCATGGTGAAATCAGTTAATCCATTGATACGGAAGCGCAGAATATCGCCTTTTTTTAACTGGGCAATCTGATGGTCTTCGCGTTCAGGCAAGCCAATCATGCTGGCCATTTCCTTATAATTTAAGGATAGATGAAAGTGGCCGTCTTCTTCTTTTGCTAATTTGAATAGCTCAAAACGATTAATCAAGTTTTCTCGGCGGAGTAGGTGAATCAGCTCCTTTTCCGTGGGCATCCTACATTGCTTGGCCTGTTGGGCTAGGATCGCATTCGATTCTGTGTTATTTCCAGGAATTAGCTGGTCTACCAATACAATTATCCCCGCAGTTTGTACGCTTTCAACACGCGAAAAATGATTGGGTAGATGAAGCCTGTCCTCTAATAAATAACCGGACCTTGAGAGAAATGGTTCAGCTGGTTTTTGAATCCAGGTTCTTAGCTCCGGGGTATAGTCGGACTTCGGGATCCGGTAGGCCGATCTATACAGTTGGAAAATAATAATGGCCGACATTTAGTTAAATAAATAAACGGTACGTTCCTGATCATCCGGACGACCGATAATATTGTTGGCATAGTCGTCTTGGAACTCAAGTTCTCCCTTTTTTATATAACCCTCACAACGCGGCATGCAGGCGTCCCAAGACCCAGATGTTTTGCAGTCTTCCAAATCATCAATCAATACAATAGTATGGTCTTCTGTTGTGATGATGCAATGTTTGTATTCGCCAGCCTCCTCCAATACTTCTTTGATATTTTCTTTATCAAGGATTATCACTTTATCGGCTAGCTTTTCTGCCGCCACTTTAAAGGCTACAATTGGGTTTTTGTCATTGACATCTTCTAAACTTTTTGGAGCGTCGATAAATGCTGTGACAACTTCTGAAGAATTAGTTGATTCCTTAGGTGAGCCGCCGCAAGCAACTAATGCTAGAGTGCTGAAGGTAAAAATGAGTCTTTTCATAGTTTCGATTCGGAATTACGTAAAATATTGGAGAATTAGCAATTTTATCGAAAGGCCAATGATCTAGCATTATTCTTGAGCAGAGAGGGACATGCGTCCATTGATTGTCGGTATTCTTCTTGTTGCTAGTGCTCAATTATATGCTCAGGATACGTCCAAATCAGGGATAGATAGCTTGACCTTTAATGATACCATCGATGTGCTCGCTTTTCAGTCGAAGGTAATTGACTTGGGAGCGAGAGATAGCTTGCCGCACAAACTAACTCGCTATTTCATTTATTTATCCGATACCCCGACGATTATTACCAAGCCACTCACATCCGATCCGCATTTTATCTGTGATTATCCCAAAGAAGCCTTGGAAAAAGGAAAGGTTTATGAATTTACCATCTGCTTTGCCAATCGAGGCTATCCTGGTCCCATAAACAAACGACTCGGATTTAAATTAGAGAATGGGGAGCCTATTTATTTTGACTTAACCGCGTGGATTAATCCGCCGTGGGGGTGGTAGGGAAGGAGTTCACAGTCGACCGCCCGCAGTCAGGATGACCCATTATTTTGTCTTTTGTCTTTTGTCTTTTGTTTTTTGGAATTTTGAATTTGTCTTTTGGATTTTGGAACTTACGCGATAGCGTCGACAATTCCGTATTTCACGGCCTCTTCGGCATCCATCCAATGGTCTCTATCAAAGTCTTGGAGGATTTTCTCGATACTATGACCACAGTTATCGGCCAGAATCTGAGCACCTATCCGTTTGGTTTTGATGAGCTCTTCCATTTGAATATCAATATCGGCAGATGTTCCACCTACGCCTCCGCTGGGTTGATGAATCATAATGCGGGCATGTTTTTGCACAAAACGACGGCCTTTGGCTCCTGCGCTGAGGAGGATTGCCCCTTTGGAAGCGGCCATTCCAGTGCAAAGGGTTGAAACCGGACTGCTTATTCCTTGCATGCAGTCGTAGATGGTAAATCCCGAGTGAACATGTCCGCCGGGGCTATTTATAAGCAAGGTGATTTCTTTTCCAGGTTCAATACTTTCGAGATAAAGAAGTCGCTCTACCACGTGCAGGGCAGAGGCATCATTCACTTCGCCCCAGAGTAAGACTTTACGTTCATGAAGGAGGCGTTGGGACAATAAATCATAGGTGCGCAGGTTTTGTTGCATGGACGCAATTTCGGCGCATGCTTCGATTCAAAACCTTGATTTCAATCAAGAAAAATGGCGACTTAATGTTTCTGGTCGAATTCCGAGATAGGCAGCGATATGGACTTTCGGAATCTTTTGGATGATTTCTGGATGATGGGTCTTCAGCCAAGCAATCCGCTCAGCAGGGGAAGCGTGCATAAACAAACTTTCGCGTTCGATGTGCGCGAGTAAAATTTGCTGGAGGTTTTGGTTCCAATACTCGCGCAGAACCGGGTCGGAAGCTAGTACTTCTTCAAATACAGACTTCTTTAGAGCAAATAGTCTGCTCGATGAAATCGCCTCGAGGTAGCTGTCTTTTTGCTTCGAGTCGAGAAAGAAAGGAAGGTTAAAGAAGCAGTCACCTTCCCAGGCAAATTCAAAGATTATTTCTTGCTCAGCCGTTTCTTTGGCTGCTTTCAAACTCCCTTTTTCTATAAAATAAAGACAAGGTTCTTTGCGGCTATCCGGTTCAATACGTTCGCCTTTTTTGAGTTCAATGATTTGGTCCCATTCTTCCATCAAACGCTCCAAGCTCTGCATCCGCACGTTTGGGAAATGCGTTATTAAAAATCGAGCGACAGGTTGATGGGTTAGGGTGAGCATGCTGAATCAAATATACTAAAATCAGGGATTGCTTCTTTGAATCAGGATAGTTATTGAATTTTGCACAGGGCAGGAGGATTTTTTACTGCGTCTCCGTCCGCCATAGCGTATGCGACGGCGGAACTGATTTTGTTGTGGTCCGTGGTATTTAGACCGTGGACGTTTACTAGCATTGGGCATCTTATTACGTTTTAAAACTAGACATTTATCTTACCTGTACCACAAAATACACATTCACTTTTTACGTTGATTTGACATGAACCGAATACTTTACTGTCTGATACTTATTGTTTCATCTCAGGTGCTTTTTGCGCAGCGTCCGCCTGAAATCAAAGAATTGAAGAAACTTGGGTTAATTCCTGTTTCGTTCCCTTATCTCTATCTTTTTGAAACGGAGGTAAGCAATGCGGGTTACAAGGAATACCAAACATGGCTGAAGAACAATGTGGATAGTAATCGGTACAAAGCATCTCTTTTGGATACCCTAGCATGGAGGAAAATACTGTCCTATTATGAGCCATTGGTGAAGCACTATCATGTTCATAGCGCCTATTCTGATTATCCCATGGTTAATATTTCCCAGCAACAAGCCAGGGATTTTTGTCTCTGGAAAACAGATCGTTTGAATGAGTATTTAAAAACCATCCATACAGAAATAGACAGCATTATTGTTCGTTTGCCTTCTGAAAATGAATGGATGAATGCGGCAAGGATTGGATTGCCCAACGATGCTCCATATCCATGGAAAGGAGACGGTATTCGAAGAAAGGATAAAAAATATCGAGGAAATGTTCAATTGAACATCATTAGTGGGCAGGTGAAACCGGGAGAGGGCTTATTTCCCAGCGTGAATTACCCTGGTTTTGTTACAACCCCAGTTAAATCCTATTGGCCGAGTGAAGTCGGGTTATGGAATATGAGCGGTAATGTGTCGGAATGGATACAGGAGAGCGGCAAATCGAAAGGAGGTAGCTGGAACCAAGGTGCTTACCGCGCTCGAATTGATCAGCCTGGATTTTATGATGGTGATTCCTCTGCGAATTGTGAAATCGGATTTCGCTATATTGTGGAGATTGTTTCCTTCAAGCCCAAGCAGCCTCTTGTTCCATTGGCGTTTGATAAGAAGGGGTTTAAGAAAGAATTTTTGCCATTCAAGGATAGCCTTTTTGCCCAGATTACAGAACTTTCGAATTATGAATACCAGCAATTTCTCTTAGAAAACCCACAGCCAGAATACCAAATTCAGCGAAAAAATTGGGAAAGCATCACCCCATATAGCTATGTCCAGCAATATGGAAGTGCCGGTTTGTTTCAAGATTATCCAGTGGTCAATATTAGCTATGAGGCGGCGGTTGCGTACTGCGCCTGGTTAACAAAGAAATATGAAGCTTGGGAAAAAAGGCCCTACAAGAAAGTAGTCTTTCGCTTGCCAAGTCAAGAGGAATGGGAACTAGCTGCTCGAGGGAACAGGGTAGGGTCTATGTATCCATGGGGAGGACCTTATTTGAGGAATTATAAAGCCTATTATTTAGCGAATTTTTGTCCTCTTGAAGCCGAATATTTTGACAGAGATAATTCTGGAAAATTCTATTATCATTACCCAAATAATGACCTGACGATTAGTCGCTATGCAGATGGAGTTGAATTTTTAGTTTGGGGAGCCTCTTATTTCCCAAATGATTTCGGCTATTACAACACGGTAGGAAATGCCGCGGAAATGACCAATCAAAAAGGAATCAGCCGTGGTGGTTCTTGGAACTCCAATCAGTTTGAAATTCAGATCGATCAATTAGGGTCCTATACTGAACCCAATTGTATGCTTGGTTTCCGGGTATTTATGGAGGTTTTGGAGGAGTGAAGCAACCGGCAGGGAGCTTTTATATTCGCTCTTCGCACTCAAACTTGCACTCGGTCTGGCAGTCTGGATGTCTGAGAGTCTAGTAGTCTAGATGTCTGGTTGTCTAGCAGTCTAAATGTCTGACAGTCTAAATCAACCCAATGCTCAAAACCCCAAGTACAATAATCACTTTTAAAAGAGTATTTACTGCTGCGAAATCTTTGCGCTCTTTGGAGTAGGCTAACATGAGGGCGGCAATCATCCATAAAAAGAAGGCGAAGAGGAGGAAGAACATAACCGGTCCCCAGCCTTGTAGTTTGTAAACGAGGAAGATCGGGAGGATTCCTAAGGTCATCAATCCATACACCAGTGATTTTGTTTTTTTGATTCCTAAAACCACGGACACCGTTTTATAGCCAAAAACGATATCGCCTTTGATGGCTTCCATGTCTTTGACGATTTCACGGATGAGTTCTGCCACCACGAGGAATAGCACATACAAAACAATGGGCCAACTGAGTTGCCAGTAGTAGACGCATACTACGAAGAAGGAGCAGACCGACAAAAACGTTGCGGTGAGGTTGCCAATAAAGGGCATCTTCTTGAGTTTATGCGAATAGAACCAGAGCAGGAAGCTAAAGATGCCGTAGAAAAGAAACACGCGCCAACCGAGCATAAAACCAATGCCGAGTCCAATGAAGTTGAATAGTAAATAGGTATTGAGCGCAAAACCTTTGGAGATTATTCGGCCCATAATAAGCTTCTTCGGACGGTTCGCTAAGTCTTTCTCCAAATCATAAAAAGCATTGATAAGGTAGCCGCCTGCGATGATGAGTCCGCTTGAGAAAACCAGAAAATGCAAGCCAGTATTGGCAATAATTTCAAGTACGCTTTGCGATGGATTAAGCAAATATATGGCCGCAAGGTATTGGGCTAAGGCAACCAAGCCGAGGTTATGCCAGCGCACCAAGCCGAGGTAAGCAAGGAATTTAACCAAGATGGTTCTTTGCTCTTTATTCAGGTACTCGCTCATCGTTGCTTAAAAACGGTGAATGATCTCTAGCTCGTATTCTTTGAGGTATTTTTTTGCCTTGTTCAGGTCGGGCGTAAATCCAAGGATAAATCCTCCACCGCCGCTTCCGCAGAGTTTAAGGTAGTAGGCATTGGTTTCGATTCCTTGCTGCCATAGTTTATGGAAGAGGTCAGGAATCATAGGGGTAAAATTGTCGAGGGCCAATTTGCTCAACTTTTTCAAGCTAGCGAATAGGGGTTTATAATCGCCTTTGAGGAAGGATTTGATGCATTCGTCGTTGTATTTTACGAACTGTTCCTTCATCATATTCCGAAAGCCATCTTGCTTGAGTTTTTCCAAAAACCAGTTCACCAAAGGCTGTGTTTCACCTGGGTTTCCAGTATTTAACAAGAATATCGCTCCTTTTCCTTCTGCATTATAGGAAGGAAGTCCGACGGTATCTAAATCTGATTTTGACTTAATAAGAATCGGAATATTCAGGTAGCAAATCAAAGGATCCATTCCAGAACTTTTACCGTGGAAATAAGATTCCATTTGGGCCAAGGTTCCTTTAAGTTCCAATATCTCCTTACGCGCTGAATTATCGGTAGGAGTGATTTTGTTTGTTGCGTACTGATTATAGATGGCTGCTACCAAGGCACCCGAGCTTCCAACACCAAATCCTTGTGGGATATCTGAGTTGAAGTGCATGCCTTTAGCAATGTCTGCATCCAAACGGTCGACATCTATTTTCGCTTGTAGATCCCCTTTTTCCATTTCCCTGCGGAGATGGGCTGCGTAGGTTTTTAAGTGTCCGTTCGACTGCGTGATGGTATTTTCATCCGCGTCGTTTTCGAAACTCAATTTTCCTTTATAGTAGTTGTAGGGGATAGAAAGTCCCATAGAATCTTCGATGATTCCATACTCTCCAAAAAGGAGGATTTTCGCGTAAAAGAGTGATTCCTTTATCATTTGGTTAGCCTCGACGGGCCATTTCCAACGTGGTCGCAAATATAGCTATTGTTTTCACAATACCCGCTGAGCTCTGCTGCAATCCATTTTTCGGTTGCTTCCTTAATAGATGCTGGATAAAGCAAATGCACATTCGCGCCGGCGTCTAATGTAAAAAGCATTGGGGCGCCATTTTGTTTGCGGTATTCCCATATTTTTTCGATTATGGCTAGGGTATTTGGCTTCATCAAGATGAAATAAGGCAGCGAACTCATCATCAACCCGTGTAACATCAAGGCTTCTGACTCCACCAATTGGGTAAAGGCTTCTAAATCCCCACTGGCTAAAATATTTTTCAGCACGGCCATATTTTTTCCAGCTAACTCAAAACGTTGCTGAGCAAATGGATGATTGTTCATCAAATCATGACCAACTGTACTTGAAACATCTTTACTTCCTCGATGAACCAAAAGAATGGTATCACAGAAGTCTTGGAATATTGGATGAACTCCTTCTTTCAAAGGCACAGCATACTCTTGAGAACTATCAGCATAGTTTTCGTGCTTGCCCCAGTAAGCCAGCCCACCAAATACTGAGCGAGCTGCTGAACCAGAGCCCAGTCGGGAATAACGTGAAGCACGTCGGAAGAAATTATTGAATTTTTCTCCTTCCATCTGCTCATGCAGGTCGCAGAGACATAGCGCCAAAGCACTCATGCCCGATGCAGAACTCGCTATACCACTACTATGCGGAAAAGTATTGTGGGTATGGATGCGAAAATGGTGATCGTCAATCCAAGTCAAATCGCTCTTTACCCGCTCCAACAATTTTTCAATCTTCGGAGCAAAGTCGGGTTTTGATTCTCCATCCAACAATATCTCTACTTTTGGTCCCTGCCCAAGTGGCAAAACTTCCAAAGTCGTTTCTGTGCGGCATTCGGATAGCGTAAAGCTAATCGACGCATTGGATGGAAGCTGAACCCCATATTTACCCCAGTATTTTACCAAGGCAATATTCGAAGGACTCTGCCAAGCGGAGGAAAAGAGAATTTCGGACATAACGCGAAGTTACCCATTCTGAGTTGTGATTTATGAATTGTGAATTGTGATTTATGAATTGTGATTGGGAAGGAAGAGGGCTAACAGCAAGGGTACAACTCCTCATGCATGCATTAGTATCATTTCTACAATCTTCATCAGTTTATAGAAAATATAAATACAGGGAGTCAAACCAAGCAGCACAATCAATTTTATTGAATAGATTCGATGAAAGACCATATTAACAAGCGTGCTGAATAAAGACAAGCCAGATAAGGTGAATGAGACAAGCAATAATGTTAAGCTGATTAAGAATAAGAAAATTCCAAATGCACCATGCTCAGAGAAGGGGTCAATATCATACCAAAGTGCTACAAAATAGAAACAGAAACCAAGTCCGAAAAGGCAAAATATCAAAACATTAGAAACCCAACCTTGACGCCATTCGCGGAAATTTTGGTATCGGAAATTTTGAAAGAGCGAAGTCATTTATTCCATTCTTTGGATTCATCATTACTAGAGAAAATGTAAGTACGCGATTTATCGCGTACTCTGCGTAACTGGGCCAGCAAAAAAAAAAGCCACCACAAATGTGGCGGCCTTGGTAGCAGGGTTAATCCGCTAAGACTCCTCGCTAACTTCTAGTGGTTGACCACTAGTTTCTTATTGATTACTATTTCATCCAACGCAATACGAACGATATAATTGCCCGAATAAAGTGTTCTTGTATCGATATAGGCAATCGTGCTTCCCTGCCAGAGGTAGGTTTCTTGCAGCATTTGTCCTTTCATATCGATCACCTCAATATGGTAATTTCCTTGCTGAACCATTGGTAATTGAACGGCAACCAAGTCGCCAGTTGGGTTCGGGAAGAGTACAATATCTTCTTCACTCAAGATTTTTAATGAGGTCATTCCTCCACCAGTATATTCGGTTACTGATTCGTTGATACTATTAACCTTTCCGCCAGTCACGTTGCCGTAAAATGTTGGTCCGACGGCATAGGGATATGCAGAGTTATGATTTTCATCGACTGTACAGAAATACGCATAGGTTCCTTCAGGGTATTCTGGAGTCACGCAAAAACGACCATTATGTTCATCCAAATAGTCTTCTTCAGCATGACTGACCCATTCGTAATCTTCACGGAATAATCCGAGTGGGTAGGTAGCATTTACGGCTGGACCATCGGTTACATCACTGCCATCGGCATAATCTGTACGTTCTGTAATATTGCGCAATTGGTAGCCTGATTTGATGCGGACAATACCACCTGTTCCATCCGCATTTTTATAGCCATATGCTCCGTAGATGGGGTATCCATCATAGGCAAAACCAATGAGGGGAGCATGTTTATTTTCGTCAATCACGTAGAGTCCGTCGGCCGCATAGAGGTCACAAACATTGGATACAACTACTTTATCTAAATCAAAGGCGGATGGATTTTGATGGTGGTGGTAATTTCCCATTGCAGGATGTCCTTTTGCACAATCGAATCCGGCCATTTCAGCAACAACGGCATCTCTATTCCATACGCCGTCACCTTGTCCTCCACCAGGACCGCCTGCCAATTTACCGGTGGCATTATTCCAAGAAACTCCATCGCGGTAATCAAACAAAGCTACACCGTTGATGAAATTTCCAATGTTGCCAGGCTTTGAAGCGGTTGGATTTCCCGTATTCTTTGTTGGGTTCATTGGAAAACGAAAAATGGCATTTTGATTGGTCGCAGTAGAAGGATTCCCATCTAAAAACGGTCCGGTAACATAGGCCGGAATTCCTGTTGCATTGATATACACCCAGTCTGTGGAGTACTGTACTTTTTGTACATTGGCTTGATCGGTCATAGCAATCGGAGTGGAATTACCTTTGACATAATAACGCCCCATAATATTTGTGGTATTCACGATCCAAGTGCTCAAACGAGCAGTGTCCTGAGCATAAACGGAAAAGGTGCTCAGGCATAGAATTGCATAAAGAAGAAGTTTTTTCATAGATTGGTTTTTGGGGTTAGACGACGGGAAAACAAGAATCCTTCGTTAAGCCCTTCGACTCGGCGAAAAGCATCGCTGCACCTCCGCTAAATAGCTTCGGCGCACGCGGTCAGGATGACGGAGGTATGGGTGTGCCGGAATCTCCTCACCACCTCATCTCATCACTCCTCATCAAGGGTTACTCTATAAGTCCCCGCTAGCAATCGAGACTAACCCCAATCACCTACCTCGGTGCCCAATGGCTTCTATCAAAAATGAAGCTGGAGTCGCTGAGGGTCAATAAAAATGCCAGCAGTTCTGTTTTTTGATCAGGACTTAAGGGTTTATTTCTCTGAATGCGTGAATCGACATTTGGACGAATTGGCTGGTGATTCGCATAATGATCCAATACCTGATACAGCGTAGCAAATCGGCCATCGTGCATATACGGGAAGGAGTATTCGACATTGCGCAGACTCGGGATTTTAAAGGCAAAAGAATCTTTTTCATCCCAAGACGCAACGACATGGCCAATATCATGTAGTGCGGTGTCAATTGTGAGTCCATTGTCGGCATAGTCATAAGTGCTGAATAGGGGTTCGGTATGACAAGCTGAGCAAAGTTGTTTATAGAGATTATATCCCTTTTCTTCAATAGGGCTAAATATTGCCTTGCCGGCTTTCATTTGATCGTATTTGCTGTTTGCGCTAATCAGACTTAGTTGAAATTGGGATAGCGCTTCGAGCATTGGCATTTCTTGAGCGGTACTATCCCCAAAGGCTTCATAAAAAAGTTTCTTGTATTTGGTCTCATTCCTCAAGCGTAGAATTAATTCATCCATATCCATATCCATTTCATCAGGATGAGAAATAGGCATTTGATTTTGGTGCCGCAGGGTGGAGGCCAATCCATCCCACATGAAGTTTTTATGC
Source organism: uncultured Burkholderiales bacterium (assembly GCA_964620355.1). Lineage (GTDB taxonomy): Bacteria > Bacteroidota > Bacteroidia > UBA8524 > UBA8524 > UBA8524. The sequence goes on along the minus strand of CAZUIT010000011.1, from coordinate 49,882 downwards.
CAGGCCAAGTTGAAAAGTGCGGGAGCATTGCGGGTTCCAATTCGGTCATCTATACCATGACTCAAAGCATGATCAACATGAGTAAAGGCGCTAAAGGGCGAATGGCAGCTCTCACAGGAGATGGTGCTATCGCGACTAAGCAGTGGGTCATAAAACAGCTGCCGACCCAAGGCGATTTTTGCAGAATCAAGGGGAGTGGCGATATAGTCGTATTCCGGTTTTGGCCAAGATTCAGGGTAGGGCAAATGCCAATTTACCGCTTGGAACCCGAAGACGGGGATTGCCAACAAAACTAAAGTTTTAATGCGCCTCATCATTTCAGGATAGCGGATAAGGCGATGTCTTGCATCATGTCGTGAGACTCTTGACAAGGCGACATGATTCGGTTTTTTGTGTATTTACTGGAAAAGCAGGAATCTATGTTCATGCGTAGTTCGTATTCACGTTTTCCTTCTTTAAGCGGGAAATTGAGTGACATAAAGGACGCATAGGAGCCTTGGTAACCGCCCAAATGGTATTCAAATGGAATTCCTTTTTTCGTTCCTTCCAGCTTTAAATGCACATAACCAGAACTCCAGGTCCAGTACATGCCATGGATTGGATCTTTGTCGCCATTCATGAATTGTGAACTATTACCTGCGCTGTCTATACCGAGCGTAAGATGAAGACTGTCTGGCTCAAAATGACAGCCAAAGTCGATGCCGAACTTAGGGTACATTTTAGCTCCATCATCCCATAACTTAGTTTTTAGTATATGTGTATATTTCTTATTCCCAGTTTCATAGAAACCCACATTGCTTACATAAAATTTTATTTTGGTAAACACGATGCTGTCTGGGCCTAGCCCTTGATTGATGGCCACATATTTCCCGTTATAATAGGGAACGACACTAAGTGTATAGCTGCATTCCACTTCTCTATTCGGACTGAAGCTGAGAAGCATAAGGGCTAAAGCAAATATGAATGCCTTTTTCATTTCCCTCTCCTTGGTGGGTGTTTCGGTCCGAATAATCGGCCGAGCTCAGTGGTGAGTTCTTCAAATGCAGGAAGTTGCTCGGGCGTGCAAAGCTTTTTTAGCGCTAAAAAATGGTCGTAATGAAGTTTTTCCATTTCGGCTTGGTAGCCATTGATAACCTGAATAAGAGAGTCTGCATGTTCTTGAGAAACATCTTCATTTAGCGACTGGAATAAGGCGTTCTTGCTTTCCCGAATACCATTTTCCGTTTTTCTGAGGCGCTGTTTATGCTCTTGAATTAAATCATCATACAGGGCAATTTGATCGGTATCCAAATGAAGTTTTTCAACAATGAAATTCTTCGGACCATCCAGACCAGGACCCTTTTGTGGGCGTAAGACAAAAAACAGCAAGAGTCCGTTGCAGGCAAGCAACCCGATAATTATTCCAATTAAGAGGGTCGACTTTTTCATGGATATAAATTATTTTGATTATAGAGTCCCATGGAACTAATAAAGTTTTGTTCTTGGGTTTGCTCGGACTTTTGCGAAACGATATTCAGGTTGAGCATAAATAGTAGGGCAATTGCTGTGGCGAAAGAAACTGCCCATACTGGTTTCACCTTCACTTCTTTATTTGCAATCTGCTGCTTAATGCGGGTGAGTAAAAAAGGAGGTGCATCTACCGGATTTATTTCCGCCAATTGCCGGAATGCATGTTCAACTCTTTCCATATTCTCTTGATTAGACGCGTTCTCTTTCATAATCCTTCGTTTTGCTTTAAAATTTCTGCAAGATTCTTTTTGGCCCGCTGCAGAAGAGATTCTACCGCTTTCGGACTCATTTCCATAATCTCCCCAATTTCTTTCTGAGACTTTCCTTCCACTTTTGCCAAAATAATTACACTTTTTTGTCGCTCATTCAGTTGGTCCAAGGCCATGTAAATTTTGGACAAAGCCTCTTTCGATTCCAATTGTGCTCCTGGATGATTAAATTCTTTGGGCATGGATGTTTCTGTCTCCTTGTCAAATATGGAGCTCATAAAAGCCCATCGCTTCTTTCGCTTTTTGGCTTTGAGGTAGTCTAAGGACGTATTCACCACAATCCGGTAAATCCATGTGCTGACCTGAGCATCTTCATTGAAAGTATCCAATTTCTGATGCACTTTCACAAAGACATCCTGGGTAATCTCCTCTGCATCTTCCACATTACCCGTATGACCCAAAGCCACATTATAGACCATGTTTGCGTGTTGGCGGTATAGTTCTTCCAGAGACAAGCTTCGAATTTAAGATTTAAGATTTATGATTTGTGATTTGTGATTTATGATTTGCTGCGCCCGCTGGCTGCGTGCGCCGGAGCCGACAAAGGAGGCGAAGGTGTAAGTTAATTGAAACGAAGTGGAAATTAACGCAAGTGGGTGAATTGTGATTTGTTAGTTTAATAGCGTTCTGGTCTTCCAGACCGAACGCTTCCTCTCCCGCGCAAGCCGGACTCTTTCTCTTCAGAGAACGCAAGACCGAACGCTTCCTCAAGTGTAGAAGAACCTGATGAGCCGATTAATCTTTCTAATCGGCTCATAATTTTCTTATATTTGAGCCGATTAAACATTTTAATCGGCTCATGAAGTACAATTGGCAACAAAAAGATTGGCCTCTTTTTAGTTATGACGATGTAAAATTAGAGGATAAACTCTACCGCATTGCATCGCATATGGGGCGGCTCAGCGGCGCGATGAAAATGCTGCCGGAAAACACGAAAATGGAGGTGCTCATCGATACCATGGTTTCTGAGGCGATCAAAACTTCAGAGATTGAAGGCGAGTTCTTCAGTCGGCAGGACGTTAAATCATCCATACGCAATAAGTTGGGACTCAATACCAAGTCCGAGCATGTTCACAATTTAAGCGCACGAGGAGTGGGGGAGTTGATGGTGGCTGTTCATACCCATTTTGCTGAACCATTAAGTGAAAAAATGCTCTTTGACTGGCACCGATTGTTGCTGCAAGAGAGCCGAAGTATAGCAGTTGGAGAATGGAGGACGCATGAAGAGCCAATGCAAGTTCTTTCTGGAGCATTGGGAAAAGAGCGGGTCCATTTTGAGGCACCGGCTTCTAAAAATGTTCCTGAAGAGATGAGTCAATTTATACTTTGGTTTAATGAAACTGCTCCTGGAGGCAAGAGAGAAATTAAAAAAGCGCCAATTCGTGCAGGTATTGCCCACCTCTATTTTGAAAGTATCCATCCCTTTGAAGATGGAAATGGACGAATTGGTAGAGCGTTATCTGAGATGGCCTTAGCGCAAGGAATTGGTCATCCGGTATTGATGAGTCTGTCGGCAACAATCGAAGCGAATAAGAAAGACTATTATTCAGCACTTGAAAAAGCCCAGTACCAGAATGAAATAACACCTTGGCTGAACTATTTTTCTGACACCCTTTACAAAGCCCAGCAAGCAGCAGAGGATCATATTGATTTTATTCTCGGAAAAACGAATTTCTTCCATTCGTTTAAAGGGCAATTGAATGCAAGACAACATACAGCAATTCAGAGAATGTTAGAAGAAGGTCCACAAGGCTTTAAAGGAGGTATGTCGGCAAGGAAATATATTGCCATCACGAAAACCTCCAAAGCAACGGCAACAAGAGACCTACAACATTTGGTAGAAATAGGAGCCTTCAAATTGATTGGTGCTGGTAGAAGTGCGAGGTATGACATTGTGTTATAACCTCGTTATTTTTGATTTGCCTGTCCGCCTTAATTCAATGGAACAAAGTGGAATTGAACGAAGGTGGATGATTTGTGAATTGTGATTTATGAATTATGATTTGCGATTTATGAATTGTGATTTATGAATTATGATTTGGATAACGTGCGGGTTTTCCAGACTGAAAGCTTCTTTCTCCAAATTAGGAAGTTGATGTGGAAGTGAATGAGAGTGATCATTCAGTTGAATGGCCAAAATTATTAGGCATTGCATACCATGAACTTTTGATTTTCGCAAAATTAAAGCCTTATCACTTCCTGAGCTTCTTGCGGTTTTTATCTTCTTCCTTAATAAATTTACCTTTTGGCGATTTGTCATTTATCAATTCTTGGTAAAAACTGGAGCTTAAAAAAGCATCAATAAAATGCTGACTCGTTACAGATTCTCCATTGCCAAGTTTTGGTCTTGGGAGGACAACTGTTTGATTGTACAAAATAATTGTACCTGACCCAGAAGTATAGGTGATGGCAATATTTTCTCCCTTCTCCGTATTTATGTATGATTTTGAAACGATCGTGTCAACGGTAATTTGAATGGTAGCAATGGCAGTATCCATTTGCTCTTTCAACTCTTGATGTTGAAAGGTGGCTTTTAGAATTCTTAAAAGGGTTTCATTATTTTCTCGAAAGCAATATGGAACTAAAAGCTCAATGGCTTTGTCTGTTTGACCAAGGCCTTCAAAGCAAAGTCCTTTAAGATGGCGAAGCCGTGCGAAGTAATAAATGTAAGCCGTTCCACAAAAATAGTCTGTGGGGTATTTATTGATAGCGGCATCAAGATGTGATTGTGCCTCTTCGAATTTCTGTTGCTCAATACATATCTCAGTTAAATAAAGACAAGCACTGTTTTTATAATTGTAGGAAAAGGTCTCGTATTCATTCAGGTTTGATGAGGTGTCGTAGGCTAAATCAGATGAGAAATAATAAAATTCATTGTATTCAACTAACTCTGATTCAACGATTTTAAAGAACAGAATTTTGGCTTCTTCAATTCGTTGAAGTTCCCATAAGGATTGAGCCAACCTGAAGTAGGGTTCGACAGGCTTACCTTTTGGGTCAGCAGTAATCAAATCGGAATTTTTCTTTACAAACGTGCGATCTTTTTTTTCAACAGTACGATGGAAAACTTGACTTTTACCATGTAACGGAAACACTATAATTATTAGAAGTACCGATAAAGTTCTAAGCATCATTTTCCATGTTTCGGCACACAACTTCACGCCAAGTTCCAAAGTATTATTCAACCTGACTAGCAATTTAATTATTTCTTATGGTTAAAATAGCACCTTATTTGCGGATTTATTCTTGCTGCCATAACGCCTCACTTCGACTGGCCTTTGCGCTTGAATTAAATATATCATTTGCTCTAGGCCGCTCAGTGATCGGGAAGTAGATTATCTCACTGCAATAGGTCTCCAAGTCGAAATGTCTAAGCATCTCATCGTCTCAAAGTCGCCTAGTCGACCAATCTAATCAACCACAACCCGCTTCCGTGCTTCCCTGCCAAAGAATTCAGGCTCATACATCTGCTCCATCATAGCAGGCATTAGAGTTAAATCACCGGTGAATTGAGGGAGGAGGTAGAAGTCGAAATAGTAGGTTCCTTTTGAGAGTCCCTCGAAGTAAATCACCACATGGTCGGCAAAATATTCGCGGGCAGTTTCGTTGCCGCCGCCTTGGGGTTTGGATACAATCTGACAGCCAGCAGGAATCGGAACATTCAATACCAAGTATTTTTGGTATTTGCTAACCGTTGCCTGCACCCGAAGAGGAACAATATTTCCTGCATGAACGCGCATGCTGTCTTTTCCAGCTACTTGGAAGCTTGTGGCTAGTTTGATTCCATTACTCTGACTATTGCTCGCATCACTTTCGTATTCTTCGATGGCGATGATGCTGATGCCGGCGCCTAGGTTTTGAAGGGCCACCTCGTTGGTGGTGACGGTGTAGGTTCCCGGACTGCTCACTACAGCATTGCCCATTTTTACATTGAAAATGCCTTTTCCTTCAGCAATCACTTCATCCATCAATGCATTGATAATGGCAGCGCGCTCGAAGGTATTGCGTTGTACATAACCGAGTTTATTGAAGACAAAACGTTTTAGGCCTTCTTGGTAGTCCTTGTATTTACCTGATTTATGGAGCAGCACATAGGCTTCCATACTCAAACTCACCACATGGGCATTAAATCCCCAGCTGCTTTCTCCATCCATATAATAATTTCCTTGTCCGTCTGATTTTAAAGCATTTAAAACAGGCGCCAAATCGTAAGGCTGTTCGAGGGCCATTTGCAAGGAGATGAGGTTAAGTTGTCCTTGGAGACTCAAGTTTTTCTTGCCCAATAGTTCAAGTTCTTTTTCATACTCGAACTTCATTTTTAGGCGATGGGCCAATTCCAAGGTAGCGAGTTTCATTGGAGGGGCCAATTGGTTGTATTGATTGACCAAATTCCCGGCTCCACGTTGGGCTTGTTTCACACGGTATCCTTGTTCATCAGCTAAGACCAGCGCTTTGGTCACGTAAATCGTTAAGGCTTGATCGCCCCGAGAACCTTTCCACCAGCCCCAGCTTCCATCTGAGTTTTGGAAATCATCGAGACGTTTGATTAAGAACACAATTTCCTGTTTCTCAGTAAAGGGTTCATTTAATGCTTTACGCAATTGTTCTTCACGCAGCAGGGCATAGAGTTTTGAAGCGCTTTGCTCCGTACATCCATACGCATAGGTTTTTAAACGCGAGATTTCTTCTTCTAGTAAATCACGCAAGCCACTTTTTAAACGGATGCTTTTGCGCACAGCAAGCGGATTGAAGGAAATATTCACTTTCTCCTCGCTATTCAAAATCCGGCTCTGCACTTTGCGGTCGTAAACCTTATTTGATAGCACGCGGATATCACGCTGTTCTCCATCGAAATACTTGTTGTATTGTAAGGAATAGGAGAGGGTCAGGGTATCTTTTCCTGCTTTTACCTCAAGTTGTTTTTCTTGACGAAGGTAGGCGCCAACCGTGGTTTGTTTGGCGTTTTCTATACTGTCGAGCGTTTCTCTGATTTCAATCTGAATAGAATCTCCTGTGAGGTTACGGATGGTTCCGGAGACCGTGATTTTATCGCCCACCACAACAAATTCTGGCACACGCAAACTAGCCGAGAGGGGTTTATAACTACGGGTATAAGATGTATTCAGGTTGGTTTGTTGTTTCCTATTGATGGCCACCAAGAAGTTAATCCATTGGGTTTGGTCATCTGGCAGGGTATAGGTAAAGGCTGTTTTTCCTTCTTTGTTCGTGACCAAGTTGGGCACCCAGAAGGCATTGGTTTTAAATTCTTTCCGGATTTTATTGGCCGATGGATTCGAAGCTATTTCATCCAATCGGGCTTTTTCGTTTATGGCATCTTCAACTACTTCAACGGCTTCCTTTCTCCTGTCGAAATTCCTGTTGGGTAGCGATTGTAATGCTACAGCTTTGAGATTTCTCCCACCTGAAACCGCAACTTCTTGCACGTCATAGAATGATGCACTTGGCGCCGCCATATGAACGACTTCTTCTTGGATAGCCGAATATTCATTCACATTTCCATTACTAAACATTTCGACATCACCAAAGGCCCATCGTACGTATTCACTCTGATGAAGTCCGAAATTATAGCTCAAAACTTTTCCTTTTTCAAAAGGTACTTGCTGCATGCTGGCATTTTGATAGCCCGGGTGGTTTACCTGAATAGAGTATTTTCCTTCTCGAACACAGCAGATGGAATAGAAGCCAAATTGATCTGTTTTTGCGCCTCCGATAATGATGCCGTTCATCATAATGCGGATTTGGGCATTCATGAGCGGCGCCTTGGTTCCTCGGTCGTAAATGTGGCCTTCCATATTCGCGAAATCGCCTTCAATATTTCGGTACGAAGCGGAGTCTTTATTGAACTTAATGGAGAGTATAGAAGGACTGATTTTCTTAATCAGACTGGTATCCGTTATACAATCTAATTGAAGGGAGAGCAATTTCCCATTGGCTAGCTTTATTTCATTGGCGAAAAAGACCTGCCTGTTCGAACTGATAATCTGCACCCAATAAGTTCCGGCTTCCATATCGTACATCTGAAAATGCCCCTGATTATTGGCCACCGCGAGATAACGGTCTTGTCCGTTTGTATGAAGAAACAATACATACGCATACGCTGCTGGGGAAAGGTTGAGCAAGGCTGTCCCATTTACTTCGCCTTTTTTTCTGACACTACTGGACTCTTGTCTTAAACTATAGGCCTCATAGATAGGCACTTTATTCCTTCCATATTCCTGCATGGTTTGAAAATAGCGATACCGCATGGCCACCCAATGTTCGGGGTTCAGGGGTTTCGCCAATTGGTCCAAGCGGATATAGACATGATGCAGACTATCTATCACCAAAGAATCGACTTCGTACATTTCTTCTTCGTAGGATCCGGTTACCAGCCGGTAAGTCCCTGCTTTTAGTCCAGAGAAATTAAAGGAATTTCGTGCGATATACTGTGAATACTGAGGTTGGTTTAGGTTTTCTAACCAGAAAAAGTTCTTTGGAATGGGCTTGGCTCCATCTTGAATGGTCAGCAGCGCAGAACCTCCGTAGCCAAAATATTCCTCAAACTGTCCGTATTGAAGTTGGGGTTTTTGAGGGATGAATTTTTTCTCCTTTTGTGCTGCAGCAATGCTGTCTTCTATGCGCCAACGCTCAAGTAGTTCTGGGTAATTCAGCGCGTTTGCGTCCGAGTAATAAGCGCTAGTTGTAGCATTTTTAACGATGGAATAGAGGTTGTTTTGCTTCTGCTGACTTTTAATTCTTCCGCTGTCGAGGGTATAGCTGAGATCCGGATTAAAATAAAAGCGGACCAGTGTATCGCGGTTAAACCACTCTACCATTCCTTCTTTGATTGGGGCAATAGCGGCGAAGTAGGCATAGCTGTTTCTGTAGCGACCATAGAATGTAGGCGGAGAAACTTCGTAATAATTCGAATCTTGACGAATCCAAGATGGCGATTTTAGTCCAATAAGATGAAGAAATAGCACATGCTCTGAAACCTTTTCCAACTCCTGATCTTCGTACATCGTGGCTACCTCTTCATACCGAATTCGCGAATTTTCAGCGAGGTTTAGGTCGTTGATTCCAATGGTGGTGGTATATCCTTTCTCAATCCAAACTGAGTCAATATGCAGCATGTATTTTTGCGAACGAATATGCAGGGTATGATAGCCAGGGTTAAGTTGTATGATGGGCCGCTGCTTATAATTACCTATAACCAATGATCGAATTTCATCATCTATCCACAACTCTCTTGGAATATGGTGATTGCCAGACTCATTGAGTACCACTTGTAGTTCAGTTCTGCCATTTTGATTGACTCTTTTCTCCGTATGGATACCGCTTGGAGCATAATAAAGGCGATAATGCAAATATTGGTTCAGTGCCAAACGACGGAACATCACGGTGTCTGATGCAGGGTAGAAGCGCTGAGCATATCCCGGAAATGTAAAATTCATTGGGCTTAGTTTAAGCGGTTTTCCTTGCAGTTTTGCGAAATAGGGAATATTTGGCGGAGCAATAACAGGCATTTGTGAATTGATGCTCACCCCTGTGATATTGGCATTTTTTACTGGTTTTCCATTAAAGTCATAAACCGTCATTTCCGCGATGATTTCTTGTCCGGGGTACCCTATTTCTGGTAAATTATGGACGATTTGCAAGGCTTGAGTAGAAGGTATAATCGTTTCCTGCTGGTAATACATTATTGCTCCAATTAAATAACGGTAAGCAACCTGGACAGGCTCAGTTCCTGAAAGTGGAATGGCCAAGCTGTCGTCCCTTCCATGCAAGAATTCTTTTCCTTTGCGGTAGAGGGTCCAGCTTAGTCCGTAACGTTGGCCATTTTTGAAGGTTAGATAAAGGGAGTCGCGTGTTTTTACTCCTGTCATCGCTATGGCGTTTCGATTATCAGAAATGGTTTGCTTCACCTGATTGAGGCTATCCAATACCCGACAGACACTATAACGATTTGCTTTTTTAATGGTATGAGGCAAGCGTGTCTTATAGGTTTGCGTTTCGGAATAGAAACGGTCTGTAAGTTGAATCGTTACACTGTCTGAGGGAGTCGAACGACGGTTGAGCTTATACTCCAATACCAAATCATCGCCATCCCAATGTTGGGTATAGTAGCTGTATTGCTGAATGGCAGAAAAGTTAAACGAGCGCTCAAGAATATCATTATTTGGGGTAGTCACCTTCACTTGTGCTGAAAGTGTATGGTCGATATAAGGAAGTAACTGTTGCGGCACTTTGAACCAGGTTTCTTTTTCGGGCTCAAGAAAGATGCTGGTATCGAAGAAGTTTCGGCGTATGCTATCGTGCAAACTCAAGTAAGGTACATGCAGAAGAGAGGTATTTGGAATATTAAAATGCAGGTCGACCTTACTTCCTGGAAGTGGAATATCGTTTTGGTCCGTTGCTGTTATGATTAAAAAAGTGCTGTCTTTCGGTAATAAATAGGGGTCGCTCTGGCGGATGGATATTTTGTAGTTGACGAAATTATAGTGAGTTACTTTGAAACTGATCGACTTGCTGCTGCTATGTCTCGAATTTCCAGCGTGGTTAAAGGTGAGGGTATAGCTTTGGTCCAAACGAATGCTATCCGGCACTTGCCAGTCTACGCCATAAGCGCCATCACTTAGTCTTTTTGCAGGGAGATAAATTGCATAGTGATAGCCATTATAATTGGTGAAAATATTCGCCGTGACTTCTCCCGTTACTGGCCTTCCTTTTCTATCCATCAAAAAGGCTTTCGCATGAAGGGAGTCGAGGTGACGAAATTCGCTTTGATTAAGCACGATGAAGCCGGACTCAAACGGACTCCGATCGGGTCTTAAAAAATTAAAAAATCGCCCGCGACTTCTTCTTACTGTGGTTCTAGGATTTTTGTTTCCCGAAGCAAAATCATTTTGGTTGATGATTAAAAACCCACCAGGATATTGCAAACGATAACTTCCTTTGGGTAGCTTCTTTTTATCTATTTCAATACACTGACAATGGGTCTCACTTTGATAATCTCTACCAGCTATATCAAGGGAATAGTCTGAAATAAACCCACTCGAATCATAAAGAAAAATTTGCCAGCTGTCCTCAAATCGGTAGGCCTTCAATACAACATCCGACATATGGAGCATGGCAATACTCGGACCCGCAAGATCATAATGAACCTGCATAAAATAGCCGAAACTTCTTTTGCCCTTCAAATAGGTATAGGCATTCTCCTTTAAATGGATGCTGTCAACGGGTAATCTTCGGCCAATTATGGAATCGGGCTGAAGATTGTTTTCGCGGTATTGGATAACCTCGGCTTCATTTAGGGCATAGAGGTATTTCCATTGGGGTAAGGTATGATGGGTGCCTTGGGCGCTTGTACTAAGTGCGAATGCAACCATGCAGAGGAGAAACAAGGTCTTTTTCATGTTATCAATTTGAAGGTCAGCGTAACTATACTACGCAATCCTGCCTTACAAAGTTGTAACTTAACATAAAGATAACAAGGAAAGTCCCCCCGCTGTGAATTCTCGATAGAAGGGGTTTTGAAGGGGTTCTGGGTTAGGGGTTTTGGGTTAGAGTAATAAGTGAGGACTGCAAAATCACTCCACATAAACCTTAATTGCCTCTTGGTTGAAACGAAGGAGATAAAGTCCAGCTTTAAGACCAGTTAAATCAATTTGGGTAGTATTTTCTTCCTTGATTCCGCTCAACAGAATTTTGCCGCTGAGATCGTATAGGGTGAAAGAACCGGTGTTTTGACTTTCAAGAATTAATAGGTCATGGGCTGGGTTTGGGTAAACGCGTGTTGTTGTTTCTTCAACGTCAAGGCCATTCGGATTTGGGTAATTAATGCTGTCCCAATTACTAATCACAGTATCTCCACTTGCCAAACGGTTGTAAACGCGGTAGTAATAGATGGTTTTCTGATTCAAATTTTTATCGATATAATTTTGAATTGGCGATAAAATAAGGTTGGTGAAATTCATCGAATCTGTGCCGCGTTGAACATAATACAGGGCGCTAGCTGAGAGGAATTCAGAAGTCCAGTCGAGCTGAATATCGGCTCCAACGAGTTGAGCAGTTAGGGTGATTTTAGGAATCCCCAAAATCACTTTGATCCTTACTATATTGGAGTAAACTGTGTCTCCTCCGTTTAGTCCTTTTATGTAGTAATCGTAAATTGAATCGCCGTGTACAGTTTGGTCGATATAGGATGTATCTGTGCTAGAAATTGAGCCAATTTTCTGAAAACCGATGGTGTCTCTTATTCCGCGACGATACACTTCTCCAAATTGGAATTGGTTAAAATTATTGAGCTGAAAAAAGAGATGTGCAGTGCTTGGTGTATTCGATTTAGCAGTCAAAGTAATTTGTGCTTGGTTGTGAATCCTTGGTATTACGGTCAAGTATCGAAAACTTGGATAGGAAATGCCATTGCGGTAGCTCTTTACAGTGATTGGAATTTGGTAAACCCCTGCTCTCGCTATTTTTTGAATATATAGGGTTCCTGTGTCCTCCAATTCATGCGTCCAATTTATACCAAGCGGCTGAGCAATAGAATAACCCGCATAAAATGTCACATTGCTTGGAAATACGCGAGTTGGAGAAACATAATATACCGGATTAGATTGGGTATTTGGGTCGCTTACACCTTGGGTTAGCTCATAGCGCACAGAATCAAAACTACCGATGTCGTCTTTAAAATTTAGGCGCGAAGAACTGTATAAAGCAGGTAAATAAAGGGGTAAAGTTTGGCTAGAAGCGGAATGAAAGCCAGAGTCGAGTCCTGAAGGAATATGGAACTCATGAAATACCCCTAAACCTGGCGTGTTGACAAAGTTCCTCGCGAAACAGCAAGTATTGATTTGAGCAATATATCTTGAAGCCGTATTTCTGTCTAACCAAGTTTGGGCTTTAAAATTCGAGATCGAGAAACATGCAGAACCGCCAATGCTATCGCTGTATTGACTTAAATCCTGATTTGATTGATAAACCAGTTGTACTTCGGCAACTTTTTGTCCGCCCGTATTGGCGTAAATACCCATCAGTAGGTCGCTAATAATGCTGCCCGGCTGGCCCGTATAACAATCATTCAGAACGTGTACTTTGAACTCAATCAAATTTTTTCCAGTGCTGCTATCATAGTCAATCACCGCATAGGAATAGGTATAATTAAAGGCATGAGTAGCGTGTGTAATCTGTGCGCTTAGTAAAAAGCCAAAAACAAGGAGGAGTGTATAGGATCTAGACATAATACTTGGACGAATTGCTGTTCTGAAAGGTTGTATGCGTCTAATTTATCCTCAATAGGAACAGCTGGTTTTAAATCCAGCTAATTGCTTTTAATAACGCGGTATGCCTTACCAGCAATTTTTAGAAAATAGATACCTTGTTCAAGTTCGTTTATGGATATTGTTTCAGTTTCTTCTGACTTGGTTCCTTGGAGTTGAATTTTTCCTTGTAGGTCATGCAGATAGTATGGGCCAAAAAAGTTTCCCCTTATAGTTATTATCCTAGTGGCAGGATTAGGAAATACAGTAAGCAATGATGCTCCAAAACCCGGACTTAGTCCAACATTATTTTGTAAAACAATAGTATCACTATATACGCTGGACCCGTTACCGGCTCTATGTAAGCGGTAGGCGTACCGTTTTGATTGTTCTTGACTAGAATCCGTAAATGGAAGTGCGTAACCATCATTTGTAATCGAAGTCAATGTACTAAAAGCATAGGGTAGTTTATCTTCACTTCTTTGAAAGTAAATCGTTGCAGAATTAGGCCATCCTTGGCTGTAGCCATAAAAATGGGCGATTCCATTTTTATAAGAGTTTAAGCTGAGGTCAAAAATGGGAGGAATACTGTCTTGTATAAAAATAGACAATACTTGGGTGGTTTTGGTGCTGTCACCATTTAAATAAGTTGTACTGGTAATTGGATAAAAATACAGTCCGTTTTGTGCTATTTCAATAGAGTAAACTGAATCATTCAAGACAGTTAAGGTTCCGTTTTTACCAAAAGGTTGGCCCGGTTTTCCGCTATTTTTAAAGGTGCCGATGGGAAGGTCAGAGAAGGAACCAGGGATTTCAGCAATGGGTTCGGATTTGTTACCATACAAATAGTAATTATAGCTTTCAAAATGAATGGAGTCAAAGAGCGAAGATTCCCAGGGATATCCGAAGTTCTTCGCTTTATTTCTTTGACCGAAGAAAAAGCCAAAATTGTCTCTTTTTAGGGTGTGTTGCCCAGCTTGGATGCTCGACGGCACCTCTATAACGACACCCGTTCCAACGTCTTCTGCAAAATTTTGACTGGGTCGCATACAGCAACGGCCAAAGAATATGATGTATCCATTTTGACTAATTGGAACCTTAACATTCCCCTCCAATTCAGAAGTATAAAGATTATAGCCGGGAAGGGATGGAGCGTAGAGGGCTTCATTTATAATGCTAATGGTAAAAATCTGTATCAACTTTCTAGTTGTGCGGTCATAGATGCCTACATCAAGTTTTGTATCAAATGGAACCGAGCTTACTGCAGCATCCCGCATTTGAATTAAATTTAGCTGAAGTTCAATTTGTGAACTACTTTTTGCTACACAGCTAACATTGGCGTCTAATTGCAAAATATGAGTTGCATTGGCTCGGTTTACTGTGAGCGCCAAAAGCATAATTGTCAAGAATTTTAAATTCCGAATCATAGGTTAATCAGGATTGGGTTCATTTACTATGCAATAATAAGTAGCGAAATCAATTTTATGCCCAAATAACTTACGGTCTTTGCTAACTTTCTAATTGCTTTTTACAATACGGTAAGTAGAACCACCAATTTTTAGAAAATAGATACCTGGCTGTAGTTTCTCAACTGAAATTGTTTCAATTTCCTCTGATTTTGTTCCTTGGAGTTGGAGCTTGCCTTGAAGGTCATAAATTTGATAAGAGCCGAGTATGTTTCCATCTAAATTCAATGTATTTTGACTCGGATTTGGATAAACCTTGAGCGAAGAGTACCCAATTTTGTTCTGTACACCAAGCGTGTTGGACGTTTGAACGGTATCGCTATAGACGGTTGTACCATTGCCAGTTCGTGCTAGTCTGTATACATAGTTATTCCCCATTTGTTGTGAGTTGTCTGTCAACGGAATTGCAAATCCATCGCCGATATTGGATCTTAAAGTGGTGAAGTTATATGGAGGAGTGTGCGTGCTTCTTTGAAGGTCTACAGTTCCTGGGTAATTCCACGACTCACTGTATGCCTTAAACACAGCTTCTCGATTGTTCATATTATAAGAAATCAAGCTTAATTTTAGTGCAGGCAAAATCGTATCGAGAACAAAGAGAGGTAGTAAACGTGTTGACACAAAACTGTCACCTTGGTCAAAGGCCGTTGTGGTTATGGGGTAATAATAGAAGCCGGCCTTATTAATTTGAATGGCATATTGGGAATCATTCAGTTTAGTGAATGCACCATTATTGCCAAAGGGGTTTCCTGCGCTCGAACTTCCTTTAAATAAACCATCGGGAAGCGGTTTAAGAATTTTGGGGGGGGAAGGAACAGGATTATTTTCGTCTGCAAAAGTTGAATACCTATTGCTCTCGAAATGAACAGAATCAAACATGCTGACATCCCATGGGAAATCATAAGTCTTGAGCATGTTCCTTTGACTAATCATATAACCAAAATCTTCCCTTTTTGGCGTACTCTCCCCAACCGAAATGCTAGCTGGGATTTCAAATAGTATAGCAGTTCCAATATTGTTAGGTAGGTTTTCAGACATACGGGTGCAGCAACGGCCGTACAGCAGGGTATATCCACTTTGGTTCACAGGAAGAGATACAGTGGCTTGGAAACGCGCAATTTTAAATTCGAAGGTGCTGGCATTAGGGATTTCGTAGTCTGTTTCTTCGGTCAATACTAGGTTTTCTACAGAAATCAACGACCTGCTTGACGTACCGTAAATACCCACATCAATTTCTTTATCAAAGGGTACACTACTGGTCGTTTTATCTCTCAGTTGAATAAAAGTCAAAGTAAACTTGATGGTTGAGCCAGTTTTCGACGTGCAACTAGCATAGGCATCTATTCCCAAAACATGAGTCGCTTGAGAAAGGTTAGGAATAAATAATGAGCAAAAAACGAGGAGTATTCCGAGTAGATTCTTCATAACAGCTTTGAATTTAATGAACAAACGCGAATCCGCAGTAAATAGTTGCGTAATTAATAGGGTGTAGCGCCCAAGATATTGCTTCACCTCATCAGATCAGAATATGAGCTAAAAGGATTCAGGTGTTTCCAGATATAAACCATTAATAATAGTAAAAGCTCAAGGTCTGCTTATTTCCACTTGGATGGATGCCTTCAATCACAATACGTCCGCGGATGCGCTCCATATCCTTGATGAAATCTTCCACCTTATTATAGCTGGTATTATTTAGCTTGGTAAAAATAAATCCATCGGGAATATTCATTCGGCGCACGATTCCATTGCCAATATTACTGACTCTAAATCCGCCATCTATTCCATAACGGTCTTTTTCCACCTTCGATACCTTCTCAAAATCGGCACCGAGTGTTTCGGAGTGCACCAATGTTCTTTTCAGCATCGCAACAGTCCCTTCTCGGTTGACCAGGGTAAGGGTTTTTTCCTTGTCAGAGCTAAGTCGTACCTGGATTTTATCTCCCGGACGGTAATAGGCAATTTGCTCGTCGAAGACAGCCTTGCTGTTCACCGCCGTTCCGTTCACCCCAAGAATCACATCTCCTTCTTTTATTCCTGCCTCTTTTGCCGGACCGTCTTTTCCAACAAACCCCACATATACACCTTTATCTTGGTTACCCGTTTTTTCAAGAAGTTCGGAGGTAATGTCTACGATTTCCATCCCCGTAAAGGCGCGTTGAACTTCACCAAATTCTTTGAGGTCTTTAATGATTTTGCTGACGATATTCACTGGGATGGCAAATCCATACCCATTGTATGCCCCAGTTCTTGATGCAATGGCGGTATTGATTCCTATGAGTTCCCCTTTGAGGTTGACCAATGCTCCGCCAGAATTACCAGGGTTGATGGCGGCATCGGTTTGGATGAAACTTTCAATAGGGAACTGGTTATTCACTACATTGATATTCCTTCCTTTAGCGCTTACGATTCCAGCAGTAACCGTCGAGGTAAGGTTAAATGGGTTTCCTACGGCCAATACCCATTCGCCAATATTCACCACTTCTGAATTTCCAATGGCAATAGCTGGCAGATCTTTGGCGTCAATTTTTAATAGCGCTAAATCGGTAGAGGGATCAGTGCCAACTACTTTTGCAGGGTATACATAGCGGTTATTATTCAAGATGACTTCAATACTCGTAGCACCATCTACTACGTGGTTATTCGTGGCGATATAGCCATCTTCACTCACAATCACCCCAGAGCCAGAGCTGCTTTGTTCTCCACGCCTCCCAAACATATTGAACCAATCATCCCAATAGGAAGAAACTTGAGCCGGAGAAACTGTTTTGATATACACGACACAGGGTGTGCTTTTTTTACTGGCATCCACAAATTCTACATTTCCGGCAAGCAAAGATTGACTCGCATTGCTAATGGTATGGATATCGGAAGAATTGTCATTTGATTTGGACGGTATGACACTTGAATTGACAGGGCGCACTTCCTTAAAAACCCAAGATCCAAGCCCACCAAAAACAAGGCTAAAACCGGCTAAAAAGAGGTATTTCTTCATGATAAGTTTGCTCATTTAGGAATTCGACCTTCCTTTTGCAAACTTAATGCCTAGAGCGCATTCGGATTTTCCACAATCGTACCTTTGAGGTAAATTTTTGATACAGGGTGGGTCGGGTCGTTGGTGATGATGGTTAGCGTTTTCAAATCTTCGCCCTCTCTGCCAAGGGTATTAAACTCCACAGTAATTGTGGCAGATTCACCAGCAGCAATTTCCATTTTATCAACCTTTGATGCAGTACATCCACAGGAGGGCTGAATTTTACGTATGATCAAACTATTCTTTCCCTCATTCTTCAATACAAAGGTGGTTTTTACTGTGTCTCCTTTTAAAACGCGTCCGAAATTGTATTCTTTTTCATTGAATACGGCTTGAGGATTTCTCCTAACTCGGCGCTTGGTTTGTTTGGGGAAACGTTCCAGCACATGCGCATTAATATTCAGGGGAACCTCTGGTGCATAAAGGTCGCTGGTAACAAGGGTGAGATAATGGATCATATCACCGTAATCATTTACCTGACGGGCATCATACACAATTTCAATGGTGCTTTCTTCTCCTGGTTCTAGGTTTAAATCTTGGCTATTGAGGATAATATAGGCTGGTCGTCCGGTAATGCCTTTGATACGAATATCTGAGGTGCCACTATTGTACATGCCGATGCGAAAAGTATCGACATCATCTTCATACAAAAAGCCAAAATCATGGTAAGCACTGGTCATTCGAAGGTTGCCCAAATTCATGGTGTATTGATCGAGGACCGTTTTTTCGCGGGGAATGGTTTCGCCTTTGATGGTCAAAAATATTTGATAAGGCATCCCAGTATTGTACACAAAAATGGCCTTTTCAAATTTTCCTTTCTGATTCGTGGGGTCGTAGGAAACGGTAAAAACGACTGAATCTCCGGCTTGTAAAGTGTCTTTGTCTTGAGTGACTTTCGTGCAGCCACAGGCCACACTTACATTGGATATTATTAAGGGATCTTTGGCAATATTCCAAGCAACAAATTGGGCTGTTTGGGTCCCTGCTTCCTCCTTGATGGTTCCGAATTCAATCTTCCTTTCTTTGAAATAGAGGAAGCCCTTTTTCATCTTATAATTTTCGCGAAGGTCAATTTGTGCAAAAGTGGCAGCGGCGCCGAATAAAAAGAGTAGACCGAATATACTGAGTCGTAAAGGGTTTCTGAACATGCTACTGTAATTTCAAAAAGTATTCCATCTCTATAAAGATGGAGTCGCGAAGATGCAACAAAAGGAAGATGATTGAAATGATGCAGAGGTTGCATTACTTTTGAAAAGTGCGGAACGATTTAATCAATGCGGACGATGACAGCCTGAGTCCGGAAGAACGGGACATTGAAAAGGTGCTTCGACCCTCGGAGTTTGACGACTTTACGGGGCAGGATAAAATATTGGACAACCTCAAGATTTTTGTGAAGGCAGCCAAGCTTCGTGGAGAGGCCTTGGATCATGTGCTTTTGCATGGACCACCTGGCTTGGGAAAAACCACCTTATCTCATATTATCGCGAATGAAATGGAAGCTGGTATCAAGATGACCTCCGGACCCGTGCTTGAAAAACCAGGCGACTTGGCTGGCTTGCTCACCAATTTGGATGAAGGAGATGTCTTGTTTATAGATGAGATTCACCGGCTTAGTCCTGTTATTGAAGAATACCTTTATTCAGCGATGGAAGATTTCCGTATCGATATCATGTTGGAATCGGGTCCGAATGCACGCTCCGTGCAAATTGCATTAAATCCTTTTACCCTGATTGGGGCCACAACACGCTCTGGTTTGCTTACTTCTCCTTTGCGTGCACGCTTTGGTATTAATGCACGCTTGGAGTATTACGACGCCAAACTATTGACCCGAATTGTTGAACGTTCGGCGAGTATTTTGAAATCACCAGTCTTGGAAGACGCCGCATATGAAATTGCCAGAAGGAGCAGAGGGACGCCGCGTATTGCAAATGCCTTATTGCGCCGTACCCGTGATTTTGCCCAGATTAAGGGAGATGGAACCATTACCATCGAGATTGCCAAAATGGCCCTCCTAGCTTTAAATGTAGACACCCATGGATTGGATGATATGGATAACCGAATCTTAGTGACCATCATCGATAAATTCAAAGGGGGTCCAGTAGGACTAACCACCATTGCCACTGCCGTTGGTGAAGAGGCAGGAACCATTGAAGAAGTATACGAACCTTTCCTCATACAAGAAGGATATTTAGCTAGAACTCCAAGAGGGAGGGAGGCTACGGAAAAAGCATACCGTCATTTAGGCAAATTAACTGCCCGTGGAAACTCCGATTTATTCGATAACCCATGAACCCCATTCAGCGCCAGCAACATAGCCAATGGCTAAAGGACCAGGCGCAGGCAATGGGCTTTTCATTTTGTGGAATCAGTGAAGCACGCTTTCTCGAAGAAGAAGCACCACGACTCGAAAGCTGGCTAGCCAAGGGACATCAAGGTGCGATGAGCTATATGGCAAATCACTTTGATAAACGGCTAGATCCTCGAATCCTGGTCCCAGGAGCAAAATCGGTGGTGAGTCTCCTATACAATTATCATAACCCAGATCAAGAAAGTGATGAAACCGTTCCCAAAATTGCGAGCTATGCCTACGGAAGGGATTATCATAAAGTAATTAAGAAGAAACTTCTTGAACTCATGCGAAGGATGGAAGGGGAGATAGGAGACATTGAAGGGCGCGCTTTTGTTGATTCTGCCCCAGTATTGGAACGTCAATGGGCAGCTCAAGCAGGTTTGGGCTGGACAGGCAAAAACACCTTACTCATCAATAAACAGCAAGGTTCTTATTTCTTCTTGGCCGAGCTCATTCTCGACCTCGACCTCGAACCTGATGCGCCTATAAAAGATTATTGTGGCACCTGCACGGCCTGTATCGATGCCTGTCCGACAGAGGCCATCACTCCGTATCATTTGGCAGCAGAAAAATGCATTTCCTATTTGACCATTGAACTCAAAGACCAAATTCCCAATGAGTTTCAAGGGAAGATGAAGAATTGGGCCTTTGGTTGCGACATCTGCCAACAGGTATGCCCTTGGAACCGTTTCGCTAAAAAGCATGAGGAACCCGAGTTCGCGCCGCGTGAATTTCTCACCTGGTCGGAGAAAGATTGGAAGGAGCTAAATGAATTAACCTTCGAAAAAGTGTTTCAAGGCACACCATTGAAGCGAGCAGGTTTCGATAAGCTGAAACAGTCTATTAGGTTTTTGAACAAATAGCGTGTTTGCTTCAACTTAGCTCATACTCAATAAATTCCAAGTTCCAATTCGAATCATGTATGACTTTGGTACCGATAGCAATCGGTAAGGACTTAATTAATGGAGCCTTTAGTTGAATCGTTGTATTTAAGCAGACAATCAATTGCCTAATTGTATCTTTTATTATTTCTTGTTGAAGCGGATATTATAGGTAATCCCTAACCCTAAGGCTTGAATGTCGGTCACACTCTTTTCAATGACGATATGATCGTAGTAGCCAAAGAAATTCCAGTCGTAATAATGCAATCCGATTTGTGGTCGGGCAAAAATACCCCCTGTTTTATCCGGCATTCCGGTGATGAAAGCATAGCCAGCTTCCAGACCAAGAAAAAGACCTACCGATTTAGGGTAATAGCGATACATGATGGCCAAGGGAATAATATTAACCGGTTCAAAGCCATCTTTTTCAAAATAATGAAGATAGCCCACCTTCAGGCCAATGCCGGATGCTTTGGTTTCTAAGAATTGGAGTCCTAAATCAAGACCGATTGCGCCGCTATTGGTTTTCCCTAATTCAGCTAATGGAATCGCAGAATTGATTCCGAATTTGAACCATGTATTGCTGCTGCTCATTTTTCCGAGGTCCACCTGGGAATGCGCGGCGAGTCCAACAGAACATAGAACGAGTACTAAAATTAATTTTTTCATAATGGGATAAGAATTAAGGGATTGAAAGGCAATAAATACGCAATTAGAGCTTTCGGATGAATGCCTACCAGGGAATGTTCGCTTCGTGAAAAC
This sequence comes from uncultured Burkholderiales bacterium, assembly GCA_964620355.1. Classification (GTDB taxonomy): domain Bacteria; phylum Bacteroidota; class Bacteroidia; order UBA8524; family UBA8524; genus UBA8524. Next base: position 28,353 of record CAZUIT010000011.1, on the reverse strand, counting down.
GGCGTATCAATAAGAAAATGAAAAACAATTAGCTGTCCAGCCAGTATAGGGGTGAAGGTAGGCTATAAGTACTTAGCAAAAGGAAAATTAAAAGAGGCGTGGGGCAAGGAGCTTCCGCACTACGCATTCGAACTCGCACTTGCTATGGGCATGGCGCTTAGAATTTGTCAATTGGAATTTAGCATTTCGTATTTGGATTTAGTCTGTATTTTTGAGCCTAACTACCATGCAGCCGAACCCAGAAATTTTAAAAGAAATCGTTACCGTAAAAATGCCGTTCGGTAGGTTTAAAGGGAGTCTGCTCTGCGATTTACCAGTTTCCTACCTCGAATGGTTTATGCGTAAGGATGGATTCCCAAAAGGAAAACTGGGCGTTCAATTGGAAACGGTGTATGAAATCAAGCTCAATGGCCTGGAAGATATTATCTGGGAGTTGAAAAAGCGGTTTAGGTGAGAGCTGTAGATCATTTGCTAAACACGTGGCGCTGATTTTGGATTTGACCAGAACTCCAAGCTTTGGCAATCACACCACTTCAAATTCATGGTATACCTTACGTCCTTTGTCACTCAAATAGTATTTTAGTAATTGGTTTACCGTTTTGCTGTATGTGGTTTTACTGTAAAGGGTATTCGACTGAAATTGAAAATAGGAGGTTCGAATGCTTGCGCTGAGAAGCATGATATATCGAAGATCTTCTTCACTTAATGAATCTTTTAGGAACCCTTCGGTATGGAGTTGATTCAAGAGTTTAAGCCACTTTAGTTGCCGCTCTTCTTGCAATACGGTCATGATTGCATAGACCTTCGGGAAATTTCGTTTTATCTCCACAAAGTCAACCGTGAGGAATAAATATTTTAAGCTAATGTCATAGCTAACCGAGGGCAAACTCATAAAATAGCTGAGTAAATCACGATTGGATTCTGGTAATTGCAATTCGGTCAATTCACCGTTCATCTCATGGTAGAGGGCTAAAACTAAATCCTCCTTAGTTGGATAATGGTAGGTAAGGTTTCCATAACTTTTATTGAGGGCTTTGGCGATATCACGTAGGGTAACGTTCAAAATGCCATGTTGATTGAAAAGCACTCTTCCTTGCTCTTGTATCATTTTTTTTGTTCCCATAGTTCAAATTTAGGTCAATTGGCCTAGATTTGCAATTCGATAATAAATTACTCCATGAAAAGCATTTACAAAACGCCAGAGGACAAGAAGAAAATTCTAGCTGCTTATGAGCAAAAGCTGAAGAATCTTGATTTTAAGTTTACAGAAAAGGACATTGACACTTCTTTTGGTAAAACCCATGTGATTATTGCAGGCAATGAGCATGGAAAAGAAATCGTCATGTTTCATGGCATTCATGCCGGAGCTCCGCTGAGTTTGGAGAGCGTAAAAAACTTACTTCCTGAGTATAAAATTTATGCTATAGATACCATCGGGCAAGCCACAAAAAGTGCTGAAACAACCCTAAATATTAAGGATGATTCATTTGCACGTTGGGCTGATGAAGTGCTAAATGGTTTATCAATCAAAAAAGCAGATTTCGTGGGTGTTTCTTATGGTTCATATATTCTTCAAAAATTGATAAGTCATAAGCCGGAAAGAGTCGGTAAGTGCATTTTTGTGGTCCCAAGTGGTTTAGCCAATGGTGATTTTTGGGTGTCTATGAAAAGGCTGTCTCTCCCCCTGATGCGTTTTCTAATTACCAAGAAAGACGAAGATTTGAGAAAATTCGTTCACAATTTTATTCCAGAAGACGACGCGTATATGTTCTCCTTTCAACGTGCGATTTTAACGGGTTTGCATATGGATTACCGTAGACCCCAAATACTTCAAAAACAAGATGTGGCCCATTTTACAAATCCTGTATTTATTATTGCAGCGGATAGTGACCTCTTCTTTCCGGCGAATAAGTCCATTGTTCAAGCTCAAAAGGTTTTTAAAAACTTGGAAGAAGTATACCTGCTAAAGGACTGTAAACACATGCCACATAAAACCCATTTTGTGGAGATTGAAAATAAACTAAGACAATGGATAGGCTAACAATTCCACTATGATTATCGATACTAAACGCCTCAAAATTATACAATGTAATCAAGAGATATTGAGCGCTGCCATTGATGGAACTCTTGAAAACAAGTTGGACATTATTGTACCAGAAAATTGGACAGAGTTCGGCGTTGAGGCTTTAAATTATTCTCGTGAGAAGCTGATGATAGCTGAATCTGAGCAAAGTTGGTGGACCTATTTCCCAATCTATAAGTCCGAGAACAAACTTATTGGTAGCGGCGGTTATATGGGCAAACCGACAGAAGATGGGGCAGTGGAAATCGGGTATGAAATTGCACCAGATTATCGCAATCAAGGACTTGCAACGGAATTCAGTAAGGCCTTGATTGAAAATGCCTTTCGGCATGAGGCGGTGAATCATATCTATGCCCATACACTTGGGGAAATTAATCCTTCGGCAAAAGTGCTCGAGAAGCTAGGCTTTGACAAAGTGGAGGAACTGCAAGATCCAACAGATGGAGCAATTTGGAAATGGAAACTATTAAAAACCAATGACACATTGTCGTGAAAGCAAATACGAATTATTTCCTTCTTGCTGGTCTATTCTTAATTTTCTTATTGGTCATTCAGTTTACTGATATTTATGGAAACTCCAGCTGGTTTAAGGTTTTCTTATTGATATTGATAGTTTCTTTCAGTCTTAGTGGGATTACTAACCATTTCAGGAAAAAAAGGTAAAAAGGAATGCTATACTTGAGCATAGGATTGAAATGACTCTTCCTTGACATGGAGCATAGACTCATCAGGAAAAGTTTATTTAATTTATTCCAATGGTAAGCGAAGTCGGACTATATATTTTTTACAGCTGCAGGAAGTTCAAATGAACGGGGGGCAAAGCGGTATCCTTCATAAATTGCTATCCCATAGAATAAAAAATCGACAACCTGAATATCGTCAATCAAGAAGGTCACTAATTCGCTGACGTTTACAAAGTCTAATACACCAATCCAGGTGCTTCCTAATTCAATTGAGATATAACCCAACAAACTAAGAAAATTACCAAGAATGCACCCGAAAAGAGCAAAGCCAGCACCTATAAATGGATAAATGGGATCGATTCCTTTTCCAGCATAGCGTACAGAAAGTCCAACAATGGCGCCTACAGCAATAGCCATATAGCCAATTTGAAATCCGGATTTTACGGTTATTGCCGCCCAAATGACAGCACCAAGGATAGAAGCAACAAGTCCGGCGATGATTGCGAAGTTCATGTCTTGTTCCTCTTTTAAACGCTCAAGGGTTTCTTTATCTACTCGAATGGACGCTCCGTCTTTTCCGTTCAGCGGAAGAGCAACCGTTTCTTTTCTAGCTACTGCAAGCTCATCGGCTTCGAAATTGTCGCAGCTTGGATCAAAGTCGGCGATTTGAGAAGTAAGTCCGCATATCACGCCAATTTTTGGATCAAAGGCCCTATTTCTGCATCGCGAGCAGAACTGGAGGTGTTCATTTCTAGTCATGGTTCATTTAACTAGGTAGCAAAATACTAATTTTTGGGAATTCACTCGGATTGAAACAATTACGAAGGATGATCTAGTTCTAGGAGATCGTGTTTAAGTTTTTTTAGAGATGGCGGAATACCTTCACTTTTTTTGATGCGGAGCTGCCGAAAGGCCTAACAGTTGCTGTGGCTAGTTTAAAATGCGCAATTTTTTCTCCTTTTATTTTCACACATCCTTCCAGCAGATCGAGTGCACGGATACTCCCTTCATCTCAGCTTAATTGTTTCAAGTTCTTCTTCTCGTGTTTTAGAATTTCCTTCAAATACTTTCTTAATTTCATTCTAATACTTTTTTAATTTCATTAGAATAAAATGCATGACTATCCGTTTCAATGCCACCTTATAGTTTTAAGCTCCAATATTAAAGTTCCAAATTCCAAAAGAGTCTTAATTCGCATTAAAAATTGGAATTTGGAGCTTGGAACTTGGAATTTTTGGACTAGGTGGTAAGTTACGGACACACATGATAAAATGATTAAACGATAACCTTAGTACCCTTATTTACTCGGCGACTTATTCCCCGTAACACGGCGACTTATTCCTCGTTACTCGGCGACTTATTCTCTATTTCTCGACGAGTTACTAGGAGAAACCGCGTTAATTTTAGGAAGAAACTGCATTAGTTTTATGTCCGGATTGCATACAGTTTTAGGTGTTCTCTACTGTTAGCTATTGGTCGGTATGCGGTGGAGATTTAGCGTCACGCTTCGTTCAGTTTTTCCGCTCTTCGCTCTGATTTTTCTCCGTGTACTTGGATGTAGGCTACTAAATGTTAATTTGTTAAAATTTCAAAGTGTACATACCCAATCCACACGCAAGAAGTAGTATTCAAGCTAGATCTGTGAGCAGATTGTTTGGTATAGAAAACGCGTGTATGTCATCTATAAAGCTAGAAAAAATGAACTTAAATCAAATAACTGTCCCTTCCTTGGATTTGACCAAATCAATTCCTTTTTATGAAAAATTAGGACTGAAATTGATTGTGAAATCGCTACCTCATTATGCACGATTTGAATGTCCGGAAGGCAACTCGACATTTTCCATCCATCAAACAGAGAAATTACCCAAGGGAGAGGGTATCTACGTATACTTTGAATGCGAAGATCTCGACGCAAAGGTTGAAAAATTAAAGGCATTAGGAATAGAATTTGACCACGAGCCCATCGATCAAAGTTGGTTATGGAGAGAAGCACGCTTGAAGGATGTGGATGGAAATCAGCTCATCTTATTTTATGGAGGGGAGAACAGACTAAATCCACCCTGGAGAATTGGAAATAAATAAGCCGGATAGAATCTAAAAAAAACACCTAATAAGGGTTATTGGCTCAGCACGTGTTATGCAGAGGATATTGGCAGTAAGCTTAAAGTTTCAATCCGGCATCGTTAAACCATATTTCACTCATAGCTTTCCATTCCTATTTTCCTTTGCGTATTTGGTGGTAGACAAATAAGTGGTAAATTGTTTGGGATTTAATGGGAATGAAGCTACCACCTTCAAGTGATATTTAGTCTCCGTAATGAGAGGAGCGTAGACGGCATTGTGCATTGATGCCAGACTGAACCAAGCGACAAAATTACACGTCATATGAAAAAGACACTATTCATAGCATTATTCCTTTTTAGTGGCATTCTAGCTAATGCTCAGACCATGAAGAATGCCTATATCGGGATGAACGTATTTCAGCTCGCATCAACGACCTTGAATGTCAATTATTCAGTCGACCTCAATTCGTATTTTACGCCTATGATTGATATTGGTTATACCTTCAATCAGGAAAAGAGCTTCAATTACCCAAAGCCAACAAACAAGGAGTACGATGGCTATCGGATAGATAAGCGTTCTGGTAGCTATTTGAAAATTGGAACATTGTTTAATTTCACCAAGGACCTAGATAAAAAAGGATATTTCCATCTGGGTTTGTTTTTCACCAATTCCATTGTGTATGAAAAGGGAATATGGGAAACAAGGATCAGGGATGAAAACATTGAACAAAATGCTTACCTCATGGGTGTAAGTTCTTTGCTTGGCTACGAACGGAGTCTGGCCAAACGCTTAAAAGCCAGTCTCGATTTTCAGCTTTCTTTTCCAAACAAAACGTATAAGGAAATGCTTGGCACTCGAAATTTTATTCCGGGAATGGGCTACCAAGGAATGCAACAAAGCTGGTTTCCTATGCTGATTTTTAATGTGAAGTATAGGGTTTGAAATGAAAAGAATACTTCAATTCGTATTGCAATTTCTCCCATGTATTTCTTTCGGACAGTCATTCTTGCCCATGGATACCCTCAAAGGCTATCCAGCAGAGATTCGTGCAAAGGTGAATGGAGAGATACAGAGCGTCATTCAAGTTGACTTTACAGGAGATTCAATAGGCGATTATATCATCCGGACCGTCATGGATAAGGAGGGTAGAATAACTGAAACATGGCTATCATCCAATTTTCTTTTGTTCAATCGCGATGTAAAGCAGCTACAGGACATTGACTTCATCCGCTTCATCAATCTAGACCAAGATCCAGAGCCGGAAGTCTATTCTGCCACTGGTTATGAAGATGGGATTAATTATGCTTTGTATGACCTCAATATGAAAACCGGAAAGCCGGAACTGCTTTTCTACTTTACGCCCATAATAATCGCCGATGATGTAGAATACTGGGGCTACCCTTGGGACACAAACGGATTTATGCATCAAACAGAAGATGGAGTCATTCGGTTCTATTGTTCAATCGACCACGCTATCACACGAGATGGAGAAATCAAGCATCCCTCAGATCAAACGCTACTTCCCGTATTATTCTTAACGGGACACTCAACTCAATCTGATATTACATTTGGAGAGATTAGAAACAGAACATGGTATACCCTTTATGAGTTAAAAAACGCCGTACAAGGCAAAAATTAAGTAAGCTCGATATTCGCCAGAATTAATGAAGCAGCTACGCGATTCATCACGGACTAGACTATCTAATCAAGGTAGTTATGTCTGGAAATCTGTCTATCTGGAAATCTAGCTGTCTTCCAAACACTATCATCAAGCTGCCATTCGTTATCGTCTCAACTTATGCATGATGAAAAAACTCCTCAAAAGCTATAGTAAGCATTGGACTTTCCCATTCGTGCTTTTCGGAGCATGTGCGGTATTGATGGTGCTCACTGGTTTTGATACAAATTCGGTGCATTATTTTCAAATTACGGACTTCGACTTGCTTCACAAAAGCTATCCTATACTGAATGGTAATCAAGAAGTGCTTATCTATAATGGAATCATCAACTTGCTTATTATGAACTCGCTTCAACTCCATGCTTCATCGCTTCTTCCTTATAAAAGGTGTCTTTATGTTGGGTCAGGATTTGATTCAGGGGACACCTATTTACTTGGACAGTTTTCGAAGGAAGCTTTCAATTAGAAATATCAAGTTTATATCTTAGCATTAACCCATGTCTTTCCTCAGAACCATATTTGCTCCCCAAGCACGAATAAGGAGGTATCGATTGAACTTTCAAACGGATGATACCCGGAAGGTTCTATCTGAAATTATCGATAAATCTTGGAGGCCAATTGACACAGAGAAAATTGTAAATCCGTTTGAAGGACTAGATCTGAATTATTTTGGTGGCATAAATGAGGACGTCTTTTTTGCTGAGTTGAAGGCTGAACACCCCGTTTTGGATTTCTTTTATCATACGAAAATACATGGGAGGGTTGAGGCTTTTTATGAAGAGACTATTGTTGAAATTCGGAGTAGTCTATCACCAAAAGATGAGGGTTTTAGTTATTATTTCACTTTACTTGCCTTGCTAATTGTGGCCATTATCACGGCATTCAATGCCCTTTCATTTGGGACCTATCTCAGTATTGGTGGACTTGTATTATTTAACGTCTTTTGGAGATTGAAGTTGGGGCTCGGTCATTATTTTTTTGTCGAGACATTCCGCGAACGTTTAACGCATTATTCCATAGAATTGGTTCCAACGCCGCGCTAGCAAAATGTATAATTGAAATTCAGTAACAGATCTGCACCTTAATCGTCACGCTTATTACTATCATGCACAAATACCTGTTTCTCTTTATCATCCTATTCTGTGTTGCTTGTCAATCGAATCCAAATCAGGACCCAGCAAAGGCTTTTCACACGCTGGAAAATCATCTTAGCATTAAAATCTACCCTTATCAGCAAGATGGACAACTCAAAGCCTCTGCCATGTCTGAACTGAAATTTGACAGCCAAATGATGCCGTATTCAAGGAGGTTTGAGTACCTGTTGATAAACGTTTCTCAAATCCATCTGCCTGATTCTGCAGAGCGGAGAAAAGAGATTTGGAACCTTTACCCGGATACACTTGCACTCAATCAGCGTTACGTGAATGAATACCTCCAAGATGAGAAATTGAATGCCTATTTTGAAGCCTCCTTTGCTGCGATCAATGATTCAAAGTTCACCGCAGCACTCACTTTTAAAGAGGAGGAGTTGATGGAAGTCGCCTCGAAGTTTTTTTATTGCGATAGGGTATTTCCAGATACCAGCATTCAAAGTCATGTATGCATCGGATTGAACGGGGTGAATGAAGCCAATTGGGTGAAGGACTTCACACTGCTTGAAGCATTTTGTTATGAAGCCATCTTTGATGATTTGGTCAAGGATACCTCGGAATTGGAATCCGTCTATCTAGCCCAAAAGAAGCAAGCCTGCGCGAAGTATAAACCCACTCTTGCTAACCTCGACCAGTATTTGCTCGATGTGAGAAAGGAATTATTCTTGCGCATGAAAGAAGAGCGGGTTTTGAAAAGTTTGCTGATGGATTATTATCGAGTGAATTCTGGTAACTTGGCTTTTAGGATAGGTGAATAAGCTTACCAATGAACCAAAGAATTTTAATGTACAGTTGGTATTAACCATGTTATCCTGTGCCCATTGCGGTTCAGGTTCAAAGTAGTTTTAACCGCACAAAATCAAACAATGAACCCGAGATTCTTTTTGATTACGCTTGTTCTGCTTCTTCCGACTCTATTATTCGCTCAGAATAGGATGAACCCTGAGGATAGCATCAGAGTAATGACCCAGGTTTATACCTCAGAACATGGTCAATCTGTTCGTCACTATCACTACGATAGAAAGGGTTTATTGAAAATCAGTGAAGCAATTGACACCTCAATAAATTCACATCCTTTTGATACTTTAATTCAATCCAAGATTTCTATTTATTCCTATTTTTCGAATGATTCAGTTCAAAGCATAGAGCATTTGGAACTTGAAAATGCTTCACTAAAGAAGCGCATGGTGGAGAGTTTCTACTATGGCCAAGAGCATGTTTTGGATAGTATTATAGAAATAACAGATTATTATTCGAAGTATGAACGAACCACGGATATTTCAAAAACCATCTACCTAAGGCCTCGTAGTCAGATGCTAATTGAAAGAAGAATTATTAATGATTTCACCATTGATTCGACAATATCATATTTGTCCAAGGGAAGGGTAGATTCGGTGCACCATTTTCACCAAGTGATTTCGAGGAATGAGTCCTATAAGTATGATAATGAAGGTTTTATATTCTATTTAAAAGAGTACCTTACGTATGATGACTTTAAGGATTCAAGCATCACTCAATACAGCTACGATATGTCAATCTATGATCTCAGAATTGCATGGTCGCCAATACTTGATAACCGCATTACACATGGCATAGAAACAGAGAGAATCTATTACGATTCAAACCATGTCATTAATCTGATCATAAGGCAAAGTGAAGTTCCACGAACTAAAAGAGAGATAACGGTGAAATTTGCCAACGGTTTGCCCTTCAGAAAGGATACGATTAGAGACGGAGTTATAACAAATACAGAAGAATATCGCTATACGAAATATAGATAGTTTGTACTTAACATTGGGTTGATTATGGCGTGTCTTGACTAAGCCTCACACCGAAAACTACTTTTCTGAACTGCTGAGAAATACTTACCTTTATGCCTGTTTATTAGGACTGATTTTTCCTTCCTGAAGGTTTAAGTTTATTAACTATTCAAGCGTCTCAAGTAGCCAATTATGAAGAAAGAATTAGTCATATCAATGATCATTAGCCTTGTCTTCTTATCGGCAGGCTTTCTTTTGCTTCACTATGAATTGATTGGCTATGGCTTGTCTTTTTTCGTATTCTTACCATTTACCCTTGGTCTCATTTTAGGAAGTTCGGCGATTAGGACGGTCAGTTTATACGGTCTGATTCTATCCCTTATCTTGTTTTTTATTCTACTCTTAGCCGGCGGTCTCGAAGGAATGGTCTGTGTATTGATGGCCATGCCTTTGGTTTTAATTGCCGTTGCATTGGGCGCATTTATTAAAAGTCTTATTCTTAAGTACCGAAACAAAGACAAACAAGAAAACCGGATCAAAAGCTCCATCTTACCCTTATGTCTCTTTTTAATATTCAGCTTTATCGAAACGAAGCTGACCAAAAATGAGCGCTTTGTGATCGAGGTGAAATCAGAAATTATATTGCCTTATAGCAATATGGAAGTTTACGAGACCATTAAATCGGTAGATACCCTGGTCGGCGAAAAGCCATTTTTAATGAAGCTCGACTTACCTATTCCTTATAAATGCATACTAGAAGAGGAAAAGGTTGGAGGTATAAGGACCTGTTATTTTGAAGGCGGACTAATCGTTGAGCAGATTAGCGCCCTCGAAAAAGGGAAACTCTTAAAAATGGATGTTATCGATTACCAGTTAACCGGAAGGCAATGGCTAGGATTTAAAGAAGCGATTTACTTGTTTGATCAATTAGAAAACGGACATACAAAGATGACACGCATAACGACTTATACCTCTAAACTGTATCCAAGGTTTTATTGGGGGCCTCTCGAAAAAGTCGGTATTGAGCAGGAGCACGACTATGTGTTCAGCAATTTGAGGAATGATTTGGAGGAAAGGTATGGGGAGCAAGTGCATGCGATCAAAAATGTTAAATGGATCCACTAGACCAGCTAAGGTAACGTAAGTCACAATTAAAAAAATGGACAAAATAATTCTCTACTTTCAAAAACGATTTGATGCGGAGTCAACAGTGGAAAAATCAAGTTGGTTTTCTGGGCGATTTTATTCCCCTTTGAACACCTATACTTTTGTGTATACTATTGAAAACTGGACATTTAAAGTACAGCTTGATCAGCGAGAGGTTGATTTCAAGGACAATACGATGAACAATTGGAATATTAAGGCAGTATCAACTAAAAATAAATCAGTTACAGACCTGAGTATTTCAAATCAAACCTCCTTTTTTTCTCCTTTTAGCAATACATCCTCCTATCAAGTTAAATCAAATAATAAGTCGCTTGAAAATAGCTTGGTTAAAAGGAATGTACTTATACCTGCCTTAAAGAGTATTCCTGGTCAAGCTCTATCAGAGTTGATTATTCGAAAGGTTAAAAACACCCTTGAATTGAAGTCGACTTTTTCTGCACGAGGAGATAGTCTTGATGTGATAGATCAAGTTTTAAACGTAATCGATGATTTGCTACTTGAGATTAAAGCGCATTGATGCTATTTTCATTTGGCAATTTATATATTAGGCCCAAGCAGCTAAAAGTTTGGTAGCGGCATTTCCACGGGTAATCAAACTATTAAGCAATGAATCCTAATCTCAAAACAGCAATAGATCAGCTATACCTCGTTTTCGCAAAATATGAGGGTCGCTCCACTTTAGAAGGTAGTCCTCTTTATGATGATATAGGGATTTGGAGGAAGGAGTTAAGAAGTAAAAAACTTCGCGAATTGAGCGATGAGGACTTGACTCTTTTCACAGGCAAGATGCTCTTAACTTGGGGTGATGAAAATGATTTAAAGTACTATTTGCCGCGAATTCTGGAATTGACAGCAGAACTCAAAGCACCCTATGATATCTGGACCATATACAGCCGACTGAAAGATGCCGATTGGGAGAATTGGGACAGACAAGAGCAATCAGCGATTCAGGATTTTACCCTAGCGTTATGGACAAGTTTATTAGAGGATAACAGCGAAAAAGCCGAATGGGAATTCAAGGATTATTTTCATGTCATGGTTAATTTTTACCCCAATTTTTCTGAACTCCTAACAGTTTGGGAGATGCAAGAAAGCTCAGCGGCCTATAAACATCTATCGAACTATGTGTTGGATGAACAGCGGAACTTGTTCGTCAATAATTTCATCAACAGCACCGAGAAAAACACACGATATATCGATGCATTCAAAGCCTGGTTAATCAGTGAAAAGGTGCTAAACAAACTCGAAGAAACCTATTACAAAAATGAAACGGCCGACTTCGCTGAAAAGCTATCGTGGGCTGAGCAATTATTAAGTAATGAGAGGAAGTTTAGCTCATGAGGCTTGGTACTATGTGAAGCTCAATTCCATGGACCTTTATTTAGGAGCACCATAAAAGTCATGGTTAACGGTGGCTCTGTTATACTTCGTGGTGCGACATGTGCTTCTGAAATTGACCCTTATTGATCTTTCTCAGTCCTTTTTGACGCGCAGTTGATCCTTGTTGGTAACACGGGCTTTAACCCATAAGCTTTGACTTCACCCTTTTGGGACACCCCTTCGGGGTGCTTTTTGTGTTGCACGAGGGGGTTAAGGTTGGGGAGCCCCTTCGGGGCTGAAAGGTGTGATTCAATGGCTTTTTTGCCGTGGACTGCGGTCTGTACGCCTTCGCCGAAAAGGCTATGGCGCACGCGGTCGACCGTAGACTTTTTGCTATGGTCCATGGTCCATCGTCTATGGTCTTCTTTGCTGTGGACTGCGGTCCGTCGGCCGTGGACTTTTTGCCATGGTCCATGGTCCATCGTCTATGGTCTTCTTTGCTGTGGACTGCGGTCCGCCGGCCGTGGACATTTTTGCCGTAGACTTTTTGCTATGGTCCATGGTCCATCGTCTATGGTCTTCTTTGCTGTGGACTGCGGTCCGTCGGCCGTGGACTTTTTGCCGTAGACTTTTTGCTATGGTCCATGGTCCATCGTCTATGGTCTTCTTTGCTGTGGACTGCGGTCCGTCGGCCGTGGACTTTTTGCCGTAGACTTTTTGCTATGGTCCATGGTCCATCGTCTATGGTCTTCTTTGCTGTGGACTGCGGTCCGTCGGCCGTGGACTTTTTGCCGTAGACTTTTTGCTATGGTCCATGGTCCATCGTCTATGGTCTTCTTTGCTGTG
>CAZUIT010000011.1:3812-15501 GCA_964620355.1 uncultured Burkholderiales bacterium | reverse complement strand
CTGCGGTCCGTCGGCCGTGGACTTTTTGCCATGGTCCATGGTCCATCGTCTATGGACTAATAGGCCGATCCATCCTTGCGTCTTCTACGAATCATCAATCGCTCACAGGTACCTAGATCGGAATTGAGCTCAGCATTGAGGACCTTATTTCCAAGGATGATAATGATGGTGGCGGTATTTGGCGGTATGCTTCCAAGATTATGGGCATAGAGCAGCATTTCATTTTCGCCTTCATTGAGCTTAAACCAAAAGGTGTCTTGTTTAGCGGTGAGTGGACGGTACTTGAGAAGCGGTACACCATTGCAATAGAGGCTAATGGTGTCTCCATCGATTTTCTGACTGTCCCATACACGCACCATCACCGAGTCTTCAAAAGTGGTAATGGTTTGGTAGGTCCTCACCTTACGCTGCGGGTCGGGGAGATAAGGGACAGGAGTTCCATCTGGTGCTGGTTTTTCGAAGGCTGCCACAAGGCTGTCGGGAAGTTCTTTGGGCATTTCACGGTGTCGTACTCTTTTGCGGCGGGGTTTGATATAGACTGCGGGCCGAAATACCGCCACCCCATTTCGTGAAGTCCCACACCAAACGCTACCGTCAGGACCTACCACCATGCGGCTTATCCCATCGCTTTTGTCTTTAAGGTCGGGTTTATAAGCTTTCCAAAATTCACCATTATATACTGCAATCCCCGTGTTAAACTGGGTGCTGATTAAAATCCGACCATCATCCAATAAAACGAGGTTATGCGCAACATAGCGACTTTCACCTCGGAAATTGCAATACAGGTCATGTGGTCCGGTTTTAATGATTTCTACGTCTTTATCTATTCGATGCAGGTAGCCATCATCCATGCATGTTCCCCATATTATACCATTATCATCTTGAAGTATTTCATAGTAGGCATACTTAGAGATTTTCTTAGGCTTGTTCGAATAGGTGCCATCCGCACGTTGACTGTAGCGGTAGAGTCCTTCTTTGAAAGCGACCAAGGCATCCCCATTGCTTTGTATGGATATCGAAAACACATCGCCAAAGCGGTCGTTTAGCGAAACAATATTTCGGCCATTGATTTGGTAAAGGTTATGGGTACTGTTCACCCCACCTACGCAGCCTACCAGGACAATATCACTCACATTGGCTGTAATCACGCTCGGGGTTTCTTTAGGGATGCCAAGGGTATCGTATTTATTGTAGGCTAAATTGAAGCTGAGGATATAGCCGTATTGGCCGGTAATCATATAGCGTCCTCGGCTGGTTTGCACCCAATCGTTCATCCACCATGAGGAGGCTAATCCGCTTTTGGCCACATCTTCCCAGCGTCCGCCATTGAGAATGCGTACCAAAGGATCAGCCGTACTGCTCACCCAAATGCTGCTTTCATCATCGATATATAGGTCGGTAATGAAATTGGAGGGTATTTCAGAATTGCTGGTATCGAATACCTGCCACGCGTATTTCTTAAAGTCCAAATACTGCCCATTGGCCGCTACAGCCATCATCCATAAACAACAGAAAAGGGATACTTTACGCATAACTGTATGGGTGAATTTAGACATTTTCTTATCAGAATTGAAAATAGATGAAAGGTTGAACCCCCGCTTGAGCTACCTGAATAACGATCCAAATGGTTGCGCTTACATACAAAGCCTGAAGTACCAATGGCCATTTGGCGAAGAAGTCCATAAACAACTGCACCCACGACTGCGGAATAAAGTGCAAGGCGAATGCCAAGACCAATAATCCAACAATGGTTTTATACCCTTCAAGAATTTCGAATACCGGAATTTGAGGCAAGCCTGCGAACATTTGTTTCAACATCGTTTCTGCCAGCGGAAATGAATCGGCGCGGAAGAAGATCCAAGCGAAACATACAATATGGAAAGTAATCAGCCATCCAAAAACTTTTCGAAGCAGACTGTCATCTTTTGGTACCACTCCCGAAATCAGTTTTTCTATCGCCAATACGGAACCATGGATGGCGCCCCAAACCACGAACTTCCAATTGGCCCCATGCCATAGTCCACCAATCAACATGGTGAGCAAGAGGTTGATATAGGTGCGGCTTTTCCCTTTTCGGTTTCCACCCAAAGGAATATAGAGGTAATCACGCAGCCAAGACGAGAGTGAAATATGCCAACGCCGCCAAAACTCGGTAAGGCTTGCTGACTGGTAGGGCGAGTTAAAGTTATCAGGCAAACGAAAGCCCAAAAGAAGTGACAAACCAATAGCGATATCGCTGTATCCACTGAAATCGCAGTAAATCTGAACGGCATAGCCATACATACCCATCCAATTCTCCACAGAGCTATAGAGTAGGGGGTTATCAAAAACGCGGTCGACAAAATTCACCGAGAGGTAATCGCTGATGACTACCTTCTTGAAGAGACCACCGCAAATTAATACAAATGCTTTTCCGAGATCTTTTTTGCTAAGTTGAAGCCGTTCGTATATCTGGGGAATGAAGTCTGCAGCCCGCACAATCGGACCGGCTACCAGCTGTGGGAAGAAGCTCACAAAGAAGGCGAAGTCCATAATATTCTTGGCAGGCTCGAGCTGTCTTCGATAAATATCTATACTATAACTCAGCGTCTGGAAGGTATAGAAGGAAATACCTACAGGAAGGAAGATATTCAGCTCCGGAATTTCTGAGCCTGCAATGAGGTTGATATTGCGAATGCCGAAATCGGTATACTTGAAATAGGCTAAAATGCCAAGGTTGGAGATTAAGCTCATCACCAAAAGCAGTTTCCTTCGCGTGGGGCGTAATTCCCTAAAAAGGGCATTCCCAATCTGATAGTCGATGAGGGTGGATACAATCAGTACCCAGAAATAGAATCCAGATGATTTGTAGTAGAAGAAGAGCGAGAAGAGTACGGTATAGACAATCTGCAGTCTTTGTGCTTTCTGTGTGAGAATATAGATGCCGAAAAACGCAAGGAATAAGAGCAGAAAAAGTCCGCTGCTAAAGACCAATGGCGACTTCGCATCATAAACGAAAATCTCGCTCAGTTTATGGATGTCCAGTTGATCGATAAAGCTCATAGCCTCTCATTAGGGCGTTATACATCAATTCTCCTTGTATGCGGTATCCAGTTGCTGAAAAGTGGACCTTATCTTTGGCCGTTAAGCCAGCGCGGTACCAATCGTTCATGGATCCATATCCGCCCATTACCTCATTCATGTCCCAAAACGCCGTATAGCGGTTATTCGCATAGCTTTTAAGGGTGGAACGTATCATCAGGTTGCGGTCGTTTTTGTAGCGTCGTCTTTTGTATGAATCTGGCTGACTACAAATCATCAGTGCTGACTCTGGGTTTTGTTTCGCAAGGGTAGAAACCAAACTGTCGACCCATCCATACAAATCTTGCTCCCCCAATTCGGTAGCAAAGGCTTCATTGGTACCCAGTGAGAAAATGATTAAATCCGGCTGTAAGGCGGCAATCTGTTCGGCAAAATACTGGGCCTTGCAGAAATGCGAATACTGCGCGCCATTGACTCCTATGGTATGATAAAGAATGCCACTTGCTTTGGTATTCTCAAGACTGAGTCCATAGATGATGCTGGAATTCTGTGTTGGTGTTGCTGGTAAATGACGGATATAGACACTTGTTGAAAGGGCAGGCAATTGACAGGCTACCGCCACCGGACCATCCATAGCAGGCATGCAATAGATATCGTTATAATGGGTTTCTTCCTGAACTACTGGCCGGTAAATGACCCCAACAATGAGTTTTTGTCCCGGACGAATCAAATCGCTTCGGAGGTTATTCCATGATTTGATTTGACTCACACTTGTACGTGCGTTTCTAGCAATTACCCCCAAGTTTTCGCCACTCCGTACGGTATGAAAGGTATAGCCATCGGCGCTGGAGCTTTGATGGATAACAGGAATTTCTACACCCAGAGCTAAGTCGAACTGGTTGATGCCTGGCTGGCGAAATACGGTTACTTTATTGAAGGCAAGTTGGGCTTGGTATTCCTCTTTGACGGTCAGGTAAACCATGGCATTGGTATCCGATGATTTGAGGGTGATACCACCGAGTCCGATGGGGAAAGACTCATCAGGAAATACCGCCCTTTTTGAGGTCCAGTCGCCATAGCCGCCAAACCTATAATCGCTCGGTCCATTGGTCTTTGCTGCTTTGTAGGGAAAAACAAAACCTCTACCGGCATTGCCGAATTGCTCCTGTAGCAGCCGACGTGCCTCACCTGTAAGGAAATCGGCCTGGAGGTGGGAGTCGCCAATATGTACGATGCGTACCTGTTTGCGTTTACCTTGCTGCAGGTCATCTACCTTTTTATAGAAGGCATCGAGGGCATGGACATTTTGAATGCGGTTGCTATCTGTTACCAAAAAGGAATAGCGCTGCTGCAGGGTGCTATCCGCTTGCGCATGAAGCATTCCCGCAAAACAAATCATCCAAATACTCAACACAACTCTACTCATACTTCTTCTTCTCCTTCATCAAAAAATCATACAACAAAATTCCAACATGGTTCGCACCACGAAAGTTCAAGTGGGTATAATCCTTATTTGCCAATGGTTTTTCGGCTTCTGCCCATTCGATCATAGATCCCTTGCCGCCCATGGCTCCGTACAGGCTCCAAAAGGCAACCCCTGTTTTCTTGGCAACTTTGTATTGGGTCTTTAGTACGCGATAAACAGCTGGGTCGCTCACCATTTCATCACCTTTCTTAAATCCTTTATCGGCCACTCCTATGAGCAAAATCGACGCCTGTGGGAAACAACGCTGGTAATGACGTACCACCCGAATCATGGCCGATTCATACCAGCCATATTTCATGGTACTGGCATTGATGACATTAATGCCAAAATGCAGTACAATTAGATTGGGTTTCATGGTCCGATTGAAACCCTTGAGCACCTCACTCGACATACGCGACTGGGCCATACCTGAGTTTCCACGTAGACTTAAATTATCGACAATCACCCCATCTTCCGATTCAAGGCTCACCCCAAAAAAGATGGTTTTTCCTGCAGAATCGAAACGCACAGCAAATTGGCGCATGCTGGAATCAGACCAATGCATGACGTTGACCGCGTTGGTGTCAGACAGAATGCTTCGTTTCCACTCCCCATTATTTTGTTGGGTTTGAGCCTTTGCCTTTCCGCTTCCTTTACCGTAGAAGAGCTTCACTTGTTGCCATGCTGCTTTTCCTTTCGGCGCTGCAAAACTTGCCCAGATACGGTTGGAAATGGAGTCCTTTCCTTGGGTCATGTATTCGCCATTGATGCCAAAGGGCGCGACTTTCATCTTACCATTCTTTACTAGGGAATAGTAGTTCCATGGTCCACCATATTTATGGACGATTGTTCGCCTAAAGCCTGCGGTGATAGAGATAAATGGGACAAAGCCCACACCTGATCCTCCAAACTGTTGCTGCATCTTTTTTCGCAGAGTTTGGGTGATGAGGTCGCCTTCAATCATCGAGTCGCCCCAATAGGAGATCCGTACTTTTTTCTTTTTATCCAGCTCGTTAAGGCTCTCGAAGAATTTACGTAGGGCGGCTAGGTTGGCTGTATCAGGGATAGCGACTGAATCATTGGCAAACCAGGCTTCATCAAAATAGGCGAGAGGCGGCAGGGAATCCGTATTGACGGTATCGACGAGTAATTCGGTCGAGTCCGGCAGGGTATCCATTTGCTCAAAGATACTACTGTCTAGCTTTTCGGTCAAAAACGCGGCAGAATCACTTCCTTCCATATAATAGGTAAGGAAATCACTGTTTTTAAAATGCTCCTTAAAATAAGGGATGGAAGGATAGGCCCATTGCAGCAATAGGAGAAAACCTATGGCGAGCAGCAGAATAGAATAGGATCTAACTACTAGTTTGTTGGACATTTAGCCTACAAAGGTATAAGGCTGCAAGCGAAGGACGAATGAAGTAATTCACAAAAAGTTAATACAATGATGGAAATCTTGAATGGATGCATCAATATGGTGCTTTTTGATTTGTTCAATTTGCATATAACCAGACCATGGATTGGATTTTGCACTTAGCTGACTTAACTTTGCAAACCATTAGAACGAGCAATTGTTTCATTCATAACAAACAAGAAATATGACAGTATTAGTAGGAAAAAAAGCCCCTTATTTTGAAGCCGATGCCGTTACAGACGGCGGTGATTTTGTTGAGAATTTTTCTTTGGCACAATACGAAGGAAAGAAACATGTGGTATTTTTCTTTTACCCATTGGACTTCACTTTTGTTTGTCCAACTGAAATTATAGCATTCGAAAAAAGAATGAAGGACTTCGAAGACCGTAATGTAGCCGTTGTAGGATGTTCTATCGATTCAAAATTCTCTCATTGGGCTTGGTTAAATACCCCACAAAACGACGGTGGAATTCAAGGAGTAAATTACCCATTGGTAGCCGACGTGAATAAAACCATCACCAGCAACTACGGTGTTTTGGCTGGTCATTATGACTATGATGAATCAGGAAATATGATTTTCGTTGGCGACAATGGAAACGACGCAGTAGCTTACCGCGGATTGTTCTTGATCGACAAAGAAGGAATCGTTCGTCACCAAATAGTGAACGACCTTCCACTAGGACGTAGCATCGACGAAGCTTTACGTATGATTGATGCACTTCAATACTTCGAAGAAAAAGGAGAAGTTTGTCCAGCGAACTGGGAAAAAGGACAGGATGGATTAGTGGATACCGCTGAAGGTATTGCCTCTTATTTGTCTAGTCACTAAGCGACGAATCGACACAGTATACCTTACAAACCTTACAAAGAAGCGATTCGGGAAACCGGGTCGCTTTTTTTAATCTATGCCACTAATCTGGTCATTCTGACTACGAGCGCCGAAGGACGATTGGACAGTTAGATCGAAGAAACTCAAGACAACAGTAGGTACGCGATTCATCGCGTACTTTATTTCAAGTCATCGACCCAACTCACTTTTAGCATGGATAATCGCAAGAATATCTTCTTCTAATTTCTTATCATACTTCCCACTTGCTCCCGATTCAATATAGAGTATGATGCCTTGGCGATTCACGAGGACATAAGTTGGATAACCTAGGATCGGAAAGTAAGGAGGGTGGTTTTCGCTGTCAACTACTAGTAGCTCATAATTGATGTTTCGTTTTTCAGCAAAGGTGTTTAAAAAAGTATCGCTTTGGTGATGAACGGTAACTCCCAAAAGCTGGGAATTATTTTGTCTCAAAACACTATCCAGGCGATTGTTTTGAGGAATAGCACGCACACAGGGGAAGCAGCTGGTATACCAGAAATCGAGCAGGTAGATGTCTTGTTGGCCACTGCTAAGATGAAAGGAATCGTTTCGTAGCGTTCTGAAACTCGTGATTTGCATGGTATCACCCGCTTGCCAATCAATGCGTTCAATGGGTGTGCTGATTTTCCTTGGCACTTTTTGGAATTTCATCTGAAATCGAGCTAATTCTTGCTCCAACTCGACTTGTGTGGGATAAGATATCTTGCAGTAGGTATAGTTTGGTGAATTATCCCAATACTGAACATGTGCATAGCGAATAATTTTTGAAGTGGCTGAATCAATCCAGATAGTTTCTGATTGATTGTGAATATTCATGGAAACCATCTTTTCAAAATGGTCGTCATGTGCAAGTTTTAGAATATATACTTTATTCCCTCCAATTATGGAGTCATGACGTTCCAATTTTCTCGCTCGCACATAGAATTCCGCCAATATTTCTAATGGGGCACTTATTCGACTAGGAAGCACTCCTCCATTTTCTGAACTTAAAAATGAACTAGGCATATCATTGACACTTTGATAGGCAGTGTCATTAATGAGCGATTGTAGGCTGTCTGGTTTATAATAAACAGTATTGGAATTATAGCTAAGAAAACGACTTGGCTCCTGGGCGTTGTACCATGAATAACCACGCATTGTATCCGGAAATGCAACGAGAGCATGTTTATGTTCTACCTCGGCGAAATAGGCAGGTAATGGATTTTGTTTTGTTTCTTTGATAGCCCGCTTCAATACTTTTCGGGTGCTCTGTCCACTTACGAGAGTAGTAGCAAAGAAAAAGGCAAATAGGATGGATAGAATGAGGCGCATAATCAAAAATACATAATGTTAACTTAAATATCCTCGTTCCATTTGGTTATCTGAATTTTCCTAGACGATGAGACGTTTAGGTGGTTAGACAGTTAGATTAGAGAAATCTAAACAAACGGTAGGTACGCGATTCATCGCGTACTATTTTACCGTCTGGTTGTCTGGTTGTCCTTTAGTTTGAATATTGAATCAGAATTGATGTTGGAAGCATTTAACTTTGATTGAATAACCTTCCACGAGGAAACAAGGTGAATCATTGGTAGTCTGAGGTTTTAAGGCCTAATGTCAGATTCTGAACCTTGTTTCCTTTCAGTGAAAATCCAAATAGAAATTGAGGTGTTAGGACCTATTATCAAGGACTTGGATAGTGCACTGATGTTGTGGAAGTACTAAATAAATACTTATGACAACAAAGTACTTCATTGGCGGAGACATTTCAAAATCAAAAATTGACTTCGCATTACTTAATGGCTCACTAGACTTAAAATCTGAGCAGATTGTTTCTAACCGCAAACCAACGTTGCTCAAGTTCCTCAAAAAGGAAATCAAATCATTAAAGATTACCGCAACTGATTTAGTTGTTTGCTGCGAGAACACGGGAATCTATTCAACGCCATTGATTCAAGCGTGCTTGGAGCTGGGTGTCTTTTTATGGGTTGAGAATGCATTAAAGATTAAGCGGGCCAGCACAGACATGCGAGGGAAGACGGATCGCCAGGATGCTCGAAGAATTGCGGAATATGCATGCCGTTATTTAGATAAAGCGAAGGCTTATCAAGAGCCAAGCGATACAGTAAAGGAGCTTCAAAGGCAAAGTAAGATCAGAGAGACTCTGATTAGCCAACGAGTAGGTTTAGAAAGTCAAATTCGGGAGGCAAAGACGCACGACAAAGCCTTATATGATGCACTAAAGAAAGGGTATGCAAGCGTCCTCAAACAAATCGAACGGTCACTAGCAAAGGTGGATGAGAGGATCAAAGAATTGAGTAATGCTGAAGAGGCTATTAAGCACAATATCGAATTATTAACCAGCATCCAAGGGGTTGGACTTCAAACGGCACTAGGCTTCATTTTGTACACTAATAATTTTGAAAATTACGAGAATGCAAAGCACCTGGCATGTTATTCAGGAGTAGTACCATTTGCCAATGAATCAGGAACAATACAGAAGAGAGCACGAGTATCTCACATGTCCAATCATCGCTTAAAAAGACTGTTACACCTGGCAGCAATGTCCGCCATCAGAGCAAATAAAGAGCTTAAAGCATACTATCTAAGGAAAGTGAAAGAAGGTAAAAATAAGATGAGCGTCTTGAATGCTGTGAGAAATAAACTCGTACATCGAATGTTCGCAGTAGTTCAAAGACAAACAGCCTACATACAAGAATTAAATGTTCCTATCAAAATGGAACAAATTGTTCTTGCTTCTTAACATAGAAATCTGGCAGTCTGGTTGTCTGGCAGTCTGGTTGTCTTGCGGTCTAACGTTCTGAAGTTTGGCGAACAATTTAACACCCACCTTCGCCATAACGCGACGTAGCTAAATCAATACTTTTTGACATTCCGTTGACAACTTGTGCCGTTTTGTGACGGGTTTTAAACAATTCGCGAAGTACTTTTGGAGTAAAGAATTTAATCATGGCAGCAGACAATAAAGAAAAGTTGAAGGCGCTTCAACTCACCATAGATAAATTAGAGAAATCGTATGGTAAAGGCGTAGTAATGCGCATGGCCAGCGACGACGTGGTAGAAGGAATCCCAGCTACTTCAACAGGTTCTCTTGGATTGGATATCGCCCTCGGAATTGGCGGATTTCCAACCGGACGTATCATCGAAATTTACGGTCCTGAATCTTCCGGTAAAACAACATTAGCCCTGCATACGATTGCCGAGGCGCAGAAAAAAGGCGGTATGGCTGCCTTTATTGATGCCGAGCATGCCTTTGACCGTCAATACGCAGAACGTCTTGGGATTGATACCGAAAACCTTTTAATCGCTCAACCGGATGATGGAGAGCAGGCCTTAGAAATTGCAGAGAACTTGATCCGCTCAGGGGCGATTGACGTTATCGTCATTGACTCGGTTGCCGCTTTGGTTCCGCGTGCGGAGATTGAAGGAGAGATGGGCGAATCGAAAATGGGATTGCAGGCACGTTTGATGTCGCAAGCCCTTCGTAAGCTTACCGGTACCATCAATAAAACAAATTGGACTTGTATTTTCATCAATCAACTTCGTGAGAAAATCGGGGGGATGTTCGGAAATCCAGAAACAACAACGGGAGGTAACGCCTTGAAATTTTATGCTTCTGTACGTTTGGATATTCGCCGAATTGGTCAATTGAAAGATGGATTGGACATGGTCGGTAACCGCACCAAGGTGAAAGTCGTGAAGAATAAAGTAGCGCCACCATTCCGCGTGGTTGAATTTGATATCATGTACGGACAAGGAATCTCCAAAGTAGGAGAGATTGTCGACCTTGGAGTTGACTTTGGTATCGTGAAGAAAAGCGGCTCTTGGTTCTCTTATAATGAAACCAAACTCGGACAAGGACGTGATTCTGTCAAGGAGCTCTTAAAAGACAATCCGGAATTGGCGGATGAAATCGAAAAACAAATCATGGAAATCGCCACCAACGGTAAAGCCGAGGTGAAGGTGGAAGTGGAATAAAGACAAGATAATGTATCGATGCATTTCCATTCCGTGTAGGGGCAGATAATGATCGGCCCCTACACGGAATAGAACGACGATGTCCCTTGCAAATCGATTAAATACAATTTATGGCACTTATGAAGAACATTTTAATGGAATTCGTATGCGCTATAATCCCTCAATACACCACCGTCGCTCTAATCGATTGCCAAATTTTGATTATTCGAAATCAGGCTTATATTTTTTGACACTTTGCTGCCAAGACAGATTACCTCTTTTTGGAGATATCAGCGAAGGGAAAATGCTATTCAATCCAGCCGGATATTGGGCATCCCAATGTTGGATGGAGATACCCAACCATAACCCTGCGGCGATTTTGCATGAATTTGTAATCATGCCCAACCATATTCATGGAATTATAGAATTAGACAATTCTAAAATCCCTGAACAAAACAGGAAGGTCCATTCTTTTCAAGGGATGATACCGAAATCGTTAGCCTCGATTGTAAAAGGATATAAAATTGGCGTCACCAAATGGTTTCGCAAGAATTCGGATATCGAAAAGGTATGGCAACGCAATTATTACGAACATATCATTCGTGACCAAAAGGAATTTGAAACCATTTCGGCATACATACGCAACAATCCAAAAAAATGGAATGAAGATCGTTTTTATACCCGTCGTAATGGATAATTGTTGGCGTATATTTTTATTTAAATCGATCAATGATGCGTAGGGGCAGATAACCATCTGCCCTATATCACACGGAACAACAAAATCGTCATTGGGATGATTGGTTAGGGTGGGTTATTTTTTTGTCAATGAAAAAGGGCAGATGGTTATCTGCCCCTACGATACGGAACAACAAAATCGTCATTGGGATGATTGGTTTTGGTTGTTGTTTTTGGTTGTTGTTTTTGGTTGTTGTTTTTGGTTGTTGTTTTTGGTTGTTGTTTT
>CAZUIT010000011.1:0-3712 GCA_964620355.1 uncultured Burkholderiales bacterium | reverse complement strand
TGGTGATTGATTTTATTCGTCAATGAAAAAGGGCAGATGGTTATCTGCCCCTACACAATGTTATTTGTGATGAAAATTGGTGATTAATGTAATACCACCAATTTGTGGACGCTTCTTTGACCCAATTGTGTTGCTTCTAAATGGACATAATAAATCCCTTGTGGGAGGTTTGAACAATCAATTTTTAATTCACCGGTTCCGCTGTCTTTCAGAATTACTTGACCTAACTCATTCATGATCTTGCAAGTGAAATTAGAGTTTTCGTGACTTAACTGTACCGTAAGCGATTTATCTGCAGGATTTGGATATACAGTGGACGTTTCCATTTGATAGGAAGGGAATATTCCAGTTCCTTGTCCAGTGGTATCCTTGGTGATTCTCGGTGCAAAACAATCAGCAGGAATTTGTGGTTTTTGCTGAATAAACCCTCTGGCTCTAAGAAAGTCAACTTTCGCCCGAATAGAATCAATGCTCGCCAATCTCCCGCCATTTGGAGTGGTTCGATCATAAACGTACATGAGAAATAGTTCAAAGGTGTCTGATTTATTCAGCGATGGAGCACCAGTAATTGCCAGGCTACGGTAATCGTTTCCAGAGAAGGTATCTGAATCCATTGTCCATCCAGTTGATGTGGATGGGTCACCTGTGAAGGCATACCTTGATTTTTTTCCGTACATACTGCCTGGAGTGAGGACAGTCATGCTATCTCCAGCCGTGTTTTTCGCCTCAAGCAAATTTTTAAATTCCTTTGGATGAAATGGAGGACGGAAAGCATGAGTAGAATCTTTCCATCGGGGTTGATTCATGTGAAAACAACTTTGACAGAGCGGCTGGTTAAGAAAAACGATACCCATGGCAGGTGGATTCAGGCCATACCCTAAAATTCCTTCATCATCTTGATCTCCATTGTAAACGTATACCATATTGCGAGAGGTATCCGTGCCAATCATATCATCTGAATAATTGCCAAGATCAAAATCAGTATATACCCCCATCCGGAATTCCTTCAAATTCCTGGAGGTACTGATTACTTTATACTTTAGGAATAATACGGCGTCTATTGAACTATACAAGCGAGAGAATCCAAATGCTTCGGTCTGAATTTGAAGTCCGATTGGAGCGGTTTTACTCACCGGATGATTCACCATATCGTGGTAAACAAAATAGATATAATCTTCGCCATTATAGCTAGGAATTTCACCTAATTTAGGTTCATAAATACCATTTTTATTATTGTCTTGAAACGGCGCCAAGGGGAACTGATTGCCTTGATAGGTATAACTTGCTGGCCATTTTAATACTCCATTGGCTAATTTATTGGAGTCCAATTTCCCATCTTCAACTTGGAACCGAGTGAACTGTGCCAAATGAACGTCAGGCGGCGTAAATCCGATACTTGCATTCGGTGGCAAAGGGCCGGGGAGGAAGTCACTCCCTTCTTGTCCATACATCTGAACAGCCATGAGGGTATCTCCAGTGTTTGAATCAATGGCCATGAACCAGAGTGTACCAAGACTAATAGCCGATTTATTGCTATTGGTGTTTGGATCATATGGAACGATGAAGCGCGCTGAGCTAAATTCGTCCCAGAACAAGCGGCCCGAAGAACTGAAGGTCGCTTTGATTTTATTGGGATTAATTGTGCCCATTTCAAATTGAGCAATAGCCGTATGGGCTCCGCAAATCAGCAGCGTTAGCACGAGCAAGAAAGTTTTCATGCCCCGAAAATACACGTAATCCGAATTTAATAAAACAAATATTCTCTTGGGTCAAGACAAGCCAGAAATCACCCCATTGGAGTCGATGGTCATGCCTTCGGATGCCGGAATATTTGGTAAACCTGGCATACGCATCATTTTTCCAAGAATTGGGATGATAAATCCGGCTCCAGCAGCAAATTCAAAATCGCGCACGGTGATGGTGAATCCTTCGGGACGGCCAATTTTCTTTTCGTCATCCGAAAATGACTTTTGTGTTTTGGCCATACAAAGGGGGAGCTTATCGAGACCAAGGCGTTCGATTTTTCGCAATGCAGTGAGAGCTTCTCCACTGTATTTCACGTCGGTCGCACCGTATATTTCTTTGGCGATGGTGGCGATTTTTTCTTTCACAGGAAGGTTCCAATCGTAGATTTGACGGAATTGTCCGCGTCCGCTTTCGATTTCTTGGATAACCGCTTCGGCCATATCGGTCATGCCTTTACCTCCATCCGCAAATCCACGGGCAACCACTGCTTTGCAACCCACAGCAGCACATTGTGCTTTTACAAATTCTACTTCTTCACTAGAGTCGGTAGGAAAGGCATTGATGGCAACTACTGGGTGGTAGCCGTACTTTTTACAATTTTCAATATGCTTGGCCAAGTTTTCATACCCTACTTTTACCCGCTCCATGTTTGGGGTATTGTATTCTTCTGCTGGTGCTCCTCCATGATGGCGTAAGGCGCGAATCGTGGCAACAAGCACAATGGCTTTCGGACGTAATCCGCTCGATGCACATTTGATATCGATAAATTTCTCAGCTCCGAGATCCGCTCCAAAACCGGCTTCGGTTATCACATAGTCGGCCAATGACATTCCCATTTTTGTAGCAATGATGGTATTGGTTCCTTGGGCGATATTGGCAAATGGTCCGCCGTGGATGATAACAGGGTTATTCTCTAAGGTCTGTACCAAGTTTGGTTTGATGGCATCACGTAAGAGAATGGCCATGGCATTTTCCGCTTTTAAGTCGCGGGCATAGATGGCTTTTCCATCGTAAGTATTTCCTACATAGATGTTTCCTAGGCGGGTTTTGAGGTCTTCGAAGTCTGAGGCCATACAAAGGATAGCCATGACTTCTGAGGCAGCAGTAATATTGAATCCATCTTCACGGGGAATTCCGTTTGCTGTTCCGCCAATGCCAATTACAATATGACGCAAGGCGCGGTCGTTCATGTCCATTACCCTTTTCCAGAGAATGGTACGTGGGTCGATGCCGAGTCCTAATTTTTTATTCTGAATATTATTATCAATCAAAGCCGCCAAGAGGTTATTGGCTTTTTCGATGGCTGAGAAATCACCTGTAAAATGCAGATTGATATCTTCCATAGGCACCACTTGGGCGTATCCACCACCTGCAGCACCCCCTTTAATTCCAAATACAGGACCTAATGAAGGCTCGCGCAAAACCGCCATGGATTTTTTGCCCAGCTTATTCATTCCTTCATTCAAGCCTATGCTGGTGGTAGTTTTTCCTTCACCGGCAGGAGTTGGCGTGATGGCTGTAACCAAGATCAGGTTACTTTGGGCCACCTTAGTCTCATTGATGAGGTTAAGGGGCAACTTTGCTTTATAGCGGCCGTATTGCTCTAAATCATTTTCATCAATACCTAGATTTTCCGCGATTTCACGGATAGGTTTCATATTGGCTTTTTGTGCGATTTCAATATCGCTAGGGAATGAAGCTGTATTGCTCATGGTTGTACAAATTGAGTTTGCACTTCGAATATAGGGAAAAGGAACAGGTTAAGGTTAAGGCTGAGGTTGAGTCCCGATAGTTCCTAGAACGTCTTCTTTTCGGTATTCCAGCAAATCACCGGGTTGGCATTCCAGGACTTCACAAAGTGCTTGTAGGGTGGAGAAGCGGATTGCTTTGCCTTTACCTGTTTTAAGGATGGATAGGTTGGCAATGGTGATGCCGACGCGTTCGGATAATTCATTGAGGCTCATCT
>CAZUIT010000010.1:0-75457 GCA_964620355.1 uncultured Burkholderiales bacterium | reverse complement strand
AAAGATGGGCGTCCCGGTAAATCCAAAGAGTTGGGCATTCGGGAAAAACGCTTTGATCATTTTATGATTCTCGCCAAACTGCGAACGGTGGCACTCATCAAAAATAAATACGATGCGGGAATCCTTTAAGGGCTCCAGTCTATCCTTGTAGGTTGCAATCCCCTTGCTGGCTTTTTGTTTATTTCGCTTGCTCTCTTGGTCTAAGGCAATGCCCAATTTTTGAATGGTAGTAACAATCACCTTGTCGGAATAGTCCTTAGAAAGTAAACGTCCAACTAGGCTTTCGGTATTGGTATTCTCTTCCACACTGCCTTCTTGGAATTTATTGAACTCCTCACGAGTTTGCCGGTCGAGGTCCTTTCTATCCACCACAAACAGACATTTTTCAATATCTGGATTGTCTTTGAGCAGGGTAGAAGCCTTAAAAGACGTTAAGGTTTTACCACTTCCCGTAGTATGCCAGATATAGCCATTTCCCCTGTTCTGTTTCACGCAATCATCGATAGCCTTCACCGCATAGATTTGGTAGGGACGCATCACCAGAAGCTTCTGCTCCGTTTCCACCAATACCATGTACTTGCTCACCATCTCTCCGAGGGTGCACTTCTTCAAGAATCTATCTGTGAAATCTTCCAGGTGTTTGATTTTATTATTTTTCTCATCTGCCAAATGATAGATAGGCAGAAACTGCTCATCCGCATTAAACTGGAAATGCTGCTTCTTGTTATTGGCGAAATAGATGGTATTGGAGCGATTGCTCACAATAAACAACTGCATATAGCACATCAGTGAGTTACTATACCCATTGCCCGGTTCAGTCTTATAATCCACGATTTGCTGCATCGCCTTGCGTGGCGAAATATCCAAACGTTTCAATTCCACCTGAACAACAGGGAGACCATTAATTAAGAGAATAATATCATAGCGCTGATTGCTGTTTTCGGTATTCATCCGAAGCTGACTAATCACTTCAAAGTCGTTTTTACACCAGTCTTTATTATTAACCAAAGTATAATGCAGCGGCGTTCCGTCTTCCCTTTGAAAAAACTGCTGCTCTCTCAGCTTTTTAGAAGCCTTGAATACATCCGGCTCAATAATTTCTTCCCGGATGCGCAAGAATTCACTATCCGTCAAGCTCACCCGATTCAGCGCTTCAAATTTGGTTTTAAAATTTTGCTCTAAGGAAGCCCTATCCCGAATATCCGGACGGTGGGTATATTTCAACTCAACGAGTTGTTTGATCAGATTTTCCTCTATGTGGTGCTCATTTGTCATTCCGCGCTGTGGTCAAAGATTATCGGCCCTACTTACTATTCGCGCAATATCTTCAATTAAATTTTACCAAGTCTTTTTAGTTCCCAAAAGCATTTAGCGGTGGCACTAATATCAACTGATGCATTATGCGCTTCTTCAAAGCCTGTCCTAAAAAGCTTATAATGTAACTCTGAGAGTTTGGGCCACTTGTAACCATAAGGCCCGTCAATAGCGCAAAAATTTGTCGTGCTATGCATTGTGCAGATTTTGTTTTTAGTCTGAATGCTGTTTTGCATTCCATTTCTTAAAAATTCAGCACCAATTATTTTTTCATCAAAAGACATATTATGAGCTACAAGATAACCTGCCTGCCCTACTAATGCTTGAAAGTTTTCCAAGACAGATTTAATTGCTTGTCCTTCAATCAAGGCTCTCTCAGTGGAGATGCCGTGAATTCTAGCAGCGTCTATCGGAATTGTAAATCCTTCTGGTTTAATGATAAAATCGCCTTCTGAAATCTTGTTTCCATTATTATCGTAATACAGAAATGCAAGTTGAACAAGTCTTGGCCAATTATTCAGGTCAGAAACTGGTGCTTTCCAATTTTTTGGTAACCCTGTCGTTTCGGTGTCAAAAAATAGATACATAGTTATTGCTTTTTAGGTTCATGCATATTCTATTCATTTTTTAGCATCTCTGTTTTTGTTTACTGCTTAACTTTATATGGAGTCAACGGTTTGGCGCTTGGCGAAGGTGAGGATTTTCACCACAAATGTGTGTGTGGAGCAATGAACCGCCACTTTTGCCAAACTCGTATTACCCGTTCGCCTTTTTTTGTCGTTCCAATATTTGATAATAATAGCTAAATGGTTTGTTATATTTAATGACTTGCCTGTAGTCTTGTTCCTTCGATTCTAATTCGGGTTCTTCAACATCTTTCAATAGTTTATAATAGTGTTTACTTCTATTTCTGTCTAGATGTTTGATTTGTCTGATAGAATATTCATTTATTGTCAATTCTTTAAATCCATTTTTCCAACATAAGTCTGTTGAAACTTCATCAAAATTGTCAAGACCAATGCGTCCAACAGACATACCTATAAGTCTATTGATAGCGGATTCAGTTGCGGTTCCTTTTGGTTTACGCATACCAACTCTTATAGCATTTTTAATTTCGTTGATTATTGTCTTTTGTTTATTTAGTTCTTTCTTAAGTGATTTTTTTCTTACACGAATTTCTCCTGAGTAATTGATTTCATAACCCACAAACCCTATCCAAGGGAAACCATTATCTTCAACTTTACCCCATTTATAGGGGCCTTTAGATTTTCCATCCCAAAATGGTTTGTAATTAATAACCTCGTCTTTTATTGACTTTAATTGACTTTCATTTTTGAATAGATGAGGAAACAGCTTTAATTCATAAAGAGCGTTTTCATATAACTCTTTTGCCATTTCGCATTCCTTTAAATTATCAGATATAATAATCATATCATCACAAAATCTCTGGTAAAGTATATTTTTATCAATCATTTTAATATCAGCTTGATTCAAGTAAATGTTTGCTATAAGTCCCGAAAGCGCTCCGCCTTGAGGAACGCCAATCCTTTCTGTTGAAATGTCTTTGTAGTGTTGAGAAACAACATTTTCAATCCATGCAAATTCACCATTTGGAATTTTGTACGAAGTCCAATATTCAGTATCACTAGATTTAGGCATATCTATATTAAAAGCGAAGCACTTTAAATAGCTTTCAAATATTCGAACTGGTGCATTTATATTAATTTCGGGGTATAGTGTTTTACAGATTAAAATGAGTTCATTAAATAATACGTTAACTATTTTATGATTTACTGTGTCATAAAATTTTTTCATATCGCACTCAACAGCGAAAAGTTCATTTGCTGTGATTTCATTCCTGTATTTTAAAATATCCTTTATACAGTCATGGTGTGATAAAATTTGATTTTGGTTATTCTTTTTTGACCTAAACGCATATGAACTATCTTGAAAATGGTCATCAAATAGTCTTGTTAGAAATTTATTTGTGGTGCTTAAAATAATTCTATCCGTCAAGTTAAACATACAAATCGGACGACATTCATTGTTGGCAAGCTTTTTAACTTTATCCTTTAGTTTTGGGAAAATTAGTGGTTTTTGAACCTGATATTTTTCACTTAAAGAAAGTGTTCTTATTTCATTGACATAACTCATTAAATTCAATAGCCACCGTTCTTGAGATTTCTTTTTTTTATAAACTTTAATTGTTTTTAAAAGAGAATAGAAATTTTTGTCATTCGTTGTTAGTGAGTAATTTCTCTTGTTAATTTTTTCATTGCTCTCTTTTGCCTTCTTTATAGCCTCTACTGCTTTAAAGTTTAATCGTGAAATTTCTCCAAGTTTTAACCATTTTTTCCTTGGTGGTAAAATTGTAGAAAGGAATTGAGTTAATTCTAATTGGTGGTTTTCAAATTCGTTAGTTGGAGGAGTTTTTGATCGAATGTGATAATTATATTTTTCATTGGAAGTTAATAAATGAAGTAAGTGCTTTTTGGATTTACTTTTGGCCAATTTGACCCTCACTTTGCATATTTGTCTAATGATGGCTTCTTCACTAAAATGTTGATCAAATGTTTTCATAATTTAAAAAAATAGGGGTTCCTGTAAAGTGTCTGCACACCTATTGACAAAGATACTGACATATAATGTCGCCGCCTTGATTTAAGCTCTCTAGGACTTTGTTGATGAGAGTGATATTTACGAAAATTAACCCGTCTTCGGAACCCCATTTTTTTGATATTTTGTTGTATACCCTTTTTGATTCGCCAGATAAATCAAACTGCTGAAATTTATGTTTCCTTTTCTTGTTTCATAACAATTGATTAAAAAATTTGTACACGCAACTTCATTGTATTTATTTGTATCCAATGAACTTAATTTTAAAAAATAGTTCAAACCAATTTCATAAGTGAAAGTATTCGCTATTGACATAGCAACTTTGCACCATTCCTCATAATTGTGAGTTATTGACTGTTTCTTGTTTCTTAAATGCCTAATAATATCGGTCATTATTTTTCTATCAAATTGATTGTTTTTACCTGTTGGATTATAGAGTGCATCAAGGTTGCTGGCAAAAGACAATTTTATATTCTTATTTGCTGGCGATTTTCCAGTAACTATTAAATCCTCATTTGTTACAACAAAATTTTCGAAGACTAATTTTTTAACTAAAAAATTGTCATGTGATAAAAAACAAAGCCTTGTAATGTCACTTCCGCTCTTGTCTAATTCAATATCATACTTTTCTAGAAAGTATTCTGATAGTTTTTTAAATGCACTTTTATGCTTAGTAACTAGATCAATTTCATCTTCATTGATTTGGAAATCTATTGCGACTATGCCTTTGTAACCGTGGTTTGAAGGTGAAAGCCAAAATGAAATTACACACGGATCACCAAATAAATTGTCGTAAGTAGTTTTTAATTGTTGGGGGTTAAGTTTGTCAATATCAATTATGATTAATGGGTTATATGATTTCAAATATTCATTTGTCCGTCTACTATTAAATGTCGCACTAAATGTAACCGCAGGTAATTTTTTTTTATAGTTGTCGTAATTTTCTTTATCTCCTTGTTTTAACTTATTTCTTAGGTCTTCAATTTGTCTTTTGTGTTTGTCAGACTTAATTTGATTTAAAACCGCTTCAATTGTTAGTTCACTGGCAATTTCCGTCCAAGCGTTAGCTTGAAAAGAAACTTTCATATTTAAAATGTTTGTCAATGTTTGCATAGTCTTTTTTAAGGTGACAGCTAATGGTATGTTCAGCTAATCTCAGTTTCGTCTAATCCCCATCTCCCCCACAAAAGCGAACACCTGTAACCATTAAACAACCAACAATCTACTCCATTCTCCCTTACCTTCAAGCACCTAGTGATAAAAACAGGAAAAATCCTGTAAAAGCTCAGGGGTTTTTCCTGTATGTGCATTAATGAACGGGTTTAGTTACGCGGTCTGCTTTTGGATTGGGAAAGCGGGGCGAGCACTTAGGGGAAGTCCACGGTCCACAGACCACCGTCCACGGCAAAAAAAAGTTCGGAGATTGGAGTTCGGGTTCGGGGCATACTTTAGGCTTTTCCCGAAAATAGAAATGAACACCATAATCCACGTAAGTTTTTTCCAAAAGCCCTGTTTCCCTTTCCCAAATAGGCCTTTTTTGTTCAAACGCAGTTAGGTTCTAGTACTTCCTATCTTTTATCTGTCTCATTCATTGTACAATACTTTGAAATAGTACAGCCTTTTTTATACAGAGCCGCGACAAGTCGAGTGTGAGTGCGGAGTGTGTAGTGCGGAGTTTAATTCTGAACGCTAGTTTGAAAACGGGAGCGGAGCTTGGTGCTAGGGGTTGTTTCTCAATGTCTATTTGTATAAAAAAACTGGAGCAAATCTCTTTATCTATTTCTTATTCTGGGAAGCGTTCAAATTTATTTATTTCTTCCAACGAATCATCCCAACTTGCTTTATTTGAGATAAAAATATGTGCATTAGGTCGTTTTTCTAATTTTGTATCTAAACATCCTGCTGGAACTACTAGAAGTTTACTGTCCATTTGTAAATTGGGCAGAGCTGAACCACAATATGTACAAAAGGCTTTCACATGATTACTCTTATGTGGTTGAAATATTTTAATTTCAGTTTCCGTTTTTATCCATTCAAGTTTAGCTGTGGTGGAAAACAAATTTGCAGCATGAGCAGACCCAGTGTCTTTCCTACAATATCTGCAATGGCATAAATAAAAACTTTCAAAGTCACCTTTAACTTTAAATTTAATTCCTTTGCATAAACAAGAACCCAAGTATTCCATTTGATAAGTCCCTTTTTAAAATTATGATTTTAGTTAAAATCGATTTTCTATTTTTTCTCGCTTATACTTTCCAATCTTTTCTTTAAGCAGCTCGCGTCTCCCTGTTAAATTAAGCCCAACGGTTAGTATATGAAAAGTAGGCGATTACGAAGCACAAAACTTTCGGTTAAACACAAACTTTTATACGAGTCATAAGCCTTGAATTTACTGCTATTTCGCCTATTTTTTATATACATTGTTAGGGCAAGTTTTTTAAATATTTTATCGTCTGATTTAATTTTTCATAAGAACCTAAATTCTTTGGTTCAAATGACATCCAAAAAGCACTTTCTATGTTTGTGTTTTTTTTATTTATTTTCAATGAAATCAATTGAATGATTGAGAGAGCGTCTTTTCCATGAATTAAATTACGTACAGATTCAGAATTTTGCTGTTTCCTGATATTGTCTATCTGACTTTTAAGTTCTTTTAATTCGTGCTTTGAAGAAGTGTTTTGTATAAGAGAAACCAAATATTTATCGTAATCTATATTAATATTAAAATCATCATCTATGGTTATGTATTTTGATAGTTTTTCGTTGGTTTTATTGATTGATAGCTTTAATTCATTTATTAAAGATGTAATTCTTATTATACCAAAATCTTTAGCCTTATAGATTTGATTTAATAATTGATTGGCACTTAATTTTTCAGTTTTCAAGCCAATTTTTAAAAATTTATCTACTGAGTTTAATTCAAATAAGTAGTTTTCAATATCTCGGTAATCAGTGGTAATCACATTTTTAGGAAGAACTTCTCCAATGAAAGAAGAGTAATCTTTATCAATGAAGAATTTGATTTGGTTCAAAAAGGCTTCTGATAATAATGCAAAATGAATAATTCTACCTCTATTCCCACCGTCTATTTTATCAGGAAGCTCAACAGATTCGATTTCCAAAATGATTGTGTTGTTATCTATTTCATTATCACAAATATGTTCTAATAACAATCGATCTTCTTTGCCCTCAACAACCATTATTCTTCTTTCAGGATCCATCTTAAGTGATTGAATATGAGCTTCTGGTTCTCTCCTAATTCTGCTCATAATCTGTAGTAGTTAATGAATTAGAATAGTTTACAGAAATATCGGGAGAATGTGTTGCGAAAATCATTTGAGGTGATGCTTTACTTGATATTTTTGTTAGTGTGCCAATTAATTTTCTTTGCCAACCTATATGCATAGACATCTCAGGTTCGTCAATTGCTATAACTGTACCTTTTACCTTAGTGCATAAAGCTAATGCTGTTAAATAAATTAAATGATACTCCCCTGTGCTTAATTTGTTTACAGAAAGCTCCTCATTCTTTTTATTTTTTGATTTGATTACAAAACCATCTTGGTTGATTGAAATTGATTTATCGTGCAAGAGTTCATTAAGTAGCTTTTCAAATGTTAAAAGTCTTTCTGCCAAGTTCATTCTTTCTACATTTCTACTTTCGAGAACTTCAAGATATGATGCGATAATTGTTAATTTATTTTGATCAGACTTAGAGCCTTTTATTCTATTTTCTAATTTCTTTTTGTCCCACTTTTCTTTTGAAAGCCCTAAGTAATCAATCTTATATTTCTTTTCTGAGGCGATAAGTTCTTTTATTCTTTCCAATAAACTTGTTTGAGAAATTTTTTTGCTTTCGTCAAGATTTCTTAATATTCTGTCAAATAATTCAGGTTCTTCACTAGAAAAATATCTTGAGTAATTTACTTGCGAATCGCGTATAAAGTCTTTGACTTTTTCAACTAAATATTCAGATTCTTCATTTTTCTTTTTTCTTATAATCTTTCCTTTATACAAATCCTCCTCTAAAATCATCTGATCCTTTATATTTCTTCGTATTAGTCTCTCCGTATCAATAAATTCAAAACTAAACTTGTCCAAATCAGAGTTGTAAACTTTAATAAAGTTAGTTTCATCTTCTTTTTCTTCTGGAGATAATGCCCCTCTTTTAGATGGATGTAATTTGGTTTCTAAATTATTATACCTAACTATAAGATACTTTAAGTCCTGAGATTCCTCTTCGTATGCTCCCGTAACGGAAATTTCCTTACCATTAGAAAATGTTAAACAAGCTGATTTAAAAGTTGTATTTCTAAACACATCAAAATTAAGATTCATCAGCCCTTCGATCATACGTAGTATCGTTGTTTTTCCAATACCATTTCTTCCAAACATCATAATCACACTTGCTTCTTCAGTCTGTGATTTAGAAGAATATTTAGTTTTAAAATCTAATGTATGATTGTACAAATCAAAAAGTCCTATTACTACAAATTTTTCTATTTTCATTCTTTTGTTTTTTAATTTGCCCTAACGGTATGTTTATAGTATCCAATTTTCGTTTAATTCCCCCTCAACCACACAAAAAGCGAATAATTGTTACCATTAAACAACCAACAATCTACTCAATCCCCCCTTATCTTCAAGCATCTAGGGATAAAAATAGGTTTTTTCCTGTATGTGCTTTAATGAACGGGTTTAGTCACGCGGTCTGCTTTGGGTTGGGGAAGTCCACGGTCGACGGTCCGCAGTCCACGGCAAATTCAGAGCGGAGAAACAGTGCGGAGTGCGGAGTGATAAAGACCATAGACGATAGACCATGGTCCATGGTTAAAATGGTTTGGAGTTTGTGGTTCGGGTTCTAGTCATACGGTATGCTTTTCCCGAAAATAAGAAGGTGCATGAAAATCTAGGCCTGTTTTTTTCCAAAAGCCCTGTTTCCCTTTCCCAAATAGGCCTTTTTTGTTCATACGCAGTTAGGTTCTAGTACTTCCTATGTTTTATCTGTCTCATTCATTGTACAATACTTTGAAATAGTGCAGCCTTTTTTATACAGAACCGCGACAAGTCGAGTGTGAGTGCGGAGTGTGTAGTGCGGAGTTTAATTCTGAACGCTAGTTTGGAAACGGGAGCGGAGCTTGGCGCTAGCGGTGTTAGGCTTAGTTGAGTTTTACAAAACCAAGATTCAAATCGACTGGCTTGTAATTGTTTTTCATTGGAAATCCTAGATCCTTGCATGCTTCATCTATTTCTGCATCACTTGGGATCTTATTCCATAAATTCAGGTAAGCTTCTTTGTAACCTCTTTTAGAATCTAAATAGTATAATGAAATGGCCAGATAAACTGAAATTCCAACATTGTTCTTTATCTCTAAGAAGGCAAGTTGGCCTGTAGATTTTGTAAAGAATATCTTGCTTACTTTAACACTGCACGAATCGAAACCGAAATTAGTTTTTAAGTATTCCTTGTCACCTCCAAATACAATGATTGAGTCTCCTTCCTTTATCACTTCAGTTTCTATAAATGCGATTGGGTCATATTGGATTTTATAAATACTCGGAGAAAGACTTTCGTTTTCAATCTGGTTTTCAATTTTTGAGACTGAATCATTTTGATTGCTTTTGTCAATACATGAAATGAAAGTCACAACAATCAAAAGGAACATTAATCTAGTCATTTTAGATAATTAAGCCCAACGGTTTGCAGATTTGCGATGGGCGGGTTTTTCAGCACAAATGTTGATACGGAGAATTGAACTTTCTGTAACCACAAATCCGTCTGTGGATCACGAAACCCCGCCTATTGCAAATGTGCTGTTAGCGGTTCGGCTTTTTCTTTTTGTCATTTTAGTTTCAGCATTAATTGAAAAGCCAAATCAGAAGATACCCATTCTTCAATTATCTTGTCTTTGTCAAAGCGAGAAACAACTATTTCGTACCATTTAACTTTTTTATTCGAAGCAGGAATTCCTTTTAAGTCCGCTTTATGCGTTCCGCTTAATGTTCTTTGCCAAGTCAATACATTGTCAGAATGGGATAAAATCACAATTTTTTCTATTTTTATGTCGGGAATTGCCGTCCGCAATTGTTTAGTAAATTGCTTAATAAATTTGTGTCCATTGTGAGTCTTTTCGCCTGCATGAGCAACATATTCCGCTGAAAAAGCGGAGTCAACTATGTTTAAATTTCCTTGTCCTATGAGTTGGTCGGCAATGTTTTTTATCTGTTCAAGTCTATCCATATTTTTTGTTTAAAGTCATTAAGTGTTGTCGTTTTTTACCGGTTGGTATATGAAAAGTAGGCGGTTTCGGAGCACTTTCCTATCCACCGAAACCAAGGCTGGCTAAGGAGCGAAAGCCCAGCTGGTAGCCGTTCACCCGCCATAAGCTATATGCTTTGTTTGCTGTTGTTTTTTAATTTTTCGAGTTAGTCGCTATTCTAAAACCCAAGTCATCTATTTTGAACGAGAAGGGATGACTTCTTCTTCGAGTTGTCGCCATAACGCTCCTTTCTTGGTCGCACCAGCCACCACCGCGGAAAATGCGATAACTTCCGTAAACGGTTTCGTCATAAATGTCCGAGCACCATTCCCAAACATTTCCCAACATATCGTATAGTCCCCATTCGTTAGGCTTTTTTTGTCCAACTTCTTGAATCCGATTGTCGGAGTTCTCTTTAAACCAAGCAATTTCATTCAATTCTCCGTGTCTAATCTCTTTCGTACCTGCTTGGCAAGCAAACTGCCATTCCGCTTCTGTTGGTAATCTAAATCCATTTGCTTTTGCGTTTAAGGCTACTTTTTCAGTTGCTAAGTCAATTAAATAGCATTTGTCCCTTTCTAAAGATTCAGATAATTCATTGCAAAAATTGACTGCATCAATCCAAGAAACGGTTTCAACTGGTAATTTGTCACCCTTAAATTTCGAAGGGTTCTTGTCCATTATTGCTGTATATAATTCTTGTGTTATAGGGAATTTAAAAAGCTCAAAAGAACTTATGTCAACCGACCACATTTCTTTGGTTCTGTCGTCTCTCATTTCCACCGTACCTGTCGGAATAGTGGCCAATAACTCGTCAATTACTTGTTTATCTATCTTTTTGCTTGTTGTTTTCACAGGTTTCTTTTAGTTAAGAGCTAACCGTTTTGCAGCTACAAGAAGTTGGCGATTTCGGAGACGGAAACTGTCTGCCACCACTGAACTTGATACGAAGCACAAAGCTTCATTTAACCACTGAACCGCCAATTTTTTGTAGGTGCTGTTAGCTGCTGGCATCTTTCTGTCGTTTAACTTTTACTATATACCAAGGTACCGGCTCAAGTCCTGTCTCTGGGTCATTTAAGTATTCTCTAATTTCATTTGGTCGTTCGGGTTTGTCAAATAGGCCGTTTGCATTTAGGGTCAATGTGAACTTGTCAATAAGTGTCTTTGTGATGTCGTGGCAATAAAACGAATGAAAAGAACCGTCACACTCAACTCCGATAAAGTCATAGCCCAAGAATTCTTCGTTTATGTCGTCTCTTTCTTCTGTTCTCTTGCTTAGATTGTTTCTAAGTCCAAAGTCTCCGTTATTATAATTGAACTCTTTGGTATTCTTCCCTTCAGCAAATTCTTCTAACAACCAATCCGTATCGGTTTCGGGAAAGTATAAACCAAAAATTTCAATGTCATTTCTTGATTTGAAAAAATTGTCTTTAAACCCTTGTGCTGTTCTTAAGTCAGGGAAAACGTTTGAACCATTGTTAAATCTGCTGTCTGTCCATTTATGAATTTCGTGAATTTTTTCCTCTGTTAATTCAAGCTCTTTCTTTTCATAATTGTCAAGTTTATCACTCATCCAACTTAAACACCAATTGTTAAAAATTGAAAAATTAATGCAAGGGCTGCAAGTCCCAACAACTTTTTTTTTATCAGCACCAAAGTCAATTGGCTTTCTTTTTATCAAGTAATATCCTCCGTTGTAGTGTCGTTCCATATGCTTGCAGCTAACGGTATGTTTATAGTAGCTAAGTTCCGCCTAATCCCCCTCAACCACACAAAAAGCGAATACCGGTTGCCTTTTAACCGCTAACAAATTACTCCATTCTCTCAAACTTTGAAAAAGGTGGCGACATTTGAACCGAAATAGCTGGCACTAACACTCCGAAATGACTGGCACTATTTGAACCGAATTAACCAAACCGCGCTTTTTCTTTTAATACTTCCTTTTCAATCCGATCGCCAAGCTTTTTCCTGAAATCGGATTGGATGCCAGCTGGAACATCACCGCCTATTATCATTTCCCCAGGTTTTAATGGTGCCTTTGTTCTTGTCCATTTTTTCATGGATTCAATATAGGGAATTGCGCAATAGTATGGAGTGGGGTTGGTTTTTGGGGGTAGCGGCTATACCCCGTTCGGACTTAAACCACAGTTTGTATCTCGAAGCATATACGCATATGCTGATTGAAGCCGCTGTTATGGGTATTATTTCTTTAATGGCCGTGCTTTCACAATTTTCGCAAAAACATAAGTCATGGTTACAGCACCGACAGTCAAACAGTAGTCATAAATTAAATTGATTCCATTAACCCCATGGAAGTTATTGCCATCACGGGAAAACGAATAATATGAGTAAGGATATCCAACTTTAATATCTTCATAAGAATCAACGCTGGTTAAGAAATATAACTGAACCTGTCCAATTGCGAGCATTATGAGCAAACTAAGTGACAACAATGCAAAAACGACCCATGCCCAGTTAAAAATTCGTTTTAATTCCATTTTCTTAATAGGATTGTCATTGAAATTATACTGCTAGCTATAACCGAACCTAGCATTGGTTTTATTCTTTGTTGTAAGGAGTTTTTATTTTCCGTCATTACTCGTAAATCTTTCTAACCCTCGTTCCTTAAAGGTCTTTTCCATTTTTTCTATATCGTCATATGAAGTCAATTCATGAATTTCCAGAAAAATGGTTTCGCAAAATTTAGAAGGTTTTTCAGAGAAAGACGAACTATTCGTGTGAATGGCTAATGTGTCGGTTCCTTTTACTTCATAAAATATTTGGTCTGTGTAGAAAGTAATGGTGTCGCAATTTTCGGCAGAGACAAGTTTAATTTCTTCGTGATTACCAGCCAATCCCCAAGTTTTCGATTCTATAAAGAACTGCTTGTTCATTCCACTTATAGAAACGGAATTTTCTATACCGTTCAAGTCAGGCATTTCAAAACAACTTGATAAAACAACTGCCGGAAGAATCTGAAAAAAGAGTCTGATTTTCTTATGAAACACAGTTCAGTTTTTAATGATTTATAACGGGCTTGGCTAAAAAACGTGCGGATCAAAAACCTTCACTCGTCAAGCCGAGGCGAATTGGGTTTTGAAAGGTAAAACTTCATTTTATACCGTTTACCGAGCATGTTTATTTAGCCGTTGTTAGGGTGCGTTTTTTTCATCCTAAATCCATTTGTCGTTTCATTTTCACGAAGTGCCAATTGTCGCTATAGGATTTTAATATTTCGTCTTCATTAATGTCATTTTCAACATCGGTAGAATAAATAAGATAGTACTGAACTGAAAGATAAACTATAACGAATGATTCGTCCATTGATTCAGAATACGCAAAGACGCCATATTTCTCAAGTCGTTTTTTGAGTTCGTTGAAATAGTCTTCAGGGTTTCGCTTGAAATGGTGAATTTGAAAAGTTGTTGAATCATAACTCAGTTCTGTAAAAATTGAATCTTGTTTCAGAGTATAACTTCCTTTAGATAGCTTCAATGGTTTTTTGTTAAATGATTCTGTCAATTCGCAGCTGTCGGAAAAGCAAATCATTCTGATTTCTGTTTCTCTAGGAAATATCCTGTAATTGTTCGAGGAATCTTGTCTAAACGTAAATTGTGCTCTTGGGTGATAACTGTATTTTAAAAGTTCAATGTCTTGTGTAAATTCATCGGCATACATTTCCATAAATTGGTCAGCTTTCTCTTGTGAAAATTCCAAGAGTCGTTTTTCCTGGTTGCAGGAAATGAGCAATGTCATAATAATGAGATACGTAATCGGATTTTTCATTTTTTAAATGCACCCTAACGGTATGTTTATAGTATCCAATTTTCGTTTAATTCCCCCTCAACCACACAAAAAGCGAATAATTGTTACCATTAAACAACCAACAATCTACTCAATCCCCCCTTATCTTCAAGCATCTAGGGATAAAAATAGGTTTTTTCCTGTATGTGCTTTAATGAACGGGTTTAGTCACGCGGTCTGCTTTGGGTTGGGGAAAGCGGAGCGAGCGCTTGGGGGAAGTCCACGGTCGACGGACCGCAGTCCACGGCAAAAAAAAGACCATGGACCATAGACCATAGACCATGGTAAATAGGTGGTGAGGCATAGGTTTTTTCCGAAAAATAGTAGAGAACACCATAATCCACGTATGTTTTTTCCAAAAGCACTGTTTCCTTTTCCCAAATAGGCATCTTTTGTAAATACACTTTCAGGTTCAAGTACTTCCTATCTTTTGTCTGTCTGATTCATTGTACAAAACCCTGAAATGGTGCAGCCTTTTTTATACAGGACCTAGAATGCCAAAAATCAAAGACTTGGGGAGAAGAGC
Source organism: uncultured Burkholderiales bacterium (assembly GCA_964620355.1). Taxonomy (GTDB): domain Bacteria; phylum Bacteroidota; class Bacteroidia; order UBA8524; family UBA8524; genus UBA8524. Next base: position 60,934 of record CAZUIT010000010.1, on the reverse strand, counting down.
CATTTTTTGACAGAAAGACGACAAAAGGCATCCGCCGACGCTTCGTACCTCAGCTATGGCGGACAGGTATTGCAGGGGGCTGGGGGTATCCGCCGTCGCTGAAAAAGCTTTGGCGGACGGAGAAGGGCAAGGGGCTGATGGATTATTAGTAGAATGCCTGTATAACTTGAAAAGGCTGGCAATATGCAGCTGTTAGGGTCACTATTTTTTGACACAAGCATGACAGAATAAATCAAGCAAGGTTTGGCCATAATTTGATCGATTTTGTCCCCTGAATTGGACAGCTTATTGGCATGTGGATGTTTGTTGGATTTTTAATCGGCGCCTTAAGCGGGTAGAATCTCCTGGATGGCGTGTTCATTCAAGGGAAATTTATGTCTTTTTGGGGTGCTGCCTAGAATTGTAGCGGCTGTTTTAGGGTCAAAAAGTACCGGAATGCACGACAAAGTGGGATTTTTTTGGCATCGTGGTCATGAAGTTGAGTTATTCGAATACTTTTCTTTCCGCATGGTAATAGTTCAGTTTGCGCATGGCAATAGTTCAGTTTGCGCATGCTAATGGTTCAGTTTGCGCAAGGGAATACTTTTTTTTGTCGCAAGGCAATACTTTTGGAAGAGGTACTGGGTTACAGGTTAAAGCAATAAAGGGTTAATCCGCGTGCGCTAGGCTGCGCCTAGCTATGGCGGACAAGAAAAAGCCCGCCTCGATATTTCGAGACGGGCTAAGCGACCGTGATTAAGTACATTAACTTTTACTTGACTTCGAGTGGGTACCCCTGGTTTTTGCGGATTTCCATTGACTGGCTCCGTGTTCGGATCACAAATTCGTAATGGCCTGTGGTGAGGCTATCTGGAATTTGGAAGATGGCCTCTTTGGCTATCGATTTTGCGATGCGGCTTACCTTGGTTTCTGTACCTGAGGCATCGATGAAAAAGTAGCCTTCGTCGGCAGATAAGGGATCAAAGGTGAAACGGAATCCTTTGATAATAGCCATTCCGCCAGGAGTGATTTCGCCATCGGGAGTACCTGTAGTTTCATCCATAAATTCTTTAATATGGGGTACCTTATTACTTGCCTCCACTTTTTCGGGAGTAGCTTTGGCTAGGTACTCCTTAAGTAAGGGTCCGGCAACACAGGTAGCTCTGATTTCATGATCTTCAGGGTCAAAGCTGGCTAATTCAGTGGCAAAAACCCCCTTAATCGTTGGCCGTATATTCACCAATGGCGTGGTAACTGTTAAGCCTTGTGATAGCATCTTAGCAATCACCTTGAACGCGATTCCAAGAACCGCACTGATGTCGGTTTTGGTCACCATGGTACCGCTGTCGGCCGCCTCTTCGATCACATCTTCCAAAGACCTGCTGCCGCCGCTTACTACTACTGCTCTACGATCCCTTGGATCTGGAGTCAGCTTGTTGTCGATTAAATAAAATTTGATTGACATTTTATTCGTTATTAAAGTTGAGTTGGTGGTCGTTCCTGTTTTGTTTGTGTAGGCCACCTGAGGAACTACTTCTTCGTACCTAATTGCCCATTCTCCACTATTCAGGCCAGCGTGCCAAAGTTTTGTCAGGGTTATGTCAAAAGATTGTTAAGGGTTTTTTTTTCGCTGTGGGGATGCTAGTAATAGTCCATGGGCCTTAGAGGCTCTGTTGTACTTCGTGGTGTGGCTTTTTTACTGCAAATGACGCTTCCGGTTCTTGCTCAGCCATATTTGACGCGGAGGCGCGGAGACGCAAAACAATTGCTTTCGCCGGCTTAAGAGGCGCAATTTGTTCGTCTTGGCTGAGGAGTTTGTCTAAGCTTAGGATTTCGTCACTTGAGAATTTCCCGCAGACCGTGTGCGCCGAAGCTTTTTCAGCTAAGGAGAAAGAACACAGATAAATTATCTCCTGCTCTCCTCATTAAATTTTGCCCTAACCTGTAAGCCGAAACCTTTTTAGAAGCAACCATAAACTACTACAGAGCCACCATGGACCACAGCTAAATCAGTGGGAGTGCGGAGTGTGAGAGCGGAGTGATGAATGAGGAGTGATGAATGAGGAATGAGGAGAAAAATCCGTGAAATCCTTTAATCCGATTAATCGGCGATTAAGACGATGGGTGTTCTTTAAGTAGGTGGGTAAGTAGGTAAGTAGGTAGGTAGGTAGGTAGGTAGGTAGGTAGGGGGTGGCGACGAACAAAATCCGCGGAATCCTTTAATCCGATTAATCCGTGATTCAGACAATGGGCTGCGATGTAGAAGGCAATCTATGATGAGATTTCAATTCACCTATTTGATTAGAAGTTCATTCAAGGCACTATCAATCGAATTTGGCTAAAATTAGTACTGCCCCATGTCTTGGCGGCGGATAATTGTCATTGACTAAAGTTATTTGGTAGCCGTTTTCTATGGGAACGATTAAAAATTGCCAGAGTAAACTGCTGTCGTATTTTGTCACCTTCCCTTCTTTACGATCAGCTTCAAGACGAATATTGAGTGTGTCATTTTTCATTTCCCAAACACCAATGCCCTCGGTTGGGATTACTCCTTTACGCTTATTTCTATGGATATTCCAATAGATAAAACTCCCATCCTTATTGAATTCCCAAGTATCACAAAATTGATCGGGGTTCCTAAAGCTGGTAAGTTTCCAATGACCTGCTAATTTGATGTCAAGCTTCTTAACGCTAATTGTACCCGATTGACCATGTGCGCTGACAATGCTGAATAGCAGGATTAAAATTATCGAGAAAATTTTATTGAAGCGTTTCATATGCATTTGGTAATAGGATTAGCAATTAAAAACATGGTGCTTTTTTACTAAAGCGCCTATTTCTTCCCCCCAAAATAAGAATGCACCCCGAGGATTGGGCCATTCTCATTCAATCAACTGACGTTTATCAATCGCTACCGTAGTAACATAATCCGTGTTTGCTTAGTCCGTGTGGTCTCCAACTCTTGAAAACGCATCGTAATAACCTTATCGTATTTGTAGCTGGGAATTTGCCCTTGATTTACTAGGATGGTCCATTCTTCAGTCTGTACATTGCTATAGCCATCAATTTGAATGCTGGCTTCGAGTCCGTCGAGCTTTTCGCAATTGGCTAAGGCTTGATAGATGCTTGGCTTATTCTTGGGGTCAACCAAGAGTTGCTTGGTGAGCGACATGGTGTCGGGATGCGCAAAGTGAACCTTTTCATCGATGATCCAATGTATGGCTACGCTTGAATCGCCGCAATCTTTGACCAAATCGGTAAAGGGGATATGGACAGAAGGGAGCTGGTGCTGACCGAATTGATCAAAGACTTTATTGAGCGGTTGAAAATAGCCTTCCAGCACGAGAGGTAATTCGTTTCTTGGTTTTAGTCCATTCATCCATTGAGCAATCTCGGCATAATCAATGGGCTTGATTTGTTCTTGTTCAACGAGCGCAAGCATCACTTTGTCTAGCGCTGCCATCGTGGCTTCTACCTGCACCGCCGACTGAAAGGTATTGCCCACACCCGGTTGCATAAAAAAGGTGAAGGGTACCTCTTCCAATTTTTTCAAGAAAGGCGTCCAATGCGGTCCGCGATTCGAGGGCTTTGGGAGATAGAGGTGGGCTTCGAGAATACTTCTTTGCGGGTTATGCTCTTTCACGTAAAGCCTCACGGTATAAGCTTCCAGACTAACTCTTTCGCTTTCAACCAATTCGCTTTCGGTGATGAAGTATTCCAGCGTATCGCCTTTTTCCCAGGCCGGGAGCAATGCGTGCTGAGCCTGTAGCGCATTAATAAAGCCAAGGGCCATGAACAAGGTCAATGCCAAGGTTCGATTATAGAAGTGCTTCATAAGGTGCAATTTAGTATTATGATTCGAGGGATGCTTATTCCAGATGAATTGATTAACGCCAGTAAAAAAATAAGTCCGAAGTTTTTACTTCGGACTTATTGCTAATGGTATACTGGCTTTTGCCTATTCAATATTTGATTTTTCTAAACGTACGGAGAGTTTTTTATCTTCCTTAAAATACTCCACGATGGCTACGTAGCCAGGCTTCGCTTCACATACATAGAAGGAATAAGGTTTGGTTGTTAATTCATATAAATCGCTAGAAACTTCGTTATTCTCATTCAATCCAACCACGCCGATATTGTATTTTCCTTTGAAAAGGTTCTCACGATCGTAATCGATGTATACGGCATTGAAATTTTGTCTGTCAGGACTAACCGCAGTATAACAATGGTCGAAGTTACCTTGCATTTTGAGGAGGTTAGCGAGCAGGTAGCCACGCACCATTCCATAACCTTGAGGAAGCAATACCTTACTTACGTTTTTATCAAATACATGAACTGCAGTAAGCTCCATCATGCTATCGATTTCGAATGCCATCAAATCATGGATTTCAATTTGTACACTTGATGCACCGCCTCCACTACCGCGGCTTAAAACGGTTGAAGCAACGCCTAAGGCACTAATTGATTTTTTGAATTGCTCACCGATGGCGTAAATTTTTCCATTTTCTGTGATGACCATCTTATGGATAGTCACATCCATTTCTTTATAACCTGCCTTTTTCTTGCTAGGCATTTTCTTCGCTACGTCTTTGTTCCAATTGATCAAAGAGCTTTTGATTAGTTTTCCTTCTTTACCCTCATAAGATTGGATAAAGAATCCTTGGCTTTTTACCTTATAGATATTTTCACCGGTTTTGTAATACTCTCCGCATACGATAAACTCATTTGTTTTCTCATTGTATGAAACATCATAAGGGAACATTTGGTGCTTGCTATCAATGGTTTCAATGCGGTATATTTCATCGCCTGAATTGATATCATGAGCAACGATAAAGCATTTGGTTTCTGAGGAAAAGGCACTCTTTTTAGAAATAACGCTGGAGATAACCATTTTCTCTCCAACATGATGGATGTCAGCCCCTTCATACATTTTTCCTTTGTAGTTGGTTCCCTGACTCCATAGAAGTTCTCCGCTATTATCGAACATTTGAACGCTTGCTTTATAGCCTTTTGCTTTCACGTATCCAGTGCGCACATAGCCTTTATTTGCAACAGGTTTTAGGTTGCTCAAGGTAAGTTTATCATCCCCTGAATTGCCTGATCCATTTTGTAGGTCACTTGGGTGAATATCTTCGGCTACCAATCGGCCAATTTCATTCAACTTCAAATCATAAATTACATAGTCGATGGTCTTTTTCTTGTAATTCATGAACGCAAAGCAGAAGCTGTTTTGATTAAATGCTTGGTTCACGAGGTAGGCTCTTTTGTCCACAACCATTTCTTGGTAATGGGTTTTTTGGAGGTTTTCATCGAGGATGGTTACACCGTAAAGTTTTTCCTTTCTCGACACATTATCGAGTTTCACAACACTGATGTATCCGAGCACTTGGTTCCCGTCTTTTAGGGCCCTAATGCCGCCAGTTCCGGAACGTTCAACATTGTCGAACTCATAATTCTGGCCTTGAGTAATACCAATACTGCCCAGCATAAAGACTAGGGCAAAGAGTAGTTTTTTCATCATCATTTTTTTCTTTTGGTTTTAGGTTCTGGAAATTGATTTTTGATATAGGTAGTATAGGGAGAATCCCCATATTTTGCTTCGTAGTTTGCTATAATTTCTTGTCGTCCTTCTGGGTCTTGATTCATTTCAATGGCATCTGAAAGGGCGTGCAGTAAATCGGAATAGGCATCACTTCCCGCTGGTGAAATTCGCTCAGAAACATAGGCATGGTATAATTGTTCGAGATTGGTCAGGTTGAGCTTATGAAAGAAGCGCAATAGCTGTGCATATTCGGGTTCCATCTTTTGATTTGGGAAAGGAACCGCCATAGAAAATTTATGGGCATATTGTGCGGTATAGATGCCATACAAGGCGTTACCTATACTATTGGTATAGAAGATATTGTCTGGGGATATCTGCGAATGCCAAATGGAATAGTAGAGCATCAAACTGAATTGCCCAGTGCTTCGGTAGTAGGAGATACGTTCAGCAAATGCCGTTTCTCGTAATGCGTAATAGCTTACTTGCTTGCTGCTATCAAACTGATAGTCGGCAGCATTGCCAATAATCCGCAGGGACGCGTCTCGTGCTTTGCATGAAGGGTGGGTTTTGAGGGAGTCGGGAGTTGCGTATTGTTCTAAGTTGCCGCCGAGGTTTATGGTGCTTTTCTTCTCCAACCATTTTTCGTTAAAAGCAAAATTTCGGAAGTTAAAATAGGATGGGTAATCCAATTGGAAGACGGGCATGTCATCTGAATGGTCGAGCAAATCGATGGCCGTGAGTGCATCTTCAACAAAGTACCCGGCTTTTTGCATGAGAACTAAACCGAGCGAGTCTGCCTCCAATTCATTGCCTCGTCCATGCTCATTAAATTCGGAGAGGTAAGTTCTCTGAAGGGCTAATGCTGCAGCACGTTGATTGTATTCGAGGTCTTCGATTTCTTTGACCCGTTTTTTATACTCCTTGCTTTCTAAGGCAATGACTTTTTTATGGATACCATTAAAAACATGGTCTTTGATATCATGCGCCATTTCATGTGCGAGAATAAAGGCAATTTCTCCTTCAGTATTGAGTCGAGATAGTAGTCCGAGATTAAAGACAATAACACCTTCACCATAATTCGCGGCATTTGGGATATCGTCTACCGAAAGAAAAACCTTGAAGTAGTCTTTCTTCAGTGAATTTGCAGAAACCATTTGATCGACAATTTTTTGCAAATACGCGCTCAGCGGATCATCCCCTGATAAGCTTCCTCGCTCATTTTGTGCGGATAAAGATTCATGGAGTTTGGTTACAAATTCTGTAGCAAGCTTATTTTCTTTCTTGGTTTCAAAAGAATAAGTGGCTAAGTGCTCTTCAAAGGCTAATCTTAGACTTTCTAAGGTTTCCAAAGCAATTGGCGTATAGCGAATTGGCTCATAGTTTTTAGGAGCTGATTGACCAAAACAACAGCTCCATAGCAGAATGAGGGTACAGAAGGAGAATAACGACCGCATAATAGCAGACAATAATATGGAAAAATTACCTATGTCTCTTTTGTCAAGAAGAAAATAAAATATTCTTTCTTAGTTATGCCGCACCAGGCTTAAGTACTTCGCCTTCAAGATTTATTATGGCACCATGAAGGGTGTAGAATGCTTTTCTTCGATTATAATTTCCACCAATCACCACCATGTTTCCGTTGTTGAAGTAGCCCATAGCACCTTGAATATCTTCCGGTGCATTTAATTTTTCTGAAGAGATAAGCGCCATGTTCGTGGCATTGGTTTTTTCAAAAAACAAGGTCTTTAAGTCGCTCCTGAAGCTGTATACTACGCCATCTTTTTCGCCAACAACATTGAAATAACCTTTATGGTCAGATTTGTCGCCCCAGAGTAAATCGAATTCCTGTAGAGGAGCAAAAGAGCTGAAAGCAGTAAGGCATAAGAAGAGTACAATGGTGGTTTTGATAATCCGTCTAGTCATTAATTGAGAAGTGTTTGCTATGAAGTTTCAAGAATACCGGATTCTAGGTAGCTATCAATAATTTCTTTTCATTTATTTTGCTTAATGCAGTCAAAGAAGTTTGAACTGATTCGCTCAACTTATGCGAGCAAGGATGGATATTTGGGAAGAAAACCCCTCCCTCCAGAAATCATTTCACTCACTGATATTATCGGTGAGCTGATGTGTCCAGGTCCGTTTTATTATTATGTAATTGACTCTCCATCCCTCACCTTTGAACAGGTCAGTCCCCATGTGTCTAAGGTTTTAGGGTATGATGCATCAGAATTTCAACTTGAGACTTTGGTTGATATTATTCATCCAGAGGATTTCCCCTTTGTTAATAAATGCGAAGAAAGAGTGGCTGATTTTATCGTGAAGCTCAAACATCCAGAGGAAATTTTTAACTATAAGTACTGTTACTCATTCCGTCAGCGGAGATCCGATGGGGTCTATCGTCAGTTTTTGATGCAAACTTCGGTATTGCGCATTCAAGAAGACGGGGCCTTACTTAAGGTATTTGGTGTGCAAACAGACATTACAGATTTGGGAGGATTTATCAATCGGTCTTTGTTTTTTCATGGATTAAATGGGGCAAACTCCTTTAAGATAACCAATGTATGGAAGGGTGATTTACAAGAAAAAACAAGCTTTCAGCAAAGCTTAACCAAACGCGAATTAGAAATTACGACCCTCTTGGCAGAAGGCATGAGCACCAAGGAAATTGCCCGCCACCTGCATGTGTCGGAAGAAACGGTTCATAGCCACCGCAAGAATTTATTGAAGAAAACAAAGAGTAAAAACACGGTTGAACTCATCGCGAATATGGTGAGGTCTGGATGGATATAATTCCCTAATTATGGGGATAGACACCAGTAATATGTAGGTTTTAAATTGCGTATTGAAAAATGATCTATTCACGAGCAAAGTATATATAGGATGAAGGCGAAATATTGGATTCTTGCGTTATGTTTGTCGATTTTGAGTGTCCCATCCTGTAAGAAATCCGATGGTTTTGAAGACGGTAATGAATCGACTTATCACGGAGGTTCTGTATTTCAAGGTCAGTTGGTGAAGGTCTCCATTCCCGATAAATTAAATGGACAAGAGTTTGTGGGAAGTTTGGGAAATCAATCCATCAAACTCACACAGATGAATGATACAGGGCTATATTTTATGGTTCCATATGATGCCCCTGCGGGTGAACAGCTACTAAAGATTGAAGAAAAACCTGAGTTGCTTTTGGCCTATACGGTTGTAGAAACCAAACTGCTTAAATCGCCGGAAGAAACGTTTGAACCGATGATATCTATGATGGAAGGATTTTCGGAAACCATCAAAATGGATACCCTTCCAGCAAAAAGTGAAGTTCAGGCGACGATTTCTAATTTTTTACAGATTTATCAGAATGCGAGTGCGGAAGAAAAAAGGCAATACGCCCTCTTTTACCAAGCCAATGCAGAGTTATTTGACGGCATCATCAACGATGACTATGATGATTTGGCTCTGAAGAATAATTCAAAAGACCGTTTTGTGTTGTATGTGAAATGCAAGGCTTCGGTTTTAGCCATGGCAGGCGGTGTTGCTGTGGCAATTTTGGGCGTGGGTCCAGATAAGTTAATCGGTGTAGCAGTCGCTTCGATTGGTTGTTACAAAGCCTTTGGTCATCTTATGACATTTAATTTAGCGCCAGTCATTAAAACGAACATGGTGCTCGATGACGTGGATGGCTATTTCAAAAAACAAAATGAATTGAAATTTTACGAAGGCGAAGAAAAAGAACTGAAAATTGAATTCCGTGAACGTGGAGTTAGTATGGAAGATCAAGGAAGCAATAGTGCCCCATCAACGGTGGGCTTTTTCACCACCTATTACCTCTATAATTCGACGGTGAATACCTTGAATGATATCATTAGTTGGGTGAATGATAATGTCTTTTTCGCAGATTTTAAGCGGATGAAGAACTTTCAATTGCCGGGTACGAGAGCAGAAGAAATAGGGGAGTTGGCAGAAACGGATTATACTGGCTTAAGCTTTTCTTTAAAAAGTGATGAAGCCGCAATTGGAATGGTACGTGGTTTGGGAACTGGGAAATATGGAATTAGCATAAATTCTACCTCGAGCAGCCAAACAAACCTCTTTATTTTACATTACGAATACCAAGACGCATTCAATGAGATAAAGGGTTTTTTTCCCATTGAGTTGGTTCCAAAATGTACTGATTTTGATGGAAAAATTACGGTGAGCTTTGATGGGATAAATGGAAAAATGTTTGTGGATGTAAAAGACTTTCCAGACTCTTCCACCCTGTATTATAATGCACCATTTCAAAATCAACCAGGTATTTACCCCAATTACTCATCAGTAGGGGGGATTACAATTTCTGGCTATCTCAAAAAAGGAGATACGAGCCACCTCATTCTTAAAAACGAAAAAGGTTGCGAAAAAACTGTACCCTTTGTTGTGCCGGATTTAGTGGTCGGACAGCCTTATCAAGGAGGGTATATTGTTCATATCAATGGCAATGGAACGAGTGGTTATATTTTGGCAGACAAAGATGCTTCGTCGTCCATAACATGGTGCAAGCCAGGATCTGACTTCTGCGATTCGTTGATGTATGGGTTGAATGATGGGGAAGCAGGAACCAATCAACTTGTTCAAATGATGGGTTCAGGATCCTATGCGGCGAAAGTATGCCAAGATTTTTCATACGGTGGTTATTCCGATTGGTATCTCCCCAGTCACTATGAGTGGAATTTGGTATTAAAGAAAATGTACAATTGGAATATTCTAATGAAGCCGCTTGATCTCTATGGTTCATTTTGGTCGTGCTCACCAAGCGGTACCACGCAAGCGACTAGGGATTTTTACACACAAAGTTCAAGTGGGAGCGGTCCTATTTCGCGCAGTGCAAGTATCCAAGCTCGCGCTATGCGAAAGTTTTAATTAATTCATCATAAAATAAGAAATGAAAAAATATGTATTTGCTGCCTTCTTGGGTTTACTTTTAGTTAGCTCTTGTAAAAAGGATGAGCCCGTTTCTGAACCTCAGCAGCCTTTCTATCGCCTATACAATGTTGGAAAGTTTCAGTTAACAACGGATGTCTCCAAGGATCAAGTCAATATGCTTTTTCAAGTCCTGGATGAAAATCACCGTGGGGTGCAAGGGTTAAATTCGGTAGGGTTATATGAATTGCTCGATTACCAAGATGATATGACCCAAAGCGTAGAAGCCAATGTGCGCATTGACACCTTCGGGGCGATTCCTGTAACCGTGAATACAGTAATGCTTTTGGATTTGAGTAAGAGTGTGGAAGGTCTTGTTCCTCAAATCAAGCAAGCTGCAATAACCTTTATCAAGTCGAGTATTGCCCAACAAAAGATTGCCATCTATACTTTTGATGGTGATGCGCCAAAACTTCGTATCGATTTTACCACGAATAAGGCTCAATTGGAGTCAGCTATTAGCAGTTTGCCGGAGACAGCACTTGGCACCTCTACCAATTTATATGAGGCATTGATTACTGCGGTAGATAAACTTCCTGCCGAGAAATACGCCACCGATGAAATTATTCAGAGCAATGTACTGCTCTTCACAGATGGAAAGGAAGAAGCAAGCCCCCAGAATAAATCAACGGCAATCAATAAAGCGCTTCAGGCCACCGTTTTTGTTGCAGCCCTGCAAAGTCAAAGTTTGGATGAACCCACCTTGCAGCAACTAGCGAGCCCTGGAAATTATTTTAAGGCGGGGTCTGCTGGAGATTTGGAAGCGCGTTTTGCCGATATTCAACGCGATATCTACTTGCTATCACGCAGTGTGTATTGGTTGTATTACCAAAGTCCAAGAAAAGGAAATAACGATTGGGACATATTTCTACGGTTTAAGGATAATCGAAATACAGGAGACGATAGCTATGCAGACGGTAAATATTCGAGTGATGGGTTTTAGACTCAAATTGAACGCATTGAGGCTCTTGATTTTATTTGGGTCCCTTTCTTCAGCTGTTCTTGGTAACATTACATTTGGACAGGGAGTTACACCTTGTCCGCAGTTCAATTGGGCTACGGAGGTCGGTTACACGAGCATGAAGACCGCTATTGATCAAATGAAAACAGATCATGCAGGCAACGTATATATGCTTGGTACATTTAAGGATACTGCAATATTTGGAGTGGATACCTTCATATCCAAAAGCACAGAAAGAGGTGTTCTTCTAAAAATGGATGACTCAAGGAATATAATTTGGGCTAAAGTCCTTCAATACAACCCTGCACGGCAATTTTTGGGAATAGATGACTCGGATGCAATATATGTGCATTCATTATTCCTTTCTTTTGATAATTCGCTACGAACGACAAAATATTCAAAAGACGGCCAGGTAATTTGGGACAAACAAATTGTGAATGACCAGCTATCCAGCACCGCCATGGTCATTGGTCCGAACGCTAAAATCTTTCTTACAACTACTTATTACGGGCAAGTAATAGTTGGGGATGACACCTTGAAATCAATTGGTAGTACCAACTCAGGATTATTGACTTTAGATTCCTCAGGGAATATTTTGGATTTTATTGCTGCAGGTTCTGGACCAGGAACTGTTTTAGCAAGCCATGTAGCCGTTGATGACTCTGGGTTTGTGTATGTAGGAGGGGGATATGGAGCGACTGCTGGGTGTTATTTATTAAAAATAGACATAAAAACCAATACGCATTCTTGGTTGAAAACATTGAATAACAATCTCGGGGCCTTACTTGTTGCTAATGATTCACTTTATGTTGCTACGAATGATGGCAGTCTCCGATTGTTTGATTGGAATGGCAATGAAAGTTGGGTGAAGAGCAAAACTGCGGGAAACGGCAGTTTAAGTATTACTAGCTTGGTAAAGGATGTTTTTGGGAATTTGTATTGTGCCGGGAGTTATTATGGTTACACTTCAGGAATTTATTTAGATACTTTTTATATCAATAAAAATCGCTCGGGTCTTTTTTGGGGGAAATTGGATACAGGTAAAAATTGGGTATGGATTAAGCAACCCTTTGCTAATGCCAATTTCAAAGCACAAAACTTAGTGCTCATAAACAACAATATTCTAGTGTCTGGAATTTTTAGGTCAATCGGACGTTTTGATGATACACTCATCTACGCAAATAGTATCGATGATCATACTTTTTTGGCGGAATTGAGGGAATCAAGCCTTTCTCTTCAGCCCTTAACAGATCAAAAAATTGTGTGCGGACAAAAAGTTGAAATTCAGCCACAAGCTGCAAACTATACTGACTTTTCTTGGTCCCCTTTGCAAGGTATTCAGGATAGCTTAGCCATGAATGGGATATTCTACCCTTCATCAAACACTGAATATACGTTGGAGTTAGAAAACTATTGTGGTGCTACCCTCTCAAGGAAATTCAATGTAGAGGTGGATCCAATGCGGGTAAATGCGGGACCCGATGTGGTGATTGATTGTGGCACAGAACACCTTCTCGAAGCGAATTTGTTGGATACCATGGAGTCAGTCACTTATCAGTGGACTCCGCCAAGTTTTTTGAAAACGCCAAATATGGCGAGTACCAAGACAAGGCCTCCTTTATCACAGCACTATCAGGTTACTGCGACCACACCAAATGGGTGTATTGCTGTAGATGAAATGTTTGTTCAGGTAAATAATCCAAATCCACCAACGGTAACCATAACAAGTAATACGGGTAAATTCGAATTATGCAGTGGGTCGCTCACTTTGAGTGTCGATGGTTTTGAGGATTATTTATGGAGCAATGGCTCAAGCTTAAATACCATTACAGTCGTTAAAGCAGGTTGGTATAAAGTTGTAGCCATAAATGAAGATGGCTGCGCAGGGACAGACTCTGTAGAGGTAAAAGCACCTATTACGGCTATTTCTGCTCCAGGTGGAACCGTTTTTTGCCCCGGACAAACTGGGCAAAAATTAAAATTAATCGCCACAGCAGATATGGATTCCTATTTATGGAGCACAGGTGAGCAAACGCAAACCATTGAGGTAGATAAGCCGGGCATATATTCTGTCACAGTCAATAAAGCGGGCTGTAGCTCAACGGCCCAAATAAGCGCCACAACCAGCAATGGAAACGCCAGTGCAGATTTCTCCTATACAACCAGTGGGCTCGCTGCAACTTTTACTGCCATTAGCCCGAGCGTCAATTTTCTAAGTTGGAATTTTGGTGATGGTACCACAAGTACTCTAGCTAACCCGGTTCATACCTATAGCCAATCGGGTAATTATGATGTTACCATTGCTATTACAGATTTCTGCGGAAAAAACGCGGAGAAAACGAAAACCATTCGGGTAGACGGTCAGGTAGGGTTAACAGAAGATAGCCAAAGGCAGTTTAAAGTTTATCCAAATCCAACAAAAGATCTCATTGAGATTGAGTCGGTAGAGGAATTGGCGAGTCTTGTCCTTATTGATGCAGTTGGCAAAGAACTTGTCAAGCAAAACCTTCAATCAGAACGAAGCAGTTTATCACTTGGCTTGTATCCTCCAGGTGTCTATATGTTAATCATACGTACAAAATCAGGAATATATAGCGAGCGAATTATCCGGTATTAATAATTTAATACCGGGCTTAACCATTTCTCCGTCCATTCCAATGATTCTCCTTTTCTTTTGGCATAGTCGCGAACTTGGTCTTTGTCGATTTTTCCCAAACCAAAATATTTACTTTCAGGATGTCCGATATAGAACCCGCTCACTGAAGAAGCTGGCATCATGGCCATACTTTCAGTTAGTTCTATTCCCGCATTTTCTTCAGCGTTGAGTAGGTTGAAGAGTTTGCGTTTTTCGCTATGGTCTGGGCAAGCTGGGTATCCAGGTGCTGGACGAATTCCTTGGTATTTTTCTTTTACCAAATCTTCAGCACTCCAGCTTTCGTCGGCCGCATATCCCCACCATTCTTTACGCACCATTTCGTGCATGCATTCGGCAAAGGCTTCTGCTAATCGGTCGGCAAGGGCTTTGGCGATGATTGCTTTATAATCGTCGAGCTCTGCATTGTATTTTGCCACCAACTCATCAACTTGTAAACCAGCAGTTACCGCAAAGGCTCCAAAATAGTCGGCCTTACCCGATTCAACAGGGGCGACATAATCACCTAAACAATGGTTAGCAAGTCCAGCCCCTTTGGTATTTTGTTGACGCAAGAATAGAAAACGTTCGATTTCCTTGCTGCGGGTATCATCTTCATAAAGAATTACATCATCTCCTTGGCTATTCGCAGGAAATAGTCCGATAACCCCATTTGCAGTAAATAATCTACGGCTCACAATTTCGTCGAGCATTTCATTGGCGTCTTTGAACAGGCGGGTAGCGACTTCACCTACTACGCTATCGGTAAGAATCGCTGGATACTTCCCTGCAAGTTCCCAAGACTGAAAAAATGGCGTCCAATCGAGATACTCTCTCAACTTTTCTAAGGGGAAATTATTGAACGTCTTAACGCCTTGAAGCTTGGGTTTAGCGATGGAGTAGGTGCTCCAATCAATTACTTGCTTATTGGCACGTGCAACTTTGATGCTTAATAGGTTTTTTTCTCTTTTGCGTGCATGATAATCTTCCGCAAATTTTTTGTAATCAGCCTTTTGCTTGATCGTGAAGGCCTCACGTAAATCCTCACTAATTAAGGAGCTAGCCACAGGGACAGCCTTTGAAGCATCGACCACGTGCACAACAGCGCCCGCATATTCCGGATCGATTTTTACTGCGGTATGGATACGAGAAGTGGTTGCACCTCCAATCAATAATGGAATTTTCAATCCACGTCTTTCCAACTCTTTCGCCACATGAACCATTTCATCCAATGAAGGAGTGATTAAGCCACTTAGTCCAATTACATCAACATTTTCCTCGATGGCCCGGTCAATGATTTTGTCAGCAGGCACCATCACGCCCATGTCGATAATTTCAAAATTATTGCAGGAGAGTACGACACCTACGATGTTTTTTCCAATATCGTGCACATCACCTTTTACGGTGGCCATCAGGATTTTTCCCGCATTCTGACTCGCATTTGGATTTAGGCGTTTTTCCTCTTCCATATAAGGGAGGAGATACGCTACGGCCTTTTTCATCACGCGGGCAGACTTCACTACCTGAGGAAGAAACATTTTTCCTGCTCCAAACAGATCACCCACCACATTCATTCCGTCCATCAAGGGGCCTTCAATCACCAAAAGCGGACGAGCATAGGTGTTTCGAGCTTCTTCTACATCCAATTCGATATAGTCGACAATTCCTTTCACCAAGGCATGGGCCAAGCGATCTTGCACTGGACCTTCTCTCCAAGTAAGGTCTTCGATTCTTTCCTTCGATTTTCCTTTGAAAGACTCAGCAAATTCAAGGAGTCGTTCGGTAGCGTCTTCTCTGCGGTCGAGGAGAACGTCTTCTACACGCTCTAAAAGTTCTTTATTGATTTCGTCATATACTTCCAACTGGCTTGGGTTGACAATTCCCATGTCCATTCCATGTTGAATGCCATGGTAAAGGAAGGCCGAGTGCATGGCTTCACGAACCGGATCATTTCCGCGGAAAGAAAAGGATACATTCGAGACCCCACCACTAATTTTGGCGCCAGGAAGATTTTCTTTAATCCATTTAGTGGCACGAAAGAAGTCAATCGCGTTTTGACGGTGTTCATCCATCCCTGTAGCCACTGGAAAAATATTCGGGTCGAAGATGATGTCGCCTGCTGGAAAGTGAACTTCTTCGGTTAAAATTTTATACGCACGTGCACAGATTTCAATACGACGTTCGTAGCTATCGGCCTGACCCTCTTCGTCGAAAGCCATGACAATTACTGCCGCACCATAACGTTTTACCTTTTTAGCTTGTTCAATGAATTCCGCTTCGCCCCCTTTCATGGAGATGGAATTCACCACACCTTTTCCTTGAATGCATTTGAGTCCAGCTTCTATAATCTCCCATTTGGAGCTATCAATCATTACCGGAACCCGGGCAATATCTGGCTCAGCCGCAATGAGGTTCAGGAATTTAACCATGGTTTCTTTTCCATCGAGCATTCCTTCATCCATATTGATATCGATGATTTGTGCACCACCGTTCACTTGTTCTCGCGCAATTTCCACGGCATCATCAAAGCGCCCTTCTTGGATGCAACGCAAAAATTTACGACTGCCCGTTACATTGGTACGTTCGCCGATATTGATAAAGTTGGAGCCCGCGTAAATGGTGAGAGGTTCGAGGCCGCTTAGTTGGAGGTTGTATTCGTTTGTCATTGAGTTTCGTGGTCTAGACCAGTTCTGTCTGGCCAATTAACATTTCGGTTATGCGGCAGACCACAGTCGACAGACGATAGTCCACAGCAAAGGTTTATTTTATTGAGTTTTTAAGTGCTTGTATTTGGATGATTAAACTTTCAGTCTGTTCGTATTTTTGATTGAACTCTTCTTTAGTTAAATAAACATTTTTCAGTGCAATATGAAGGCAGGCAATTACTTCGATGGCTGATCTTAAAGCGATGCTTAGGAAGCGTTTAAATTCAGGGTTTGTTTGTCCGGTTGATCCTTCGGCAATGTTTAGTCCAATTGAATCGGTCGCCCGAATTATTTGGGAGCACAGCCCGTATTTTTCTTCCTTTGGAAAAGTCTTCGCCATTACGCGGATACCATGTCCTAATTCTAAACTGGATTTCCAAACCCTCAAATTCTCAAACTTAAAAGCCATTTTGATTTGAAGGTAACTACTTGTTAACCAATATACTGTCACAATTCCGTCATTTTAATGTTAAGCCTTATTCTTTACTGCAGTCTGTGGTCCGTCGGCTGTGGTCAGCGGGCCATTCTACTTTTTCGTTAAACTGCGGTCGACTGTGGTCCGTGGACTGTCGACCGTGGTCCATAATTAGTAGCCAGCTCTGCCATTACTTTTATATGATCCGGCGTAGTTCCACAGCAGCCACCTAAAATATTGATCAATCCTTCTTGTAAGAATTCTTCAACTTGCTCACCCATATAGTCTGGACTTTCATCGTATTGTCCGAATTCATTTGGAAGTCCGGCATTGGGGTAGACATGCACAAAGAATGGGGCATTTTGATCGAGGACCTGCAAATAAGGACGCATAGCAGATGCACCAAGGGCACAATTCAATCCGATACTTAAGAGGTTCATATGTTGAACAGAGATGAGGAATGCTTCGGTGGTTTGTCCGGAGAGTGTTCTTCCGGAGGCATCGGTAATAGTTCCTGAAACCATGATAGGCACTTCGCGGAGTCCTTCATCAAACAATTCTTGGATGCCGAAAAGGGCGGCCTTAGCATTGAGGGTATCAATGATCGTTTCCAAAAGTAATAGGTCAACTCCACCTTCAATGAGGGAGCGCGCTTGGTCTTTAAAAGCGATGCGTAATTCGTCGAAGGATGTGCTTCGTTTTCCTGGGTCGTTGATGTCGGGGGAGATGCTGGCGGTTTTGTTTGTTGGTCCCATTGAGCCAGCAACATAGCGCGGTTTTTCTGGGTTCTTGGCCGTTACTTCATCAGCTGCCTCCTTGGCAATTTTGGCAGAGAGGTAATTGATGTCATGCACCAAATGCTCGCAACCATAATCTTCTTGTGCTATGGTTGTACCGCTGAAGGTATTGGTTTCGAGAATATCGGCACCGGCTTCCAAGTATTCCAAATGGATAGCCTTAATAATATCCGGCCGAGTAATGGAAAGCAAATCATTATTGCCTTTTAAAGGTTTTGTATGATTGGCAAGCGCGTCATTACGGAAGTCATCTTCTTCCAATTTGTAGCGTTGAATCATGGTGCCCATCGCACCATCTAGAATGAGGACACGTTTACTGAGTTCCTCGCGAATATTTGGCTTATTCATCCTTTTCTCCTTTCTGTAAAATCAATAAATACTGTACCAGAAAGTAGGATCGACTTGCGAATCTTATCTTTCCAAGAAGAAGCAATTTCTTCCGGTAGGAGTTAGCACCTTTCGGATGAAGTCATAGAGACTTTTTCCAATGGTTGCCAAGACATCAACGGGCCTAGTCCCTCCGTCTTTCTGGATAAGTAGCGCAAATATAGGATTTATGATTTATGAATTGTGATTTATGATTTGAAAATTTAGAACTTCCAATCTCCTCGTCGGAACAACCAGCTATGGTCTATACGCCTTCCCCGAAAAGGCTATGGCGCACGTGGTGGTCCATGGACTATGCTCTAAGAAAGAAACTGCTCCACCTCATCAATCAACTCAACCGGCTTCTCCGCATGTACCCAATGGCCAGCTCCCTCGATTGTTTCAAGTTGGTAGTTGGGGAAGAGTGCTTCGATTTGTGGTAAAGCCGATTCTTGCACATAGGGGGAGTTACCTCCACGTATAAATAGAGTTGGTCCTCCATAGCTTCGGTCGTCTTTGAGTTCAGCGAGGATTTCCTCATAATGATTGTGGATGGCCTTGAGGTTAAACTTCCATGCATAGCCACCTTCTTCTTTGCGTTCCAAGCTTTTGAGCAAAAACTGACGAACCCCGAACTCAGGAATTAAGGGAGTCATATCTTCATCTAAATCTTTGCGGCTTTTTTCTGCATTGGTAATATCCAAGGCAAACAACGCTTTGAAAATGTCATTATGGCCAGGTTTATATTGCACAGGAGCAATATCAACAACGACTAACTTCAGGCATTTTTCTGGAAAACGCAACGCAAATTCCATAGCCACTTTTCCACCCATGCTATGGCCAAGGATATAAGCCTGGGGAATATTTTGTTCCTTCATAAATTCCCAAAGGTCATCTGCCATCAAGGGATAATTGATGGCATCAGCATGTGGAGATTGCCCGTGATTTCTGAGGTCTAGGAGAAAAACATGGTAGTGGGAAGCGAATTTTCTGGCCAGGTTATGCCAGTTATCTAGCATTCCAAATAAGCCATGCATGATGATCAATGGCTTGCCAGGACCAGGGTATTCTTTATGGAACAATTGCATACTCGCTGCAAAAGTAATTCTTTTGTTTCTTGTGAGCAGGATGAAAGCAATTCAAAAAGGTGCCTACTGGGGATTTTTAATCCTCGGATTGTTCTTGTTTTACCTGGCATTTCGGAATGTTCCCTTTGATGAATTGAAGGAAGAAATTGCAACGGTTCGTCCGATTTACCTGCTCTTGCTCTTGATTCCGTCATGGGGCGGTCAATTTTTACGGAGCTGGCGTTGGCAATTGCTGCTGGGAAGACAGGTGCGGTTTGCTTCCATCTATCATTCTCTTCTCTTCGGCTATTTTGTGAACCTTGCCGTTCCTCGACTCGGGGAAATTACACGTTGTGCCTCTTTAGAGTCGCTAGGAGGGCCAAGTTTTGGAAAGAACTTAGGGACGGTAGTCATGGAACGCGCAACCGACTTGCTTTTCTTAGTCTTCGTGTCCATCATGGCGTTTTTCTTTCAAAATGAAGCGCTTAGAAACTGGATGGATATTGAGCTGCTACAGCCGATTGACAATCGTTTAAAAGAAAGCTATTTTGGAATTGTCGCTGGACTATTTGTGGCGCTGATTATTCTTATTGCAGTTTACCGAGTCTACCTAATTATTGAAGAAAACATCAATGAAGGCCTCCGAAAAATCATCCATCAGGTGAAGGAAGGCTTGGCCAGCCTCTTGAAACTCAACGCTTCCACATTACTTCTTTTCTTCTTTCTCTCTGTGGCAATCTGGACCTGTTATTTTTTTACTACTTGGCTCTGGTTTCAAGCCTTGCCTGCAGCCAGCGGGGCCAGTTTGGGCATGGCCTTTACAGTAATGGTTGTTGGAAGTTTGGTAAAGACTTTACCCAT
This sequence comes from uncultured Burkholderiales bacterium, assembly GCA_964620355.1. Classification (GTDB taxonomy): domain Bacteria; phylum Bacteroidota; class Bacteroidia; order UBA8524; family UBA8524; genus UBA8524. Next base: position 40,662 of record CAZUIT010000010.1, on the reverse strand, counting down.
CCAAGGTGGAGGCATGGGTGCCTATCATGCGGTGATTGGAGGTTTACTTGGTCTCTACGGACTCGGCGCCTTAAGCAGCACCACCTTTGCTTTGCTCAACCATGGCTATCAAACTATTTTCTATCTCCTATTTGGTGGTTTTTCTGCGATTTGGATTGCTTGGAAAAAGAAAAAATAAAAACACTAATTTAGACCTGATTTTCAACCTCTAAACCACGACAACGTGAAAATTAGTGTACTCAAAGAATCCCGCGAAGGGGAAAAACGTGTTGCCTTATCTCCTGCCGTTGTGCAGGCCTTGACCAAGGCAGGTCACGCAATACAGATTGAAAAAGATGCAGGCTTAGGCTCATCCTTTACAAATGAAGCCTTTGAAAAAGCAGGTGCAAAACTAGGAGAAGGAGATGCTTTGTATGATGCCCAACTTTTTGCAATGGTGAATCCACCGAGTCTAAGTCAGGTAGAGAAGATGCCTTCTGGATCAGCGCTTATGTCGTTTATCTATGCTTCCCAAAACGAAGAATTGATGAATGTCTTAAAAGCGAAGAATATTTCGGCCTTTGCAATGGAAGAAGTTCCGCGGATTTCTCGTGCTCAAAGTATGGATGCCCTGAGTTCACAAGCGAACTTGGCTGGTTATAAGGCAGTTATTCTTGGTGCTGAACACCTCACCCGAATTTTTCCATTGATGATGACTGCTGCCGGAACAGTGACTCCTTCCAAAGTTCTCATTTTTGGAGCTGGAGTAGCTGGCTTACAGGCTATTGCAACGGCCAAGCGTTTAGGAGCGGTGGTTGAAGTCAGCGATGTGCGACCGGAAACCAAAGAGCAGGTCGAGTCACTCGGAGGGAAATACATCCAAGTAAAGGCAGAAAATGCGGTGAATGTAGAAGGCGGATATGCCAAGGATGTTTCCGAAGAATTCTTGCAGAAACAGCGCGAAGCGGTCGAAAAATCCTTGTTTCAAGCAGATTTAATTATCACTACAGCCTTGGTTCGCGGAGGAAAAGCACCGGTTCTTATTTCTGATGAACAAGTGTCCAAGATGAAATACGGAGCAGTAATCGTCGACATGGCAGTAGAGCAGGGCGGCAATTGCGGACTCAGTGAAGCGGGTAAAATTGTAGAAAAGAATGGAGTCAAAATCATTGGCGCCTTAAATCTTCCATCCACACTTGCTACGAATGCTTCCGAGCTTTATGCCAAGAATATTCAAAATCTCTTCCAACACCTAAGCGATGAAAATGGCTTTAAATGGGAAATGGAAGAAGAGATTACCAAAGGTTGTCTCGTTACTGGAGGACCAACGAGTGCGGCAATGAACTGACGCTTAGTTTAAACCTATTTGTGAATTGTGAATTGTGATTTGTGAATAGGAGGAATTAGAAATTGAAAAAGTATGGAAGCACAGGAGTTGAGAAATAGAACGAAAGCTTTTGCTAAAGAGGCCATATATCTCTATCGGCAAATGCCAAAAGATCCAGAAACTTGGGTAATTGGTAAGCAGTTTCTTCGTTCTGCAACTTCAGTAGCTGCAAATTATCGCGCAGCGTGTAGGGCAAGGTCGGATCAAGAGTTTGCCAGTAAAATTGGTATCGTGGTCGAAGAAGCTGATGAATCCGCCTTTTGGCTGGAAATCATGCATGAAACAAATTTTATTCAGTCCGAGGAAAGTAAAAAATTAGAAAAAGAAGCAAACGAAATAGTAGCAATTATGAATGCAGCACGAAATACAACACTTAAACAACTGGGCCGCAAATAAATCATAATTCAACAATCATAAATCACAATTCACAAATCACAAATCGAAAATGATAGAGTTTATAGCAAGTAACCAAGACTTCATCTACCTACTAATCCTTATGATCTTCGTAGGTATCGAATTAATCTCCCATGTTCCATCCGTATTGCATACCCCATTAATGAGTGGTGCCAACGCAATTCATGGCGTAGTTATTATTGGATCCATCATCGTAATGGGACAAGCCGAAGAAACCATTAGTTTGGTGCTGGGCTTCATTGCTGTGGTATTGGGAACCTTGAACGTTGTCGGGGGCTTTGTTGTTACCGACCGGATGTTGGAAATGTTTAAGAAGAGAAAATAGTCGACAGACCACGGACCATGGTAAATGGTCGTTGGCCATTGGAATTAAAAATATTAACAAATACAGCTATGGTCCATGGTCTATGGTCCATGGTCAAAATTGAGAATCATGAACTTACTCTACGTAATATACCTAGTCTCCTCCTTCACCTTTATTTTAGGGTTGAAGATGCTTGGCTCACCGAAGTCGGCACGGAAGGGGAATTTAATTGCGGCCTTTGGGATGACCATTGCCATTTTTGGGACCATCTTTCTCTATGAAGATGAAGGAGGGAATCACCTCCATAACCTCGAATTTATTTTTGGCGGACTCCTACTCGGAACAGGAATTGGCTGGCTCATGGCCAAGCGGGTGCAGATGACTGCTATGCCACAGATGGTATCCTTCTTCAACGGAATGGGGGGTGCTTGTGCGGCCTTGATTTCTGTGATTGAATACCGCCATTTGATGCATCATACAGGAGGAGGACTCAGCGGAATATTAGCCAGCGCCGATAGTGCGATGCTCACCCGACTTTCTATTATGTATGCTGGATTGATTATTGGAGCTATTTCCTTCTCAGGTTCCATCATTGCCTATGGAAAATTGGAAGGCAAGATTAAAGACAAGATGCTTCCTGGCCAGCAGTTTATCAATATAGGACTCTTCCTTGCCCTCGTTGTGCTGGCCTTCTTGAGTGTTTCCGGAATTATTGAATCCGACATGCTGCTTTACGGAGTGGGTGTCTTGGCCTTACTTTATGGTGTACTATTCGTTATGCCAATTGGTGGCGCGGATATGCCGGTAGTCATTTCTTTGCTGAATTCGTTTACCGGAGTTGCCGCGGCCTTTGGTGGATTCTTGTATGATAATAAGGTGATGCTCATTGGAGGAATCTTGGTCGGTTCTGCTGGTACGCTCCTAACCATTGTAATGTGTCGGGCAATGAACCGCTCGCTTATCAATGTATTGATAGGGAATTTTGGAGGCGGAGGAGCAAGTTCGGCTTCAGGAGAGGGTCCGCAGGGAACGGTGAAGTCAATCAACTCGAGCGATGCGGCTATCCTGCTGAAATACGCAAAAAAGGTGGTGATTGTTCCGGGTTATGGATTGGCAGTTGCTCAGGCACAACATGTTGTACATGAGCTCGAGGAGTTACTTGAAGCAGAAGGGGTGGAAGTTAAATACGCCATCCATCCAGTTGCCGGACGTATGCCTGGGCATATGAATGTGCTCCTGGCTGAGTCCAATGTCGATTATGATAAACTGGTAGAGATGGAAGATATCAATCCCGAATTTTCGACCACAGATGTAGTAGTGGTGATCGGAGCAAACGACGTAGTAAATCCAGCTGCGAAAACCGATCCAACGAGTCCGATTTATGGAATGCCCATTCTTGAAGTGGAAGATGCGCGTCAAACGATTGTGATGAAACGTTCCATGAATGCAGGGTATGCAGGAATCGAGAATGAACTCTTTTACCGCGACAAGACCAGCATGCTTTTTGGCGATGCAAAGAAAATGCTCACCTCTTTGGTATCAGAATTGAAGGCTATGGATTAAGCCCATGAATAGATTCGTATTGCTATTAACTGCTCTTCTTCTGCTAGGTTGCAACCGAGATGAAAACGGATTGCAAGTGCCAGTAGGAGAACCAGAACCGCCTCAAATTCTTAATATCTTAAAGCACGACCTCAATTGTTCCATGCCTTTTAACGTGAGCTTGGTCGCTCAGGTAAGTAATGAACTGGGCAATGAATCGTACCAATGGACCGTGGATGGTTCCGTGTATTCAGGAAAAAATCCGATTATTCAAGTAAGCCAGGTAGGGGATGTTAGCATTTCCCTTCGGGTGAGTAATCCTATTGGGTTTGATGAGTACTCTACCGTATTCAATTATCCATCGAACACGCTTCCAGTCGTTCCTATCTTCAATTATGGTGCGACCAACAACAATTACCGAGTACCTGCTCAAGTCAATTTTACTGACCTTTCAGAACGTGCTACAGGAGTAAAGTGGGACTTTGGTGATGGCTATCAATCGAGTCTTACGAATCCGCAACATACCTATACTCAAGCTGGTGTTTATACCATTACTTTAACAGCATTTTGCGATTCAGATACAGCCTATCAAACCGCACAAGTAACGATTCTGGGAGAACCCAATATTATTCGCTTCGATCGATTTGAAATCTTGGAATTCCCAAAAAACTATTTCCCAGAAAACGACGACGACAATACAAGTGGCGGGGATTTTTATGTCGAACTCTTTCGCGATAATTTTAAATACGGAACAGGCGACTTGCAACGTAATAAAAGCAAGCTGCCAATATTTTGGCGATGTCCTCAAGATTGGAGTGGTGACTATAAACTTATCTATTATTCTTTTGGTTCTTATGCGGTTACACTTTGGGATCAAAACGACAATACGGATACAGAATTATTAAATGGTGTTTTTGATGGATCCTATTTAAAGTCCAACTTTTATCCTACCCAACTTGATTTTGAAAGTGGGGATTTAAGATTTAGAATTCAACTGGGCTATGAAGATTAAGCTATTACTATTCTCTTTATTATTCCAAACAGGCGCTTTTGCACAAAGCATTGAAGACTACTGGTATTTTGATGTTTCAGCCGGGGCCACCCAGTCTTTCGGGGCCATGACTGAATCGAATAATTCTTCCTATATGAAGGTAAATGGAGGTTGGAGCATGAACCTTGGCTTTACGAAATACGGTTCAAAAGGCCAGTTTTTTAAGCAGGATGTTCTTGGGTTTCACATGGGATATCAATTCCATGTAAATAGCATGGATATGAAGGAACTCAACCGGATTGACCCAAGCCCTTCCGCTTATAAGGTGATCAAGGGGAGTCAGCTTCTGCATGGTCCAGTGATGCGACTTGAGTATACCCGAGCGGGGAGTTTTGCACCATATATAGGTCTCGGCGCCCATCTTCTTGCCTTACGTGGAGCTCAGATGGATGTAGAGTTTAGACCTCAAGATAATTACTATAAAAAGGTGGAATACCGTGGGTCGGGCTGGGGTCGACTAAACGCTAGTGTCTCGGCTTTAGCTGGACTGCGTATTGTATTGCCGAACGATTGGGCCTTAGGACTGCACTATGAACTTTATTTGCGCGATGCGTGGAATACCAAGTACAATGTCACTGCGATTCCAGCCACAATCGATAATGTAGAACGTGAAGATTCATTTATTTTGACACAACTAGGCTGGAATCAACATATAGAATTGCGCTTGCAGATGCCCTTGCGTTAATTTGCAGCATGAATTTCCTCACACCAGCACAAGTTATTCAAGGATATACCATGGGTGTTTTTCCGATGGCCCATCCTGAAGAAGACTTCACCATCTATTGGTATGAACCTGAAATGCGCGGTATCCTTCCTTTGGACGGTCTCAAAGTGAGTAAATCTCTAAAACGCCGATTAAACAAAGGAGAATTCGAAGTAAGCCTTGATAAGGATTTTCCTGCTGTAATTAAAGCGTGTTCTGAGCGCGATGAAACCTGGATCAGCGAAGAAATCCAATCCGTGTACACCGAACTTTATAGCGATGGATATGCCCATAGTGTAGAATGTTGGATGGACGGAGAGTTAGTTGGTGGCTTGTATGGAGTAGCAATTAAACGTGCCTTTTTTGGCGAGTCGATGTTCCATAAAAAGACGGATGCCAGCAAGGTGGCACTTTTCTATCTTGTCGAATGGTTGAAACGAAATGAGTTTGAATTACTCGATATGCAGTACTTAACTCCCCACTTGGAAAGTATGGGCGGACTGGAAATACCGCAGAAAAGCTACCTCACATTATTAAAACGGGCATTAGAATAATCGCGTAAGGCTTAGTGTTTTATTTGGATTATTTTTGATTTGTATTTATATTCGATATATGAACAGAGTAATTTTTCTTTTCGCCTTTTTACTTGTTGCAGGTTTAGCCATTGCTCAACCAGACAATCCTACTAACCCAGTTCCTTTGGATGGTGGCCTTAGCCTACTTATCGCTGGAGGTGCTGCACTTGGATACAAAGTATACAAAGGCAAGAAGCAAGAAGACTAATTAGCGCTTGCGGATGACCATTAGCCCATCTCTAATGGGCACCAGAATATTTTCTACACGAGAATCGTTCTGGATTTTCTCATTGAACTCATGCAATGCACGGGTCTCGTCGTCATGTGCAATTTCCTTTTCGTCCAAAACCTTCCCGCTCCACAGTACATTATCAGCTATGATATAGGCTCCAGGCTTCATCCGCTCGATGACCATATCGTAGTAGTTGCTGTAATTTTCTTTGTCAGCATCGATAAATACCAAGTCGAAATAGCTATTTAATTGCGGGATTATTTCCAATGCATTTCCCACATGGAACTTGATGTTCTCCTGCATTCCTGCTTCGTGAATATAGCGCTTTACCATGTCCTCTAACTCTTCGTTGATATCAATGGTGTGGAGCACTCCGCCATCGGCTAATCCTTCAGCCAAACAAAGCGCACTGTATCCGGTATAGGTGCCTATTTCTAATATTTCATGCGGACGAATCATTTTTGAAAACATGCTCAATAAGCGTCCCTGTATATGTCCGGAGAGCATGCGGGGGATTAATACTTTCGCCCAAGTTTCACGGTTTAACTCAGCAAGGAGTTTGCTTTCGGCACTTGTATGATTTTCTGCGTATGCGGAGAGATTCTCATCAATAAATTCCATGCTGCAATATAGGAATTCATTAGAAGGGTTCGTCTTCTTTGGCTAAGAGGTTTTGGTTAATTGTTCCCCGACCCTTGAAAAATTAGACTGGCCATTTGGTCCTCCACCAAATAATGGTTTGCGATATCCATCATTTTCAAGGCATCAATGGCATCAATTCGAGCAAAAATTGTTTCCAGACTATCGATGGGTCTTTCATCCAAAAGCATCTTTCCTGCGGAGAGAATCAATCCACTGCGGTTTTCTTCTCCCATCAAAATCTGCCCTTTGAATTGGTTTTTATAACGTTGCAATTGGGCGGAGCTGAGTCCTTTTGTGCGCCAAAACTTGAGCTCTTTCCAGATGAGTTCTTGCGCCTTTTTCAAGTGCTTGCCATCTGTTCCTACATAAATATGGAAGAGACCTATATCCTTCATCGCTTGGAAGTTTGATTCTACATCATAGGCAAATCCATGTCGTTCACGTATCGAAAGGTTGAGCCGGCTATTCAGGCCCGGTCCGCCAATAATATTCGTCAAGAATGCCATTGCCGAACGATCTTCTTGTTGGTTATTCGGGGCTAGTCCACCAATAGTCAAATAGGTTTGAACATGAGGCGTTTCTTCGATTGCTTGGAAGGGCTTAAAGGCGTTTTCATCAAAATACAAACGCTTTTTGGCTTGGCCATTGGCTGCCGGAATCGCCAAAAAATGGGGTTCGAGAATGCGTTTTACCTGCTTGAGCGTTTTGGGTCCGCTGTATACAAACACCATACGCTCAGGGATATACCAAGAGCTATAAAAATTGAGGATGTCCTCACGTTTAAAGGTATTCAAACTTTCATGGGTGCCTAAAATATTGAACCCCAATGGGTGATTTTTAAAGGCCATTTCTTGAAAGAGGTCTAGAATATTTTCCTCAGGAGAATCGAGGTACATATCGATTTCCTCATGGATCACATTCCGCTCTTTGCCAATCTCTTTTTCGGGGAAATTGGAATGGAAAACAATATCGGAAAGCAACTCAGCGGTACGGGCGAAATAATCGGAATTCACAGAAGCATAAACGCAGGTTTTGTCCTTGCTGGTATAGGCGTTGAGTTCTCCACCCACCACTTCAAGGCGGTTTAGCACATGGATGGATTTGCGTTTTTTGGTCCCTTTAAAGAAAAGGTGCTCAATAAAATGCGCCATACCCATTTCCTTAGCTGTTTCATCGCGCGAACCGGCATCCATCACAAAACCACAATGGGTTATACGGGAAGCACTGAGGTGATGATATAGGCGAAGGCCGTTCGGAAATTCGTATAAGTCGTAGTCGTCCAAGAGGTCAAATAATCATGCAAAAGTAATACAGAAGCGAACTTACCAAAAGGGACTGGTTATCTCTTTATCATTAGGGTCAGGTTTAATGAATTTGTAGCGAATACCAACAGAACCACCTGAATAGGTAGTGTTCAATTTTCCAACCTGCATGTAGCGATAGAGATACTGATACTGATATTCGAAATTAATATTAAACCGGCAGCTGAGATTTAGCTTGAAACCGAGTGATAATCCACCTCCCATGGAAAATAAAGTCTGATTAAAACTTACCACAGGGTCATATTTAATACCAAACCCAGCTTTCCTATTTCGCTCGTTGTCGAATTCAGCTATTTCTAAACTTTCTACAGGAACCAGACTTAATTTGAAATTCGGACCCCCATAAAGTTTGAGGTTTTTACTAATTCGTTGTTCTAGGAATAATTTGTTGTTGAACATCAAGTTGCGCTGATGAAAACGAATTTTATAAGGTTGACCATTCAACTCAAAATAGGTTCCTGGTGAACCGAATTGAAACTCTAACCCTGAGTGCCATTCCATTTTTGAGATATACCTCGATTTAGCTTCCCTGAAGGGAACAAAAACAGCATGAATAGACAAAGACTTGTAGAAGGTAGGGAATGTAAATAAGGTTAATGGATTTGGAATTGTGACGGGCGAATTTACCCAACTAGTGGCATCCACATATTTCTCAAGGTCTCGAATGTCTTTAAAATAGGGCTGTGAACCACCATAAATATTGTAGGAAAGCTCTAGGCCTTTCCAGCCTATATTGTCGGCAAAGCTCCATGTGCTCACTTGTTCTTGAGCATTCACGCAATGCGAAAAACTCAAAAGGCCAAGAATAATGAAAATGAGTCTGCGCATGTGTTCTTAAGCCAATAGATAAATGAAGATAGTTGTTTCCGCTTAAAAGAGTTTTCCGCTCATCTCTTTTTGGGTATGATGGAAGTCCTTTAGAATGGAGTTAACAATGTCTTGAACGCTATCTATCGCATGGATATTACCTGCGATTTGTCCGATTTCTAATTCCCCTTCTTCCATATCGCCTTCGAACATCCCAAGTTTGGCGCGTGCACGTCCGAGAATCTGCTGGAGCTCTTCTTTTGATGCCCCACGACTTTCCGCTTCATACACTTTCTCGAAAAATTTATTCTTAATCAAACGTACGGGAGCAAGGGATTTGAGTGCCAATTGCGTGGCGCCATCACCCGCCTCAACTATCGCATTTTTAAAATTATCATGGGCTGAAGACTCAAGACTAGCCGCAAAACGACTCCCAATTTGCACCCCATCAGCGCCCAAGGTCATGGCCGCAAGCATACTTTTTCCAGAGCCTATTCCTCCCGCTGCAATAACAGGAATCTGGATTTTTTCCTTAATCATCGGAATCAAACAAAGCGTAGTGGTTTCTTCTCTTCCATTATGACCACCCGCCTCAAACCCTTCAGCAACAATGGCATCAACCCCAGCTTCTTGTGCCTTGAGTGCAAACTTGGTATTGGATACCACATGAACGACCGTAATACCTTTTTCTTTGAGGAAGCTGGTCCACGTTTTTGGGTTTCCTGCTGAGGTAAACACAATTTTTACCCCTTCTTCCACGATGATGTCCATGATTTTTTCAATATCTGGATAAAGCATCGGTACGTTCACGCCAAAGGGTTTATCGGTAGCGGCTTTGCATTTTTGAATATGTTCCCGCAGCACTTCAGGGTACATTGAGCCCGCTCCAATTAGTCCCAAACACCCGGCATTCGCAGCAGCCGAAGCCAAACGCCAGCCCGAACACCAAATCATGCCGGCCTGAATTATGGGGTAATCAATTCCAAATAACGAAGTGATACGATTCTGCATGCCCGCAAGATAATTTATGATTTGCGATTTGTGAATTGTGATTTGGAAATCAATCGTAGGGACAGATAATCATCTGTCCATCGCGTGCATGAAATATAAATTTATAATTTATGAATTGTGATTTGTGTCCCGATAGCTATCGGGATGCGAATATTGCCCAAAGCGCTGGCAATCAATAATCGGTACATTCTCAACCTCAACCTTATCGATTATAATCAATCTCCGTACTGTCACCAAGATTCAGGCTAGATACCAATCCTCTTAACGAAGCGTCATTTCCAATGAGAGAAGATTTTAATACGGCATTTTCTAGTTGTGCATAAGGACCGATGATGCTTTCAGATATGATACTATTATGGATGATGGCGCCTTCGCCAATGGAAACGTTGGGGCCGATTATCGAATGCGAAATCTGGGCGTCGTCAGCGATAAATACGGGTGGGATGAGCACCGTAAAGGGCATTTTCTTTGGTGCGATGATTTCTGATTTCTGCCGCTTGAGCAGGGTGGCATTGGTTTCGAGTAGAATGTCTTTTTTTCCGCAATCAAACCAAGCCCCAACAGTGAAGGTGTCAATCTTTTCGCCATTTTCAATCATCCGCATGAGCACATCGGTCAGGTGGAATTCATTGTTCGTACGTACCTCATTTTGGATATTATAGGCCAGGGCTTCCTTAAGTGTTGAGGCATCTTTAATGAAGTACACTCCGATAAGCGCTTGGTTGCTTTTTGGAATACGGGGCTTCTCCACCAATGTTTTAACTATACCGTCTTTATCTACCTGTGCCACGCCGAACTGCCGAGGATCTTGGACAGTCATTACGCCAATGGACGAGTGTTCAGAGCTTAATACTTTTGTCAAATCGGCGTCCCAAATGGTGTCGCCCAAGACGATGAGTATTTCCTCCTTTTCAGGAATATGATCTTTAGCCAACCAAATGGCATGAGCAATTCCCTTACCCGTGGTTTGAATGACAAAATGCACTTGCAATTTTGGGTAGGCTTGAGTGATATAACTTTCTATTTTATCACCGAGATAGCCAATGATAAAGACGATCTCATCAATGCCTTCATGTATCAATCCATCAACGATATGACCGAGAATGGGTTTTCCCGCCACAGGGATAAGCGCCTTGGGTTGGGTATGGGTATGCGGACGAAGGCGACTGCCAATTCCAGCTACAGGGATTATTGCTTTCATAGTAATGCAGCAATTTACATAATGCCCACTAAAGCAGGATGAGTTGTCCGCTTTTTAGTCGATGTAAATCATCGAAGAGGTCACTTGTCAAAGCTTATATACCTCATATCAATTCTAAGGATGAGAAATCCAACCGCAGATGGATATTTCCGTTTCTCAGAAAAATGATAACATGAAAAAATTAATTACGCTTTTAGTCGCCTTGGTCACCTTTCATCTGGTCCAGGCCCAATCCTATTCCTTTGAATCGGAACAAAAACCCTATGTCGAGCTCCAAAACGACATCCTTCTTTTTGATGATACCGGGGCCTTTAAGCTTGTTCCTGTTTTTCCTATTTTCAGGTCCTTTGGTCATGATTTTTCTGACACCTTAGAGATTGGTTATGAGGGTTGGATGAGCAAAACGAAAGATCGTGGATTCTGGTTTCTGCCGATTTATGGCGAATACCGTTTCCCGGATGCAGATTCCAAAGTTTCCTATGCGATTGATGAAACACCTGGAAATAGAATTCTTAAGATACAATGGAAACAATTGGCTATCGATACGGATCTAGATACCCGAGTAAATTTCCAATTATGGATCTATGAAAAAGACCAAACAGTTGAATTTAGGTATGGAAAGGGAAGTTTACCTGGCGAATATGCCATTGGTATTTATCTCTTCAATCGGAACTATTCGAATGTGCAGGAAAGTATCGAAGTAAAGGGCCATGCAGGCAGTGTGACAACAAGCATGGATTCTATCGGGTTTTATAATGGCTTCCCAAATGAAAATGATCTGTACCGCTTTCGTTATTTGAATGTCGGCATGGATGAGTTAATTGATGGTCAGCAATTGAGCATTTATCCAAATCCATCCAATGGTTCATTTCGCTTCACACAAGAAGAGGTAGAAATAATAAAGATTACAGATGTTATCGGGAGAGAAATTGCCTTTCAGCAGGAAGGAAGTTTGATCATATTCGACCAGACCACAACAGGAGTTTATTTTGTTCAAACAAAAAACAAGCAAGGAGCGATTTCTGTGATAAAGCTTCAGTTAGCGGGGTGATTTCACTTAATATTATTCGGTTTACTTCTACCCCATGATGGGGATAATTTGAGCTGTCAAATAGACAGGAATGTTTAGATTTGGGAAATGTATTTTTTATGAAAACAAGTCTGCGATTTTTATTCTTGGGTCTGCTTGCCGCATCCTTTTCATTTTCAGTAATTTCTGATGAGGATCGTATCATTGAGGTACTTGAAAGCAGCAATTTGACCCATGATTTTATCATGAATCATGCGAAAGTGAATACCGCTACCCATAGTTTCGACCTAGTAGAAGAGATCAATGGAGGCGGTTCAAAGAAGGAGGTAAATAATGCGAAGTATACCTATGATGGAAGCAAGGGGAATTGGGAACTTGTTTTAGTGAATGGCAAGTCAGCATCGGAAAAGCAAAAGGCTATTTTCTATACGGGTAAAAAGCACGTTTATGATTCATGGAGTGTGGATTTGGATCCAAACACCTTAAAAGTTGAGAAAGACGGAAAGGATGAATTTCAATATTCCTTTCGTTTGAATGCCAATACCTTGTCAAAGGACTACAGCTATTTTGCGCATTGCACCTACTATGTGAAAATAGATCCAGCAAGTAAACATCTCAAAAGCATCGAGGTTCGGGCGCATGAGCCATTTAAAATTTCAATTCTTAAAACCAATGGCTTCAGTGTGCTCACCGAATACAAGTGGGATGTTGGCTTTAATGAGTACTTGATGCAACGAGAAGTGCTGGATATGATGGTACATGTATTCGGTCAAGATACGCAGGTGACTGAAACCTCCACCTATACCTATGTTGGTCAGTGAAAGATGCAGGGTAAGAACCGCTTGAATAACTCGCTACAAATTCAGCAGAACTCAATACTCAATACACACATTCTTCGGTTCAGTGAAGAATTTCAGGGCATCCCAACCACCTTCGCGGCCTACGCCTGAGCTTTTTACGCCGCCGAAGGGAGTGCGTAGATCACGTTTTAACCAGCAGTTTATCCATACAATACCTGCCTGAATTTCTTCGGCCATACGCATGGATGTTTGAAGGTTAGTAGTCCAGACGGTTGCAGATAATCCATATTCAGTGGCATTGGCCATTTGGAGCACATGGACTTCATCATCGAAAGGGGTAATGGTCACCACTGGGCCGAAAATCTCTTCCATATTGCAGCGGGCATCATAGCTTAGATTTTCGATGATAGTCGGAGCGATGAACCAGCCTTTTTCACAACGTCCTTCGGGGTGAAGAGCTTTGCCGCCGGCTAAGATTTTTCCACCTTCTTGTTCTGCCAAGGCGATATAGGAAAGCACTTTGTCGTAATGCATTTGAGAAACCACTGCACCCTGTTTGCTTTCTGGATCCATTGGGTCGCCCACCTTCATACGTTTCACCTTTTCAACGAAGGCATCACGGAATTTTTCATATATAGGGCGTTGAATGAAGATGCGACTGCCACATAAACAGATTTGTCCTTGGTTGGCAAAAGAGCTGCTAATGGTAGTACGCAAGGCTTTTTCAAAATCACAATCCGCGAAAATGATATTCGGGTTTTTGCCACCTAGTTCGAGGGATAATTTCTTGAACATCGGGGCTGCAATGCTAGCGATTTCTTTTCCTGCTCGGGTGCTTCCGGTAAAGGAGATGGCCTTAGTTTTTGGATGAGATACAATCGCTGAGCCTGCTTTTGGTCCTATTCCATGAAGGATGTTCAATACACCAGGAGGAAGTCCAACTTCGATACAGATTTCAGAAAGGAGATAGGCCGTATAAGGGGTCACCTCAGAAGGTTTAGCTACCACGGTATTTCCAGCAGCCATCGCCGGAGCAATCTTCCAAGTGAAGAGGTAAAGGGGTAAATTCCAAGGAGAAATACAGCCGACCACACCAAGAGGCTTTCTCAAGGTATAATTGATGCCGTCGTGCATCGGGTGAGATTCAGAGGCAAAATGCATGATCCCCGTTCCGAAAAATTCAAAGTTTTCATGCGCCCTGCGGATATCGACTTTTTTAGCCAGCCAGAGGGGTTTTCCATTGTCTTTGCTCTCTGCTTCCGCCAATTCATCTAAACGCTCCATGATGCGGCGTGAGATAGCCAAGAGATAACGACCGCGGTCATTATTGGAAAGCGCACTCCAGGCTGGGAATGCTTCTTCTGCTGCCTTTACAGCTAACTCAACGTCTTCTGAAGAAGAGTCGGGAATGGTAGAGAATATTTCGCCAGTGGCCGGTTCGGGGTTCTGCAAAACAGCACCAGATTGTGCTGCCTGTAGTTTGCCTCCGATATAATTCTTGATTTCAATCATTTTGTAGTAAAGTTCAGCGACTCGATGGTTTGATAGGCTAATTTCATTTCTTCCACCAAATTAGGTGCATTGCGCAAGGTGGTATCGAATGAGTAGGAGCAGCGGTATAAAGTGTTTTTTACTTGTATTACCCAATGGTGGACTTCTAAATTGACGCCATCTTGCACAATCATGCTTTTATACATGACCATTTTTTTAGCTCCTTCAACCATTTGTCCGCTCCCGTTATTTTCTTGCTCTAAGCGAACCAGGTCATTCGCCGCCGTTGCCGAATCGCCCCGGTCATCTATGGTGATACGGAACATTCCAAGGCGTTCGTAAGGATTATGAAAAGTATAATTGCCATTGCTCTCCTCGTTCACTTCCCATAAATCTGGATATTTCATCGTAAAACCAAAGCGTGAAGACTGGAATTGGTCCCATGTATTGAAGTTAGTTTGGGCATGCACCCCAACACCGATTAATAGGAAGCAGAGTAAGAGTAATTTTTTCATGATTCGAAATTTAATACTTTTTTCCAACTGATTTCCTCATTAAGAATTTTAGGCAAGTCCGAAATGGCTACACGCTTTTGTTCCATGCTGTCGCGGTAACGCAAAGTCACCGTATTGTCATCCATGGTTTCATAGTCGACGGTCACACAGAAAGGAGTACCAATCGCATCTTGGCGGCGGTAGCGTTTTCCTATGGCGTCTTTCTCTTCATACGAACAGGTAAAGTCGAATTTGAGCATTTGAATAATTTCACGTGCTTTGTCTGGCAGGCCGTCTTTTTTCACCAATGGGAATACAGCCAACTTCACCGGAGCCAATACATTTGGTAGACGCAATACAGTGCGAGTATCGGTTTTTTCGCCGTTCACCACGGTTTCTTCTTGCAGGCAATGGAACATCAATAAAAGGAACATCCGGTCAAGACCCAGAGAGGTTTCCACCACATAAGGCACATAGTTCTGGTTGATTTCCGGATCGAAATACTGCAGTTTTTTACCAGAGAATTCTTGGTGTTGTTTAAGGTCGAAATCGGTGCGGGAATGAATTCCTTCCACTTCTTTAAAGCCAAAAGGAAAATCATACTCAATATCGACAGCGGCGTTGGCATAATGGGCCAACTTGCTATGTTCATGGATGCGGTATTTGTCATCAGGAATCCCCAAAGATTTATGCCAAGCCATGCGGTAGTTTTTCCAGTATTCGAAATATTCCATTTCAGTTCCCGGACGAACAAAGAACTGCATCTCCATTTGTTCAAATTCCTTCATGCGCATGATAAACTGACGCGCAATAATCTCATTTCTAAAAGCTTTACCTGTTTGTGCAATCCCAAAAGGAATTTTCAAGCGCCCCGTTTTTTGAACGTTCAAGAAGTTTACGAAAATTCCTTGAGCCGTTTCCGGACGTAGGTAAACTTCGTCCGCTTCCTCTGCCAATGACCCCATTTGAGTGGAGTACATAAGATTAAACTGACGTACTTCAGTCCAGTTGCGGGTTCCCGATACCGGACAAGCAATTTCCTGCTCTTCAATCAATGCCTTTAATGCAGGCAAGTCATTCGCCTCGAGTGCGGTATCCATCGCCAACTGAAGGGCTGTAGCTTTATCGCTTTTTCCCTCTTTTTCATATTTGGCAATTTTATCCTCCAGGAGCTGATCCGCCCGGTAGCGTTTTTTTGAATCTTTATTGTCAATCATCGGGTCGTTGAACCCATCTACGTGTCCGGAAGCCTTCCATACTTTAGGGTGCATGAAGATGGCCGAGTCGATGCCGACAATGTTTTCATGCATTTGTACCATGGCTTTCCACCAGTACTCGCGAATGTTCTTTTTAAGTTCCGTTCCGTTATGGCCGTAATCATATACAGCAGATAGTCCGTCGTAGATTTCGCTGCTTTGAAATACAAACCCGTACTCCTTGCAATGCGAGATGATTTTTTTGAGTGATTCTTCTTGTTTTGACATAAACGGGGCGAAGATAAAACACACGCGCTCATTTATGAATTATGATTTATGAATTGTGATTTGTGAATTGTGATTGGAACAGGTTCTGGTCTTCCAGGCCGAACGCTTCTTTCCCCAACTGAAATTATGATTTGTGATTTGCTGCACCCGCAGAAGGTCAGGACTTTTGTCTAACCATCTCATTTGTCTGATTGTCTCATTGTCTGATTGTCTCATTGTCTGATTGTCTGATTATCTCATCGTCTAAATGTCTATTTTCGCCAAGTCGATTAATCGATAGGTCGACAGATCGATCGAAGAATTATTTTCTTATTGCTATTGTTTAAGTCCAAACTCGTTTTTACCTTTGCCGTCCTTAATTTTTAAGAAGAAAGCATACAACAATGGCAAATCATAAGTCGGCAATCAAAAGAATTCGCAGCAACGCGGCCAAAAGACTGAGAAATAGATATCAGGCTAAAACTACCCGTACCGCTATCAAGAACTTGAGAAAAACAAGTGACAAAGCGGAAGCAACCGTAGCACTTCCAAAAGTGTTTAGCATGTTGGATAAGCTTGCGAAAAGAAACGTGATTCACCGTAACAAGGCAGCGAACCAAAAAAGTCGCTTGGCTAAGTTTGTCGGTAAACTGTAAAATTACAGTCAAAATATTGAAAGGCCATCTGGAATACGGATGGCCTTTTTTATTTTAGTGGGATGAACCACTATCCTCAAAAACGAGCCATTAAATTCTGGGCGGAAGACGATCGTCCGAGAGAAAAATTACTCAATAAAGGCCGAGATCAGCTCAGCGACTCCGAACTCCTCGCCATCCTGCTCGGCTCAGGCACCAAAGAGCTTTCTGCCTTAGAATTAGCACGCGACATTCTGCGCTCCTACGGTGAAGACTTGAATCTCCTCGCAAAAGCGAGTGTCAAGGAACTTACACGCTTTCCAGGTATCGGGCAGGTTAAAGCCATCACGCTCATGGCGGCGGTTGAATTGGGCACACGGCGAAAACCAATCACCGATACGGGAAGTCCTATTCGAGGAAGCAGAGAAGTATATGAACGCTTGAAAGGACGCCTGGCCGACTTAGGTCATGAAGAATTTTGGGTGCTATTTCTCAATCAATCGAATCGTATCATTCGCGAAAGGCAAATTAGCAAAGGCGGAATAACTGGTACAGTAGCCGATCCACGTATGATTTTTAAACTAGCCTTAGAAGATGGTGCTTGCGGACTGATACTCATCCATAACCACCCCAGTCTTTCACTGAAACCGAGTCAGGCCGATATCGATCTTACGAAGAAATTGGCCGAAGGTGCGAAGAGTTTGGATATGCGTGTATTGGACCATTTAATCATTACACAGCAATCTTATGCCAGTTTTGCCGACGAAGGTTGGTTATAAGGGTGTCGGAATTTGACGAGTATTTATTAAACTTGTAAGGATAATTATACTTTATGAAGCTCAAAAATATTACTCTTTCCATTTGTTTGATGATAGTGGCTTTTGCAGCGCAGGCCCAAACCCGCACCACCACGTTGTTGACGCCAACAAATGGGCAAACTCTTGTACCAGCAAAAACAATTTTTACTTGGGATACCGTGGCAGTGGAAGTAGATAGCTTTGAACTCCAACTTTCCAAAACCATGGATTTTGCAGATACTTTATTACAGGCAATGCTCCAAGGTAGCCAAACCACCTATACCGTAATCAATACCCTTGATTTTGACAGTACTTACTATTGGAGAGTTATTAGCCATGATTCTTTCACTTTCTATCAAGAAACTAGTTCGGTATTTATGTTTACGGTTCAAGGTGTTCCGCCAGGAAAGCCTACAAACGTTTCGCCAACATCTGCTTCCTTGGATGTATCGATAAATCCAACACTTACTTGGAGCACAGTTGCAGATGCAGACCAATACCATGTGCAGGTTTCGACCTACTCGAATTTTAGCGATACTGCTTTTTATGGTATCGTAAATGCGCCGACGACCACCGTTAACGTAAACGTGAAGCTCTTACCATACAAAGTATACTACTGGAGAGTTGCTGGATCGAATGCAAACGGGCTTGGAGAATGGTCGAACTTTTGGAATTTCACCACCCTCGTAACGAGTATAAATGGACCACAAGCGAACTTTTCATTGAATGCTTATCCGAATCCGGGTACCGATAAAATGCTTGTAAGCTTTGAAGGTGCTGGCGTTGATGGACGCGTTAGTCTTTATGATTTGCAAGGGAAAGAAGTTGCGGTATTGCTTAATGGAACAATCGACGCGGGCAATCAAAGCCTTGAGATTAACCGAAACGGCTTGCCTGCCGGTATGTATATGTTGCGTGTTGAACAAAACGGACAAGCACAAACCCTCAAAGTTATTTTCGAATAATTCCGAGGGAAATTCTAAAAAAAGAAAGCTCCAAATTCCAAGGATTAAGTTCTCGGAATTTGGAGCTTTTTTTATTGGAGCTTGAACCCTTCGACTTTTCGTAAGCATTCTGCTAAGCTCAAAATTAACTTGTTCCGTTCAGGATGGCGAACTCGGAATTTGGAACGTGGAATTTGGATTTTGGAATTTGAATTTTCGGAACTTAAAAAAGCTTTTCGCTTTTTTTCTGCCAGAATGCCGCGATTCTCTGGGCGGCATGGAAGTTGTCAACACAAAGTCAATAATTAATGGAAGGCAGATGTTTTAAGTTCTTCCATCATTACCTAGATTTGGTTAACCCCTTAAGAGCCTATGGAGCCCGATGATTTCCTAGACGCGGATATGACTGCGGCGGTTGAGAAGTATGAACGCATGCTTCGTGATAACGACCGTCTTTATTTTGACTCTGACGAGTTGGAAGACGTGGTTGATTACTATGTAGGTGAGAGTAAGCTTAAAAGAGCGTTAGAGGCCATTTCATTCGCTAGAGATATTTATCCATTTAATACGGATTTTATCATCCGGAAGGCCCAAATCATTTCCATGATGGGCGATACCAGCAATGCCCTTATAGCCATTGAAGAGGCGGAAGTACTTGAGCCGTACAATCCCGATATTATTCTTGTAAAAGGGGAGGTCTTGGATCAGCTCGAACGTTTTGATGAGGCGATTGAATGTTATGAGCGAGCGCTTGAACTGACAGACGAGAAATCAGAAATCTACTTAAACATCGCCTATGTTTATCAAAACTCAGGCAAGTTTGATGAGGCTTTAAATTATTTGAGTCGCCTCCTAGATGAGGAGCCGGAGAATGAACAGGTCCTTTATGAAATAGCCTATTGTTATGATGTGATGGACAAGCCGGCAGAGAGCATTCGATTCTATCTGCAGTATATCGATCAACAACCTTATTCCTTTGCCGCTTGGTATAATCTCGGTGTAATGTACAATCGGATTGGCGACTATGATCAGGCCATTTGGGCCTATGACTATGCTATCCTCATCAATGAAAACTTCAGCTCTGCCTGGTTTAATAAAGGAAATACCCTTGTAGAGATGGAAGAGTATTCGAAAGCCATCGAATGTTTCAAGATAACCTTGGAACTCGAAGGTCAGGATGCGATTATCTTCTGCAATATGGGTAACTGCTATGAAAAGCTAGGGCTAATGCAGGAGGCAAGAACCTTCTATAAAAAAGCAACCAAGCTGAATCCTAACCTAGCCGAAGCCTGGTTTGGAATGGGGGTGAGCTTTGACCATGAAGAACGCTATAACGAAGCTATCGCCTTCATCAAGAAAGCCATCAAGCTTGAAGAAGAAGATGCGGACTATTGGTACAGCTTGGCGGATGTTTATGCGAAGATTAATGATACAATTGAAGCTGATCGCGCCTATGCGAAAGCGGTTCAATACGACCCGATGCTTTGGGAAGCGTGGCTCGATTGGTCATTATTAAAGCTTAACCTCGACGAACGTCAGGAGGCCATTGACCTCTTGGATGATGCTTTGCAGATGAATCCTGAAGTGCATCAAATCTATTACCGCCAGGCAGCCTACCATTATATGTTCGCCTCTCATTCCCTCTCTTATGAATATTTGAAGAAGGGATTGGCGCTTAATTACAATGAACATTTCCTCTTTTTGGATTCTGCCCCATTGGCTTCAAGCGATGCATTGGTTCAAGATCTCTTGGATGAATACCGTCGCTAATAATTTCATCGAATAATTTACCTTTGACTCCCATGAATTTTGAAATAAGCAATCTTCCAACACGCACGCAAAAACCTCGTGAATCAGGCTTAACAATGGTTATGGATAAAGGACTTAGTCTACGTGAGGCTGAAGATTTTATCGAAGTCGCCGCTGAGTTCACTGATATCGTTAAACTTGGATTCGGAACTTCTATCATCACTCCAAGAGTAGGTGAAAAGATTAAGCTCTACCAAGATGCTGGCATTCCTGTTTACTTCGGCGGAACCCTTTTCGAAGCATACGTTGTGCGCAACCAGTTTGAGGACTATCTGCGTTTGCTTGAGAAATATAAATTGACCCATGCCGAGATTTCCGATGGCTCCATCGAAATTTCTGCCGATGAAAAATGTGAATATATCCGAAGAACCTGCGAACACGTAACCGTACTGAGTGAAGTAGGAAGTAAAGATGCCGAAAAGATCATCCCTCCATACAAATGGATCAAGATGATGGAACAAGAAATTCAAGCAGGTGTATGGAAGGTAATTGCCGAAGCCCGCGAAGGAGGTAACGTAGGGATTTTCCGCGGAACCGGGGAAGTTCGCTCGGGATTGGTAGAAGAAATTCTTACCCAAATTCCTCAGGAGAAAATTCTTTGGGAAGCCCCACAGAAATCACAGCAAGTATGGTTTATGAAACTCTATGGCGCCAATGTCAGCCTCGGAAATATTGCTCCGAATGAGGTGATTCCTTTGGAGACCTTACGCCTTGGTTTACGTGGCGATAGTTTCCATTTCTGGCTATAGCAGACCATGGACCATAGTCCATAGACCATAGTTTTTTGTCCACTGTTAACATCAACCTCAATGTCCCTATACGATACCATTAGTAAAGACCTCATAGGCGCAATTAAATCGCGCAACCAAAGTGACCTACGCGCACTTCAAGGCATCAAGGCCCAACTTCAACTATTGCGCACTGAAAAAGGCAGCGGTACGGAAATTACCGATGAAGATGAATTAAAAGTGCTCATGCGCATGGCTAAGCAGCGCCGTGATTCGAGTGATATCTATGCGAAGGAAGGGCGGAATGATTTGCTCGAAAAGGAGCAAGAAGAACTGGGCGTAATCTATCGATATCTCCCTGCTCAAATGAGTGATTCAGACCTCGAAGCAGCTGTTCAGGCAGTGATTACCCAAACCGGTGCAAGCAGCATGGCCCAAATGGGAATGGTGATGGGGATGGCTAGCAAACAGCTCGCCGGACAAGCCGATGGAAAGCGAATTTCTGAGGTGGTTAAAAAACTCTTAGCGGGTTAATTTCCAAGCCGCCGACTTAAGAGTTTCTCTACTACATCATACAGCGCTTGTGGCTGCAATTTGCGCCAGTAAAGTTCGTCGAAGTCGCCACCAAAATTGATATAGTAGTCGAGGTTGGCATCACGGAATTCTTTTAAAACGTGTTCCCTGAAATTGAGAAAGACCATCCATCCATCGTCTTCGATATCGCTATAGAGTTCCTCATAATAGCTGTCGTCGGAAGCATGAAAGTTCAACACATTCTCGCCCACCATAATGAACTTGGTGATGCCAAAATCAATTAGATGCTCGAAAATATCGCGCTTTAGGAACATGATGTCATTGTCGACGGCATCGTTCCATTCCCCAATCATTTCGATGATGCAGAAGCCCTCATCGTAATCGGCATAGAGGATTTTTATATAGAGGGTATTGGAACCAAAGAAGTCCCACTGCGGATGAATAAGATGGTTATAGATCTGGTTGGTGAACTCAAACTCACTGTACTCCCGTTCAAAGAAAGGAGAATTCTCGTCTTCGCTCGCCACATAAAGATCTCGCCACATATAATAAGGCTCCAGATCGTGCATGACGCAAAGATACGAAGCGGATTGAAGGCGCAAACGCTTTAGTTCCCTTCTTGTATGATTTTCTTAATCTCTGGCCATAGTGAGTCCATGGCATCGCGGTCATCGAGAGGAAAAACTTCGGCACTATCGCCATATAGATGGATTAATCGACATCCCGGTTTGGTGTTTCGTCCTAATGTTGCGAAAGCTGTTGGATCTTCACGGTGGACGATTCTATCGGAAAAATCCCAGTTGATGCCGTCATACATATCCTCACGTGTGGCCTTTCGCATTTTGTGGGTGATGAGCACAAGTTCTAAGCTGTCTTGGGCTTTCACTTCTTTTCCAAGAAAATAGTAGTAGCCGCTGCAACGCCAGCAGATTCCAGGTTCGCTGAGCAAAATCCATCCATTCTCGTTTTTGAGTTGGTTTTTTGCATAGAAGACGAGGCTGTCTTGGTTGAAGGAAGCTATTGGTTCAGACGAAGGGTTGGAGCATGCGAATAAGAAAATCAACATGCTGGAAAAAAGGATCAATCTCATTGGGCTAGCACATTTACTTGAATAATCTCGCCTTCTTTGTCATAGATCAAGTGATAGCCGTTTTCAGCGTCGCCATGAATATCAGGACTTGGAACATTGATGCCATCTTGCTCCCAAATAGTTTTTGGTTTTCCTTCTTTATCAATAATATCTAAGCGGCAGTGGTATGTTCCTGTTTGTGTATTCCCCATGTAGGAATAACTTAAGAAGCAATTATTTGGCTTGTAGTATCTAATAGCCCATGGCAATATATTTTTGAAATCAGATGTATCTAAGCTTATTATAAGGTGTGGAATATTATTTTCTATCCCTATGATTTGGTAATTTTTAGTGATTTGTATTTCGCCAAGACTTTGAGCCTTTGCCAAAGCTGAGAGTTCAAATCCCAAAACACTATCATTTTCTAGGTTATATTGAGTTATGAGATTATCCAGTGCCCAAGGGCCATTATTTGGTTGAGTACGGGTATTGGAAGAATAAAGAAAACTTTTAGACGCGTTTTGTAAAGGCATGATTGGATATCGTGAATCAAAATCTACTGAGCGAAGAGTATCCATAAATATAAAATTTTTAAAGCCTTTGTTGGGCAGAGGTTCAAGTTCATGTGTTTGAATATTTAAAGACCATGATCGTATATCACGATTTGCACCATAACCCTTAGATCCAGGAATCCGGCTTCTAGTTATACTATTAAAAGTCAAATAAAGCATCAAATGATCCTTGTTTAGAACATGAATTTTTTCAATAAGGAAGTCAGGCATTCCGCGAAAATAATCTCCCCCGATTTCATTTAGCGTATAGGCTGTATCGCCTGGATAGGCTATATCAGTGATCGTTTTCGAAAGGGAGTCTGGAAAAGTGAAGAGCAAAATTGGCTTGGTGTCTTCATTACTATCATTCAGTTGATAGACGGATTTATCTGTGGCGATGAAATAATGACCGCCGAGCATGCAGATTTGGGCGCGAATGTCAGAGACCTCCTCGAGCAACGGCCATTCTAAGGTTTGTTCTGTAGCTTTAAAGCTAGCTTGTTGTCCACAGCCAAAAAACAGAGCGAGCGAGGCTAAGGAGAGTAAGATTCGGTTCATACCCAAATATAACGTGATTCGTGTAATTGAAAGTATCCATTCAGATTTCTTCCCAGAAACTCTGCTTTGAATAATTTTCGTAGTGTATGGCCATTGTTCATCCTTGGCATTCCATTCCTCGAGAGGAATTAATTCTATGCTATCAATTAACTAATGGATGACTAGAATCCCATATTTCCCGTTTCTTACGAATGCTGCGAAAACTGTCGGGTCTTCACTTAGTGTATGAGTTTATTTTGATTATAGATGGCTGCTGATTCAGACGATGATGTACTGCAGGAAGAAAGGATTATCAGAAATAAAGAAGTAAGGATAGATTTCATTGAGCTAACACATTTACTTGAACAATCTCTCCTTCTTTGTCGTAAATGAGGTGATAGCCATGTTCTTCATCACCATGAATATCAGGACTTAGAACATTGATACCCTCTTTCTCCCAAACTGTTTTGAGATTTCCTTGCAAATCAATAATGTCAAGACGACAGTAGTAG
Organism: uncultured Burkholderiales bacterium; assembly: GCA_964620355.1. Taxonomy (GTDB): domain Bacteria; phylum Bacteroidota; class Bacteroidia; order UBA8524; family UBA8524; genus UBA8524. The sequence continues at coordinate 16,098 of CAZUIT010000010.1, read as the reverse complement.
GTTGAGGTATTTGCATCTCTCATGTAAGAATAGACAACAAAACGTTCTGATTTGTTATGGAATATGGCTGAATAAGGATAAAGTCCGTTGAATTTTGATGTGTCCAAATACATAATTCGATGCGGACGATAACCCTGAATACCTAATAGTTGATAATTCTTAATTAACTGAACTTTCCCGGGGTCAGATGCTTCTGGAAGTGTTGAAATATTGAATGTGTTTACACTGTCCAATTGAAGGTCATAGCATGCAATCAGTGAAGATAAATCACAAGTTCCAGGTTGTTGGGTACAAATATCTGCTGTATATAGAAGGCTTTTGTCTTCTGTTTTTATATTTATAATGGGGTAATAATATTCGAGATGCACGATGCGAATGGTGTCCTGAACAATGGCTTGTTTATAGCCCTGATAAGGAATAGGTTCCAATTTTTTGCTGTGAATATTTAATGACCAAGTTCTTGTGTCTTTATTGAGCACATAACCCTCGTCTAGGTGGTTTTTTGTTAAAGAGTTGAAGGCCAGAAAAAGCATTAAATGATCCTCATCCAATACATGAACCTTTTCGATGAGGAAGTCTGGCATTCCCCTGGTATAATTAGAGCCAAATTCTTCTGGCGTATATGCTGTATCATATGGGTATTCTAAGTCAGTGATGGTTTTCCAAAGTGAATCAGGAAAATTGAAGAGCAAAATTGGCTTGGTGTCTTCATTGCTATCATTCAGTTGATAGACGGATCTATCTGTCGCAATGAAATAATGTCCCCCGAGCATGCAGATTTGGGAGCGAATATCAGAGACTTCATCGAGCAGTGGCCATTGCAGGGTCTGCTCGGTAATTTGGACGCTAGCTGGTTGTTGGCAGCCAAAGAGCAAGGTGAACATGCTCAAGGAGAGTAGGATTCGGTTCATACCCAAATATAACGCGATACATCTAATTGAAAGTATCTATCCTGATTTCCTCCCCGAAATTCTGCATTTTTGCGGTGCATTATGATTATCAACCTAGAAAATAAAAATGCCCTTGTTTGTGGCAGTTCAGACGGAATCGGAAGAAGCATCGCCTTAGGCCTTGCGGCTGCTGGCGCTAACGTGACTCTCTTTGCCCGCAATGCCGAAAAACTCGGTAAGGTAATGGCTGAGCTTGATTCCAGCAAAGGACAAGTACATGCGATGCTTGTGGCTGATTTCTCGAATACCGAAGCAGTGAAAATTGCCGTAGAAGCGGCCTGTCTCACCAATGTCTACCATGTCCTCGTGAACAATACAGGAGGCCCTCCAGGTGGTCCAATTACCAATGCCACAACGGAAGCTTTTTATGCGGCCTTGAATGCGCACCTTATCAATAACCACCAAATCGCTCAGGCTGTATTACCAGGAATGGGCAAATCGGGATACGGACGAATCATCAACGTGATTTCTACTTCGGTGAAGGTTCCTTTAAAAGGATTGGGTGTTTCTAATACCACCCGCGGAGCCGTGGCCTCTTGGTCTAAAACCCTTTCTTTGGAAGTGGCGGCTCAAGGAATTACTGTCAATAACGTTTTGCCTGGCGCAACAAGCACCGGACGCTTATCTTCCATCATAGAAAACAAAGCCAATAAAGGGGGACATGCTATTGATGCGGTTGAACAAGAAATGTTGAGCGAAATTCCAATGGGTCGTTTTGGCTCTCCGGATGAAGTAGCCAACGCCGCTGTATTCTTGGCCTCGCAACAAGCTGCCTATATCACAGGAACCAATATCGTGGTCGATGGCGGAAGAACAGGTTGCTTATGAGCGCTAAATCAAAAGCTTGGATTGGGGCATTGCGCCTTAGAACTTTGCCCCTAGCGGCAGGTGGAATCATCCTGGGGAGTTTTCTTCCGGAAGTAAATATTGCCTTCAGCTGGACAATCTTCACCCTTGCCCTGCTCACAGCTTTTGGTTTGCAAATTCTCTCCAACCTGGCCAATGATTATGGCGACTTCATCAAGGGAACAGATAACGATAAACGTCTTGGCCCGCAGCGTGCTTTGCAGTCGGGATTGATCACCCAGCCCGAGATGAAGCGCGCCCTGATTATTTGTGGTGCCCTCACTTTTGCTTTGGGAATTTCTTTGATTTTGATGGCTTTTGGTCCAGAGCAAATGCTTCAGGCCTTAGGTATGCTCGCACTCGGACTCGCCGCAATCTGGGCCGCAATTCGCTATACGGTGGGAAAACGTCCGTATGGATATGCTGGCTTAGGTGATGTATTTGTAGTTGGTTTCTTTGGCTTGGTATCCATACTTGGAGTATCCTTTTTGTATTTGGGTGAGATTAATTCAGTCTTAGTATTTCCAGCGCTGAGCTATGGATTTCTGGCTGCCGGTGTGCTAAACATTAATAATATGCGGGATATCGACAACGACCGCGATTCCAATAAGCGCACCTTGGTCGTGATCATGGGCGCTCAAAAAGCCCGACTGTATCATGCCTCCCTCATTCTGCTCGCCTTTATTTGCCAATTCATCTATCTATGGAATTTGAATTTGGCCGCCTGCTTTTCGCCCTTTGCTGATACGCCAGATTTTAGGTTACGCTATGTGGCCCTATTTGGTTTTATTCCGGTTATTATCAATTCCATGAAAGTCTTACTGCCCAAGCAAAATCCAGCCGAATACAATCCCTTTTTGAAAGGCTTAAGTTTAACTTCCTTAGGACAAGTTATCGTCTTTGTTTGGGTGCTTCAATACTTACTTCCTTAGTATGATTGCCAGCTATTCCATTCACGATTTACAGTTTAGAAAGCCAGCCAAAACTTCGCGGAATACCCTAGAAACGAAACGACTTTATCTCCTAAAACTTCAGAATCATGCGGGTCTTATTGGGTATGGAGAAATCAGTCCTTTTGCTGATTTGAGCATAGATGACCGTCCGGATTTTGTTCAAAAACTCAATCAATGTATCGACCTAATCAATGAAGGTGCTCCTTTAGAAGATCTCGACTTAGATTCTTGGCCGAGCATTGCCTTTGGTTATGATACTGCGCTCCGCGATTTGGCGAATGGGGGCAGGCAGCAGTTTTTCACCGGTTCATTTGCAGATGGCATTGCGTCTATCCATATAAATGGTTTAATATGGATGGCCAGCAAGAAAGAGATGTTGAGCCAGGTAGAGGAAAAGATTCAACAAGGCTATCGCTGCATCAAGATGAAGATTGGCGCCCTCGATTTTGATGAAGAATGCCGCCTGCTGGAGGCGATTCGTAAAAAGTATTCAGCCTTCCAGATTGAATTAAGGGTAGATGCCAATGGTGCCTTTCCCTTATCGGATGCGCTTGACATGCTTAAGGACTTAAATCGTTTCGAACTGCATAGTATAGAGCAGCCCATTCGTCAGGGCAATTGGGAGCATATGGCGGAACTCTGTGCCAAGTCTGCTTTAGATATTGCGCTCGATGAAGAACTCCTTGGCATTAACCCAGCCATGGATGGTGATAGAATGCTTCAAGTGATACAACCAAAATACCTCATCATCAAACCAGGTTTACTCGGCGCATTTAGCGTTAGCGCTGAATGGATCAAGCAAGCCGAAGCCAAGCATACTGCCTGGTGGATTACCTCGGCACTTGAATCGAACCTTGGCTTAGCTGCCATTTCCCAGTTCGCTTCACAGTATAAAAACCCCTTGCCTCAAGGCTTAGGAACCGGACAATTGTATACCAACAACATTCCATCGCCGCTACAGATCAATCAAGGAAGATTGGCCCAAGATGGTCTAGAGGTATGGAACTTCAATCTCTCCTTGCCAGAATAGCAAAAACCCCTATATTTGAGACGTATGCCTACGCAATTCATTACCGCCATGAACCGCACGGAATCAGGATTTCATCTCCTGGTAATTTTGTCGTTATCAGACGGGGGAACTTCTCACGAAGAACTCCAAGTAATCAGCGATTTCCTTGAGAATTCATTCTCCGGAAAAATTGATTTGATCAAAGAACAGGCCTTTCTCAAGATCCTGCCAAGTGAAGAGATGGAAAGCCATTTTAGTGAAGTTGCTGCACGTTTTTATTCCATCAGCAGCCAAGAAGACCGCAACCGAGTGCTCGACTTTGCCATGAAAGTTGTGATGGCCGACAATGAGATGAAGCCTGAAGAAAATCGCTTTATCAATCTCCTCTACGACGCGTGGGGGATGGACTGAAGAAGGTGAGGAGATGATGAGGTGAGGAGTGATGAGTTCCGCCTTCGCTGAATAAGCTTTGGCTGACGCGGTGAGGAGTGAGGAGATGAGGAGAAAAGCTTTCCGTAGGTGCGCGATTTATCGCGAACTTGATTCCGTTTCTTACACACGTTTACCGAAAGTCCTTTTGCTCTAACCTGTAACCTAGAACCTTTTTTTTTACTGGCATGAAACTGGTTTCAATGTCGATAGGGCTAATCTAAATACTCCTCATTCCATTCAACGGCATTTTCAAGAAGTATTTCTCGGAGCTCCTCTTTTGGGGATTTTTTGGCATGATGTTGTTCCTGATTTTCAATATAACGGCACAGTCTAGGAATGGCTTCGTTTGAGTAAGTGAATGCACCATAGCCATTTTGCCAGTATGTGAAAGAAGGAAAAAGATGTTTTTCTCGGATATAGATGCTTCCTGCATTTTTAAGCTCTTTTACCAGGTTTGATACGGATATCGTAGGATGAATATTCACCAATATGTGAACATGATCTTCCACACCATTAATTATAAGGGCTTTTGACTTTCGTTTTGAAATCAACCCCGACCAATAGGCATAGAGCTTTTGTCTGTTTTCACTTTTTGTTAATGTAGGCCTGCGGAATTTTGTAGCAAAAACGATTTGATAGAGAATCTGAGTGTATGTGGTCATAGAATAACTTTTTGGTTATGCTAATTTCGATAAACCGGCGCATACATCATAGGGTTATGGTATTGATTTACAGATTTTTACATTTCTGTGACAATTGATGCTCCAATTGTCAAGTGGTAAGGTTGGGTAGTCCCTGAAGGTTGAGGAGTCCCTTCGGGACCGGCTTTGGGCAAGATTTAGTATTTACAACGGGAAAACTGTTTTGTCCAAACCATTTTGCCCTGAAAGGGCATACCATCCTTTACACATGCTGGATCAACAAAAATTCACCCTGAAGGGGTGACCCATAACTGTTCCGCTGGGAAAAACATTCGGTGACCACAATGCGTGGGTTTTTGTATGATGAACTGGGTTAGCATACTTTTACCTGCCCTGAAAGGGCACCCCATCTATTGGCTTGTTTTGGCCCGATTAGGTCACCGTCTGAGTTTTTCTCTTACCCGAAGTGCTTCCAGCCTTGGGCTTGCAGATCAAATTGGTTATCGTTTTTGGTAACCACTACTTTACCTGCCTCTTTTTGGGTTACATGGCCGATGATGGAAACCGTTTCCATTTTCCGTACTGTCTCAAAGTCTTTTTGATCGATGGTGAAGAGTAGCTCATAATCTTCGCCTCCATTGAGGGCGCAGGTCATTGGGTCGAGGTTAAATTGCTCGGCTGCAGTGACCGTGGCTGGGTCGATGGGTGTTTTGAGTTCGTATACCGCCATGCCGACTTCTGAGGCCTCGCAGAGATGGAAGATTTCTGAGGCTAGACCGTCGCTCACATCAATCATAGATGTTGGTTTAACGCCCGCTCCTTTAAGTTCTTTCAGTACATCCAAACGCGCTTCAGGTTTGAGCTGGCGCTGGAGGATATAGTCGAAACCATCGAGGTCGGGCTGCATCTCTGGGTTGGCTAGGAACACTTGTTTCTCTCTTTCTAGCAATTGAAGCCCCATGTATGCTGCTCCAAGGTCGCCACTCACGCAGAGCAGGTCATTTTCTTTGGCCCCTTTACGGTAAACAATATCGGATTCTTCGGCGCTTCCAATGGCGGTAATTGAAATAACTAATCCTTGGCGATTTGATGAAGTATCCCCTCCAACAAGGTCTACACTATAGAGATCGCAGGCGTGACGAATTCCTTCATACAATTCTTGAATGGCTTGTACCGAGAAACGACTACTAAATGCAATGGAAACCACAATCTGTTCAGGAGTACCATTCATGGCAAGGATGTCGGATAGATTAACCACAGCAGCTTTATAGCCCAAATGTTTGAGTGGATGAAAACTGAGGTCGAAGTGAACGCCTTCTACCAACATGTCGGTGCTGATCAAAGTTTTTTTGCTTCCTTCACCAAGCACCGCAGCATCGTCGCCCACTCCGAAAATGGTGCTGGACTGCTTGTTTTGTAAAGATTCTGTCAAATTTTTGATTAAACCGAACTCTCCTAGCTCTTCTATCTCTTTTCTTTGGGTGTCTTCGAACATCTTTTTATAACTTGAGGGCAAAGGTATTGATAATGGCACTTTTGCAGGATTTTTTTCACCTCTTCTTTCCCCAATTATGTGAAGCATGCAGTTCGGCGCTGTATGAGGGGGAGGAAATGGTCTGCTTGCGCTGCCGAACCAAACTGCCCACTACCAAGCATGCAGAACATCCCGAGAATATGGTAGAGCGTCTTTTTTGGGGAAGAGTGCCGATTGAGAAGGGAGCGGCGGTATACTTCTATAACAAGGGTGCACGAATTCAGGTTCTACTCCATGCCTTGAAGTATAGGAACCGCTCGGACCTAGGCGTATTGATGGGCAAGTGGATGTACGAAGAAATAAAGTGCGGAGGCTGGTTGGATGAAGTCGATTGCCTGGTTCCAGTGCCTATCCATCCGAAGAAGAAAAAGATTCGTGGCTATAATCAGGCGGCAATCTTAGCAAGAGGCTTTGCGGAAAGTAGTGCCATTCCTTTATATGAGGAGGCCTTATTGAAACGCGAACATACTGGCTCACAAACCAAATTATCGCGTATTGCCCGTTGGGAAAATGCACAGGAATCCTTTGCCATGAACGACCTTGAATTGGTGAAAGGAAAGCATGTTTTATTGATTGATGATGTGATCACAACCGGTGCAACGTTAGAGGCTTGTGCGAACGTCTTAGTCAAAGAAGGGCAGTGCCGTGTATCGATAGTTTCTGTGGCCTGCGCTTTTCAATAGGCAATAAATCAAGTCACAAAAGGTTATAATCCTATACTTTTGCACCCAATGAAAAAAGGATCACTCGCGTTTTTCGTGCTTTTAATCGGCTTCTTGAGCATCTACTCGAGCTCCTGCCGTAAGGAAACATTTGAAGACGATCCCAACTCGAAGCTTAACTTTTCCACCGATACGATACTCTTTGATACGGTATTTACAAAACTGGGTGGCGGACCAGAACCGCGCTCAGTGAACAAACGTTTCACCTTTCATAATCCACATAATAAGACGATCAAAACCAATATCCATCTAGGAATGGGCAATGCGTCACCGTTCCGGATCAATGTGGATGGATTGCCCGTAAGTCAAATCAGCAATTTTGAAATCCGCCCAAATGACAGTGTCTACATCTTTGTGGAGGTAACTGTGGATCCCAATAATGCGAGCAATCCGCTCATCATACAGGACTCAGTGGTATTCGAAACCAATGGGAATATTCAAGATATCAAGCTGGTTGCTTGGGGACAAGATGCCTACTATTTTGCTGATGAGGTTCTTTCAGGTAATTTAGTTTGGGCAGATAAAGTGAAGCCCTATGTCATCTTCAACTCGGTACTTGTCGATGAATTTTCCAAGCTTACTATTATGGATGGGGTGAAGGTTTACTCTTCCGTGAATAGTCGGATTTTTGTGAACGGTACCCTAGAAATAAAAGGAACCAAGGAAAACCCAGTGGTGCTTCAAGGCGCCCGTTTAGAGCAGGAATACCGCAATGACCCGTCCCAATGGTTTGGTATTCGGATGCTTCCTAAGAGCAAAAATAATGTCATCAGCTATGCGGAAATTAAAAATGGGATAGTAGGGGTTGAAGTAGATTCTTTGCAAGTTGGTGGAGGGTTTAAGCTCGATATCAATCATACGAAAATTTTGAATATGTCTGCCGGAGGGTTGATTGGCTATACGGCTTGGATCAAGGCGACGAATGTGCTTTCAGCCAATTGCGGACAGTATACCTTCTTGGGTGAACTAGGCGGCAACTATGAGCTTGTTCACTGCACCTTTGCGAATTTCAATACCACCTTCCTGCGCTCAAAGCCCGCCTTCGGATTCAGTAATGCCAATTATGATGATGGTACGAATCCGCCTTCTGCGAATGACTTAGACTTTATGCTTGTAAATAGCATTGTATATGGATCGCTCAAAGAGGAACTTGTTACCTTCAAAGATGGAAAAGGGGCCTATAATATAGCTATATCCAATACCCTATTAAAAACAGAGTTGGGCGGTTTAAACGGAGTAGATGGCAATCGGGTGAATATTGATCCTAAATTCAAAGACTACCGCGAATTGAATTTTGAGCTTGACACGCTTTCCCCAGCAAAAGATATGGCACCCATACTCACTTCACCCGTGCCAGACGACCTTCGGGGCGAACTTCGCGATGCTTCACCGGATATTGGGGCCTTTGAGCGAAAAGAGTGAGATAAATCAGTTCATTTGCCTCATCGAATTGTTAACTTGCATGTCTATTTGAATGCATCATGATTCGATTCGATTATCTTGAAGAAAATAAGGACAAGTTCCGTGAAGAGTTTTTAAACAAAAAGCCCTTCCCTCATATTGGTGTAGATACCTTCTGCGAGCCAGAAAAAATTGAAGCACTTTACGCAAAAATTCCTGAGATTCAGTCGGAAAGTGCGGATTATATCTTTGCCAAAAACAAGTTTGAAAAATCCAAGTTCACCGACCTTGGTCCGGAATTTCAAGAACTATACGACGACTTCACGTCTGAACGCTTCCAAAAATGGTTGTGTTTTGTGACGGATCAAGAAGTATTCGTCGATAAAAAATTCTACGGTGGAGGCATCCATCAAGGAAAAAAAGGCAGCTTCTTAGACATGCATGCCGATTTCAACTATCATCCATTAGAAGAGACCTGGTTCAGAAACCTTAACCTTTTACTCTATCTAAACAAAGACTGGAAGAAAGAATACAAAGGCGAATTACGCCTCGAACATAAAGACACGGGTGAAGCGGCAGATGTCGACGTACCTTTTAACCGTTTGGCGATTATGCTTTGCCGCGGCTATACACTTCATGGCTATGATCCGATTAACTTCCCTGAAGGAAAATTCAGAACATCCATCGCTGCATACGCTTATACTTTGCATGATAAGCCGATGGAAGCAGCACGGACTACCGAGTGGAAAATTGAAGCAAACAAGTCGCCATTGAAGTATTTTGTATCCAAGCTTTGGGTGCCTTTGGTGCGCATCAAGAGTAAAATTTCAAAAAGCAAAACAGCAGACCACTAGGGTTCGCGTGTCATTCATACAATGAGAAAATTCTTCCTTTTAGGCTTCGTGTTCGTTTTGAGCATGAGTGCTTCGTTTGCTCAATCAAAATGGACTGCGGGTTCACAACGTCATTTTCAATCTGTGGCTCCTGGCACAAGTATTCGTATTTTGGTCAAGGTAAATGAGGTAATTGCCCAAAAGAGCTTTGCGAACCAGGCCATTTCTATCCATAGCCAAATGGGAAATATCTGGTCCATAAGTGCCACAAAGGAACAAGTTTTATGGATGTTAGATGCGCCAGAAGTGCTGAGTTTGGAGATGAGCTTCATGAGTCAGCCAAAGCAAATTTTAGACTCCGCGTCACGTCATGCATCTGCGGTGCACTTGGTACAGGAACAACCCTTTGGCGCAGGAATCGCCACTCCATTCACGGGAAAGGATGTCGTCATTGGGATTGTTGATATTGGTTTTCAAGCGGATCATCCTACGTTCTATGATAGCACAGGACAACAAAACCGAGTAGTCCGCTACTGGGATCAGCTGGATAATGCTGGAAATCCTCCCTTGGGTTTTGATTATGGAAGTTTGCATACGACCCTTGGTGATATGGTGGCGAAGCCTATTACAGATGAAACGCATGGGACCCATGTAGCGGGAATTGCAGGCGGTTCTGGGTATGGATCTGAGAATTTGAAATATGTTGGAATGGCGCCAGAATCCGACTTGATTTTTGTCAATATTAAATACTACGATGATTCACTTCCGCCAAGTGCTAAAGGTGATTTATGGGTCGCGTCACCCGCAATTATTGATGGATTAAATTATATTTTTCAATATGCCGATTCGGTAAATAAGCCAGCAGTCGTAAACCTCAGCTGGGGCATGCATTCTGGTCCGCATGACGGCACAAGTTTATTTGATTTAGCTATAGAAAACTTAACGGGGCCGGGTAAAATTTTTGTCGGTGCGGCGGGTAATTCGGGCTGGACACGCACTCATATTGGAAAGCTAGTTCAGAAGGATACGATGCGCACAATGCCCTTTAATAATAGAAATGTAAAGGCGGATATCGAAGACATGTATATCGATATGTGGGGAAGTGCCGAAACTGATTTTAATGTGTCTCTTGGGCTCGCTGATACCAATGGCTTTTTGCATGGTTCTACGGTTTTCTTTAGCACAGAGAAGGATACCATTATTCAAGGATTACTCACTGTTCCTGGTGATTTAGGCGGAACAGATAGCTTGGAGTATTTATTATCCATCGTTTCTCGTTATTCAGCGAATAAAAAGCCAAATATCCTTTTCGAGATTAAGAATTATACGCCTCAGACACGCAGAACTACACTTTTTGTTTATTCAGATTCCAGTCATGTACATGCTTGGAATTCCGGACAAATTTACGAATGGGGCGAGGGTGGTTTTGCGCCTTCTTTTTGGGGACATTCAGCTTTGCCAGGTTATACTTCTGGCGACAATAAATTTATCGTAGGAGAGAATGGCGGAACTGGGAAGCAAACGATCACCGTGGCCGCCTATAATTCAAGTGTAAATGGCCTGACTATAGATGGAGATCCATACTATGGAGGCTGGGGGAATTTGGCCCCCTTCAGCTCGCAAGGACCTACAGTCGATGGAAGAATTAAGCCCGATATTGCCGCTCCGGGCGAAAATGTGATTTCTGGCTATAATCGTCATGCCTATAATGGATTTATGCGTTATTCAATTACTGATACAGTAGTTTCCAATGGGGTAACAAACTATTGGGGCATTGCTTCTGGAACGTCGATGGCCTCACCAAATGCAGCTGGGGTGATTGCCTTATTTCTTCAGGAGAATGCAACACTCTCCCCTGATATTATTCTGGATGTTTTGACCCATACTGCCACGGTCGACGATGAAACCGGAGCGGTTCCAAACACTGCTTGGGGACGAGGGAAGATCAATGCCTATGAGGGACTGCGTTATATTCAGACCTCAGTGGGGATGGATGAGTTGGAAGACCAAGAGTGGAAAGTCTACCCGAATCCATCGAATGGAAAGATTCAAATTTGGGGAGTGTCGGTAAACGCGAAATACGCTGTCTATGACTTAAGTGGAAGAGCGGTAGCAAGCGGCAAATTTGATCAATTTGATACGCAGCTGCACCTCGATAGCGGATTGTATTTACTGCGTGTTGAAGAGGGTGAGAAGTCACAGACCTTCCGGATTCAGATTCTTCCTTAAACAGGGCAAGTTGTTCAATCGATAATATTCCCTTAACAAAGACTTTTTCCTGAGAGGAAATCGCCTAAATTTGGCGCGAATATGATGGAATTTAACCGCAGGAACCTGAGCGATGAAACCTTGCTCGACCTCTATGCACGCATACTGAAGCCAAGAATGATTGAGGAGCGCATGCTCATTTTATTGCGCCAAGGCAAGGTAAGCAAATGGTTCTCTGGAATTGGACAAGAAGCAATAGCTGTTTCTGTGGCCGCTGCGCTAGAGCCCGATGAATACATCATGCCCTTGCACCGTAATTTGGGTGTATTTACGGGTAGGGACATCCCTTTTTCCAAACTCTTTGCGCAGTGGCAGGGTAAAAAAGAAGGTTTTAGCAAAGGGCGTGAGCGCTCCTTCCATTTCGGAACAAATGAACATCATATTGTTGGGATGATTTCTCACCTTGGAGCGATGCTCGGAGTGGCAGATGGAATTGCTCTATCTCATAAAATTAAAGGAGAAAAAAAGCTCTCTTTAGCCTTTAGCGGCGATGGAGGAGCAAGTGAAGGAGATTTCCATGAAGCCCTCAATACAGCTGCTGTTTGGGAGCTTCCGGTTATTTTTCTTGTCGAAAATAATGGCTATGGATTATCTACTCCTTCTTCCGATCAGTTCCGCTGCAAACAGTTCATCGATAAAGGAATAGGCTATGGAATGGAAGCCTTTCAGGTAGATGGAAACAATATCCTTGATGTCTATACTACCCTGTGTGAAATAGCAACTTCAGTACGGGAAAATCCACGTCCCGTATTGCTTGAATGCATGACTTTCCGAATGCGGGGTCATGAAGAAGCTTCGGGAACCAAATACGTGCCTCAGGAGCTTTTTGATGAATGGGGATTAAAAGATCCGCTAGAAAATTACCGCAAGTACCTCATCGCACTGGGGCTCTTAAGCGATGAAAGGGAAGCGGAAATACGGGCTGCAATCAAGCGAGAAATCGAATGCGGACTTGATGAAGTGTTTGAACTTCCGGAAGTAACTCCAAATATTGAGGAAGAGTTAGCCGATGTGTATCAAGCATTTGAGCCAGAATCAATTGCGCCAAGTGGAGCAACAAGTAAGAAACGTTTAGTTGACGCAATTAGTGATGGTATGCGGCAAAGCATGGAACGTTATCCTCAATTGGTGCTGATGGGTCAAGATATTGGCGACTACGGTGGCGTATTTAAAATCACCCAAGGCTTTATTGAGCAATTCGGAAGAGACCGAGTGCGCAATACCCCTTTATGTGAATCGGCCATCTTAGGAGCGGCCTATGGACTATCTATCAAAGGACATAAGGCCATGGTAGAGATGCAGTTTGCAGATTTTGTGAGCTGTGGCTTCAATCAGATTGTCAATAACCTCGCGAAATCCCATTACCGCTGGGGGCAAAATGCCGATGTGGTAGTCCGAATGCCAACAGGAGCAGGAGTTGGGGCAGGTCCTTTCCATAGCCAAAGCAATGAAGCTTGGTTCTTCCATACCCCAGGATTAAAAGTGGTTTACCCAGCTACGCCAGAAGATGCCAAAGGTTTACTCTGCGCCTCTTTTGAAGATCCAAATCCGGTATTATTCTTCGAACACAAAGCCTTATACCGTTCACTAGAAGGCCAAGTACCCGATAGTTATTATACTACGCCAATTGGCAAAGCTCGTTTAGCCATGGAGGGAGATGATGTGACCATTGTTACCTATGGAATGGGCGTTCATTGGGCCATGGATTTATGTACCAAGGAGTCGGTTTCTGCGGATATTGTCGATCTAAGAACATTGCTTCCTTGGGATAAAGAAACCGTAATGGAATCGGTGAAGAAAACAGGACGTGTTCTGGTTTTGCACGAAGATTCCTTGACGGGTGGAATAGGTGCTGAAATTGCCGCTTATATTTCTGAGCATGGCTTTAAGTATTTGGATGCTCCAGTTAAACGCGTAGGTGCTTTGGATACCCCGGTGCCCTTTGCTATCAGTTTAGAGAAGGCCTTTTTGCCAGTAGCGGATTTTGCCAAGGCCTTGGATACCTTGTTGAAATTTTAAGACTTATCTTAGCGGCGTGAAGGCCCTTATCAGCAAACTTTTCAAGTTCCTAAGCCATGGTGTATGGACGATTGATGAGTCGCGTCTCAATCGCACCAACCGCTATCTGGTCAAGCTTATCCGTATTATTATTCTAGCGGTTGAAGACTTTGGGGAGAAGAAACTCATTCTTCAAGCAAGTGCACTTACCTTTTATACCCTCTTGTCCGTTGTTCCGGTAGTGGCCATGGTTTTTGGGATTGCCAAGGGTTTTGGACTAGAAGAAAGGCTGCGAGAGGAACTTTTCAGATCCTTCAGTGAGCAGCCTGAATTATTAGAACAACTTCTGGGCTTTGTCAACCGACTCCTTTCAAATACACAAGGGGGACTGGTTGCTGGCTTCGGTTTTGTGATTTTAATTTGGTCGGTTTTGCAGGTATTGAGTAGCATAGAAATTAGCTTCAATAGCATTTGGCAAATTACGAATCACCGTACATGGGTGCGCAAGTTCACCGATTATTTTAGCATTCTACTTTTGGCACCCCTCTTCATAATTGCTGCAGGAAGTGCCACCCTATTTATTTCGGGCTTTATCACAGAATTTGCAGAGCAGTGGATTAAGTTCGGCTTCTTGAAGCAAATAATCATATTCAGCATCAACCTCATTCCTTATGTGCTGAATGCGTTTTTGTTTATGCTGCTTTACGTGATTATTCCAAATACACGGGTAAAGCTTAAGTCGGCTTTGGTTGCAGGTATTGTGGCGGGTTTTAGCTTTCAGCTTTTTCAATGGGGTTATCTGGAATTTCAGGTTGGCGTGAGTAGGTCGAACGCCATTTACGGAAGTTTTGCCTTCTTTCCTTTGTTTATCACCTTTCTGCAAGTCAGCTGGATCATTGTTTTGATTGGGGCAGAAGTGAGTTATTCGCTGCAAAATATTCATTTGCATGTTGATGAACGTTTGCACTTTACCCCGAGCAATAAACAGAAGTTGATACTGGCCATTACTACAATGGCCTTAAGTGCAGAGCGTTTTGAAGAAGGAGAACCTGCCTATAGTGCACAGGAATTAAGCGGAAAACTCCAGCTACCTTATAAGGTGATGAAGGAATTCTGCAATGAGCTATGTAGAGCTGGACTCTTGAGTGAAATTACCGCAGAAAACGATGAGAAAGACACAAGTTATCAGCCGGCGATAGGAGTTGACAGGATTGATATCGCATTCATCCTTGAACGCTTGGATGGATTAAGCATTAGCGGACGAAAGCTTAATCTACCCAAAGAGTTAAAGGCTTCCGAAGAATTGGTCAATCAACTCTATGCAGATAGCGAAACTTCACTAGCCAATAAGCACGTATTAGACGTGTATTCGAAAAGTCAATTGATAGCAGAAGAGCCTAGCAGCCACCCGCAAGCTTAAATTGCATCTCCCTTCACAGCGGTCCATGAGCTATGTCCTTTTTACCGTTCGGAAATGGATTAGACTTCAGTGCTAGTTTACTTGTTTAGTCCTCAAAAATGCGACGACAATTGTGCAAGCAGTCAGGGTTTCTAAGATGATTGGCAGGTTCATAAATTTAATGTAATGAAGGAGTTATGAATCATTACAGCTTCTTCGAGAAATATCATCAATTGCGCAAATCAAATGGCTGTTGGCAAAAATAGATGGGTAAGCAAGACAAAATCAAGGGGTTAAGTCATATCTTATTCATTTTGATGAAGTTTAACCCTACTTTTCCAGATGATATTCTCGCAGTTTGAACCGGTATTTCTCATAGCCATATTGGAACATATATTCCAGCGTTATCATGCCAATATCTTTTGCAAAGAATGAATTGTTGTACTGTTTTTCTTTGATTAAGTATTTTGCATCTTGTGGATGAAACCAATAATAATGGTTCGAAATCAATGAACAAGTGAGTAAGCCAAGTTTAGTTTCAACCTCAAAAGGTCCAGGATGTACAAATCGTGAATATTTGAACATGGTGTCTTGATCGTAGCGAAGGATTGTATCAATTTTGGCACTCTGTTTAAATTGTATATAGCCATTTATGTCAACTAGGCATTGAGCGGAATCGCGCACCCATCCTCTATGGAAGAAAAACTTTTTGGAGAATAAATAGTAGTAGTGGGCGCCATTTATCAAACTATCCATTGTAATAAACATGGTGTCGGGGTAATTATTCGTAACATCTGTTTCAATGCCTAAACTATCGACAATAAACTCGTCATACACCCAATAATTTCCAGTTTTCAATGGAAAATAACGAAGTTCGGTTTCGGCGGGTATGGGCTCCGGGCTTGGGTTTTCTTTCTTACAAGAGCTGGAGAAAACTATGCAAAGAAACAAAGTCAGGGAAAAAAATAGGTTCTTCATGTCCTGTTAACGTGGGTCTTTAGTGTTTCTTATCTATGGGAGTTTTGTTTTTCGAATTCAGAATGACTAAATCAAAAAGCATGAGTCTCCGCAATTATACCACTCCGTCGTGATATGGCGGAATGGTGTTAGAT
>CAZUIT010000009.1:23999-81186 GCA_964620355.1 uncultured Burkholderiales bacterium | reverse complement strand
CGGAACCAATATGTGCCTGATATTGGACTAAATTGGGCTTCTTAAGGAACGACTATTTTAGTGAGCTTCCGATGAGGGTAAGAGGGTTCCTGAAACTACGTTATCTATTATCGGAATGATTTTATCTGTTGTTCCAAACTTTACACGTACAGCTGCAAGTTTCTTAGGAATAAGAAGTTCGGTCTCGAAAGTGAGGATGGATGAATGCATGCCCTTATAAAGCACATTCTCTTTTGCGTCGAGAATTGTAATAACGCCAAGTTCACTCGGGTTTGAACTAGAATAACCGGTTAAAGTTATAAGGATGGATTTATTATCTGCCCAGTTATATGGGCTGCTTGCATCGAGCTCTTCAGGTTTTTCTATCCTAGTAGAGCTCGACTCAGGAGTATCTGCAAGGTCTCTCTTACATGAGCTTAGGGAAAATCCCAAAATGAACACAAAAGCGATAAGACTGAATGTTGATGATTTCATGATTTCTAATCTATATGAATATCATGCCGCTTTCGAAGTGGACCATCTATGCCACTTAAGTTATTGAAAAATAGATACTTGATTATTTTTATA
The DNA here is from genome assembly GCA_964620355.1 of uncultured Burkholderiales bacterium. GTDB lineage: Bacteria > Bacteroidota > Bacteroidia > UBA8524 > UBA8524 > UBA8524. The sequence continues at coordinate 80,619 of CAZUIT010000009.1, read as the reverse complement.
CCCTATCCTTATCTTGCAATGATTCCAATAACGGGAACAAGGTCTTTAATTGGGTTGTTTCTTTAAATTGGATAAGATTACATATATGGGGTGCTGGCTATTCTAAATTCTTTACTGATAATTAATATAGAGCGGATGAATTTCTATACGAAGCGCCAGAATTTATATACCAATCAGAATAGGAGCCACCACTGGATAATACCCAATCAATAAGCTTGGAATAGCCCGAAGTAATGTCTTTCTTTTCTAGCATATATGGACTGCTGCTAAACGTTTCAATGACCCATGGAAGGTTGTTTTTTGATTTATAGTATGTCCCAGTACTTATATTACTATTGTCATATTCTGAGCCAAATAAGGATTGGTTCATGAGGTTGGTCGGCGCATAATTTAGCTTATGAAGTTCTCTTCCTCTTTTCTGATTGATGACTATAAAAGGATTAAAACTAGCAAGGGTAAAATCATTCAAGGTTATGCCTGTATTATTTAAGCTAAATTCAACCACAATGGTACTGGTATCATAAGCGATGGAAGAGCCATTTCTTTCAATATTCACTCCGGTTCCAGCGCCAGAAAATCCAATCGTTTTCAAAGCATCATCAAATACAGGAATTACGGCAAAGGTTTGTCCAGACTCGGTTCCATTGCCGTCGAGTTGGAAAAGACCGGTACTCAATTTCTGCCCAGTCACGGATAGGACTTTGGAAGGCTCGATTTTATCTAGTTGAAATGCGAATCCATTTTTATAACTCGCTCCGATTGCCCTGAGAACAATGCTTATTTCAGCTCGTGTAATTTGTCCTTTCGCATTGCTGAGGCAATTCACCTGATAATCAAGTACAAGATCATTAAAATCGTAATCTCCTTTACCAGGCCAAAGGTCTTCAAACATAAGTGTCGTATAATTATGTCCATTCAGGTAATTATTGAAGGCTAATGCTGGATCATTTGGATATTCGTCGTGTTTATCCATTATGCCATCTCCATCGGTATCGGTGCTCAAGTTTTGGGGCAGACAAGCATTTGATGGATTAGAATAGTAGGCACCGGGTAAGCTTATTTCATCTAATATGCCTCGCGTACTACTCGGGATTCCCGTAAAAGAGAATATTATTTTATAGATACCGACACGTTTGATATTAAAGGAACCTGTTACAATTTGGGTGGCATTTGCTGCAGTGTAGGAAGAGTAGGAATAATTGGTGTCATATTGATTATTCGTATAATCATAAACGATGACGTATAGCTTTATTTTGGCAGCCTGTTCCTTACCGCTCAGTCGGTGCTTAAACTGAATGGCACCATTCGGGTTTATAATCCAAGGAGATTTTATGGAATGAAAATTAGCATTTATGGGCGCAGTTCTAGCGCTTTGGTTTCCGCTAATAACTTCTGAACTTGTGCTGGTATAAGCCACAGACTGAAATTCCCAACAATGTGCAGCGTCAATTTCTCGGCGCCCTTCCATTGAAAGCGTGGTCGTTTGCGCCATTCCAATCTCACTATAGCCGATAAGGGAGAGAAGGAGGGTGAATTTTATTACTCTAATTAGCATACTTCCGACGATTAAGGAACGATGGGTAAACTAGGTAAGAGACTGCTAACAATTGTTCCATCTCCAATACTTAATTTTCGTTTGGTAATGCCATATTCCATATTGATAAACTCCAGACTTGTTGGAACTTGAATATGTAGGTTGATTTCTTCTCCTGAAGGGTGAGCTCCTTTGTAAAGGGTATTTTGGTTTGGATCGCTCAAGATAAGGACCGTTTTTTGATCGACAAAATTGGCATTGAATCCTGAAAAATGAAGAATCACTTCGCGTGATGTAGACCAATCAAAAGTATTACTGGCAGAAATATTATCGAAGGAAGTTGGTCTTTGTGTTGTGCCAGTTGGAGCGCTTGGTGGTTCTGGCTGACATGCTATACAAGCCACTAAACATAGCAAAATAATAAAGTGAAAAAGTGGTTTCATATGTGTGAACTCTCCAAAATTGAATCCAAAGAGGAGTATGATTCGTAAATTCTAGATAATCAACCGATTAGACATGTTAGGGTATAGGTCTCAAAAGGGGGAGTACTCCTAAAATGGGAACTTGATTTGGAAATTGAAAAAAACGGACTCTCCCCCGTAAAATCGAATGGCTTAGGTTAAGGAATCATCAGGTTTCGGATTTTCCTCTTGAGTATCGGGTGCCGCATTGGATTGTTCAGTAGATTTTATATGCTCAACATCAGATATTTCTTCTATCGATGGCACAGAATCTTGTTCTCCCATATCTGTATCGGTATTAAAAAAACGCTTTTGAAACACGAGGATGAAGAAAACGCCCATACTGATAGAAGCGTCGGCCAAGTTGAAGATGGGGCGGAAAAAGACAAAGTAATCTCCACCTAACCATTCTGGTAAATAGCCTTTGAGAACAGGCATATAAAACATGTCGACTACTCTTCCATGAAACCAAGAGGCATAACCCGTATCTGGAAATGCTGTGGCAATTTGGTAATGGGTACTTTCCGAAAAGAAAACACCATAAAAAACACTGTCGAGTATATTGCCAGCCGCTCCAGCAGTAATCATGGCCAAGCAAATAACAAAGCCGATTTTAGCACTTTGCTTAATTTGAGTAAATAGATAATAACTCAGTCCACTCACCGCTACCAAACGAAATAGTGTTAGCAGCAATTTGCCATAAGCGCCTCCAAACTCCATCCCAAATGCCATTCCTGGATTTTCGGTGAAATGAAGGATAAACCAATCGCCAATAACATGGATTTCCTCATCCATCGTCATGGTAGTCTTGATCCAAATTTTTAGGGCTTGGTCAAGAAAAAGAACAGAGATTATTACAGCTAAAGCTGCACGTATTCCTGATTTATAGCTGGGATTATCGGCCATCTTGTATACGAGCTTTTAACGATACTGGTTTAGTTTCGCTTCTATGCTCATTGTGGTATGCGGCACTGAACGTAAACGTTCTTTTGGAATGAGTTTACCCGTCACCTTGCAAACGCCATAGGTTTTGTTCTCTATGCGCATCAAAGCAACTTCAAGATTTTCAATGAATTTTCGTTGACGAGAAGCCAATTGACTCACATTCTCTTTGGAATGCGTGGCAGAGCCATCGTCGAGGGTTTTATAACTACCTATCGTATCTTCCGTTCCATTTGCATTGGCATTGGAAAGATAATCTTGCAACGTGTGCAGTTCATGACGGGCCGCATCGAGTTTTCCGTTGATGAGGTCTTTAAATTCTTGTAATTCGGCATCACTGTACCGGGTTTTTTCTTTCTCTGACATAGCTTATCTCACTTTGCTAATTTCAATAAACAAGGGAACACCGTCAATTTCGTTTTCAAGGAACCCATCATTGGTCTTATCGACGTAAAGCAGATTATCTGCCAATAATTCCGCGCAAATATAATTTTTAAACGTTTCGAAGGAAGCTTTTAATTGTTCACCTCCTCCAATTTTTACTTGGATGCGATCCGTCACGTCCAAATCGCTGTCCTTACGCATATTCTGAACCCTATTAACCAATTCGCGTGCCACGCCTTCGGCTTTTAGTGTCTCATCGATGTGGATATCTAAGGCTACCAAATATTCGCCATCACTTGCCACCTGCCAGCCAGGTATATCGGCATAACTGATTTCAATATCTTCTTTTTCAAAAACAACGGAAATACCATCGATTTCTGATACGAGGGTACCCGTTTCTTCAAATTGTTTTAACAATTCTGCGGGCATTGTATTAATCCATGCCGCTACAGACTTCATTTGTTTGCCTACCTTTTTACCTAATGTTTTAAAATTTGGCTTGATCTTGCGCTCGAGATGTAAAGTGGAATCGGTGAGGTATTCCAATTCTTTTACATTTACTTCACTTAAAATCAGTGACTTTACAAGATCTAATTGCTCGTTAAAATGGGCTCCATGAGAAGGTATTAATATGCGTTGCAATGGTTGTCGCACACGAATATTCATTTTCTTCCTGAGCGAAAGTACCAGAGAAGAAATGCGTTGTGCCATTTCCATTCGCTCTTCAAGTGCCGTATCGATAAGGTTTTTATTCACCTTAGGGAATGTGGTTAAGTGAACTGAAGTGGCAGATTGACGATTACTTGCATTGTTCAGGTCCTTAAACAATCGTTCAGAATAAAAGGGTGCAAAAGGCGCCATCAATAAGGAGAGGGTCTCCATGCAGGTATACAGCGTTTGGTAGGCAGAAAGTTTGTCGTCGTTCAATTCTCCTTTCCAGAAACGGCGACGGCAAAGGCGAACATACCAATTGCTCAAATGATCATTTACAAAATCACCTATTGCGCGAGTTGCTTTCATGGGTTCGTAATTTTCCATGGAGCTTTCAACGCGTTCAGTCAGGGTATTCAATAAGGAAAGTATCCAGCGATCAATTTCTGGTCTTTTTTCAACCGGCAATTCATCCTCCGAATAAGCGAATCCATCAATATTGGCGTAAAGCGAATAAAAGGAATAGACATTATATAAGGTGGCGAAAAGCTTTCGCTGAGTTTCTTGCACACCATCCATATCAAATTTTAAATTATCCCAAGGTGCAGCATTGCTCAGCATATACCAACGTACTGCATCTGCTCCATAATTGCCAATGGTTTCAAAGGGATCAACCGCATTGCCAAGGCGCTTCGACATTTTATTTCCTGCCTTGTCTAAAACAAGTCCATTGGCTACGACATTTTTATAAGCAACCGAATCAAATAGCATAACCGATAAGGCGTGTAGCGTAAAGAACCAACCGCGAGTCTGATCAACTCCTTCTGCAATGAAGTCAGCAGGGAACACTTTCTCAAGTCCTTGCATGCCTTCGCCATAAGGCTCTGGGTTTTCAAATGGCCAATGCCACTGTGCATAGGGCATCGCTCCTGAATCGAACCAAACATCGATCAAGTCGCTTTCACGGAATAATTTATTTCCTGCCTCATCAATCAATACCACACGATCGACATAGGGCTTATGCAATTCGATATCGAGAAGGCCATCCTTCCAAATCAGATTTTTATTTTCTTCAATACCTGCATCCAGCGCCTTTTTGGCTTCCATGGATAATTCCTCTACGGAGCCGATGCATTTTTCACTGCTTCCATCAGCACTTCTCCAAATGGGGAGTGGGGTTCCCCAATAACGTGAACGACTCAAGTTCCAGTCGACCAAGTTCTCCAGCCAATTGCCAAAGCGACCTGTGCCAGTCGATTCGGGTTTCCAATTAATGGTTTTATTAAGTTCCACCATGCGGTCTTTTACCGCAGTTGTTTTAACAAACCACGATTCAAGTGGATAGTAGAGTATGGGCTTATCGGTTCTCCAACAATGCGGGTAACTATGTTCGTATTTTTCGACTTTAAAGGCTTTGTTTTCTTGCTTGAGCTTGATGGATATCCTTTCATCTACGGAGAGGTACTTGTCGCGGCCTTGCTTCTGACGCTCCGTTTCCATTTCTGTTTCGCTCAAGTATTGCTCTTTGACAAACTCATTGGCAAAATCTGTAACTGCTGAAACAAACTTTCCACGCTTATCTACCAGGGTCAATGAACCAATTCCATTTTGTTTTGCAACGCGGAAGTCATCTCCACCAAAGCTTGGCGCTAAGTGAACGATTCCAGTTCCGTCTTCGATCGTTACGAAGTCTGCAGCAATTACACGAAATGCGTCGCCGTCTTCCGGTTGGGCATAGGGAAGGAGTTGTTCGTATTCTAACCCTACTAAATCCTGACCTTTAAATGTTTTTAGAACGGTAAAAGGAAGCTTTTTATCACCTGTTTTATACGTTTCAAAGCTGGCTTCTTCCGAAAAGTGTTTACCGATTAATTCTTTGGCAAGAATCACATGAATGCGTTCTCCAGTATATTGATTAAAGGTATCCACCAGCACATAATCAATTTTCTTCCCTACAGCCAAAGCCGTATTTGAAGGCAAGGTCCATGGGGTGGTGGTCCAGGCAATGAAATAAGTACTCAAGTCACTCTGCAATGCAAGCAATTCCAGCGCTGCCTCAGATTCCTTTACTTTGAATTGAGCAACCGCTGTGGTATCCTTCACATCTCGATAGGTTCCCGGTTGGTTCAATTCGTGTGAGCTCAAACCGGTTCCTGCAGCTGGAGAATAGGGTTGGATGGTATATCCTTTATAGAGGAATCCTTTATCATACAGTCGTTTTAATAACTGCCAAAGCGATTCGATATACTTGTTTTCGTAGGTGATATAGGGGTTGTCAAGGTCAACCCAATAGCCCATTTTTTCGGTGAGGTCGTCCCAAACGCCTTTAAACTTCATCACATCTTCACGGCAAATGCGATTATACTCTTCAACGCTGATTTTTACTCCGATATCGTCTTTGGTAATGCCAAGTTTCTTTTCTACTTGTAATTCCACAGGAAGTCCATGGGTATCCCAGCCTCCTTTACGGTCTACACGAAAACCTTGCTGGGTTTTATACCGACAAAATATGTCCTTGATAGTCCGAGCCAAAACATGGTGAATACCCGGCATTCCGTTTGCAGAAGGCGGACCTTCATAAAAGACGAAACTTGGTGCACCTTCACGTATGTCTAGGCTTTTTTCGAAGATTTTTTCTTCTTTCCACCACGCCAATATTTCTTGTTCGAATTCAGGGAAATTAAGCTTCCCATATTCTTTGTACAGCCCCATATTATAAGTCTTCGTCCTCTTCTAAATTCAAAATGCTTTCGCTCATCGCCTTACGCGTATTCATGCGCTTTTCCATTCCTAACAAGAGGCTAGGCAATAGGAATAGATTACTCAATAATCCAAATGCCAAGCATAAGGAGGTGAGTATTCCTAAATAAACCGTGCCTTCGAAGGAGGAAAAAGAAAATATGATAAACCCGAAAAACAGAATCACTGTGGTATATATCATACTAAAGCCTGAATGCTCAATAGAGGCATCCACTGCCTTGGTGATATTCCAGTTATACTTCTTCAGCTCCATTCGGTATTTGGCCAGGTAATGAATGGTTAAATCTACCACAATACCAAAAGCTACACTGAAAATCAAGATGGTTGATTCTTTTAAGGAGATACCCGTAAAGCCCATGATTCCAAGGGTCATAAATAGAGGAACCAGATTTGGAATTAGGGCGATGGTGATCATCTTATAAGACGAGAATAATAATCCCATCAATACACAAATGATGATAAATGCGTATCCCAAGCCAGTCAATGCATTTTTAATGAGGTAACCATTGCCTTTTACTGTAATAACACTTTTCCCGGTTACATGCACTTCGTAATCTTCAGCAGGGAAGATGGAATCGAGCTTGGCTTGAACCTGATGGGTAATCTCTTCATTGCGTATGGTTCCGACATCTGAGATCTGCATGCTCACCCGGGTGATTTGATAATTGCTATCAATCATGGAAGAGATCAGATCGCCATTTTTCTCGTCGACCTCCTGTGGCATATACGATAGAATTCGCCCCATATCCAGCGGGTTTGGCAAGATATAGCGACGCGGATTCCCATTATAATAGGCTTGATTCATGAACTTAAGAATCTCCGTAACGGCCATTGGCTTGCTCAGCTCATCGTAAGTCCTCAACTCTTTGGTCAAGGTTTCAATTTTCGTTAGCGTTGCAAGGTCTTTGATATTACCAGGTTCTTTGGTATCAATCCATATCTCGAAAGGAAAGAGTCCGTCAAAATTTCGTTCAAAAAATTTGAGGTCTTTATAGATTTTGTCTTTCGGAGAAATTCCATCTAAAATATACCCGAAAGTGCGGACCTGGGAGGCACCAATGGCAGAAATCACAATCAAGGATAGAGTAATGCCATACACCCATTTGCGGTGATGAAAAACCACACGGTTCACAAACTTCAATACTCCACTCAGGCTCCGGCGATCTAAATGCTTCAACTGTCGACTATTCGGTCCAGGTAAATAGCTATAGATAATCGGTACCAAGATGATACATAGTACATATACGACCATGATATTCAATGAAGCTAGCCGACCAAATTCATCTAAGAGGTTACTTCCTGTAAAGCTGAAAACGCCAAAACCGATTGCCGTTGTGGCATTTGTTAAGAAGGATGCCAGTCCAATTTTGCTGATTGTTCGACTCAGGGCCAACATTTTATTGCCATGTGTTTTGTACTCGTAATGGTACACATTCAACAGGTATACACAGTTTTGTATGGCTATAACCACAATCAGGGGCGGAATTAAGGCCGTAAGAATTCCAATCTTAAACCCAAGCAAATACATCGAACCAATGGTATAGATGAGGGAAACAATTACCAATATCAATGAGGTAATCACAATTTGCAGAGAACGGAAGAAGATCAATAGGAACAGCCCTGTAATCACAACCGAAAGGAAGGTGAATAAGCCAAGTTCTTTGGAAAGCTTGCGGGTATTGGCTGTCCGTATATAAGGCACTCCTGAATAATGGAGCTCCAAATCATATTTTTCGCTGATTTCTAATCCGAATTTTTCGATAGCCTCAACAATCTCCACCCGACGATGTGAATTTACGCCGTAGTCATCCATGGTCACCGCCAAAAATGTGGCATTGGTTTCTGGGTTATAGAGGAAGTTCTTATAAAATGGGAGGGAGTCAATTTTATCGTGGATGGAATTTACCTCTTCCTGACTCTCAGGAATTTGAGTCACCAATGGTTGAATCTGAAACCGGTATAGTGAATCGTTCTTCTTCAGATCGTACAACTTGGTAATTGAAATGAGCTTTTCTACATTCTCCAGCGAATCAATACGCTCAGTGAAGAGATACCAATCGCGAAAAAAATCGAGCTCAAAGAGTTGATCGGTCTCCACACCAACCACCATCACACTGCCATCTTCTCCAAAGGTGGATTTAAATCGTTCGTAAACGATATTGGCAGGATCATCATCAGGAATCACCTTAGTCAGCTCATAAGCCATTTCAGTTTTGGTCGCCAAAAAGGCCATTAATCCGGTGATGACAATCAGCAGAGCGCCTATGAATACACGGTAACGAAGGATAATGGAGGAAATTTTAACCCACATGGTGCTTAATGGGGGGCAAAAGTAATCATTTAGAAGGAAAAAATGGGACTTGCTGCAATGTCTTGAGCTAAAATACGTCTACAATCAAATCGCATTATTTACGTTAAATGGATATTCATGTATAATTGTACATCTATGCTCAAAAAGAATCTTTTGTTTGCCTTCCTATTATTCGCTTCAACGCTCGTAAATGCTCAAAATATTGGTGTTGGTCAATGGAAGTCACATTTGAATCAAAATGACCCTCTGAAGGTCATTATCGCAGAACCCTATGTTTATGGCTGGACGGCGAATGGATTTTGTCGCTATAATCTCACGAATAAAGAAACGCAGCCCTTATCAAAAATTAATGGATATACTGAAGTAGGGATTCGGTATGCGGCCTATTACGAGACGCTAAAAACGATTGTCATCGCGTATAATAATTCCAATATCGATTTGCAATTGCCTTCTGGAGAAATTTATAATGTACCGGATTTAATCAATGCAAGTGTCAATGGCTCCAAGGAAATTAATAAGGTTGGCTTTTATGGAGATTACGCTTTCTTCTCTGCGGGATTTGGCATTTTGGTGTATAATTTAGAGCGAAAAGAGTCTTCCGCCGATTATAAAAGCGATCTAATTAAAACAGTTCGTAGCACAGAAGTATACAAGGGTTTTGTCTATGCTGCAACAGATCATGGCCTTTTTCGGGCTCCGTTGCCAAGTGGGGGAATCTCTATCGACGCCTCTGCATGGAATCAAGTGGATACTGGAGATTATATTGACATGGTGAAGGCAAATAATCTGCTTTACCTACGTCGCGATAGCAGCATTTATCAATACGATGGAAATCAAAATAGCCTGCTTTTGACGAAAAATGAAATTCGCGACCTCAGCACTTACCGGAATGAAGTGTATGTTACCAGCAATGATGGAGTATACCTCTTGCATGAATCACCTATAGGATTCTATCCGCTTGAAGGAAGTCGCTCCAGCATTCGTTCGAACGACAAATGGTATTATGCCTCTTATGGATTTGGACTTATCGAAAAATCATCCAATGGCGCATTGGAGTTTCTTTCTCCTGGTGGCCCTTACGGAACCGGTGTTGGTAAAATGGTTTCCACGGGAAATACCATCTATATCGCAGGCGGAAATATGAAATACGACGGAGCGGTCACGTACTCAAGCAATGGCTATTATACTTATACCGAAGGCAAATGGTCGAGTTCGTATACCGACAAAATTCCTTACATCGATACAATGTATGATATCCATGCCATGTGCCTCGACCCTACGAATAACGATCTTTGGGTAGCGGCTTTGGAACAGGGTATGGCGCGGATTCGCAATAAACAAGTTTTGGAATTCTATGATGATAAAACTAGCCCGGTGCAAATACGGAATACCAAGCTTATTACAAGCCTGGCTATGGATAAGGATAGAAACTTATGGGTAGCTAATTTTGCTGGAAGTAGTCCGCTCTTAGTGAAGTCACCAGGAGGAGTATGGGATAGTTTCCCCTTAATAAACGGACAGGCTGGGGCTGTTTTAGAAATGGTTATAGATCGCAGCGGACAAAAATGGATGCGATTTGCGGATGGACTAGGCGTTACTGCAGGTATTCTGGTGTATGACGACAATAATACCCCATTCGATAAAAGTGATGATCCTTATCCAACAGGGAAAATTCTCTCTTCAGCTGGAGGGAATGGAAAACTTCCAGATAATCAAGTGAATTGTTTGGTGGTTGACCGAAATGGTCAGATTTGGGTTGGAACAGATAAAGGCTTGACAGTTTTTTATACCCCCTCGAATATAACTAGCTCAAACCCAAGTGACGCCAGACAAATTGTGATAGGTGAAGGAGATGATGCAGGGTATTTACTGGGTGAAGAGGCGATTACGGCGCTATTAGTAGATGGAGGGAACAGAAAGTGGATAGCGGCACGCTCTGGTTTATGGCTGGTATCGGCAGATGGGCAGGAGATTTTGGCTCATTATAATGAAACGAATTCGCCTTTGTTTTCGAATGAAATTACTCAATTGGGCATGGTAGAGAGTACGGGTGAGCTTTTTATCGCAACGAGCAAAGGCATGTTATCGCTCGGAACGAACTCGAGCCTCGGTGGTGACAAGCACGGTGAGGTGAAAGTTTACCCAAATCCGGTTCGTCCGGGATATGAAGGTGAAATCACTGTAAGTGGATTACCGACCGATGCATATGTAAAAATTACGGATATTTCAGGAACATTGATTTATGAAACCCGCGCCAATGGAGGCACTGCAAGTTGGGATGGGAGAAACTTCGATGGCAGAAAGGCCGCCACTGGAGTTTACTTGATATTTACAGGAAATAATGATGGAAGCGATACCTTCGTGAGTAAGCTTCTTATCGTGAACTAATGCTGCTAGCAAGTAAGGGAATTGTTTTTCATACCATCAAATATGGTGATACTAGCTTAATTGCACGCATCTATACTAGGGAAGCTGGCTTGCAGGCATTTCTAATCAAAGGAGTGCGAAGCCAGAAGGGAGCCATTCGACCCTCGCACCTCATGCCACTGAATCTGGTAGATATGGTTTTCACCCTGCGTCACGATCGCCAATTACAGATTTTAAAGGAACTCAAATGTGAACCTGTTTTATTTGAGGTTCATGTCAACCCTATTAAAAGGGGGATCATGCTCTTTATTTCTGAGCTCCTTAATCGAGCAATCAGGGAAGAAGAGAAAAATGCACCTCTTTTCGATTTTCTCTCCAATAGCATTCAAATCTTGGACCTAAAAAAGGAGAAATTACAGTTGTTTCCTCATCATTTTTGCCTACATCTGAGTCGATACCTCGGATTTTACCCGGATCAAAATTACCAAGATGGGTTTTGTTTAGACTTGCTCGAAGGTTGCTTTGTACCATCGAATCACGTCGGACCACATTTCCTAAATGCCCAAGAAAGTAAGCTAGCGGCTGCCTTGATGAAGCATGGCTTAGATCAAGATAGTGTTAACTCCGTTTCGGCAGTAGAGAGAAGAAATTTGCTGGATGGAATTCTCCGCTATTTCCGCCTTCATTTCGATCATTTTAGAGATTTACAAAGCCACGATATATTACGAGAAGTGCTATCTGTCTGAATTTTATCGTAAATTCGGTTAAACCTTATTGCATTCAACTCATCCTAAGCAATATGAACCGAACCTTACTCTTTTTCCTCTTGCTCTGTATGGGGTTAAATTCCTGTACCAAGGAGGAAACGAATCTGATACAAGGAAATCAGCCCCCAGCGGATGAGGCGATTACTCCATTGAGTATCGATAATTATATCAATCGGATTTATATCAGTCTCCTGGGTAGAAAAGCTTCCGACCTAGAATTTATTACAGCAAAAGCACTTTTTAGTGCTGATCCAAATGCATTAGCCAGCAGAATGGCTCTTTTAAATCAAGTTCAAGCCAAGGCCGATTACCGCAGCAATTTGGTATACCGAGCAAAACTCGATTTGATTGAAGGCGTGGATAGTGCGACCATCATTCGCGATTATCAGCAAGTTCTTCTCTTACTCAATGACCCAAGCAAAGTAAACTTATATCCCGTTTATGAATTGGAGAAGGCCAAGCTTGAAGCCTTGCTGATGATGTCGGTTGATTTCCGATCTGAGGCCATACACTATATGGATGTTCATCAACGCTGCATCTTCAATCTTTACTATGATCAAATCAATATGGGAACCGAGAACTTTGTGGTGTCCATGTTTCAGCATTTTTTAGATCGTTATCCTTCGGGACAAGAGTTGACCAATGGCAAAACCATGGTGGATGGCGGAAATAGTAGTCTATTTCTCCAAACTGGAGCTGGGAAATCAGACTTCATAGCCATATTCTTTCTATCTTCTGCTTATGCGGAAGGTGTCATCCATAGCGCAGCACGTCAGTACCTTTTTCGAAAAGCCACACAAGATGAAGTATTACTCTTGGCACCAGACTACCTCACTACGTATGATATTTCAAAAGTTCATGCCTACTTCCTAAGTTCCGACGAATATTTTAAACAATGAAAAGAATCGCCCTCTATTGTTTGCTTTTCACTTTGCTAACTTCTTGTAAGAAGGAGCTAAGCAATGTGTATGAAATTACTCCGGTAAACGTTCGCCAGAGTGGCGAGAAAGGCAATTTAAAATCTGATATACAGTTTCTATCCATTGCCTATTCTGATTTATTTGGACAGCAAATAAGCACTACCGAATTGAATTCGCTGCTGTCAGGATACAATGCGGTTGGAGATAAAACGCTCATCATCGATTTAATTGTTCGGAATCTATTGGTGAAACCTGGGATTGTTAAAGTCGATCAAGCAACCATGCAATCAGACCCTGAAGCCTTTATCAATATCACCTTCAAACGATTTTTTATACGTGAACCTACGGAGATGGAAATATGGTTCTTCGCCAACTTAATCAACGAGAATAAACAATTCTTACCCGAAGATATTTACTACGCCCTAATGCGAGCAGAGGAGTATCGTTATTATTAATCATCTACTATGAAAAGGAGAGATTTTGTTCGACAATCTGCGCTTACCGCAGCAGGCATTATAGGTATGCCATATATAATTCCATCCGGTCGCTTATTTGCTGCAAGCGGAAGTAGAAAAGCAAATCACGTGGTATTTTGCCTCTTTGCAGGTGGAATTCGAAACCTAGAATCAGTTCAAAAAGGTGAGGGGAATTTAATGCGTGGAATGCTGAACGGAACAGAGGCCATCAGTCCGGATATCGCTAATTCCATTGCATCGCTTCCGGCAACAGTAGGTTCACCTTTGCAGAATGCGGGAACCTTATTCAAACAATTTCGGTATCAAAGCGGACCATCCGGTCATTATAACGGACATACAACGGCATTAACCGGACGCTATACCGATAACAGCTTAAGTCTTTTAGAGCGACCGAGTGACCCTACAATTTTTGAATTGTACCGAAAACATAGCAGTCCTGATAAATCGGCCATGAATGCGTGGTGGATAGCGCATACCAATGATCTCTATCCAATTTTAAACTATTCGAACTTTCCTGGATATGGACCGGCTTATGGAGCCAACCAGCTTTCACCAAATTCTTTATTTACGAATTCTGGCCGTTCGAATTTTGGAAACCCTTTGCAACATGATGTCAATAAGAAGCTAGGTCTAGATAAGATGAATTCCTTCTTAAATGGTGGTTTCAATGGGGCAGGAGCGGCACTAAATTCAGGAATTAGCAACGACTCAGATGATCGTATTAAGCTGCTTTCGTTTATGGACAATATGTACAAGGAATATGCAGCCGGACAGCATACGAACCCTTGGGGCGTAGGTGCTCAAAATATGAATGGGGATATGCGAAATATCTTCTATGCTGAAAAGGTGATGCAAACATTTAAGCCAGAACTATTAGTGGTGAACATGTTTGGTGTCGATACCTGTCATACAAATTTTACCAATTACTGCGATGCGCTGCAAAAGGCGGATTGGGCGGTAAATCATCTATGGAATACGATTCAGAATACACCTGGCCTAGCCAATGATACGGTGATGATTGTTGCTCCAGAGATCGGTAGAAATTCCAGTCCGAATACCGTATTGGATGCGAATGGAAGAGGTGGACTCGATCATACCAGCAACGATGCCATGTCGCGGGAACTCTTTTGTTTGATGATGGGTCCTCCTGGAGTGGTTCAAAGTAATTATGCTGTGAATCAGGTGTATGGAGAGAGCATTGACATTGTACCAACGATTGCCAATGTACTGGGCTTCGATAAAGAGATGAATCTGAGTCTACCGGGTAAAGTTTTGGAGGAGGCATTTGTATGAGAAAACTATTCCTACTCAGTTTCTTTTGTTTTTTTGCCTTAGTTTCTTGTTATAAGGAGGTGCCGGATGAAAGTCCAAACCCGTTTTTAAATTCTGGAAATACAACTACAATTACAGAAAAGGACAGTTTAGACCCAAGTTCTTTCGCTGGTATCCATAAACAAATATTTGCAGTAAAATGTGCGGTGCCTTTATGCCATGATGGAAGTTTTGAGCCTGATTTCCGCAGCATTGAAAGTGCCTATGGAAACCTTGTCTACCATGAGGTCATTAAAAATAATCCTCAAAAAAGTTTTGTTTACCGAGTAATCCCAAAGGATGTGGCGAATTCTTGGCTCATTGAACGGCTGATTACTGAAGATCCCGTTTTAGGAAGAATGCCACTCTACGCTAATCCGTTGAATGAAACTGAAATGCAGCATATCAAAGATTGGATCAATGCTGGCTGTCCGGATATAAACGGAATCCCTGCTGTTTACCCGAATCTACAACCACAAGTCAAATCGCGATTTGCCCTAGATGCGGGAAATAATCGCATTGACACAAGCTATGACGGTCGCTTTCCCGCTGCTTTTGTCGTTCCTCCAGGAATTGCATTTAATCTGGGAGTAGAAGTAGAAGATGATAGTACCGATGTTACCAAGCTGAAGAATATGAGTTTTCAATTTTCCTATGATAAGGATGATTTTGGGAATGCGGTGATTAAACCTGCCGCACTTTGGTTTAGTAAATTCCCGGTTGTCACACTTAGCTCATCTGATTTTCAGTTTAATAAGACTGTGTATTTCCGGTTTTATTGCCAAGATGAACATCATAATTCGCCCAGTGAGTACCCGATGAATTCTACAAGTTATTATTTTAAGGACTATTTTTCATTCATCGTAAAATGAGAAAATTCGCGCTGATTTTTATTCTTATATCCGTGATTTTTGGTGCATGCAAGAAAGACGAATCCTTGGGTAATGTTCCAGAGATCACGCTTATCAAGGCAGGGCCAGATCAAATTAAAGTATACGAAGATTCAGTCTACTTTTCCATCGCTTATAAGGATGGCGACGGTGATTTAGGTGACCCAGATCCATTGGTAAAGAATTTATTTGTGGAAGATCACCGCATTGACCTGACCTATGCCTACCGCATTTCTGAACTCGTTCCCGGTAGTGCTGCAGTTGGAATTCAGGGGGAGCTAAATTTCTCCATCGCGAACACGGTACTCACAAGCAGTAATTCATCTGAAACTGTCTATTATCGGGTTTGGGTAGTTGATCGGGCAGGGCATCGCAGTAATACTTTAGTTATTGGCCCACTCACCATCGTACAATAAGTAGCATTCGTTGAATGGATAATGTGCCTTGTTTTCGGTAATCTTAAATTGTACCTTATAGCAATGGCTCGAATTCCACTCATTTTATCCGCATTATTATTGTTCTCATGCAAAAGTAGGAAGCCTTTGAGCACAGTCCAAAACCTAGACCTTCAGCAATATGAAGGTACTTGGTATGAAATTGCAAAACTTCCCAATTCATTTGAAAAGGACCTTACCTGTGTTTCTGCAACGTATACAATCAAAGAAAATGGGAAAATAGAGGTTTTTAATACGGGTAAAAAAACGAATGGAGAGCAAGTATGGAAAACCATCAAGGGAACTGCAACAGTGCCAGATAAAAGTCAACCGGGTCGCCTTAAAGTAACCTTCTTTTGGCCATTTGCTGGTGATTACTATGTCATTGATGTGGCGCAAGATTATTCCTACGCTTTGGTTGGAAGTCCGAATAGAAGGTATTTATGGATACTTGCAAGAACCCGCGCCTTGGATGAAACCATCTATGCTCAACTGGTAAAACTAGCAAATGAAAAGGGGTTTCCTATCGATAAAATTGAAGCGATGGATCAATCCTGTGAAATACAAAAAGAAGAATAAATTTGCCGCATGTTTCAAGACCTACGCGAGGCGCAATTGCTGTTTGGTGATTTACTCAAGAAGAATGAAACCCTTAGATGGGCAGCCAAACCAAAACAGGGGTTCCGATTTAAACCTGCTGATCGTTATTTAATTCCTTTTAGTATTTTTTGGTGCGGCTTTGTTTTCATGTGGGAGTATATCACTTGGAACATGAGCACAGGATTTCCTATCATGGCTTTATTTGGTATTCCATTTATTCTAATTGGAATCTATTTATTGATTGGCCGTTTTTTTATGGATGCGTCAATCCGAAGAAACACGTTTTATGCGATGACCGATGAGCGTATTTTCGTGAGAACTGGGGTTTGGAATATTTCAACGGATATATACCGTTTTCAGGATTTGAGTCATATTCAATTTACCGAGAAACCAGACGGCTCTGGCACACTTTTAATCACCCCTGTAGGAACACCTCAACCTCAAAGTGCGGAAAAGGGAAGACTAGTATTTCCTATTGGGACTATTCGCATAGAATTCATCGATGACGTTAAAGCTATTTTTCTTATCCTTCAAGAAAAGATAGACACCAATGCCCTAAAAAAAGCATGAGGTTTACGGTCTTGCTAATATTGTCCGGTACTAAGCATAACTAAAGTACAGGCATAGTCGGTTTCAATGCCTTCCGCATCGGCCAATTTTCTCAGCTCATCGTTTTCAGTGCCAGGATTAAAGATGATACGTTTTGGATTAAGCGCTAAAATGTCTTGGTAATAGGCTTTCTGCAAACCTGGATTGATATAGAGTGTAACCGTATCAATATCATTGAGTTTTGGAAATTCATTTAATATTGGATGATCGAATACTTCCCCTTTTTTAATACCAAAAGGAACAAATTCATGGGCATGATTACGTAGAGCACTCGCTGCCCGATAAGCGTAACGGGTGGGATTAGGACTAGCACCAATAATGAGGGTTTTCTTCATATGCTTATTCCAGCTTATTTGCTTGGTAAAGGTAACAAGCGCAAATGGCACTTGAAAGTTAGGCGAGGTATAAAAAAAGAAATACCCCGAAATCTGAGATTCCGGGGTATCATTCTTAAAGGAGTTCTTGATTATTTATTATTAACCACAACTCGTGCTTGGTATGTTTTTCCATTTTGAACGATTTGGAGTACATAAACCCCATTGTTCAATGTGGAAATATTGATTTCTTGGTTCGCGCTTGGTTGTGCATTGCTGTACACCACTTTACCCGTCATATCAATTAAACTCATTTGGTTGGCTGCGCCCTCCATCTGAACATGAATCACCCCATTTGCAGGGTTCGGGAAGATGCGAGCTACTTGAGTAGCGCTCACCAATCCATCCAAAATATTTCTTTCGAATGTGATAAGGAATTTACTCTGTGCCCATTCTTCTTGACCACCATTATCTGCCTTCACAGTCCATTGTAGATCAATTGATCCACCAACTGGGAGGTTTGCAGCAAGAGCGTCAGCCAATTGTTTGTAGGTGAATGAGGTCGTTGTGTCGGTTCCTGCTGAAAAACTGAAGAGAGGTGCACTGAAGTCTCCAGTTGGAACATCTAACAAGAAGCTATAAGAAGGAGCCGCTCCACCATTTAAGGCTTCGGAAGTACTCCATTCAATGACTACTTTTTGAGTAGGGTCACCACCTAATGTAACAGTGCTGTTGTTTGCAGGACTCAATAGGTCGAAAGTTCCGAGCTGATCTATCACAACATCAGTTGCATAGCGTGGGAACAATTGGTATCCTGAGTTTCTTGGGTTTGAATTGTCATACTGACCACCTAATCCAATTATATCAAATAATCCAGTTGGAGCTGGCTCATTGGCCAAACCGCTTGTAGGTATAACACGTACCTCAAAAGTATCCATAGTCACTGTATTATAAACCTTAAAGTTACTTCCAGAACCACTTACTGACCAAGTAGGAGTAGGTGTTACAAATGCAACATTATTGATGCGTACCAGTTCGTTTTCAGCAACTTCATCCAAGGTATTAACAAGCAATGGGTCTTTCAGTGGCGTATTCGCTTTCAATAGCTTGATGGTATCAAGGAAATCGAGTTGAACTAATCCATTGAAATGAGTCAAACGTCCGCGCATTAGGATAGAATCTCCTTCAGTAATCGTATATCCGAAATCTGGAGCAGAGGATGGGGCAAAATTGCTAATCCCAGCAGTTCCATCAATAATGGTAAAAGAATATCCAGAAGTACGTGTATTCGTTCCGTAAACGACACCCGTCACTTCAAAGAGTGAATCATAGGAAATTGGCAAAAAGTCAGCATCCAATTGTTTGATTTCCGCTATAGTTGCTGGTTTATAGTCATTTTCCGCAATGCTGATGCTAAATGAATCATTCGTTCCTGCATCAGCTCCCATAAGCATCAACCCGATTTTATTGGTTCTAAAGCTCGGTCCACTCAAATTATCATCAGGAAAAGTAATCTCCACAGAAACTTTATCCGGTGTACTTCCATCAAAAATTATTTGAGGGCCTCCAGTATACATGAAGTGAAGACCTTCGAGGGCAGTTTGCATTGGCTTTGATGTAAGGTCAACAGTCACTGTATTTGAACCTCTGTTGATTACTTCAATTTCTATCATTGCATTCGCGCCGCCTTCACTATATGATCCGGAGGTAGTTACAAAGGATACAATTGGGTTAGCGAGTCCTTCGCCTGCAACCAATAACTGATTCGTAAACGCACCGTTGCTCGTAATTTGAATGGTATCTGAAAAAGATCCTCCAGCGCTTGGGTTAAAACGTACTTCAACAGCAGTCGGGCTAACAGATCCCGATGTTGGGGCAATATTTACAGATGATCCGTATGCTCCTGCTCCGACACGTACTTCAAATGGAGCACCAACACTCACAACGATATCATTTGTAAGATTCGCTCCTCCAATAAAGAAGCTACTGCCTGCAGTAGGTACATTTGTTTGAGTTTGACCGAAATCTCCGTTAAAAATAGCGCTCGAATTACGCATGTATGGATTTAAGGTCGCAATTAAGAATTCTTGACGTCCGTTTTCAGAAGGGTCAAAATCAGTACGGGAGTTATCTCCAGTCCAATTCGCAGGGTCTACAATTTTCGAAAGCAGTAAAGCGCCAGCACTGATACTGTCGCTGCTGTAGTAGGCATTGTCAAAATCTCCCACATAAAGAGCATTTACACCATTGGTCAATCCAGAAGGCAAATAACTTTTGTTTGAATTTAAGGTTTGAACCCCAGACATCCAGTCATATTGGCCATAATTCAAGGCAAAGATGAAGGTAGGAGAAGCAATGGTTCCCTGAAATACCAAAAGCTGATCTCCAGTAGCAGAAAGGAACATAGCAGAACCAGAAGGAGCACTTATCTCTCCATAATTTGATTCGTAATCATCTCCTGCGGAATTTGGCGCAAAACAGTTGATCAAAGTCCCTGCAGGAAAGTTAGTGGTTGCTTTCCAAGTGAAATAACCTTCTGTGTTGGTAGCAAATTGCATGGTAGCACTGTCCCAAGGCAAGTCGGTAAAGCTGATTTCCGTACCGGACAGCACATCGGTTAGCAATACGAAACTTAGCTCGTCAGGATTGTCGGCAGAATAAGCGGTAATCGCCACATCTCCAGGAGATAGGGTGCTTTGTGCTTGCGTTAGGCCAAAGCCTGCAAGTAATAGCGTTAAACTTAATAAGACTCTTTTCATAAAATGAATACTTTTGTTGCAATAATAAGGAAGGTGGGTTAAGTCTTTATTAAGACCCTTCCACGCCGTGAAATTACAAAATGATAGTTATAGAAGACACACTCATCTCAGAAGACCTCATTGAGTCTCAATTCATGTGTAACCTCAAGGCATGCAAGGGTATGTGCTGCGTTGAGGGGGATCAAGGCGCCCCTTTATTGGAGGATGAATGTGAAGAAATAAGTGAAAATCTTGATAAAATTCTTCCCTATCTGCCCAAATCACAACAGGAGAAGATTGCGGAAATAGGATTTTCAACCGTTTATTCGGACGGTGATTTAGGCACAAGTATGATGGACGATGGTGCCTGTGTCTTCATTGTGAAGGAAAATGGTATCATTGGCTGTGGCATTGAAAAGGCTTATTTCGACAATCAAAGTAGCTTCCATAAACCAGTTTCTTGTCACTTGTATCCCATTCGTATCAAAACCTACAAAGAATTCACTTCTGTTAATTATAACCGTTGGGATATCTGTTCACCTGCATGCACCATGGGAAAAGAACAACAGTTGCCGCTCTATCTTTTCGTAGAGAATGCCTTGATTCGGCGATTTGGACAAGAATGGATGGATGCATTAAAAGCGACGGCAGCACATCTTAAAGACGGGAAGAAAGACTAATATCGTTTAACCTGAATATAGATATGATTCGTTCTTCCTTGATCATCTGTACAAGAAATTTTAACCGCCCCATCGGGTAATTCGGCTACAAAATTATCCTTGGCTAAACAAGTGCCAACGAGTCGGTCATTCACATACCAATAGATTTCCTTCACTCGGGCATCTACCTCAGCAATTAGGTGCAGTTTGGCCTTTTCTTCACGCTCAATTAGGTACTCAGCTTGGTCGGTTGGACTAACAATACTAGGCCCTTCAGTCACAAAAATTCTCGGACATGCTGGATTATGGGTGGGAACTTTTTCATACGTCAGTTTGGCATCTTCAAAATAACGGATTAAAGCTGGAGGATAGATTCGAAACAGTTCTTCATGCGTTCCACTGCTAGGTTTACAGCTCATACAGTAGCTCACAGTTCTGCCTTCATTCAAAGGGATTTTCTTTCTGCAAGAACATGGAATATAACGACTAATGCCTTCAATAAAATAGTCTTGGCCCAAGTTCTGACAATAGGGTCCCGGTACCTGACCAGTCTCAGTACAGATTTCACGTATGGATAGATTTTCCGGTGCATGCAGCCAATGCGTTTTGTTTTTTCCTTGGATGGCATCAAATAGTTGGAATAAGAGTGGTGTTGCCATTTCGGCACCGTTTAATCCGGGCACGCCTTCATTATTAAAATTTCCAATCCATACACCAATAGTATATTGATCATTATAGCCAATGCTCCATGCATCCCGCCGTCCATAGCTTGTTCCTGTTTTCCATGCAATGCGAGGAACCGATTTGCCCATCTGCCAATTTGAGGGCAAATCAGGCCGGGTCAATCCGCTTAATATTTCACTCACCATAAAGGCAGCTTCGGGCTTAATCCACTCAAAATGAAGTAAGGTACTATCGCTGTGAACATAGCGCAAAGGACGGTAGGTTCCTTGATTTGCCAGGGTAGAGTATGCATTAGCTAAGGTTTCTAATCTTACCCCGCAACCTCCGAGTACAAGCGATAAGCCCAAGCGTTTTTGATCTTTTTTAATCTGCCGAAAATCTATTTCGCCCATTTTTTGAATGAAAAGCGGAACACCATAATGCTGCAATACTGAAACGGCTGGGATATTTAGTGATTTAGCCAAAGCAGATTGTGCGCTTAAAGCACCTTGAAAATACATGTCGTAATTTTCAGGCGTATAGCCTGCGTAATTGCTCGGAACATCATAAAGAATACTCTTCGGGTTTAAGATTCCTTTTTCCATAGATAACCCATAAACAAAGGGCTTAAGGGTAGAGCCGGGTGATCGAACAGCAAGAATTCCGTCTACTTCACCTTCATTTTCTTTGTCGGTATAATCTGCGGAACCTGCATAGGCTATGACTTTTCTGCTTTCATTTTCTATGACAATTACAGAAGCGTTCGTAATGCGCATTATTTTCAAGCGCTCGATGTATTGTTTGACCAATGCTTCTGTTTTTCGCTGAGCAGAATACCGTATATGAGAACGGATGATAGGAGTTTGATACGAGGAATAGAGCCGACGACAAAGGTGGGGGGCTACATATTCCCAAGATTTTCTTTCAATGGCAAGCGGTTCTTGTAATGCCGATTCATATGTGCTTAAATCAGTCCAATTCTCCTTATAAAAATAAGTCAGCCAACGGTTTCTTGCCTCGCGGAGTTCCTCGTTATGTGGACGAAGTTTCCAAGTATTCGGACGATTCGGAACAACAGCCAAGGTTGCAATCTGAGCAGGACTCAATTGACCAGGTAAACATTGAAAATAAAGATAAGAAGCCGATTTGATGCCTTCAATATTACCACCATAAGGCACTAAATTCAGGTACATCCGAAGGATCTCATCTTTGCTAAAATGCCATTCGAGCTGCATGGCTTCCCAGATTTCAATAGCCTTATTGAAATAGGTTCGGTCCCTTGGCTTTAGTAAGCGTACAAGCTGCATGGTGATAGTTGATGCACCCGAAATACGTTTTCCGCCGCGCATGTTTTGTATGCCTGCACGAACAAGGGCAATGGGGTTAAATCCTGGATGAAAATAGAAATACCGGTCTTCCTTTAATAGAAAAGCATCGCTAATTGCAGGAGTTACTTCATCCTCTTCAAGATAAAGCCTCCATTTATCATCGCTGCTAAGGTATGCAGCAAGCGGCCGGTCCTCTTCTGAAAGCACCAAACTGCTGTATTTTATATTAACATGAAGTGGAAAAAGGGCATCGAAAAGCAGAAAGCTGAGGACAAATACCAGCAGTGCATTTCTTCCATATCGTAGAGTTTTTCTAAATCTTCCCTTCATTGAATGCCTCCGAAGATAAATAGCTTCATGGAAAAAAGTATTTTCGCGGCATGAAGTTCGAAAAAAATGCCTGGTCGATTCAAGGAGTGTCCTTGCTCGACATCGCCCGCGACTTCGGAACGCCTGTTTACGTTTACGATGCGGATCACATCATTGCTCAATATCAACGTCTTCAAAAAGCCTTTAAAGGGGCTAAGCTGAAGGTGAAGTATGCGATGAAGGCATTGAATAATATCCATGTGCTTAAACTTCTTAAAACGCAGGGTAGCGGGTTAGATTGTGTGTCTATCCAAGAAGTGAAATTGGGCATCATGGCTGGATTCACCCCTGAGGAAATTCTGTTCACTCCAAATTGTGTGTCGTTTGAAGAAATTCAGGAGGCCGTAAAATTGGGTGTGATGATTAATATCGATAATATCTCCATCCTGGAACAGTTTGGTAGTGTTTATGGAAATTCTGTTCCGGTCTGCATTCGCGTGAATCCGCATATCATGGCTGGTGGAAATGCCCATATTTCAGTAGGACATATCGATAGCAAGTTTGGCATCTCATTCTACCAAATGCGCCATGTTAATCGGGTGGTGAAGACCCATAACATGAAGATTGTTGGACTCCACATGCATACCGGGTCTGATATTTTAGATGCTGGAGTGTTTTTGCAGGGAGCGGAGTTGCTTTTCGAAGCCTCGAGTGAATTCCCTGATTTAGAGTTTATCGACTTTGGTAGCGGCTTTAAAGTGCCGTATAAAGAAGGGGATGTTTCAACCGATGTAGAAGAAATAGGCGGACGTATTGTTAAACGCTTCAATGAGTTCTGCAAAGAATACGGGCGTGAATTAGAACTTTGGTTTGAGCCAGGCAAGTTTTTGGTGAGTCAATCGGGCTATTTCTTAGTGAAGACCAATGTCATTAAACAAACCACATCCACTGTGTTTGTGGGTGTAGACTCAGGCCAGAACCACTTGATTCGTCCAATGATGTATGATGCCTACCATCATATCACCAATATCTCAAACCCAAAAGGCACCAACCGTATTTACCCGGTTGTAGGCTATATCTGCGAAACCGATACCTTCGGCTGGGACCGTCAATTAAACGAAGTCCGCGAAGGCGATATTATGGCATTCCACAATGCAGGTGCATACGGATTCTCCATGAGTTCAAACTACAATTCGCGCTTACGTCCAGCAGAGGTTATGGTCTACAAAGGCAAAGCACACCTCATCCGTAAAAGAGAAGACCTGAACCAATTGTTAGAAAATATTGTTGAAGCAGATATCGTTTAAGTAAATTGTGAACAAGGCTAAGCATATTTCTTAATCTCAGCCTTAACCTCAACCATGGCCTCAACCTCTACATTGGAAAAAAGACTCTACGCAATCGTCGATATCGAAACTACCGGTGGCTATGCCTCGGATAATCAGATGATTGAGATTGCAGTCGCCATTCACGATGGGGAGAAGGTGATCGAGACCTTTGAGTCGCTATTGAATCCGAATCGTAAAATCCCGCCCTATATCGCTGGCTTTACGGGTATCAGTGATGAAATGGTAGTGGATGCGCCACAGTTTAAGTCCATTGCATTAGCCTTATATAAACTATTGGATGGAAAAGTCTTTGTGGCGCATAATGTCAATTTCGATTATTCCTTCGTTCAAAAGGCATTTTCTGATATTGGAATCACCTACCAAGCAAAAAGGCTGTGTACGGTACGGCTATCACGTAAAATCATTCCAGGATTCAAATCGTATAGCCTCGGAAACCTTTGTCAGCAACTAGGTATTGATCTAACGCATGCACATAGAGCTGGCGGCGATTGTAATGCCACAGCAATACTTTTTTCATTGCTCGTTCGAAAGGACAGCGATGGACATATTGAAGAAACCCTCAAGAAAAGCAGCGGAGAACTCAATTTACCACCGAATTTGACCAAGAAGGAATTCGACAAAATTCCACTTTCTCCTGGTGTATATTATTTTCATGATGCAAAGGGGAAAGTCATATACGTGGGCAAAGCCATCAATTTAAAAAAGCGTGTGGCCTCGCATTTTAGCGGGAAAAATGAGTCGGAACGCAAGCAGAACTTTCTCCGTGAAATCCACTCGGTGAGTTTTGAACAATGCGGTAATGAGTTGGTATCCTTACTTTTAGAAGCGCAGGAAATCAAAAAACTTTGGCCGAAATATAACCGAGCCATGAAAAGTGTTGACATGCGTTTTGGTTTATATGATTTTGAGAACCGAGACGGTATTATGAATCTAGTGATAGATAAGTCACGCAAATATTTCCGACCCATCATCTCTTTTTCGAGCATGTACGAGGCGAGGGAATACATGGATCATCTCATTAAAGCATACAGTCTCGATCGTATGTACTGCGGCTTTGAGAAGATGGAATGGGTAGGAGGACAGGTCGTTCAAAAACGCCGTTTGGAAGACCCGCTCGAAATTCAAGAATACAACGAACGGGTACAAGCAGCCATTGAGGCTCTTCAGCAAAACCGAGAAACTTTTGCCCTGCTCGGGAATGGCCGTCAGCACGATGAGCAAAGTATCGTTTTGGTAGAAGAAGGTCGCTTTGTTGGCTTTGGGTTTGTGAGTAAGGATACCCCTTTGATGAGTTTAGAAGAACTTGGTAACCATATCAAACCTACACCAGAGTTCTCCGAATCGTATTGGCTAATTCGAAGCTATATGCAACGTAATGTCGCGGATAAGATAATTAGATTCAATTGATTAAGGTTAAGGCTAAGCTTCAGGCTAAGGTTAAGTCACGATGACTATCGGGAGAGGATTAATCTGCGCCTATCTGCGTAATGCTGCTTCGCTCAACGCTTCTGGGCACAGGTCTGCGGGAAGCAGAACTCCGCTAAAATATGTCGCTACGCAATCCTACTCCTTGACGAACAAATTGCGCTGCGTCCGCCGGAGCCTTTTCGGCGAAGGAGGGCCTTTTTTCTGGCGACAGCTATTGTTTTGCGCCTCAGCGTCTCCGCGTCAAAATACGTCGCGACGCAATCCTATTCCGCAGCGCAATCCTACTGCGCGTCAAAATTGGCTGAGAATATACGCACTCGTGGATGTTCGCACAAAAGTTACACTATGAAGTAGAACAGAGCCACAGCCTACCACAATTAACTATCTTGCATGCTATGGATAAATTCATGGAAGCGGCTTTTGAAGAAGCCCAAAAAGGCTGGAATGAAGGCGGAATACCAATTGGGTCTGTAATCGTTTATAAGGGTGAGATCATTGGGCGCGGACATAACCGTAGAATCCAGAATGGGAGTCCAATTCTACATGGCGAAATGGATGCGCTTGAAAATGCAGGACGACAACCCGCTTCTGTTTATCAAAATTGTACGCTTTATACCACTTTATCTCCTTGTCAGATGTGCAGTGGCGCCATCCTTCTGTATGGCATTCCCAAAGTTGTGATTGGCGAAAACCAAACCTTCCTGGGCGATGAAGATCACCTGCGCTCAAAAGGAGTGGAGCTTGTCCATGCCAATCATGCCGGCTGTCTTGCTCTAATGGAAAAGATGATTTCGGAGAAGCCGGAACTTTGGAATGAGGATATTGGCGTTTAGTCGTATTGTCGATTGCCTTGACGATTAGACGGTTACATATTTGGCATTGGCGGGTTTGTTACTCGTGCCCATGCTCAATCGATGCGAAGAATTCGGAATATATCCTGGTACTCAGAGCAGTTGGAAACGTAAGGGTAGGTCCAATGGCTGAAAATATAAAGGTGTTGCTAACAGCGGCTTTCAACGTCCTGAAGAAATCAAGCCAGATGACAACGCTGGCTAAAGCGGAAGAATTTTCCATGCTTAGCTGATAGGCAGAATATTCGCAGGCAAAATGTTAGACTAACGCGAGAAACACTGCAATCCACCTTATCACAATGGGATCATGTTGAGCATATTCCTGATAGAATTAACTTGGTGCACGTTTCTTCCTGTGGGTTCGCTTAACGCCAATTTCTGCGGTACCTGGGTTGAGTTTGCTTTTAATTTTCCTAAGATTTTGAATTGGAGTTTGAAGCGGACACATGGGGTCAGCCGCTAGTCTGGGGAAATTAATAACGAACGAGTTTATTACTGGGCAATAGTGCAAGTATAATGGTTAATAATTCAAATAAATTCCGTTATAGATAAAGAAAATTACACTATGGCTAAATGTTTCTTATTAACGTCTATTTTCTTTTAACTATTGCATCAACTTTTTTCTGGTTAGTACATATTTATACTATGCGTGTAATTCCTAGAGTGATATTTCCTAGTTTCGGTATTATGAAAAAAATAATACTATTATGTTCGTTAGTAGTACTAGGTACTGCTGCGGCTGTTTCAAACCATTATTTATCAGAGGAAGTGGCAAAACCAGCTACCGTAAATGTTCCCGACAATCTGTATACAGACGGTAATGTTGGAACACCCTATGATTTTGAACCATTTCATGAAGACGGGGAAGAATTTTGGACGATAATTAATAATTCGGGTTGTCCTGTCAATTATCGTCAATGGTTCAGTGGTCATGACAATAGCGGTGGCTTGCTCTCCTCGAATTTTAGTGCAGGTGTTTTGGGTTCTACCATGGGGAGTTCTACTGTCTTAACTTATGGCGATGTTCGTGGCTTATTTCCAGGAGTTACAGTTTCTACCATCAATTATGCGATTTTCGAATTCAATATTCCTCCAAGTGCCGTTTGGGCCCCTATTGGAGTAGGAAGTCATGACGTAAATACTGGCTTGCCTTCACCTTGTAATTGCATTAATATTACGATGAACCCATCGACAAGAACCGTAGTGATTTCTAGAGGATTCTCTTGCTAATTTTAATTATATTTGGTTAATGAGGTGGCCCAAGTTGTCACCTCAAATTTTTATAAAAATGCTAAAATTACTTCTTATAGTTTTTTGTTTTTTTTCTAGTCTAAATCTATACGCGCAATGGTTAGATGTTCCAGTGCCTGGAATTGGCAAGAATTTTAGAGTAACTCAAGCGCAATGGATTGACAGTGCTAATATTATTGGACATGATGGTGATGGTAAAATTGTTGTAAGTACGGATGCAGGGAACTCCTATTCTTCGTGGTCTTTGAATCTGTTTTTACTTGGATCAATATCCCAACCAAGTGTTGAAACCGGGTACCTTGTTTATAAGGGATTAAATCAACTCTTAAAATCAACGGATACTTGGCAAAACTTTACCCCCATGTTAATTACAGACGGGATAGATACTGCATTTCAATCAAACCCCATACTTTTCTGTCATTTTTGGGATGAAAATCGTGGTTTTGTTTTGGGTGATTCTCTAAATGGTTCATTAGATATTTGGACCACATCAAATGGCGGATTGCATTGGAAAAAGGTACTGGCAAGTGCCGATATTGGAGTAAAACTCAAAACATATATTTCAAATGTTTCTTCTCCATGCTTCAATGAATTTGAAGATGGGGGGATATTAGCCTTTCCTGGAGAATCTCGTTTTTATTTTAAAATTGACACTTATGGTGAAGTTTGGAAAAAAATTGAGCTTAGTCAAGAATATCATTTTAATGGATTTTTTGCATTTAAAAATCTAAATGAAGGCTTAATCATAAGAAATTTAATTTCCGGGGTAAACCAGACTAGGCTTGCATATACGTCGAATGGTGGTTCTACTTGGGATACATCCTATATGTTTGATTATGAGGTGTCCAGAATTGAATTTGCTAAGAGCTCACCAAATTACCCTGAAGTTTATGTTCTCTGCGGTGGTCTTGGCACTTTTATTATTCGATCATTATCAGAACCACCTATTCAGGTAGACTCTAAAAAGTTGGATAACATATCATTTTATAACTCCGAACGAGGTACAGGGTATTATCCCGTCGATGATCAAGGACTTGGTGCACGTGTTTTTAGTCCAAAAATTATATCTACTGGAACGGAAAAATTGGCAAACCGAAAAATTAATCTATACCCTAACCCTAATCATGGAGAGTTCATTTTCTTCACCGAAGAGTCAGAAAAAATTCAAATTATAGACCTCTACGGAAGAGTAGTTTATGAGAAATTTACCCTTGTCGGAGAAAACAGAATGGTTCTAAAATTACAGCCTGGACTATATTTATTAAAAGTAGATGGCTATGATGCACAACGATTTGTAGTTTCAGGATAATTTGTTTGAAGCAAGTCATGATTAATTTAAGGCAAGTAAGCCCCTTCAGCATGAAGGCCCTATTATTTACCTAATAATTCGACGTCAAAACTTGGATTTTGATCCATTAATTCAATCAATCTGTATCATTTGCCTCCGTCGTACCGTCGACCGTCAAGTTAAAAAAAAAAGCCTCCCAAATTGAGAGGCTTTACCTTTTAGTGCCCAGGACCGGGGTCGAACCGGTACTTGTTTCCAAACTGGTGTTTGAGACCAGCGCGTCTACCAATTCCGCCACCTGGGCTAAGGGGTGCAAACATACAATTTGATCGGATTTGCACAAACAATTTTTAATTTTTTTTCAGAAAGATAATTGCTTTATCAGTTTTGGGTAAAAGATTTAGGAATTTCAGTAATGGTGCATCTTCGGACAGGCATTTGGTATCATCTTTACTATATGAATCGCAGCCTTTTCTTTTTTGCCTTGATTCCTGAAGCACGCTTTTCAGAAAAAGTGCGCTCCTTGCAGGAGGAACTGAAAGCAAAATTTGCGCTAACTTATTCCATGCGGATTATACCGCATATCACACTTCAGGCTCCTTTTGAATGCCAAGAGGTTAATCAAAGCAAGCTAGAAGAATGTGTAGACTTAATTTCCAATAGGATTAAGCCATTGCGATTAAAGTCGATGAATTTCGGGTCGTTTATTAATTCAGTCGTCTATATAAATCTTGAAAAGAATGCTGAATTAATGGAACTTCAAGAATGGTTGGCAAATACTCTAGAAAGCCAAAGTTGTCTCACTTCTGCGCAAAGAAATAACGATTATGTGCCGCATATTACCCTGGCTCATCGGGATCTCGACCCAACCCAATTCGCTGAAGTTTGGGAGTATATTAATCAGTACCCGCTCAACGAATCTTTTGCAGTAGAAAAGTTGGTTGCCTTCAATCACGATGGAGCGAAATGGGTTGAATATCTCAGCTTCCCACTTGATATGGAAATGGTCAAATAAGAAGCGCTTTAGCTTAACTTATATTTCAATTGTCAGATTTACGTCAAATTTTTACAGAGTTGATACGGAATTGTACTTTCTGTTTTACTTTGCAAGCATGAGCAGGGAAAAACGATCAAATTGGTATGGGTTATGGCGTTGGTTTTTATGTCGCTGCCTCGATCTTTTTTATCGTCGAATGGAGGTAAGTGGTCTGGAGAATATTCCAAAAAATAAACCGGTAATCTTTGCTTCCAATCATACCAATGCACTTATCGACCCATTGGTAATCACCTATTTTTCTGGTAAACAACATTATTTCATGACCCGTGGCGACGTGTTCAGCATGAAGATTATCGACAAATTATTCCGCTCATGGCGCATGCTTCCTTTGTTTCGTATGAAAGACGGCATTGAGACCCTCTCGCGCAATGAGGCTGAAATGGAGTTTGTTACGAATCAACTTGCTGATGGTCAGAGTATGATCATTTTTCCTGAAGGGAGTCATTTTTGGCAACGAGAAATAAAACCTTTAAAAAAGGGATTGGTACGCATGGCCTATGAGGTGATGGATAAGAATCCTGAAAGCGATCTTGTGGTTATCCCTGTGGGACTTTACTTCAATGAGATGATCAAGCTAAATCAGGATGTGCTGGTAAATTTTGGCGCTCCAATTTCGGTTCGTGAATTCCCAAAAGAAGAAACACCGCAAAAAACCTTTCTGCGCTTCAATGCTCACTTGCGTTCAAAAATGCAGGAACAAATTCTTTTTATTGATTTGGAAGGAGAGACCTATGAACAAGCCGAAACATGGCGGACTGAATTGGCGGAGCGCTTAAACTCTTTGCCTTTAAAACAGAGCTATCGCTATCAAAAAGAATTCATCCAAATCGTTTGCCGTCCTTCATTTCAGGAATGGAACCAAAACAGGTCCCTAAACTTGGATGAAGTACTAGCAAGTGATATGATGAAATCGTGGTGGACAGAATTGGCTCCTCAGCTTGCTAATCCAACGTGGTCTCACCCTGCGGTTAAAGCCATTAAATGGCCTTTTTATATGCTGTCATTTATTCAATTTTTCCCGCTCTTTTACTTAGGTCGAATGCTCTTAGGTAAAATAAAGGATAGAACATTTCATAACTCGGTAAAGTTCGGACTAGCTCTCTTAGTTCAGCCTTTGTTTACCTTGATTTTCGGATTTTTGATGGTGCCACTATTTGGTTCATGGTGGGCCTTACCTATTTATTTGCTGAGTGCTCCCATATGGGCTGTGCTCTTCACTGAATGGCGGGGAAATCAAAAGGTTCAGTTTTGATTTAATACTTCTAGAATCACTTCGCAGGCTTTTTCAATTTCCTGCTCCGAAATGATCAGCGGAGGTGCAATGCGCATTTTCTCGGCTGAAAATAAAAACCAATCGGTGAGTACACCTCTTTCTATGCAGGCGTCGATGTATTTTTTATTTTCCTCAAAACATGAAAACTCCAACGCGAGCATCATGCCTCTCCCTGAAATGGATTTGATTTTAGGGTGTTTTAACAGATTTTTAAACAACCACTCCTTATGCGCAATGCTTTCCATTACGCGCTCCTTGATGAGGTAATTAAGTCCGGCTAATGCTGCGGCACAGGATAAAGGGTGTCCGCCAAAGGTGCTAATATGGCCCAATACCGGATCATGTGTAAAGGCATCCATATTTTGCTTTGAGCTTATAAAGGCGCCAAGTGGAACTCCAGCACCAAAGGCCTTGGCCAAAAGTAATATATCGGGTTCGATGCCATAATGCTCAAATGCGAAGAGTTTCCCGGTTCTTCCCATGCCACATTGAATTTCGTCAAGGATGAGCAGGGTACCCGTTTGATCGCATCGCTCACGTAAAGCATGGAGATAGGAGAGTTCAGCAGGTAAGTACCCAGCCTCGCCTTGTACGGTCTCTACAATCACGGCAGCGCAAGTCTCGTCTATCGCTAAGAGTTCTTCTTCTTGATTGAAGCGGATGTGATGGATATGAGGTAAAAGTGGCTGAAAAGGGGCTTTATATGCTTCGTCGCTCATCAGACTGAGAGCACCATGGGTACTTCCATGGTATGCATCTTTCATGGCAATAAATTTTTGACGCCCGCTAATACGCTTGGCCAGTTTCATTGCACCTTCGACAGCTTCACTACCTGAATTGACAAAAAATATTGAATCAAGCGTGCTGGGTAAATGCTTGGTTAGCTCCGTAGCTAAGGCTACCTGTGGATTTTGAACCAATTCGCCATACACCATCAAGTGAAGGTATTGATCGGCTTGTGCTTTTATGGCGGCAACTACCTCTTTATTTCCATGCCCGAGACTACTTACACTGATGCCCGATATGAGGTCGAGATAAGGCTTTCCGTCGCTGCCAAAGAGATAAACGCCTTCTGCTCTGTCAATTTCGAGTAGCAAAGGAGCATCGGAGGTCTGTGCCATATGGCGAAGAAATAGTTGGCGATTCGAAATCATCGCTTCAAATGTATTCAAAAAAAATCCCGGCAACCAAAAGGAAGCCGGGATTCGTAAACCTTTGTTTACAGATTACTTGATGCTTGAAGAAAGCTCAGAACCTGGTTTGAATTTTACCACTTTCTTAGCGGCAATTTTGATTTCTTTACCAGTTTGTGGGTTTCTACCAGTTCTTGCAGCTCTGCTGGCTACCGAAAATGTTCCGAATCCTACAAGGATAACTTTGTCACCTTTTTTCAAGGTATCAGCTGAAGCATCCAAGAAAGAGTTCAAAGCAGCTTGAGCTTGTACTTTGGTAAGCTTTGCATCGTCTGCAATTTTGTTAATGAGGTCTGATTTGTTCATAGTGCTACTATATTAGTTATTGTATGAATTGAAATTTAATCAAACTTAGGAATAAACCCCTTATTTGCAAGGGGTTCAGGCATTTTTCTATGTGGAAAACCCTAGAATGAACAGTAATTCACGTAATAAATGCGCTGAATCCCTTTGATATCAATGGTTTGAGAGTGGTTTTAACTATTTAGTATGTGAATAACTTCGTTCACATTTGGACTCTCAGGACCTAGGATTGATGCGGCTTGGAGGTATGTTTCTCGTCTTTGTATATACAATTCATACAGATTTTCTTCCATTTTCTCCTTTGTTCGTTGTTTCAAGACCGGCCGCAATGCTTCAGTTCCGGTTAATCGCTTGCTTATTTCATCGAATGGAATATCTAAAAAGAGCGTTTGTCCTTGCTGATTCATCCACTGCATTGATTCATAAAAACAGGGAGTCCCTCCGCCGGAGGCTAAAACAAAAGGGCCTCGCTGAGAATCAAATGCCCGGAGCGCCTGTGCTTCATATTCTCGGAACCTAGATTCTCCCCAAGAATCAAATAATTTGCTGATGGACATCCCGGTTGTTGCTTCAATATGAACGTCTAAATCATAGAATGGAATATGAAGGGCTTCGGCTAAAATTTTCCCGAATGTGGTTTTTCCGCTGCCCATAAACCCAATAAGAAAAATCGCTTTCATTGAAGTTGAATTCGTGGATCCAAACGTTTATAGATTAAATCTACTGCCAAATTGATCACAATAAATAATACAGCCACCCATAAGACACTGCCCATTACCACGGGGTAATCGGCTTTTTCCAGCGCTTCAACCGTTATTTTTCCCAGGCCTTTCCAATTGAATATAAACTCGATAAAGAATGCACCCGCCAATAATGAGGCAAACCAGCCTGAAATCGAAGTGACTACAGGGTTTAGGGCATTCGGAAGGGCATGCTTCCATAGAATGCTTCTTTCACTCAGTCCTTTGGCCTTTGCAGTAACAATAAAATCCATCGATAAAACATCCATCATTGAACTTCGTGTGAGTTGTGTAATAATGGCAAGCGGACGAATACCCAATGCTAAAGAGGGAAGTAGCAAATTCTTCCATACGTAATGACGCCCTTCTTCCAAGGAATAGTCAACCAAACTTCCGGTCATATTTAATCCAGTGATATCATGCCAGACAAAGCCAAAAAGCCAGGCAATCAAGATAGCTGCAAAAAAAGAGGGCAACGAAATGCCCAATGTACTTATGGCGAGTAAGAGACGATCTGGCCACCGGTCGCGGTATAATGCAGAAACTACGCCGGCACTGATTCCAAGAAGGATGGCTAAAATTATGGATGATAGAGCTAAAACTACGGTCCCCTCCATGGCTTCTCCTAATATCTGACTAACCGGTTTTTTACTTTGGTAAGAACTTCTGAAGAAAGGCGCTTGTAAGGAGCCATAAAATCCTCCAAGCTTTACCTGGCTGGCTGCTCTTGGGTTTTCTTGATAACTGAAATGGATGGGAGAGAGGTCATTCAGGTAATGAAAGTATTGTTGATAGACTGGGAGGTCGAGTCCCATTTCTTGGCGGGCCGCTTCAATGCTCTTTGCATCGGTGCGTTGACCCATTGTAAGTTGCGCCGGATCAGGCAATACATTGAACAAGAGGAACACCAGGCTCACTACGCCAAAAAGGGTAGCGAAGGCATAGGCCAAACGTTTACCGAAGTAAACTAGAAAACTCATTTATTCTTCTTTTTCTCAAACTTAGCAATGGCCTTGTCGAGATCTTTCATGTCAGGAGCATTGCGTGCAGACCAACGTTTTACCACAATTCCTTGGTGCATCAATACAAATCCGGGATTACTTCGAATAATGGATTTTAGCGCAGTTCGATCTAATTGATAGAAAGGAAAAGCCAATTGATATTCATGGCGGAATTTTTCATAATCCTGCGGGTCTGAGTTGGTAAAGGCATAAATTTTATGACCGGCTTCTTGCCACGGAGTCATTACCTCTTTGAATTTCTTCACCGTCTTAATACGAGTATCGCTCAAATCATACGCAATCATAAAAATGGCATACTTATCTTCATTGAGGATTTCTTCGGTAATATCTTCACCATGTCCATTTTTAACAAAGAAGTCGTGAATTTTCGCTGGCACGCCAGGGTCGGTCACTTCATCCTCTCGGTCGACAAATTCGTATTGACTGTTATCGATGGAAGCAATCTCATCCATCTTAAACCGTGTTGGTTCGCCTGTTTCCTTATTTTTATAGATAAAGACCATTTCTTTGGTCTCAGGAATTTCTGTAGTTAATGAACGAATATCGCTGCCCTCATCCCAATATAGATAGTTGATTACCGGCATATACATCCAGCAGTAGACCGAAAATGCAGCACTCGCAACCGTAAACAAAAGGATAAGGTTGGTTTGCATAATTTTCGCGAAAAACGGACGAATATGTTTTCTACGGATGAAAATGATGATGATCAATGTTGAAAGGAAGAGGTCCTTATAGAAAGATTGCCAGGGGGTGAGCTTGATGGCGTCGCCAAAGCAACCGCAGTCTTTCATGTAGTATATCTCACGTGGAGTAAATCCTAAAATATTGGCCCACCATAAAGTTCTGGCATTATCGGGGTTTTCAAAAAACCAATTACCCACGGCAGTAAACCCAGTAAGGAAGGTAAAGAATACTATCATGGCTAAGAGAAGCCAAGAAGTTACCTTCATTCGGATACCTATTAGCACACAAATACCCAACACAATTTCTGCTACACAAATGAGTACAGCTTGCAAAACCTCTTGGTGTTGCATAAAGGTGGTTCCGAATATGCTATAGTATTCGGTGAGTTTATAAGAAAATCCGATTGGATCATTGGCTTTGATAAAGCCACTGAAAATAAAGAGCAGTCCGACCAGGACGCGACTAATTCCGGTGAGCACTTTCATGGTTTTCTGCGAGACGTATTAGGGCGAATATAGAATAGTTAATGATATCTCTGAAATTGGCATCAATCCCTTCAGAAGCCAAAGTTTGGCCTTCGAGGTCTTCAATTTGTTTAATGCGCATCAATTTCATCATAATTAAATCTGTGAAGGTGCTCACGCGCATGTCGCGCCAAGCTTCCCCGTAATCATGGTTTTTATCAAACATCAGCGACCGGGTAGTTTGCACTTCAAAGTCGTACAAGCCTTCAACTTCCGCGCCACTCATATGTAAATCGGATTCATCAGCACCTTTTTCCATTTGAATTAGGGCCATAATACAATAATTGATGATTCCGACGTATTCATTGTCAATGGCTTCATCAATGAGCTGGACTCCTTTTTCTTCAATACTTTTTATTCGTTTGGCTTTGATGAAGATTTGGTCGGTAAGACTTGTTTGGCGAAGGATACGCCATGCCGAACCGTAATCATGGTGTTTTTTTACAAATAATTCTCTGCACTGGCGAATGGCCTGATCAAATTGCGCTGCTGTCTTTGTACTCACTGTATCCTTTATTTCAAATGCCTAATTTTGAAGGCTGAGAACTGCAAGGTAAGATGAATCCTGAATTATTGAAAGACCATACAATGAAGCACCTAATACAAGTACGTGGAAAACTCCTGTCGTTTGAACAGCCTATAGTAATGGGGATATTGAACGCTACACCAGACTCATTCCATGCGGCGAGTAGGGTACAGAATCACGATTCTGCGTTGAGGCAGGCTGAAAAACATCTAAAAGAGGGGGCGCATATGCTCGACTTGGGTGCTTATAGCTCTCGACCGGGTGCTACTGATATCTCCGAAGACGAGGAGCGGAGAAGGCTATTGCCGCTTGTGGAAAAGATTTCATTCGCCTTTCCTGAGGTGCCACTTTCTATCGATACTTTCCGCAGCAGACTTGCCAAGGAAGCGATCCAGGCTGGTGCGGGTTTAATCAATGATATTTCTGCTGGAGATGAAGATCCCGCGATGTTTATTACTGCAGCATTGTTGAAGGTGCCAATTATTTTGATGCATAAACAAGGCAAACCAGCAACAATGCAAAACAATCCGCAGTACAAGGATGTAGTGGGCGAGGTTTTCGATTACCTCACGCAAAGGCTAATTTTAGCTCGCCAATCTGGAGTGAAGGATGTCATCATTGATCCAGGCTTTGGATTTGGAAAAACGAGTGAACATAACTTTTCATTGATGAAAAATCTTGACGTATTTCAGCATATAGATGCGCCTTTAATGGTAGGAGTATCGCGCAAGGGAATGATTTGGCGAACTTTAGGTATTAGCTCGGAAGAAGCCTTGAATGGGTCGACAGTGCTGCATACCTGTGCCTTGATGAATGGAGCAAAGCTGTTACGCGTGCATGATGTTCAAGCAGCAGTGGAGGCATGTCGACTTGTCGCAGCTATCCGCGAAGCTTAATTATTGTAAGCTATCCAGCGCTTTTTGCATCTTGTTTAGCATTTCCTCTGGGGTTTCTCCTAGGTGCTCCAGCTCTGCCTTAGCGGCGTCATAAAGTAAGTGGTCGGGGTAAGTGATCAAGAAGGTTTCATAATACTTGCGTGCCGAATCCAAATTGTGGACCTCATTATTGTATAAGAATGCTGCACCAAACAATGCATCTGAATGGCTTTTGCTCTCTGGGTAAAGTTCCGAAAACTGACCGTAAATTCCTGCAGCCTTGGCATAATCTTTTTTGCCAATGGCTCTTCTTGCAGCGAGGAATAAAAAGTTTTCGTGAACCGGGTTTCCTGGATAGTTTTCTAAGTATTCGTCTTGGGCAATATCATATTTGGCTGCAATTTCAGGCACATTGAGCGAGTCGGTATTTGACCAAGAATGTAGCAGGGATTCGAGCTCTGATTGACTCCGAATCACCTTCTTATCCGTACTCGAAGGGGTGCACGCATTCAGGCTCACAAGTAAAATAAGGCCAAGCAACATATCTTTCATGCGACGAAAATAATAGATTACAGTTTTATGGCGTAGCATTCTGGTATATATTTGACTCGAATACCTATTTTCCACTTTCTATGAAAAAATTATTTGTCAGCATGCTGCTGCTTTTGATGATGTCAGACGCTCAAGCGCAGTATCAACTTGGTCAATCTATAAGCAATTATAGCGGCACGAATAATATTTACCTGAATCCATCCAATGTGGTGGATAGTCGGTTTAAATTTTACTTAGGGCTGACTCAGACGAGTTTGCATTTAAGTAATGATTTTATAACCTGGAACGGTGCATATCACCCATTCGCCCCTTTAGGAAATGGGGTGCCAGTTTTGGGCTCTATTTGGAAAATACCAGCCGATCAAATTGATGGGTCTGGAGCAATAAATTTTGATGATAATTGGTTGACTGCCAATATAAATGGCAAGTCAAAAAACGCATTTTTGCAAGTGGAACAGCGCTATCTAAGTGCGATGTTTAATTTTGGACCCAAGACTTCCATGGCCATTGGTGGTCGGATTCGCGCCGTTGGTCAGTTTACGAATGTTTCGCAACCACTTGCTCAGTTTATTCGGTATGGATTTAATACCGATACCACAAAGCCACCTTATTCGAATGGCGAGCTAATACTAAACGAACAGTACTCTGATAACTCTTTTAATGTCAACGCATTTGCCTTCAATGAAATTTCTTTGACCTTTGGTCAGGTACTCTATGACCATAATGAGACCTTTCTTAAGGGGGGAATTACCGGAAAGTATTTCACCCCTTTATATGGTATGTACATGAGGAATGAGGCTGTCGATGTTATTGTCTATGGGGAAGACAGTTTACGCTTAGAAAACGCAGATATCCAATATGGCTATGTATCAGATAACTTTTATACCGACGCGGGAAGTAGTAAAAACCCGATGGAATTAGGAAGTGGATTTGGCATGGATATCGGATTCACTTATGAATACCGTCCAGATTATAAATCGTTCCGATATAAGATGAACGGTAAAGAAAAGTCTGATCCATCTAAGAATAAGTACAAATTCCGTATTCAGGCATCCTTCAATGATCTTGGTTCGATTAAGATGTCGAATGATAAATATATCCGGAGTTATAAATTGGCTTCAGAGGCCAATATCTTTATTACCCCAGATATTTTAGATACCATGCAGGTTTTGCAAGATAAATATGCAGATGAATATGGAAGCCTGATTGTATTAGATTCTTTGGTAGGAAGAACTGTAGGCTTTGCTAGCCAATCAAATTCATTTACATGGAAACTTCCTGCAAACTTCAATGTCAATGTGGATTACCAAATTACAAATCATTTTTACGTGAATGCACTTTGGATTCAAAGCCTTCGCGCAAAGCAGGTAAATGGACTTCGTGGCTTTTCGCTCTTGGCTTTAACCCCACGTTTTGAAGCACGTTGGTTTGAGGCTTCCGTTCCCTTGCAGTTGACGCAAAACTATAAAAAGCTCCGCATCGGTATGTATTTAAGAGGCGGTCCGTTTTGGATCGGTTCGGATAATTTCCCAGCCTTGTTTACCAAAGACAATATCAATGGGGCAGACTTCTATTTTGGATTCTCTATGCCAATCCATCGTAAAAAAGAAAAAGACCGTGATAAAGACCAGGTTTCGGATAAATACGATATATGCCGTAACGTTCCTGGATTATGGGAGTTTAGAGGCTGTCCAGATACCGATGGTGACAGTGTCCCTGATAGCAAAGATTCCTGCATAGACGTTCCTGGTCTGCCCGAGTTTAATGGCTGCCCAGACACAGATGGTGATGGAATTATGGATGCTCAAGACTCCTGTCCTGAAACACCAGGTTTATTGGCCTTTGATGGTTGCCCAGATACAGATGGCGATAGTATCGTTGATCACTTAGATTCTTGCCCAAGCATTCCTGGACCTCGCTCTACAAATGGTTGTCCGGATAAAGATGGTGATGGCGTTCTTGATCCACAAGATACTTGTATTGATATTCCGGGCTTAAAATCACTTAATGGCTGTCCTGATCAAGACGGTGATGGTGTAGCAGATTATAAAGACAAATGCCCAACTATTCCAGGTCTGGCCCAATATTATGGTTGCCCTGATACTGATGGTGACGGTGTCTACGATGTGATTGATCTTTGTCCGCTTGAAAAGGGGAGTCCTGAAAATAATGGATGTCCGAAAGTGGTAGAACGTATTGATATCATGGAAATCCCAGATGAGGACGCGACAATCTTACAAGAGGCATTTGATAACCTCGAATTTGCAGTCGGTAGTTCAAACATTTCAGCGGCCTCTTTTGAAAGCTTAGATAAACTCATTGAATTAATGAACAAACGTCCTGAATACCGCATTTATATCGCTGGTCATACTGACAATACAGGTATTGCGAAGAAAAATGAAGCCCTGAGTTTAAGCAGAGCAAATGCCGTACGCGACTACTTACTGACTAAAGGAATTAGTCCGACTCGAATTAAAACCGAAGGCTTTGGATCAAGTAGACCAATAGAAAGTAATGATACCCCAGAAGGAAGACAGAAAAACAGAAGGGTAGAATTCCGTGTAATTCGCTAATCACTCGTTCTTGTTTTTAAAATTCATCTATTAAAAGTTTAAATAGAGAAAGAGAAGTCGAAAGGCTTCTCTTTTTTTACTTTAATGCTTCTGGTTGTACCGTTCAAGTTTTGTGAGGCCGATGGTGATACATAGTTAGTAATTGAGAGAATTGGATTATTTCATTATGACTATTATATGCTACAGCTATCAAAAAATGAAGAAAAAGTTTCGCGAAATGCAGCGAATGTTATTTTATCATGTCTAAACTTTAAATATATTTGAATCATTCAATAAATTGAATTCGCTAATCATTATGAAAAAAATCTACTTTAAACTACCATTAGTCGCTCTAGTAGCAATGACAATGGTGCTTGGCAGCTGTAAGAAGGATTCTACTGACACCGGTGGGGACACTACTCCACAAGAAGAAAAGTTAGCTTCTGAAGAACCAGGAAATGCAAGTGCGGTATTGGAAGAATATACCGGAGTACGTTGTACCTATTGTCCTGATGGACACAGAAGAGCTCAGGCTTTAGCCGATGCCAACCCAGGAAAAGTTGTTTTAATCAATGTTCACACTGGATATTATGCTGATCCAGCTGCTGGATGGCCTGATTTTACAACAAGCTACGGAAGTGCTTTAGCAGGAATGTCTGGTCTTGCTGGTTATCCAGCAGGTTCAATGAACCGTTTCACATTCGACGGCGGTAAAAATGCTGCTCCCTATTTTAAACAATCTGCAACTAGTATGGCATTAAGCCGTGGTGGATTTAATGCAGCTGGTATTGATAGAATGGCTCAGCCAACTAACGTGAACATGGGAATGAAATCTGTTTACAATGCCTCTACTCGTGAGCTTAAACTTACTGTTGAGTTGTATTATACAGGCGACGAAACAGTTTCTAACTACCTTAACGTTGTGGTTCTTGAGAGTGGCGTAGAAGGCAAACAAGTTGATGCTGGTGTGATTAAAAACAATTACGTTCACAACCATATGCTTCGTGACATGATCACAGGACAATGGGGTGATAAAGTGCCTACAACGGTAAAAGGCACACGCTACAAGAAGACCTATACGTATAAAGTATCTGAAGACTTCGTAGCTGAGAATCTTGAAATTGCAGCTTATGTATCGCAAGAAGAAAGCGGCAAAAAAGTTCCAATTATCAATGGAATTTCAGCTAAGATGATCAAATAATAAGAGCATAAAAATTATTGAAAAGGGATGATGCATAATCATCCCTTTTTTTTATTTCTCTTTTGAATTGTCAATTACCTTTGTCTCATGAAAAATCCTTTCGCGATTGGGCATAAGCTATTCTATACCAAAGCTGTTGAAGAAGCGGATAAGGCTTCTTTCGAAACTGGGGAAGTGCATGCGGTCTATTCCACTTTTGCCTTAGGAAGAGATGCCGAATGGTCTTGTAGGCTATTTGTTTTAGAAATGAAGGAGCAAGACGAAGAAGGAATTGGTACCTATCTTACCATTAAGCACCATTCTCCGGCATTAATCGGACAGCAGGTTGAATTCATCGCTTCGCTAAAAGCAGTGAATGGAAACGAAATTATAGCAAGCTTTGAAGCAAAGATTGGAGATCGCTTGATTGCTTCAGGAGAAACAGGACAAAAGATTATTAAAAAAGAGAGGTTAGAGAAGCTATTCAATTCACTCCATGACTGACGGGATAATAAGCATACTAAATAAACGCGCGAAATTCGAATATGAATTTTTGGAGAAATATGAAGCGGGCCTAGAGTTGCTGGGAACCGAGGTTAAATCGCTACGCACCGGCAATGCATCCATCACGGATGCGTATTGTGCATTTGATAACGGAGAGTTATTTCTGATTAATTCACATATCGCTGAATTCAAATTTGGTAATATTAACAATCATATTCCCTTGAGACGGCGTAAACTACTCCTGAAGAAGCGTGAACTCAGGAAACTTGAAGGGAAATTAAAGGACAAAGGATTGACCATTGTACCCATTAAAATTTTTCAGAGCGAGCGGGGATATGCCAAAATAAATATCGCACTCGCCAAGGGTAAAAAGGAGTTCGACAAACGCCAAGACATTAAAAAGCGCGACGTAGACCGTGAAATAGCCCGCTATACCTAATACCCCTAACCCGTTCATCCTATGGGAGGCTTTTCGCCGAGTCGAAGTGCCAAAACCCCTTCTCTTACCATCCCTCATTCCCAATCAATGGAACAAAACGGAAGGCACCATGGTCTTCTTGAGAAATGCTCCCGTCTTCCAGCTTGGTGGCACGCATCATCCGTTGGTTCTCTATATCCCCAACAGGTATGATGATTTTTCCTCCCACCTTTAATTGATCGAGATAGGCTTGTGGAATTTCTGGAGCCCCAGCAGTGACGATAATTCGGTCGTAAGGGGCATGGTTGAGCCAGCCCTGACTACCATCACCGTAACGTAGTTGAACATCATAACCACATAAATTTAAGATGTGTTGAGCCCGGTGATGTAAGGTCTTTTTACGTTCTACACTGAAGAGTTTGGCTTTCATCTCTGCCAGAACAGCCGCTTGATATCCCGAACCAGTGCCGATTTCCAATACTTTCATGCCTGGAACAAGTTGAAGTAGGCTGCTTTGAACCGCCACGGTATAAGGTTGAGAAATGGTTTGTCCATCGGCAATAGGATAGGCTTTGTCTTCATATGCGAAGTCTTCAAAATCGCGGTCGAAGAAAAAGTGCCGAGGTACGTGCAGCAAGGCTTGCAAGACCGTTTCATT
Organism: uncultured Burkholderiales bacterium; assembly: GCA_964620355.1. Classification (GTDB taxonomy): domain Bacteria; phylum Bacteroidota; class Bacteroidia; order UBA8524; family UBA8524; genus UBA8524. The sequence continues at coordinate 36,963 of CAZUIT010000009.1, read as the reverse complement.
TTGAATTCCTTTCGCGATAAGACTCTCAACCAATCGCTTTCTTAGTCCTTTATGTTTATAGGTGTCCTTCACAGGCTACGTTTTTACACAGTCGTTGAAAACGGAATGTAGGCCGTACCTACACAATCCGTAATTTCGCAAATGTAAACTTTTTGAACATGGTAAGGATTGGTGTAATAGGAGCAGGGCATCTAGGAAAAATTCATATTCGTTGTATTAAGCAGATTCCAAATCTGAAATTGGTTGGATTTATGGATAGCGATGATGAAAATGCAGCACGTGTTGCCGAAGAATATGGCATTAAACGGTTCATGTCGATTGAGGATATGTACCTTGAAGTAGACGCCATTGATATTGTTACGCCCACAGTGAGTCATTTCGATTTTGCGAGCCATGCCATCAAGGCGAGTAAACATGTCTTCATAGAAAAACCACTTACCAATACATTGCAAGAGGCAAAGGAGCTGATGGAGCTTGGGTATGAAGCCAATGTGAAAATTCAAGTGGGGCATGTAGAGCGCTTTAACCCGGCATTTATTAAGGCCCAAGAGTTTGATTTAAAACCCGTATTTATTGAGACTCATCGGCTAGCAGAATTCAATCCAAGAGGCACCGATGTGAGTGTTGTGCTCGACCTCATGATTCATGATATTGATATTACCTTAAGCTTGGTGCGCTCCAATGTGAAGAACATTCAAGCTTCGGGCGTAAATGTGGTGAGCGATACGCCCGACATAGCGAACGCACGAATCGAGTTTGATAATGGTTGCGTTGCCAACTTAACAGCCAGCCGCATCAGTATGAAGAATATGCGCAAAACACGGGTTTTCCAACGCGATGCTTATGTTGCAATCGACTTTTTAAAGAAATCAACTGAAATATTCCGCCTGGATGAAGCCCCTGATGAGCCAGATCCAATGGCGCTCATTTTGGATTTAGGTCCGGGAAAAGGAAAGAAGCAGATTCATTTTGAAAACCCTGAGTCAGAGCCTATCAACTCCATACAGTGTGAGTTAGAACTTTTTGAAAAAAGCATCACTTCCAACCTGCCAACAGAAGTTAGCGTTGAAGACGGGTATAATGCCATGAATATTGCTTACCAGATTATGGAAAAAATTCAATCCAAGGCAAATATTCGGTAATTTCGTCCCGCCATCATGAAAAATACTTGGATCCTATTGGTACTCGTTGCGCTCTCCATTGCTTCGTGCAGAAAACGTGATATTGTTGACCCCTCATATATGCATATCACTCCGGTCGAGCAGGTGAGTAAACCCGGACAAGGCACCAATTCACATAATATTGAGTTTGTTTATGCCCTGATTAATGATAATTCTATCGGTACTTACCAGGTTCCAGCGACTGTTCCTGTGCTCTATGAAGGTCCATATAAAGTAGAAGCGCGGCCCATGATTAAATGGTTTGCCAGAGAAGGATTACACCCCTATTCGATGATGAGCAATTATGAGCAGATTATTGACTTTACTAAATTAGATATCGATACCTTAAAACCGGTTTTTCAATACTTGGATCAGGTTGAGTTTGCTTGGCTAGAAGATTTTAATGATAACGACGCATCCATGAGTGTACGTTTCGGAACTATCGATACATTTTATGTTGAGAACGATCCTAAACTAAGTTTCGATGGAACCCCGTATATGTATATACCAATGGGTGCCGGCGAAACATTCTTTGAAATTGAATCCAAAGATTTGTTTGAGCTGGCTGTTGATGGGAGAGAAGTAATACTTGAAATTGATTTTAATACCAATGTGCCTTTTACAATCGGACTGTATGCCACGAGCAGCAGTCAGGTAATTACACTACCTTCGGTATCTCCCTATTCAACAGATGGCGTGTGGCAAAAAGGCTATATCTACTTAACCGATGAGGTGTTTAATCAAGGAACAGATACTCGTTTTCGTATTTTCTTCCGATCAGCGAATGCAAGTGTAGCGGACCCGAAAATTTATATCGATAACCTGAAACTTCTATACCGTAAATAGTGAACGCACGCAGTCAACGTATAAAGTATGTTTTAGGCGACTATTTAGCAGCTGCTATCAGTTGGTTTAGTCTTTTTACGTTTCGAAAAGTGTATATCGAGCCGCAAAAATTTGGCTATCAAATTCCGTTTGACTTAGATGCTGACTTTAATCTTTTATTGGGTTTATTGATTGTTCCCATCTATTGGCTTTCCATTTATACCCTGATTGGTTCGTATAAAGAAGTGATTCTCCGCTCCCGTTTAAGAGAAATGGTCGTCACACTAAACACTGCATTTCTTGGTGTATTGGTGCTCTTTTTCTTTTTACTATTAGATGATGAGGTGAAATCTTACAAAGACTATTATCTCACCTTTTTGCTACTATTTGGCTTACATTTTCTGCTAACTAGCTTGTTTCGCTTCATCATTTCTACTCAAACCAAAAGAGCCATTCAGAGCCGACGTATTGGGTTTAATACGGTATTGGTTGGTGGGAATATTAAAGCGAAAGAACTTTATGATGAATTGCGATCAGAGAAGAAGTCCCAAGGATTCAACTTTCGAGGTTATATCAGTCTAAATGGCGGTAAAGAGGCTATTTTTCAAGACGAATTAGCCTGTCTTGGGAATACTAAAGACATTCGGCAGATCGTTCGGGATGATCAGATTCAGGAAGTCATCCTGGCCATAGAATCTTCTGAGCACCATCAAATTAATGAAATTTTGAATGAGCTTGAAGGCGTGCATGTGCGTGTTCGAATCATTCCTGATTTATACGATATCATTAGTGGTACGGTAAAAATTAATCATATTATGGGTCCTGCGCTCATCGAGGTGAAACGCGAACTCATGCCGGTTTGGCAAGAATCTACCAAGAGAGGGATGGATATTATGGTGTCCCTACTTGCTGTGAGTCTTGGGTTTCCGCTCTTGGCTTCGATTGCCATAGCGGTGAAAATGTCCTCGAAGGGTCCAATGCTCTTTCGACAAGAACGCATTGGAATAAATGGCATGCCCTTTAAGATAATTAAGTTCCGAACCATGCGTCAGGATGCCGAAAAGGATGGTCCTCAACTCGCCAAAGAAAATGACAATCGAGTAACTGGCGTGGGCTTCTTCCTTCGCAAAACGCGATTGGATGAATTGCCTCAGTTTTTTAATGTATTGAAAGGGGATATGTCCTTAGTAGGACCTCGTCCGGAACGTCAGTTTTTCATCGATCAAATCATTGAAAAAGCGCCTCACTATAAGCTATTGCAACGTGTCCGTCCGGGAATTACTTCTTGGGGACAAGTCAAATACGGCTACGCGGAAAATGTCGATGAAATGGTTGAGCGCCTAAAGTTTGATATTCTTTATATCGAAAATATGTCGTTAGCGGTAGATATAAAAATTCTCCTGTATACGGTATTGATTATGATACAAGGCCGAGGAAAATAAACTGAAACCTTTCTCTAGCACATCTGTTACTTCATTATGTTTTCATTCCTAAAAAAGAAATCACCGATTGAACGTTTGCAAGCGAGCTATGAGGCTATGATGAAAGAATCGTATCAGCTCTCTCATACAGATCGTAAAAAGGCCGATGAACTCTATGCTAAGGCCGAAGAAATTGCCAATGAAATTGCAAAGCTTAAGTCGGCCAATGGCTAACTAGGCAGGGTCAACATCAAACTGAACACGTACTTGCCTCCATTTTTTTTCGGTATGAAAATCTGCTAAGATTTTTCGCAGGTCTTGCTTCACCTTCAGGTGGGAGATTTGATCTTTTTCTAGTTTTACCAATAATCGCCTGATATGAAAGTTTCGAATTTTAGACACATAAGGTGTTTCAGGGCCCAAAACCCGACTCCCAAGCATTCCCTTACAAAGATGAGCTAGATGCGTTGAAGCTTTCTCCAAAAGGGCTAAATCCATACTTTTGATCGTAACCTCTATCAGCTTGGTGAATGGAGGGTAATTGAATTTCTCTCGGTCGGCTATTTCTCCACTGAAAAAACGGGCATAATCATGATTAATTACATCTTCCAACACAGGGTGATCGACTCGGTAGGTCTGTATCATAACCTTGCCTCGTTCTTCTCGTCGCCCCGCTCGGCCTGCCACCTGAGTTAATAATTGAAAGGCCCGCTCAAAACTGCGAAAATGAGGAAAGTTCAGTAATTGATCTGCTTGTATTACCCCTACCAAATTTACGCCCTCAAAATCCAATCCTTTCGCAAGCATCTGAGTGCCTACTAGAATATCTAGCTCATGGTCTTCAAACTCATGTACAATACGGTGATGTGCATGTTTACCACGGATACTGCTCTGGTCAAAACGCGTGATGCGGTAGGCGGGGTGAAGGAGCTTCAATTCCTCCTCTATCATTTCGGTGCCAAAACCACTCATTTCTAAATGCTGACTTCCACAAGTCGGACACCCTTTTACAGGCCTTTGCGAATAGCCACAATAATTGCAGCGCATTAAGTCAGTGGATTTATAATAGGTCATGGATATATCGCAGCTGATGCATTTTAAGGTCCAGCCGCAGTTTTTGCACAGAACGATAGGTACATAGCCTTTTCTGTTTTGAAAGAGAATGACTTGCTTATCGCGTTGAATTGAATCATCGATGGCTTCGAGCAATGGTACAGAGAAGGACTGTTTCATACGGCCTTTGCGCTTCATTTCACCCAGATCAATTAGTTGAATGTCTGGAAGTATGGAGTTCCCAAAACGGTTGGGCAGCACTACTAATCCGTATTTTCCCGTTCTCGCATTAAAATAGGATTCGATTGAAGGAGTGGCGCTTCCCAGAATTACCGGGGCTTTAAATAGATGTCCCAATAAAATGGCAGAATCTCGGCCTTGGTAGCGTGGAGCTGGGTCATATTGTTTGAAGGAAGCGTCATGCTCCTCGTCAATCACAATTAATCCGAGTTTTTGAAAGGGTAGAAAGATGGATGAACGTGCTCCTATCACCACACAGGGTTCGCCGGATGCCACTTTTTTATACACTTCCACGCGTTCGTTTTCATTGAAGCGGGAATGACTGATATACACGTGTTCTTTGAATATAGAGCGAAGTTTTCCGACCAACTGAACGGTTAGTGCAATCTCAGGAAGCAGGTATAGAACTTGTTCGCCACGATCTAAGGCTTCACGTATCAAGTCGAAATAAATGAATGATTTACCACTTCCCGTAATGCCGTGGAGCAGAACCACCTCTTTTTCCTTCCAATGTGTTTTGATCTGGGTTTTGGCATCCTGCTGTTCGGCATTTAGTACATATTCCATTGATTTACTAGACTCGGAATCCAATCGGTCTACTCGACGTTCTTCTGAAATGAAGATCTCTTTATCAAGCAGAGCCTTGATTGCGGCAGCGGAAACATCGTTGGATTTTTGGAATTGCAGCTTGTCTATCCAATCTCGTAACCTACTGACTGATAAGTATTTTAATACGACATCAGCTTGTTTGCTAGCGCGTCTTTCTAAGGTGTTTAACAAGTCTGATAAGGCGACATCATCCGAATACATGCCCTGCAATCGAATGAAGGTTTTTAGCTTTGGTCGGTACCGTTCGCGCATTTCCTCACCGGTATAGACCATGTTTTTGAGGTAAAGCGATTTGATGATTGGAAAGACAGTTTTTATCCCTGTAATTTCCTGAACTTCGGTGATGGTCATGGTTTCTCTGGCCAAAAGGGTTTCCATGATTTTGAGCTCGGAATCACTGAGTTGGGTATTTGTTAAATCGGCCTCAGGGTCGGGCAATAATTGGGTTTCACTGGCAAGCTTGAGTCCGGCCGGCAAGGCGGCATTCATTACATCGCCTAGGTTGCAGAGGTAATACGCAGCCATCCAATTCCAGAATTTCAAATGTACGGAACTAACAAGGGGTTCTTCATCCAAGATAGAATGCACGTATTTGGCTTCATATCCTTTTGGTGGTTGGTGTTTCAGGTCGAGCACCATGCCTGAATAGTATTTCTTTTTCCCGAATGGCACAACAACGCGCATGCCAATCTCTATCCATTCATTCCACTCTCTAGGCACCCTGTATGTAAAGGTATTGGCTAAGGAAAATGGCAGGATGACTTCAGCAAAAAGGGTATCGTTCAATGCTTCTTTTTCTTCCTCCTCTTCGAACCAAGCTTGCTGCATGAACAAAAATAGAAAAACTTAGGCGTTGAAACGGGAAATTCTCATTTCCTTTTTGCCTTTTCTAGGCTTGCTAGCATTTTGGGGAATACAAATAATTTGAGCTTGCCCTTCCCCGGTTTAATGAGGTTCCAATGTTTTGTATTGAAGTCGATTCTAACCAAACCGCAGGTTGGCAGGTTTTCAATGTCTTCTCCAGTGAAATAGCTAACAGCAAGAGTAAACGCTGGATTATGACCAATGAGCATCACTTTGTCGAGTCCGGATTCAAGTCCGAGTATGAGTTTGTGAATTTGCTGCGCATTGGCTCCATAGAGTGACATGTCGATATGGATATTCTTTTCTTCATAGCCAAGTTCCGGCGCCATAAGGGTTGCCGTTTTAAAAGCACGTTTAGCAGGACTCGTAATTATAAGTTGCGGTTTTACATGCTTCTTTTGCAGGTATTTGCCCATGGTCGGAGCATCGAATTTCCCACGATGATTCAAGGGTCGATCGATATCCGACAGTTCCGCATCCTTCCAACTTGATTTGGCGTGTCGAAGCAAGTAAACCTGTTTCATTCTGCCTCTTGTTTTTCTTTGTATTTATAGCGATCGTCCCCTAATTTATGCCATAAGGAAAAAGCGATAATTAACCAGCCTATGATAAAGGCAAGTCCGCCAATAGGGGTGATGATGCCTAAGAAGCTCAGTCGTTCGCCAAGCACCGCCTGGCTCAATGCTAAGGCATACAAAGAACCGCTGAATAGCACGATGCCACTGAAGAGAAAAATGCCAGCCCATTTAATTGGTTTGCGGTGCATCTTTTTCACCAATTGTGAAAGAATAAGCAATCCTAAGGCGTGTATAAAATGGTACTTGTTTGCTGTTTCGTAGATACCCGCATCGCTTTCGCTAATAAGTCCTTCTAGGGCATGTGCGCCGAATGCTCCCAGGCCAACAGCAATGGCAAGTAAGAGTGAAGCAATGAAGATTAAATTCGTTTGAAGTGAATTCATGTTCAATTCAAAGATAGCAGAATACCTTTGTCATACTAAAAAAAAAATCCCGCTGTTTAGGCGGGATTTGAGAATGATATTATTGGTGTCTGACCTATGAGCCACACGCTTCACAAGCCTCTGGGTTATCCAAAGAACATGCGATGAGGGCTTCTTTTTCAGCTTCAGACAATTCATCTGTAGGCTTGTTGTAGTCAACCTTTGGAGCTGAAGGAGCCACTTTTATATCTGCTTTTTTCGCAGATTGAACTTCATGGTTTTCGTTCTCAGCGGTAGTGACATCCAATGGTTTGCTCGATTTTGATTTATCGACCGTGAATTGGATGGCATCTGCAGCGGCTTTACTTCTCAAGTAGTACATTCCCGTTTTAAGTCCTTTTTTCCAAGCATAGAAGTGCATGGATGAAATCTTCGCGAAATTCGGGTTTTCTACGAATAGGTTCAAGGATTGCGATTGATCGATATAGGCGCCACGGTCGGCAGCCATATTGATAATCGTTTTCTGAGAAATTTCCCAAACGGTCTTGTATAGGTCACGAATATCTTGAGGAATACGTTCAATACGTTGAACAGATCCTTTGTGAATGATGATGTCTTGTTTCATTTCATCATCCCAAATTCCAAGTTCAATCAAATCGTTGAGCAGGTGTTTGTTCACGATGATAAATTCCCCGCTCAATACACGGCGGGTGTAGATATTTGAAGTATACGGCTCAAAACATTCGTTATTTCCAAGGATTTGAGCAGTAGAAGCTGTTGGCATTGGAGCCAATAGTAAGGAGTTACGAACCCCAGTTTCTACGACTTCTTTTCTTAAGCTTTCCCAGTCCCAGCGACCTGTTGGCTGCACATTCCACATATCGAATTGGAACTGACCTTCAGAAATCGGTGATCCTTTCCATGTTTCGTACGGACCATCTTGTTTGGCTAAGTCGCGAGAAGCGCAAAGACCTGCATAATAAATGGTTTCAAAAATCTCTTTATTCAGCTGAGCAGCTTCTTCCGAATCGAATGGCATGCGCATTTTGATGAAGGCGTCTGCCAATCCTTGTACCCCTAAACCAATTGGTCTATGACGTGTATTTGAACGTCGTGCTTCTTCAACTGGGTAGTAGTTACCATCAATGATGCGGTTCAAGTTAACGGTAGCGATATAGGTGGTGTCGTAAAGCGCTTGGAAATCATATGTTCCATCTTTTACAAATTTCGGAAGGGCAAGAGAGGCCAAGTTGCATACGGCCACTTCGTCTGGAGCAGTATATTCAATAATCTCTGTACACAGATTTGAAGAACGAATCGTTCCAAGGTTTTTCTGGTTGCTCTTCTCATTACATGCGTCTTTATAGAGCATATAAGGCGTACCTGTTTCAATTTGCGACTCTACTACTTGCGACCAGAGTTCACGTGCTTTGATAACTTTTTTAGCACGACCTGCTTGCTCGTAGCTGGTATAAAGGTCTTCGAATACTTCACCATAGCTATCGGCTAATCCGGGAGCTTCGTTCGGACAGAATAATGACCATTCGCCGTCTTCCTCAACACGCTTCATAAATAAATCAGGTACCCATAGGGCATAGAATAAGTCACGAGCGCGCATTTCTTCTTTTCCGTGGTTCTTTTTCAGATCCAAGAAATCGAAGATATCCGCATGCCAAGGCTCGAGGTAGATGGCAAAAGAACCTTTTCTTTTACCGCCACCTTGATCAACATAGCGTGCTGTATCGTTAAATACACGAAGCATAGGTACGATTCCATTGCTTTGTCCGTTTGTGCCACGGATATAAGAACCTGTCGCACGTATGTTATGGATACTCAAGCCAATACCTCCTGCAGTTTGCGAGATTTTGGCACATTGTTTTAATGTTTCATAGATCCCATCGATGCTATCATTCTGCATGGTAAGCAAGAAACAAGAAGACATTTGTGGTTTTGGCGTTCCTGCGTTGAATAGGGTTGGAGTGGCATGCGTAAACCAACCTTCCGACATGAGGTTATAGGTTTCGATGGCTTTTTCAATGTCTCCTTTATGGATACCGATGGCAACACGCATGTACATATGTTGAGGACGTTCCGCTACTTCTCCGTCGATTCTCAACAAATAACTGCGCTCAAGGGTCTTAAATCCGAAATAATCGAAGTTATAATCCCTATCATAAATAATGTTTGAATCTAAAAGTTCAGCATTATTGATGATGATATCATATACATCATCCGCGATAAGGGGAGCTTTTTCCCCTGTCTTTGGATTGATGTAATTATAAAGCAAGTCCATCGTAACAGAAAAGCTCTTTTCGGTGTTTTTATGAAGGTTAGATACGGCAATTCTGGAAGCCAATTGCGCATAATCAGGGTGCTTTGGCGTAAGGGACGCGGCAGTTTCTGCAGCCAAGTTATCTAATTGAGTAGTTGTTACGCCGTCATAGATTCCTTCAATTACTTTTTTAGCAACAATAACATGGTCAACGAAGTTAGAATCCAAGCCATAGGATAATTTGTTGATCCGAGCGGTGACTTTGTCGAACATCACCGGTTCACTTCTTCCATCTCTTTTTAATACGTACATAGCGGTTTTCTGAATATTATAAGGTTTTCAATAGGTTTATTAAAAGTCTGCATCAAGACTAAACTGTCCAGACTCTTTATCGGTGTTCATCACACCGGCTTTTTGGTATTCTCCAACTCGTTTTTCGAAAAAGTTTGTTTTTCCTTGAAGGGAAATCATTTCCATAAACGAAAATGGGTTGCTGCTGCCATACTCTTTGTCGCAATCCAATTCCATTAAGAGGCGATCGGCAACAAATTCAATGTACTGCTTCATCAAATCAGCGTTCATTCCGATGAGGCGAACAGGTAAGGCATCCGTAACAAACTCTTTTTCGATTTCAACAGCGTCAACAATAATTTGACGAACCCGTTCTTTCGGGAGTTTGTTGGTGAGGTGTTTGGTATAAAGGTGACAAGCGAAATCACAGTGCAGTCCTTCGTCACGTGAAATCAATTCATTTGAAAAACTCAAGCCTGGCATCAATCCACGGTTTTTCAACCAGAAAATCGAGCAGAAGCTACCAGAGAAGAAGATTCCTTCTACAGCGGCAAAGGCAACAAGACGTTCTGCGAATGAAGCGTTTTCAATCCACTTCAATGCCCAATCCGCTTTCTTCTTAACGCAATCGAGGGTGTCGATAGCGTGGAAGAGCATGTCTTTTTCTTTTGGGTCCTTGATATAGGTGTCAATTAATAAGGAATAGGTTTCGCTATGGATATTCTCCATGGCAATTTGAAACCCATAAAAGAATTTTGCTTCGGGATATTGTACCTCAGCAACGAAGTTTTCGGCCAAGTTCTCGTTTACGATTCCATCACTGGCTGCAAAGAATGCCAATACGTGCTTTATAAAGTGCTTCTCGTCGTCGTTTAACTTCTTCGCCCAGTGTTCCAGGTCTGTATGAAGATCAAGCTCCTCAGCCGTCCAAAAACTCGCTTGCGCTTTTTTATAATATTCCCAGATATCAGAATGTTGAATTGGAAAAATAACAAAACGGTCTTTGTTTTCTCTTAAAATTGGTTCGGTCTGCGTGTTCATCGCCTGGGTATTGGTCTCCATCGTTCTGTTTAAATGCGTATAATACTTATAAAAATGAGCCCTTTACAACAAGAAGCTGAAAGGTGGCTAATGGGTTGTTTAGCGTACTTCAAATTTTCTTCTTTATTACCCATTCTTCCAATGTTCAGTTGTACACATCTGTTAACAGAGGAGGGGTTATTTGAATTTTTCAACACGAGGTAGTCAGCGGCATTAAAGGCTTGTGAATATTAAGGCCAAATTACCAACATCGACTGTGAGGTAATAATTTCTTAACCTACTTGCATGGTAAGCTAATCCTTTATACCCCCCAATTTTACTAGGGTTTCAGTCGATTTGGTGACTGTGCCGTTTTCAATACATCAAAAGCGTAGGCTAGAGCAAACGAATTCCATTTAATTCCAATGGTTTCGGGAATTTTGGCGATGACTTAATGGTCATTTTGAGGACGTAATGCTTAATATTATTGGGGTCAAAGCAGACGAAAAGGATATCCACAAAAAAAGCCTCCATCTAGGAGGCCTTAATCAAAATTATTTTCAAACGATTAATGATCGTGATTCTGTTCCTTTATTGGAGCCATCGGTGTATTCTTATCAATGATTCCTAATTCTCTCACCAGGATGTCTTGCAATTGCGTTGCACCCATTTTCTTTGCAATGATCCGCTTGTCATTATCCAAGAGATAAATAATTGGGGTGCTATTGATATCATATAAAGCCCGGAAATTGGTCTCATTATAAACGTCAATCACATTAATCCAGTTTAAGTTATTATCGATAATAAACTGCTTCCACTTGTCGTATTCTTGTTCAACACCTACTGCATAAACCTCCACACCGTAAGGGGCTAAAGAATCATACATGTTTTTGATAATAGGGATTTCTTTTTTACAATGACTGCAATCCGGATCCCAGAAGACCAAAACAGTATACTTGGCCTGAACAGCATGCATGGAGCGGTATTTATGGGCCGTATCCTTCATGATGAGGTTTGGTGCAATTTTATTGCAGCAAAGGGGTTCCATAACTTTTTGACGCTCACGAATTCGGGTCATGGTGGTGGTGTCTACCCAAAAGGCATCTGGCCATGTATAATAGTTCTTCCACATGTGTACCGGCACGGCGTCCATGCACATAAACTGACTGCGTTCATAATTCATGGTTACCCACCACACGATATAATGGTAAAGTTCTTTTTTGCCGCGTGCTTTTTCTACCAGCATATCGGCTTCCATATTGATGGTGTCCGGAAGCTGCAAAATCATTTTGGTCATATAGCGTTCCAGCTTGCTATGGAAGAATGGGGTTCTTACCAAGCAGTCTTCTGTAAAGTCAATATTGTCCCAATAATGGGCTTTGTAGTAGCGGTATTGAAAAAGACTATCCACCGTTCCATCCGGATTCATGGGTGCTTCTGGCACTTCAATGTCAATAACAGCACGAAGAACTCGGGCGGTGAGTGAGGTTGGATGCCCCTTAATAATCTGGTCGCGGTATGCTTCATAGTCCACATCCATGGCATCAAGTTCTTTTCGTAACATGGCGGCAGAGTCTTCGTTTCTTGTGCGCAGTTCCATGTATTGCTTGCCCATTTCTTGACGCTTCTTTCCGTTTACCATCATGTATTTTTGGTAATCGGCAAAAAGTTTATTGTCTTCCGACTCCGTTACTTTGAGATCAGCAACCGGGTTGTCATAATTGGTTTCTAGTACAAAGGTTTGATCTTCAGAATTCACGATGAATTCTAGAACACGGGTATTTCTTTCCTCATTAATGGCGCTGTAAATACCACAAGGAAGCGGTTCAGTGCCTTTGAAAACAAACCATCCTTTTTTGTCTACGCTGGTGGAGTCTTTTAGGTACTCCTTGTCACCAAAATAATTTCCGAGAAATAACTTTTGGCCCGTATAGCCTTTGAGTTTAATCCGGATTTCATACGTTGTTTTTGTCTGCGCTCCGCTGTAAAGAGCTGATAATAAGAGTGTAATTGAGAGTAAAGTCCTTATCATACGGTCAAATTTAGGGGATAATCGGGAATTCCTAAATCAATAATTAAGCCAAGCAGGTCTTGAACAATTTTCTACATCGATTGTCTAGTCTATATCTATGGGTGCATTTTCTCTAAAATCGACGCAAGTATTGCCAATTTCTTTGAATGAGGCTTGGGACTTTTTTTCGAGGCCTCAAAATCTTCAAAGCATTACGCCGGCATATTTGGGGTTTAAAATCACGTCTGAATTGGAGGA
>CAZUIT010000009.1:0-23989 GCA_964620355.1 uncultured Burkholderiales bacterium | reverse complement strand
AAATGTATGCCGGGCAAGTCATTACTTATAAGGTAAAGCCGCTGCTCAGAATCCCAATGTTTTGGATGACTGAAATTACACATGTTGAAGAAGCAAAGTATTTCGTAGACGAACAGCGTTTCGGTCCTTATGCTTTGTGGCATCACCAACATCATTTTAAAGAAGTACAAGGTGGGGTAGAGATGCTGGATATCATTCATTATAAACTACCATTCGGGCCGCTCGGGAGTTTGGTAAATTTCCTCTTTGTTCGCAAACAGCTTAAAGGAATATTTGATTACCGATTTCGCTATTTAGAAGACCATTTTGGCAGAGCTTAAGTCTGATTGGCAGCACATAAAGAAGGGAACTAGATTTGATGATTACTTGTTATGGCAAAATTCAAAGACATCATCGAATCACACCCGAAGGTATTGGTTGATTTTTCAGCTGAGTGGTGTGGACCCTGTAAAACACTCGGTCCAATTTTGCATCAGGTGAAAGAGTCACTTGGTGAGGATATCAAAATTATTAAAATCGACGTAGATAAAAATCCTGGGCTAGCCAGTGCTTATCAGGTACAAGGAGTGCCTACCATGATTCTATTTAATGCTGGGAATCAGGTATGGCGTCAATCTGGCGTGTTACCAAAGGCGCAAATAGAAGATATTATTCGAACCCACTAATTCCTTGTCTTGGCCCAATGGGATTCCTTATATTTGGCCAAAATTTACGCTATGTATCAAGGATTATTACATGCCCATTCAGGATTGCGTTGGGTTGTGCTTTTTGCCATCGTTTATGCCATTTATGATTCCATTGTTGGAAAGAATTCGGGAAAGAAATTTTCTGATTCCAAGCTGGCAGGCACCTTAGCCGTTGCCTCTATTCATTTGCAATTTGTATTAGGTCTAGCTATTTATTTCCAATCTCCATGGTACAAAATGCTCAAGGAAATGGGTGGGTCGGTTATGAGCGATTCTGTAGCGCGCTTTTATACCGTAGAACATCCAATCATGATGTTAATCGCAGTATTGATCGCAACTATTGGAAATGCAAAAGCAAAAAAGGCAAGTACCGATACTGCAGCTTTTCAAAAGCGACTGCTCTGGTTTAGTATCGCATTGCTGGTAATTTTCATTGCAATACCTTGGCCATTCCGATTTGCGAATGCTGCTTGGTTTTAGATGGAAACACTGCTCTTAATCATTGCATTCCTATTATTCTTAACCGGCTTCGTCGGCGGATTTCTACCGGTATTGCCTGGTCCACCTATAGCCTATGTTGGTATGTTGCTTATGCACTTTGCCACTTCATACACTTTTGATGGAGACTTGATATGGCTGGCAGGTTTAGCGATGATCGCGATTACCGTAGCCGATTACGTGCTTCCTGGGATATTGGTAAAGTTTAGTAAAGGATCTCGGAACGCGGTTGTTGGAGCAAATATTGGCATGCTAGTCGGTTTATTTGCCGGACCGGTCGGAATCATTTTTGGCCCCTTTTTAGGTGCCTTGATAGGCGAAATTAGCAGCGGCAAGTCAACCCAAGCTGCATTGCGACCTGCATTCTTTGCTTTTCTTGGTTTCCTGAGTGGGGTATTCCTTAAAGTAGCATTTGCTATTTATATAATAATTCAAGCGCTATTTGTCATATTCTGACGATAGAACTTGAAGGAATGAAAAAGATTTTCAATCTTGCGGCACTTAATTGTTGATACAATGAAAAAACTACTAATTGCATTTATTGCCATGGCTGGAGTAAGTTCAGCGCAGGCACAACTTGATTTACCAGCACCAAGTCCGGCAGCTTCTGTTACTCAGATGGTTGGCCTCACAGAAGTGCAGATTGATTACAGCGCTCCTGGAGTAAAAGGACGTGAAATATTCGGGTCTCTGGTTCCGTATAACGAATTATGGAGAACGGGAGCAAATATGGCAACCAAAATCACTTTCAGTAAGGAAGTAACTGTGGGTGGTACAAAAGTGCCTGCAGGTAGCTACTCTATCTTCACTATTCCTGGTGAATCGGAGTGGACCTTCATCATCAACTCCAACTGGAATCAAGGTGGAACAGGAAGCTATAAGAAAGAAGAAGATATAGTTCGTGTGCAAGTGAAATCTACAACCTGTGCGAAACGCGAGCGCTTGAACTTTCAAATTGCAGATTTTGATGATAATGGTGGAAACATCGTTATGGAATGGGCAACAACGCAAATCAGCGTTCCTTTTGTTACAGCAACAAACGAGCAAGCATTAAAAGGTATAGAAAACACCTTAAATGGAGCTTGGAGAAACTATGCACGTGCTGCACAGTACATATACTCCAGCGATGGCGACATGAAAGTGGCGCTTGATTATATCAATAAGGCTGACAAAATGAATGCGGATTCATGGTATATACTTTGGATCAAAGCACAAATTCAACATAAATCTGGCGACAAAAAAGGCGCCTTAGCTACGGCCAAAAAAGCCCATGAATTAGGTTTGAAAGATGGCGACGGATTCTTCTGGAAGGGTCAGGTTGAAAAAGCCTTGACGGACTGGAAGTAAAGAATTCAAGTGATTTGTTAAATGGAATTGTAATTCAGTAAGTTACAATTCTTAAATTCCAAATTCCAAAATTAAATCGTTTTGGAATTTGGAATTTTATTTTTGGAATTTATTAAATAGGTATAGCCTTAGAATATTTGATTCTGGGGCTTTTTTTATCTGCAATCCAGGAAGTTTCAGTTTCTAATTTTTACTGGCTTGGAATTTTAAGATTGAAATTTATGACCGTGTCGTATCTTTTTTTCTGAGGCGAATATTGAGTGCTTCGACCAATAGAGAGAAGGCCATTGCAAAGTAGACATATCCTTTGGGAACATGAATGTCTAAGGCTTCAATAATCAAGGTCATGCCTATCATAATTAAGAAGGATAGTGCTAACATTTTCATGGTTGGATTGCGGTGAATGAAATCACTAACTGGTCCGGCAAATATGAACATGATGATCATGGCCACAACAACGGCAATAATCATAATACTTACATGGTCTGCCAAGCCTACAGCGGTGATGATGGAGTCGAATGAAAAAACGACATCCAAAATAATAATCTGACCAACTACTGCCTTGAAGCTAATGGGTTTCTTCTTTGCATTTTGAGCATCTTCTTCTCCATGTTCAATGCGCTCATGGATTTCCATAGTGCTTTTTCCAATTAAAAACAGTCCACCAATGATAAGTATGATGTCTCTCCAACTGATTTCATTCGCGAATACAGTAAATACGGGATAGGTCAGTCCGATAATCCATGAGATGGTCATCAACAGGAGTACACGGATGAATAATGCCAAGAATAGTCCAATGCCGCGAGCTCTTTTTTGCTGGTCTTCTGGGAGTTTACCGGAGACGATGGAAATGAAAATAACATTGTCAATTCCCAAGACAATCTCCATCAAGGTTAAGGTCAATAAGGAAATCCAAGCGCTACTGTGGCTGAATATTTCGAGCATAGTTCTAAGGTTTGAGCAATATTAAAACGGATTACTCGATTTTACGAAGCAAAACGTATTGATGTCCTGCTTTTTTATACCCTCGTATTGTAAAGTCGTCACTTTGTACGGAATTGGATGGCTTATAATAACTCAGCCTAAAATGAATGCTTGAACTGTCAATAATCTCATAGCTGCTATGATACTGTTGTTCATTGACGGCATAGTGAAAGATGAAGGTATTTGCAATTTGTGCACCTGGGAGCTGAATCCCGTTGTTCTCATCCAATACTATTTTGTCACCATTTAATATGAGCTTATAGTCCTTAGTGAGTGTCGAATCATAAGTCATTTTAAGTTGATAAACTGTATCGTTCTTTCGAATGATATCCAGTTGCACGGGCACACTATCCATGCCCATAGTTGTCGGAACTAGTTGCATTACCCCAGCATAAGATCCTTCATGAATTTGGCCAAAACAGGTACTTGTAATAAACCCCAAGAAATAGAGGATTATACAGCGAAATATAGGCGTGTTCATTTTCGTAAAATGTTTAAAATCAATGCACTAAATACGACAACTCCGCAGCCAATTGGGTTGAGCCAAAGAAAGCTCATATCCGTATTCATATAACATAAAATCACAGCACCTTCTGCTATAAGTGCCGCAGGAAAGACATCTTTAGCCCTTAATTTTTTAATAAAAAAGCCACAAACAAAGACCCCTAAAATGGTTCCATAGAAAAGCGAACCGATGATGTTGACCAATTGTATTAGATTTTCAAAGAGGCTGGCACTTAGGGCAAATACTATGGCTAATATTCCCCAGAACAAGGTAAATAGTCGAGATGCTGTTACTTGTCCGCTATCGCTCAAATTTCCAGGGGATAGCCGTTGGTAAAAATCGACCATGGCAGTGGAGGCCAAGGCATTGAGTTCACCTGCGGTAGACGACATTGCGGCACTCAAGATTACTGCGAGCAGCAAGCCAATCACCCCTGCAGGGAAATAGTGCAATACATAGTTCAGAAAGACATAATCTGTATCCTTGATTTTTTCACTTGGCAAGGCACGCGCCAACAGTTGCCTGAATTCCGCTTGTTTGGCGACTCGTGCTTCTTGTATTGAGATATAGGCCGCCTCTTCATTTTGTTCAATTACTGCATAGGCGGCTGTCTTTTTTCTATCATCCAATAGAGCGAGTTCTACAGCCATAGTGCGAATGGAATCTGCTTTTTCCGTGTGTAGGGCACGCTCCATTTGTTGTGCATTAAAATAGGGAGGTACTTCTTGAAATTGATAAAATGCAAAAAGCATCACACCTACCAACAGAATGAAGAACTGCATCGGGATCTTAAGAAGTCCATTAAAAAGGAGTCCTAATTTGCTTTGGTTTTGATCTTTAGCAGTGATATAGCGCTGTACTTGTGATTGATCCGTTCCGAAATAGCTGAGCGAGAGGAAGAATCCGCCAAGCAGTCCAGTCCATAAGGTATAGCGTTCATTAAGATCGAAGCTCAAATCAACTACCTCCAATTTACCCGCCAAACCTGCAAGATGCATGGCTTCTGAGAATCCCACAGTAGGGGGAAGTGAATCAATAATGAGGTAAAACGCCAAGAACATTCCGCCAAATATGACGAACATCTGCTGTTTTTGTGTGATGCTCACTGCCTTGGTGCCGCCGCTTACCGTATAGATGATCACCAATATACCAATCACGATATTTGTTGCTTGTAAGGACCAGCCAAATAAGGTAGATAGAACGATGCTCGGGGCGAAGATTGTGATGCCTGCCGCAAAAGCGCGAGAGACTAAAAATAAACCTGCCGTAAAAAGCCGCGTCTTCAAATCAAAGCGGTTTTCCAAGTATTCATACGCTGTGAAGACGTTCAGGCGGTAATAGATAGGAATGATGAAAGCGCAGATAAGAACAATTGCTAAGGGAAGCCCAAAGTAAAACTGAACAAATCCTAGTCCTGACTCATATCCTTGTCCTGTCGCAGATAGGAAGGTGATTGCACTGGCCTGGGTAGCCATAACGGAAAGGCCTACGGTCGTCCAATTATCCGTACTTCCGCCTTTGAGGAAACTGTTTAAGTTCAAACTCCGCTTTGTTCGAAGCACACCGTAGGTTACGATGAAGCCGAGCGTGAGTAATAAAACGATCCAATCGAGCTGTGCCATTAGTACTGCGCGCTTAAGAGGATTCCCAATGCAATTTCAATCGCCAGAAACAGGATAACCAGAAGGTACCAGCGTTTCCAGTTTTTTATTGGTTTACTTAGTTCCGTTTGGTTCATAATCAATTAAGTTTCCTAATAAACGATACGCCCCTGGAACACCAGCCGGAAGCTGACGAAAGAAGGAGATGCCGGTATAGATAAAACTGCCTTGGCCTAAGTCAGCAATCAATAAGGATCCGTCTAAGTCCTCTTCGTCAGTATCATGAGATTTAAAGACGGGTCTGAAATGAGGGTCGTATGATTCTGCAAAATACAATCCGCGTTCCTGTACCCAAAAATTAAAGTCTTCAGGCCCAATATTATGGGGTTTGTGCAAGATAGGGTCTGCAGGATTAATGAATACCATGGGAGCATCTTCTTCAGTCACACGGCCTCGTCCAATTTTCATCGGGTAGGGAGTGAAGTCATCCTCGCGATTGATTCGGCGACTCGTAATGTATTGCACAATTACATTGCCGCCATTTTGTGCAAAGCTATTAAGAGCTTGTTGTTGATTATCGGTAAACAGAAGGGTATTATAAGATCGGATTCCCAAAATAAGCACATCATACTCTTTTAAGCCTTCTGTGTTCAGCTGATCTTGCGTGATTTCATTCACCGTATAGCCAGCCAATTGCAAGTAGTGGTTTACTTCATCTCCTGCACCTTGTAAATAGGCGATTTTCTTGCTAGATGCTTTTAGGTTCACACCATTTAGTGCCATTTTCGGGACTTCACAATGCAGAAGGTGACCGATATGATCGTAGCTGATGTCCGTTACTTGACGCAGGGTTCCTGTGGAACGAAATTCAATCTGTCCCGGCACACCTTCTTTTAGTAGATCAATATTTAAGCGAAACTTATGCAGACTGTCTTTTTGAAAATCAAAGCCCTCTTTCGGTGTTTTGCTGCTCGAAAATGGCCCACTTAACTGACTAATAAACTGACCTTTGAATGCACTATTTGCCTTAATCTGTAGGTCCAATGGTTTTGATTTTTGATTGACGAAGAGGAGGTTGCTAGATGGAAGTTCTAGGCTTAGCTGAGGCAATACCAAAACTGGGTCGTATAGCTCTCCTTTAACCGGGTCGACATGGATATAATGGAGTGGGATCGTATAGCTGCATTCTTCACCATAGATGTTTAATACGACTGTGACACACACATCATAGTCAGTTCCTGGATAAATTCCACCATCGTTCCATGAATTATTAAACATGTTTTTGCCAAGTCCGTTTTTTATCCAAGGCATCTGACTGAAATATTCAGGTGACAGCTCAAGAGTCATTGAGATGGTTTTATTCTTACCCGTTTCTAATTGAGATGAATTAAGTTCTGGTGATTTAAAGGATTTTATTCCGAGGGCTGGAGCAATGCGTACAATCTGTACATTTTCTCCTAAACGCTGTAGAATCGAAAATTCGGCCTTCAGTTCAGAACCTTGAGCAAATTTTAGATTTTCAGCGCTCAGGGTAATTTTAAGTCCAAGACTCTGTTTAATGATTTCGTCCACTTGACCAGCTCGGTGAATAGCGAGGGGATGAGTAGCTTGATTTTTAAACCATTTTTTAAGAATGACAAGGTTTGTCATTAGTGATTTATAATCGTCATTATCAATGTTTTGTAAAGCATTAGTGTAAGCTTTAGTAACTTCATTATTTGAGTAGATAAAATCCTGACTATTGAAGAGGTCTTTCGGAAGAGGGTTGCGGGATTTCATCAGTTTCAGGTATTCGATCTGCTCTCCTGCTGGTTGAGAAGAACCAAAACCTTGGCTTTTATGCATGCTCCTGCTTCTTCCGGCCATTTCTGTATACGATTCACCAAGTAAGGGGTTGAAACCGCCAACATCAAATGAATAGAAGCTATCGTTATTGCTTGCTAGTTCAGGGAGGTCTTTATTCCACCAGGTGCTGGCGTTATAAAAGATTGCCTTGACTGTATGTGGTTTGACTCCTTTGGAAAAATGCTCTGGAAAACGCTGTGGGTCAGCAGCTGCCTCGTAGGCTTCTAAAGCAAGAATTGCAGAAGCGGTATGATGTCCATGAGTACCATATTCATCTGGTGGAAACCGGGTAATAATATAATCGGGTTTTAATGTCCGAATGACATAAACCATATCTGACAGAACGGAGTCGCGGTCCCACTTCGTAAAGGTTTCTTGGGGTGATTTGGAATATCCGAAATCGAAGGCACGGGTGAAGAATTGTTCGCCGCCATCCGTTTCTCGCGCGGCCATTAACTCATGGGTGCGGATAATACCGAGTTTAACGCCGAGTTCATTGCCAATGAGATTTTGTCCCCCGTCGCCCCGAGTCAAGGAAAGATAGGCTGTCCGAAACTTTTTCTCATTCGCGAGCCAGCTGATTAAGCGTGTGTTTTCGTCATCGGGGTGAGCCGCTACATAAAGTACGGTGCCTTTTACTGGCAACTTGTTGATTTCGTGTTTTATGCGGGATGAATTCCATTGATTCTGTGCAGAACTAGATACAGTTAGGCCCAATAAAAGGGCCGTGAATAGGTGTATTTTTCTCATCATTATCCTTAAAGGATGCCGAAATTACCTATTCACGGCCAAAGAAAAAACCGTAATCGATGTGCTTACATGTTTATAGATTGATGCTTAATCCAAGACGCGCCCAAGTTTTTGGCATCTCGACATAGCGTACTTGGAAATAGGTGGCCTGTGTTAGGTTTTCCCACTGCAACCAAGCGGTCCATTTGTTTTGCTGGTAACGTAACCGTGTATCAATAACATGGGCTGTTTGGTAGCCAATGCGTTCGATATAGCGGTAATAGATGCTGTGGAAAATATGTTTGGAATAGGCTAAATCTACGGAAGCTACCAATTGATTGGGTAAATAATCATATACGTAGCGGCTTGTATTTGATGTTTCAATTTTAGTGCTTGCCAAATGGGTATAGGCAAGACGGGCAGTTTGGAGTATTGGAAGTTTGGAGCGGTAGGTGATTTGAATCTCAATGCCCTGGGTTTGGGTTCCATCTACGTTCAGCGCTAACCAAGTTATATCACTCGGTTGATCTTTTTGCCAATCAATTAAGGTGCTTGCATCACGCAGGAAATAGTTGGATTGAGCCAAGAAATCACCGTATTCGAATACCAGGCCAGCTTCATAGGTCCAGGCTTCTTCTGGTTTTAGACTGGCGTTGCCGAGCGAAGTTGGGCCACCATCGGTATAGTATAAGTCCGTAAACGTCGGAACACGGTATGAGCGTCCAATACTGAAATTCGTTTTTATGTATGAATTGATACGAAGTCCGACTTCCGCTCCAGGATAGGCGACCCATCCATAACCAGAAATAAAAGATAGATTTGTCCCAATCACTGCGCTGATAATCTTATGTTTAGGAAATCTATGTTCGACAAATACGGCCCCAATACTTCGGTCGTGCGTATCTAGTGCATTACTCTGAATCTGTTCATTCCGGATATCGATTCCTAAAGAACTCACGCCATACTTCCATTGCTCATAAATATTAGCATCAAATGAATAGACATGGGTTAGGTGCTTGTTTACTGCCTTGTGGATAGTGTCTCTCCAAAGTCTGAATTCGTCATGATGGCGGCGCCAATTCAGGTTAAGGGTAAGGTTTGCAAGTTTGGTGAACTGTCCGCTCAGGGTTCCGAAAGCGGCCATGGTCTCTTCGTATTCTCGGTATTTGGCTATTGGTGGAGTATAGAAATTCTGGGCGCCGAATGTCTTTTGCTGAAGTCCGGCGAGTAAGCGAATTTGACTATGATTAGAAAGTAGGTAGCGCGATTGATATAATCCTTGGATGGTCGTGAAATCGCGGTTGTCTGTATAGCCGGCGCTACTTGCATATCCTACGGAAAGTCGATTTCCCCAATTCTTCTTTGTTTCAAATGCGGCTGAAGCATTTGCAGTAGGTGAGTTATATGATCCATAGCTCAGTTCAGCATTCAACTGTTTTTGGTAGTTTTTCTTGGTGACAATATTAATAGCTCCACTAAAACCATTCTGTCCAAAAATCCGACTCGCGGATCCTCGTAGAATCTCTATGCGTTCGATGTCTGCAGGGAGCAGTGGGATGTTCATCATATGATGACCTGTCTGAGGATCGGAGAATTTTACGCCATCGATTAGTATGAGGCATTGATCAAAACTACCGCCGCGAATGCTGATGTCTGCTTGTCCGCCACCAGCACCGCGCTGACGGATATCAACTCCAGTAACATAGGATAGAATTTCCTGCACATTGGTCGCGGGCATTGCTTGAATTTCCTTGGAGCTGATTACGGTGATATTTCGCGTGGATTCAGAAAACTTCACCGGATAGCGATTGTCATGAATCAGGGCTTCTTCCAATTGGAAGGTGTCGTTCAGCTGTGCGTATGATGCTATGTTTCCCCCAAGCATCATCGCTAAAATTACTAATGGTTGTTTCATAATTCGGTCGCAAAAATAATCAGGGCAGGATAGGAGGCAAGTTTTTACATTGTTGTACGAGTATTTTGGTATTTGTAAAGGGTTTTTAAAATGGAAATACACATATAAGTGACGCATATAATGTACTTGTAATTCCACCCATTCATCTATCAATAAATGAATAGGTTATAAGCTGAACTTAAAGGGATTGTTTTACTAAGTAGAAGTTAAATTGAGGTGGATTTGTTTGTAACTATTTACAAATGTAAAGCGGAGATAGGTTACAATTGTAAAGTTGATTTTACGATTGTAAATGGGTATTGCTACACGTGTAAAAGAGGTAATGGATGCTTCGGGGATGAGTAAAAGTGATCTGGCTCATCGACTGGGGGTTTCGCTTGCTCAATTGAGTCATATTTCAAGCGGCAGAAACAAGCCCGGTTTAGATATCATCCAAAAACTCCTGCTTCAATTCCCGGAAATTTCATCCGATTGGCTGATAAATGGGACCGGCAACAAGTATAGAAACAGTGGGATATCAGGTGAAATTGACAATCTATTGCATCGTACGGAACAAAAACTAAAGGAAATGCAGCTCGAATTGAAGGATTTAGAGCTCCAAATACGTGAAAAACGAAACCATGAAAGACATTAAGACGCCAAACAGCCTTGGAATGGTGGCTGAATTCCATGAAACATTCGGTCATCCAATTCTAAATACCCCCCAAATACCAGATGAAAAACGCTGTAAACTGCGCGTATCCCTGATTCAAGAAGAACTAGATGAGCTTGCTGAGGCAATTTCCGACAAGGATATTGTTGGCATAGCAGATGCCTTGGCTGATATCCAGTATGTATTAAGTGGCGCAGTGCTTGAATTCGGACTTCAGGGAGCTTTTGATGATCTATTTAGTGAAGTTCAGCGCTCAAACATGAGCAAAGCCTGTAGTACAGAAGCAGAAGCTCAACAAACGGTGGCACATTTTGACGCTAAGGACCAGGCAGCATTTTATGAATTTAAGGATGGTAAATACTTGGTTTATAGAAAAGAAGACAATAAAACACTGAAATCCATTGCCTATTCTCCAGCAAACTTGGAAGGGGTATTAAATAAACACATGACTAGAAGGTCATGAGGATGGAGTGAATGCCATTAACCGTAATTTGTCCGCCAATACAGAGTAGTATAAAGTTTAATAAACGCATAATTACCTTACGTAGGTTGGGGCTTAAGCGTTCTACAACCAAGTCAGAATAGCCGTATGCGAGGTAGATCACAGCCGACAGAATGAGCATGGCGATGGCAATGCCAATATAGCTTTCATAACGACCCACTCCATCGTCTTTAGAAGCCTCTGCACTGAGTGTAAGGGCTGTAGCAATGGTACCTGGTCCGATAGAGAGTGGAAATGTAAAGGGGTAAAATGCTTGATTTTCGTAGGTGTCGCCCACGTCTTCGCGCACATATTCTTTATTCCTTGCCTCATTGCTATTTTCTTGACTACTAAGTGACTGCCAGCCCATTGAGAAGAGGATTAGTCCTCCACAAAGCTGCACAACAGGAATGCTAATCCCAAAGAGTTTTAAGACATAAAGCCCAATAATTAAAGTGAATAGCATCAAAATGAGCGAGTTTGCTGCAATTTTTCGCGCAATCTGTCTCCTTACTTTACTTGGTGCATCGAGTGTTAAGTTTAGAAAGAGGATAGAGGTTCCAATTGGATTTACTACCGGAAAAAGGGCAGAAAATGCAATCGGGATAAATAGTAGAATTGGGTCAATATCCATGTGTGCAAGATATGAAAGCCCAAACAATTATTGGAGTTTCTGGGTTTAAAGGCTTAATATCAACTGTGGCTATTAATAAATTCAATACTTACAACTTTTGGTAGATGTTTTGATAACAAGAGTCGAATTTTGCAAAGAATGAAAGATAAGATTGAGGCGAGCAGGCCCAAAAAACTCATTACCAATTCAACAAGGAAGCTTGTTGCAGTGCTACAAGATGAGAAAAAAGACATTTGGTTGCTCTATATATATGCGGTCTTAAGTGGAATATTAAGTCTAACGTTACCTCTTGGTGTTCAGGCAATTATAACATATTTGATGGGGGCGTATTTATCTACCTCCTTGGTTTTATTGATTGCCTTAGTTATTAGTGGAACCTTTTTCATTGGCGTTCTCCAATTATTCCAGCTTACTATCGTGGAGGTATTGCAGCAAAGGCTTTTTATGCGTTCAAGCCTTGAATACGCCTTTCGAGTACCCTTATTAAGGCTTCATACTACCGGTAAAGAGCTCTTTCAAGAATTAGCCAATCGTTTCTTCGATACATTGACGCTTCAGAAGGAAGTTCCAAAATTATTGATGGACCTCTCAGCAGCCATTTTGCAAATGGTATTTGGGTTGATACTTATTTCCTTCTATCATCCATTTTTTGCCTTCTTTAGTTTGCTGATTTTCTTGTTATTATTCTTGTTTTTTAGAATTTCTGGTCCACGTGGCCTTGCTTCAAGCTTAGAAGAGTCTGAAGACAAATACCGCATTGCGTTTTTTCTTCAAAAGCTCGGGTATGAATCTCTTTGGTTCAAGGCTTCGGCTCCATTTCAGTCAGGAATAAAGAAGCTTGATTTAATGCTTTCACGTTATTTAGACGCGAGAAAAAAGCATTTTCGTGTTTTACGTTCGCAATACCAAGTACTTATACTTTTTAAGACGCTGATAATTAGTATTTTATTGATAATCGGCGGAAATTTGGTCTTAGAAGGAGAAATCAATTTAGGACAATTTATCGCTGCCGAGATTGTCATTATCCTCATCATGGGGTCTGTGGAGAAGCTTCTATTAAGCATGGAGGGAATATATGATGTACTTACAGCCGTTGAGAAGGTTGCGAAGATTCCAGAATTAGAAATCGACGAACCCGAAGGTTATGCATCGGCTCATATGCCTGAAAAACTGAAATTTCAAGGTGCTGAAATTGCCTTGGCAAAAAATTTCTATTTGCCTGATATGGAGCTTTCTTTACATGAATCATTGGTTTGGGAAGGAGGTGATGATTTGCAGAAAGGGGCTTTCATCGCGAGTGTTTTGGGGCATATTCCATTACGAAGTGGGAGTATTCGGATTGACGGCTTATCATTAAACGAATGGAACCTAATGGTATGGCGTCAGAAAATTAATCAGGTCGGCCCAGCAGGCATGATGGAAAATGTGTCGCTTTCTGAATATTTAGAATTGGATTCGGATTCAGAAAAAATGATGCGAGCCCAACATTATTGTGATGTTTTAGGGATTTCCAAACGACTTGATGCATTTAGTATAAGCCTCCGCGACCCATTAAATCCTACCTGGTATTTCAATAAAGACTTGTTTCTTTGGCAAATTGGCTTGTTGCGTTCATTGATTAATGGACCGAAAATTTTGATTATTGATATGGACAATCTCCCACAGACTTTATTATCAGAAATTGATTTTGAAGCTTTATTTAATGAAAAAGGACGTTCATGGTGGGTTTTTGGAAGCAATAATCAACAGGCGAAAGATTTAAAACGTTATATGCTGAGTTCCATCATACTTGAGAAAGGAGGGAACAATGCTTAATCTATCCAAACAGCCAATTAGTAAGGATTTATTAAATGTATCGCGAAATACCAGCGCAGCAAAAGTGATGCGGCTTGGGAGTATTCGGCGGTTTAGCAGGGTGTTATTTGTGACCACGGGAATTGGATTTTTTATGCTCTTTTTACCCTGGACACAGAATGTATATATGGAAGGAATTCTGACCACCTTAGAGCCAGAAACGCGTCCACAGGAAATCCAAAGTGTTATAGAAGGGAAAATCGATTATTGGTATGTTCGTGAAGGAATGTTCGTGAACAAAGGCGATACTATTGCACGAATTTCAGAGATTAAAGATCAGTATTGGGATCCATTTTTACTCGAACGTACTGAAGAGCAACTCCAGGCAAAACGAAATTCGCGAGAGGCCTATAAGAGTAAGATTGACGCCTTGGAAAGTCAGGTGGGCATCTTGCGGAAAAATCTAATTTTAAAAACACTACAAACAAAACAGAAGATACAGCAGATTCATTATAAACTGAGTGCAGATAGTGCGGCCATAGAATCAGCACGAACTGACTACTTGAACTTCAAGGCACAGTACGAGCGTGGAGATGAATTATATAAACAAAATTTAATCAGCAAGACAGATCTCGAAATCCGTCAGAATAAAATGCAGGGAGCGATGGCTAAGCTGAATAAGGCTGAAAATGAGTTTTCGATTTCTCGAAATGACTTCCTCATTGCTGAAGTAGAGTTGAATGGGGTAGAAGCAGACTATTTAGAGAAGATATTCAAGACACAGTCAGAAATTCAAACAGCTGTTTCTGACATGTCTAAAGTAAACGAGGAATTGTCTAAACTCAATAACCTGTATTCGAACTATGTGATTCGTGCAGGCAAGTATTTCATCTTGTCGCCACAAGACGGACAAATTGTTAAAATACATCAAGCTGGTTTGGGAGAGAATATCAAGGCAGGTGAGTCATTGGCGAGTATTACACCCGAAGTGACTCAATTGGCGGTGGCTTTTTACGTTCAGGCGGTGGATTTGCCTTTATTTGAAAAAGGAAGAAATGTTCGCATTCAGTTTGATGGATGGCCTTCTATCGTATTCAGTGGATGGCCTGGCACTTCATTCGGGACCTTTGGAGGTCAGGTGAAAGTGATTGATAATAATATTTCAAAAAATGGATTTTATCGTATTCTTGTTTCACCGAGCGATGAAAGTGAAGAATGGCCAAATTTACTAGCCATGGGAGGAGGAGCCAAGGGATATGCATTATTGCACGATGTTCCTATTTGGTATGAATTATGGCGCCGATTGAACGGCTTTCCACCAGATTTCTACCGCATAGAAAATGCCATTATTAAGAAGGAAGGAGGCGAAAAATGATTGCTTGGGTATTTGCACTGGGACTTAGCTTCACCGCACCGAATGATTCGGTATTGCAAGCAGAAGCCTTTGCTAAACAGGTAATAAATTATCATCCTCGAGCGAATCAAGCTAATTTATACTCCGCCTATGCAGATGTGGAGTGGTTAAAGGCACGGGCCTTAACTCAACCCGGTATTTCTATGGGCTATGATAGAAAAACCTTTGACGGAAAAAATTACTGGAATCTATTTGGAACCGAGCTAAGTATTCCAACGCTTTATGGACTTGAGTTTTACGGTAATTTTGATCAAAATACGGGGCAGTATTTAAATTCAGAACGCAATGTTCCAATGAATGGGCTCTACGCTGGCGGAATAAAGGTTCCACTAGGAAACGGACTATGGCAGAATGAAATGCGTTTTACCCGAAGCAGAGCTCGCCTATACCAGCAGAACGCTCCCAATCAAACAAAGGCCGACTTAAATGACCTGCTTCAAGAAGCCATGTACGCCTATTGGAATTGGGTAGAAGCCTATAATATTTGGCAAATTAATCTTAAGGCCGCGGAGATAAGTGCAACTCAGTTAAGTGTCGTAAAAACCTCTGCAAGGCTGGGCGATCGTCCATTAATTGATACATTGGAATCGCATATGCAATGGCAAAATCGTTTGCTCAATGCAAATGAAGCAGCATTACATTATCAAAAAGAAAGGGCACACTTGCTCACGTACATTTGGGAAGATGAATTAAAGAATCGTTTTGAAACGTCAAGCATGGTTCCGCCTCGTTTAGAGAATATTAGCCAAGTAAACATGGTCGCCGACACAGCCATAGAAGTTATAAGTTGGAGAGAGGACCACCCCGAGATCAAACAAATAGGTATTGCGCAATCCATCCTTCAATCAGAACTAAAATACAAGCGAAACCAGCTTCTTCCAAAAGCCGAGTTGAAGTATAATTTCTTATACGACCCGAATCAAAGCTTTCAGGCCTTGCAAACGATTGGTAGTGATTATTATAAAGCAAGCCTTGGTATTTCATTCCCCATATTCATGAGAAAGGAAAGGGCCTCAATGCAGTATACACGATTAAAACAGCAAGAGCTTAATTGGAAATTTTTAGATAAATCACGTCAGTTGGGGCAAAAAGTGAATGCCTATTATTTGGATTATGCCTATGGACTTCAAAATGTCGAGTTTCAAAATGGCATAACTAAAAGCTATTCGCAGCTACTGAAGGCGGAAGAAATTCGCTTTAAAAATGGAGAAAGTTCAGTATTCTTGATAAATCAGCGAGAAAATATGTACTTCCAATCGCAAGTCAAACAAATGAGCTTGGAAGTAAAATGGCGCTTGGCCTTGGTGAATTTGCATCATGCTCGCGGCGACTTATTCGATAAGCTGAATATGGAATGAAGGCATTGAACAAAGATAAAATCGTATTAAATCTCCTAAAGCTGTGCGCTATTATTGCCCTTACTTGGCCACTTTGGGTGCACGGTTTTCCTTTATTGTATTCCGATAGCGGAACCTATTTGGTTGCAGCGAAAATAGGGGAGATCCCAATTGATCGTCCATATGCCTATTCCTATTTTTTGGTCTTTTTTGCTAAACTATTTGGCGTTTATTTTTTACCTGTAGTTCAGGCTGTAATGGTCATTTATTTGGGCGAGCGTTTTCTGAAAAGGACGGTTTTTAGGAGTTTGCCAAAATGGTCTGGAACTGTGTTATTCATTGCTTTAGGTGCATTTACAGGGCTTCCGCATTTGGTATGTCAG
This sequence comes from uncultured Burkholderiales bacterium, assembly GCA_964620355.1. Taxonomy (GTDB): domain Bacteria; phylum Bacteroidota; class Bacteroidia; order UBA8524; family UBA8524; genus UBA8524. The sequence goes on along the minus strand of CAZUIT010000009.1, from coordinate 7,184 downwards.
ATGATGCCTGATCTGTTCACTCCTTTTCTCTTTTTATTGATCTGGGACCTGATGCAAAAACTGGGTCTACGCGAATCTCTGCTGAGCATTGCCTTTTTGCTGTTTATTGTCGCCATGCACAGTTCACATCTACTGTTGGCCTTGATTCTGATTCCGTGTTTGGCCTTAGCGCGTTATTATTTAGACCGAGATAAAAAAATCATCAATAAACTTGCACTGCTTATTGGGGTATGGATGATTATCCCAATTGTTAATTTCACTCATGCTGGACGCTTTTATCTTTCTGACTCATCGAGAGTGTTTTTTGCAGCCAGTCTTCATAATGCAGGTATTTTAACTCCTTGGCTCGAGCGACACTGTGGAGAGGAGCAAGCACCCGAATTCTTATGTGCCAATCAAGAACAGCTGAAAGGGATGGATGGCAATGGTATTTTATGGGGCTCAGATATTCTAATGGATAGTTCCTGTCTATCACAAAGTGGCTGGGGTTATTGCTGGAGGGTTCGAAATGAAGAGTTGGGCCCGTTTATGAAGAACTGGTGGAAAGATGACATAAGCAGAGATGCCTATTTACAGTATGCTTGGAAAGCCACCTGGCAACAAACATTTGATTATGGGATTGGTATGATATCAAGCCAGAAAGAAGGTTCAGCGCCCTACACGGTTCTCGATCATCATTATCCAAAAGATTTGAAACGGTATAAGTCTTCGGACCAGTATGATCATGATTTGTTTTTTCATGGGCAGTCTAAAACACAATGGTGGACCGTATTGTTAAGCCTTATAGCACTGCTGTTTCTCGTTTTAATAGGAATGAGAAACGGACGGTGGAAGAAGGAGTGGACCATGATGCTTATTTGTCTATTCGTATTCTTGCTTGCAAATGCTGCTGTATGTGGCATCTTATCCAACCCGGTAGACCGATATCAAGCTCGCGTAATTTGGCTAATTCCATTTTTAACAATGACGCTAGGTATGTCAGTTTTTAGGAATGATACGTCTAAAAAAGTAGAACAATAAATCAAAGCATGAAACAGCTACTCTTGGTGCTGAGTTTGGGGAGTCTTTTGGCTTGTCAGGCAAAGCCAGCAGATAATGAATCAAAAGAAGGAGATTTTTCAATAGATATGGAAGAGTTAGATAGCACAAAATTCGATACCATCACGCTTGGGGCTGGTTGCTTTTGGTGTGTTGAAGCAGTATTTCAGGACCTTAAAGGAGTTAAGTCGGCCGTTTCAGGCTATTCTGGCGGACGGATTTCGAATCCAACGTATAGAGAAGTATGCAGTGGCTTGACAGGACATGCCGAGGTGATTCAATTGGTTTTCGATACCAGCATCATAACAGTGGATGAGGTATTGGAGGTTTTTTGGCAAACACATGATCCAACAACCTTAAACCGACAAGGAGCTGATGCAGGTACTCAATACCGTTCAGCGGTGTTTTATCATAATGAATACCAGAGGGAACGCGCGGAGTATTTCAAAAAACGTTTGAATGAAGAGCAGGCATTTGGTTCGCCGATTGTCACTGAAATAACATCTTTTGGCACTTTCTACCCGGCAGATGACTATCATCAAGAGTATTATAATAATAATGGGTCGGAGCCATATTGCCGTATGGTAATCAAACCAAAAGTCGATAAAGTGAAGAAGATTTTTGGAGATAAGCTGAAATCAAGCGCCCAATAATCCTTCGTAAAAAGGCATAAAAAAATCCCGGTTGATCGCCGGGATTTTTTTTGTTTTAGGACGAGCCCTATTTCTTATTGTTGTCTTTACTACCAGGCTTGGCAATACTTCCACGCATATCCGTATCCGCCTGAATGTTTCTAAGTTTATAGTAATCCATCACACCTAGATTTCCAGAACGGAAAGCTTCAGCGATAGCCATTGGAATCTCGGCTTCAGCTTCAATTACTTTGGCGCGAGCTTCTTGTGCTTTGGCTACCATCTCTTGTTCGAGAGCTACGGCCATTGCACGGCGCTCTTCTGCTTTCGCTTGGGCAATGTTTTTATCGGCCATGGCTTGGTCTGTTTGAAGTACCGCACCGATGTTCTTGCCTATATCTACGTCGGCAATATCAATCGAAAGAATTTCAAAGGCAGTACCTGAATCAAGTCCTTTTGCCAAAACCGTTTTAGAGATACTGTCTGGATTCTCCAATACTGTTTTATGCGAAGCAGCTGAACCAATTGAGGATACAACCCCTTCACCTACACGGGCTAGGATGGTTTCTTCACCCGCACCCCCAACGAGGCGCTTGATATTCGCACGAACCGTAACACGTGCTTTTGCAATCAGCTGAATACCGTCTTTCGCAACCGCTGTAACGGGAGGGGTGTCAATCACTTTCGGATTAACACTCATTTGTACTGCTTGGAATACATCACGTCCAGCCAAATCAATCGCGGTAGCTGATTTGAAGTCCAATTCAATATTGGCTTTATCCGCTGAAATCAAGGCGTTGATTACATTGGTTACGTTTCCGCCAGCCAAGTAATGCGCTTCTAATTCGTCGCGTGTAAGATGCAATCCTGCTTTAGTAGAGTTAATCATTGCTTTTACAATGACTTGTGGCGGCACTTTTCTGAAGCGCATGAACACCAACTGAAGCAAGTTGATTCTAACCCGTGAAAGCTGGGCCGAGAACCAAAGGCCCAAAGGCACAAAATAAAGGAAGGTAAAGAGGAAAATAATTCCTCCGACCAGAATGATAACTAATGCAATGCTTGTCATATTTTAGGGTTCAATTTGTTTGACTATTATTTTATTGCTTTCAATTGCGATGATTTCTATCTCTGAATGAGGAGCAATCATCTCATGTTTTGCGTGTACTTCTATCAATTCATTTCCAAAACGGGCATTTCCTGAAGGTCGGATAGACCCCACGGCAATTCCACGGTCGCCAACGACTACTTTTTCCAAGTCTGAGGTATTAACCCGACCATTAATTTCTCCTTTTGGCCCAAAGCGGTTCCAAAATGAAGGACGAAAAAATTGGGCAATCAGTAGGATGGAGGCTAAGCCCGATATGCCACTAAAAAGGAGGCCAGTGGAAGTACCATAATCCTGAAAACTTTGGTAATCAGCGTAGATTACTAAGGCTAATCCAAAAAACGCGACAACTCCTCCTGGAATGAAGAACAGGTCGAGAATGATCAGAATCAGACCAATCAATACAAACAGGATTAAAACACTGATACTCATTTATGCTGATTAAGGCAGGCTTTTACTGCTTCCAAATTAGGTATTTCTCCTGCATTTTCAAGCACTTCTGCGTATTGCAAGATACCATCTTTATCTACTACAAATGCAGAACGTTTCGATACACCACGCATTCCAAGGATAAACGTATCATAAAGACTTCCATAATTGGCCGAAACTTCTTTGTTGAAGTCGGAAAGAAGCGGCATATTTAGGCTCTGTTCCTCTTTGAATTTGGCCAAGGTCATCGGCGTATCAACAGAGATTGCCAATACCTGAGCATTGAGGTTTTGATAAAATGCTACATCATCCCTTACCGAACATAACTCAGTGGTACATACACTGGTAAATGCGAGAGGGAAGAATAAAATAACCACATTTTGTCCGCGAAAACCACTCAGTTTTACCTCGTTTTTATCGGAATCAAAAAGGGTGAAGTCTGGCGCTATATCGCCTATTTTTAGTGTTGTCATGCTCTTACAATGTTAGTGAAAAGACGTAGAATATGGTTCCATAATTTGTAAAATATTCATCAATCGACTGGCCGACAAATTGATAAGTCGACCGGTCGAAAAAAGGATTGGAAAATTATCGCATTCAGTATTGCGCGTATGGTTTATTTCCGATACTTTTGCATCCCTCAAAGGTCGGATGGCCGAGTGGCTAGGCACGGGTCTGCAAAACCCTTTACACCGGTTCGAATCCGGTTCCGACCTCTTTTTTTTCTTCGCACCTCTAATATTCTGAACATTGAAAATTACCTTTTTAGGAACAGGCACCTCACAAGGAGTTCCGGTAATTGGATGTGACTGCGAAGTTTGTCAATCTCCAGATCATCGCGATAAACGTTTACGTAGCTCCGTCCTTATACAGGAAGGGGACCTGAACATCGTTATAGATTCCGGTCCAGATTTCCGTCAACAGATGTTGCGCGTAGGCATTCGTCACCTCGACGGACTCATTTTCACCCACAGTCACAAAGACCATATTGCAGGCATGGATGACGTGCGTGGTTTCAACTTCATACAGAAATCACCCATTGATATCTACTGCAATGCCGATACCCTCGCTGCCCTTAAGCGTGAATTTTATTATGCCTTCGAAGAGCATAAATATCCAGGCGTTCCCGATTTGAATGTGCATGATATCGAGGCAAACAAAGATTTTGAGGTAAAAGGACTGCCTGTTACGCCCATCTTGGTATACCATTATAAGATGCCTGTATTAGGCTTTCGTGTGAAGGACTTTACCTATATCACCGATGCGAACCGCATTCCTGAAGATCAAATCGAAAAGATCAAAGGTACGAAGGTATTGGTGCTAAACGCCCTACGCCTGACCAATCATATTTCCCATTTCTCTTTAGAACAAGCCATCGCCATGGCGAAAGACATTGGCGCAGAACGCACTTATTTCATCCATATGAGTCACCAAATGGGAGTCCAAGCGCAAATTGAGAAGAATTTACCCGAGGGAATGTTCTTTTCGTATGATGGGGCTGAGGTAGAGGTTTAGTTTGGGGTTGGGGCTAAAGTTGAGGTCCCGGTCCCTGAGCTTGTCGAAGGGGCGAAGGGTGGTTTCGCTGGAAGCTATAGCATCTGGCTAAAGCATTATTAGTTTCAAATTGCTTTTGTCTCGCAGTCTGATAGTCTTTTATCTGGCCGTCTTTTGTCCGGCAGTCTGATAGTCTTTTATCTGGCCGTCTTTTGTCCGGCTGTCTGATAGTCTTTTATCTGGCTGTCTGATAGTCTTTTATCTGGCTGTCTGATAGTCTTTTATCTGGCTGTTTGATTGTCTCGCAAACTCGAAATCTCGTTATCAGGGTGCAAGTCGGCGAGACACCGACCTGCTTGCTGAATTTCTATTTGTCTGGCTGTCTGATAGTCTTTTATCTGGTAGTCTTTAGTCTTGCAATCTTTTTTTGTCTACAATTTATAGTAGCTTTCAAATTATATTAGCCAAGCAATAGGGGCCTGTTCATGGCGTCTTTAGCAGCTAATTCTTAGTTTTGAATACGATGAAAATCAGAATTTTCACCCTTATAATAATTGCCTCACTATCCTGCGCACCACGCCTGTTTTCGCAAAATAGAGCACCTTCCTTGTATTTAAATTACCAAGACAAAGGACAAGGAGACATCATCATAAATACCTTGAGAATACAAGATCCATCGCCCTTGTATACCTACTATTGTGGTCTATTATGGAATGGCGGTCAAGATGCAGGAGGCTATTGTGGAATGCAAGAGCACCCCAGTGGAAGGAACTTTATTTATTCGCTTTGGGACCCAATTAGTTCAAACGAAGCCATCACGGCTGAATATGTTCATCCGGCCACTCAAATAGCCAACTTCGGTGGTGAAGGCACTGGGCTGAGGTCACTAAATTTCGGAATTTCTTGGGAAACCAATCAATGGTACTCTCTTGTTTCGCGTGCTTGGAGTGTGGATACTGCTTCTACCTTATTCGCTTATTGGGTATACGATCAACATAAGAGTACTTGGCATCATGTGGTCACCATGAACTACCCAGTTCCCAATTTAAAATTCAATACCAAAACAAGCTCTTTTATTGAAGATTGGCTTGGAAACGGCCCGCAAGCCAGAACGGTACATCACAAAAATGGGTGGAAAAGGAAAACACTCGACAGCAGCTGGATTGCTTTTGATAAGACTTATTTTGACCGAGTATACCCTGATGCTGGAACGGTCAATTATATAGAGAACTATGACGGCGGGGTAATTAATGATAGCTATTATTTTATGACAAGTGGTGGAACTACCACGCCAATAAGTAATGAGGATGATGTAATGCTTTACCTGACAAATAATGCTTCTAGTCCGGGATTTGAAACAGGCAAATCAGCAAATCTCCTGTTAGGCGTGGATAAGGATAGCTTATTTATTAGTTGGGATATTATCGAATCTAAAGCGCCACAGTTTTCCTATCATATCCGGGTTTATGATACAAGCACGCTTACGGGAACTCCGCTAATTTCAATCGACTCCATCAAGCCGCACCTTAGAAATGACACAGTCGACATTCGTGCTTTACCGGATAACAAGGAATACTTTGTTGAATTTTACATCGTCGATATTTTTGATGGACGCTCTGAAAAGCAAGTAAAAAGCTTTGTGAAAGGAAAAAATTTGAGTACACCCAGCTTAAGTGAAAGGTTCGTTTTTTCAGTCTATCCCAACCCCTTGGCAAACGAGATTAATATTGACTTAAAACAGCAGGAGGAAGAAGTGGTAGTTCAGCTTTTTAGTATGGATGGGAAACCGATTTTTCAAAAGGTTTACCAAGATACAAATGCTATCAAGCTGGCTCTTAATCTTGCAAAAGGGGTGTATTTTATAAAAGTAAAAACCCATTCAAAGCATCAAACATTCAGAATTGTAAAAAACTAATTTGAGCGAGTGCTGAAGTTGATTTATACTACTTTGGCCACGCTTTAAAACGGAGTGAGGCTTGCGGCGTACAGGTCAGGGACCGGACTTCTTAATCTCGATAACTCCCAATCTCTTACCTGATGACCCAGCTGGAAGATGAAGCATCCAGCCATGGTATTTTAATTTCATAACGCTTCTTGTTTTTGTCTGGCGGTCTGGTAGTCTTGCTGTCTGGTAGTCTCGTAACCTCGTTAGCACAGTGCATGTCGGCGAGATACCGACCTGCTTGATGAATTTCTATTTGTCTGGCTGTCTGATTGTCTCGAAACCTCGCAATCTCTCAACCTCGAAACCTCTCAACCTCGTAGCACAGTGCCTGTCGGCGAGACACCGACCTGCTTGATGAACTGCTATTTGTCTGGCTGTCTGATTGTCTTTTATCTGGAAGTCTTCTCCCTATCCCTCGGCTCCGCTAGCGCTTCACTCGGGATGACGGGGTGGGTATTTTCGAAAACGCTAATGGGTAATTTCGCTGGAAGATGAAGCATCCAGCCATGGTATTTTAATTTCATAACGCTTCTTGTTT